>NZ_JAHLPR010000024.1 GCF_018918005.1 Paenibacillus sp. MSJ-34 | reverse complement strand
TCGGGTTCTTTAGCATACGCATTTTTGAAAATTGCTTTCAAAAACACGTTTACATCGATAATTTTAACTCAAGCACCCCAAATTGAGCCTCAATCGCCCGGTTTATTCCGAGATCCTATAAATAAAAACGTCCCGGTTCCATTCATAACGGAAATGGATCGGGACGTTCTTCGTCTCTTGCCTTGTATTATAACGCGAAGGCAACTTGCGATCCAGCCCGATCTTGCGCCTTCCATCCGTTCCTCTCGCTTGCGTTTGATATTGCCATAGGACAGGGGTATGATTATGATAGAAAGTAAAATTAGATTCGAAGGCTCGTCTTTCGGCAAGAGCGGTCATTGAAGTTATAAGGAGTTGACGGTCATGCAAACAACAAGCAACCAAGCCCAAAGAAATCAAACCACAGGCAGTATATCGGCAGGTCGATAGCGATGGAGACGAAAGACTTTCGCATCCGAGGCATGACTTGCGCGGCATGCTCCGCCGCGATCGAACGAGGCTTGAACGATCTTCCGGGCGTACAACAAACGAATGTAAATGCGATGCTCGAATCGGCGCGCGTCGAATACGATCCGGCCGAATTGTCGGTATTCGATATTATCGAGAAGGTGGAAGAGCTCGGATACGAGGCGATTGTCGAAGAAGAAGCGAACTCCGGCGAAACGGAGCGGCAAATGGAAATCCGGTTCCAACAGAAACGGTTGATCGTCTCGGCCCTGCTTTCTTTTCCCCTGTTGTGGGTGATGGCAAGCCATTTCTCATGGCTGTCCTGGATATACGTGCCGGAATTTCTGAAACATCCGTGGGTTCAGTTCGCGCTGGCCACGCCGGTGCAGTTCTGGATCGGCAAACCGTTTTATGTTGGCGCATATCGGGCGTTAAAGGGCGGGAGCGCCAATTTGGACGTTCTCGTCGCGCTTGGAACGACATCGGCTTATATGTTCAGCTTGGCGGCGACGCTGCGCTGGGTCGGACAATTTCACCAAATGCCGGGCATTTATTACGAAACCAGCGCGATCTTGATTACGCTGGTCGTATTCGGGAAACTGCTCGAAGCGGTAGCGAAAGGGAGAACGTCGGCGGAACTCAAATCGCTCGTCGAATTGCAGCCGAAGACGGCAATCCTTGTCAAGGACGGCGAGGAAACGGAAGTGCCGGCGGCCGATGTCGCGGTCGGAGATCTATTGCTGGTCAGACCCGGCGCGCCGATTCCGGCCGACGGCGAAGTCGTTGAAGGCGCTTCCGACGTTGACGAATCCATGCTGACAGGCAACAGCGCGCCTGTGATGAAACAACCTGGCGACACCGTGTTCGGCGCCACGATGAACGAATCGGGCCGTTTGCTCGTGCGGGCCGCGCGAATCGGGAAACATACGGCCCTGTCGCAAATCGTAAGAGCGGTTGCCCAAGCGCAAAGCGCGAAACCGCTCCCGATTCAACGGGTGGCCGACGCCGTGGCCGGCGTCTTCGTTCCGATCGTCGTCACGTTTGCGGTCGTGACTTCGATCATTTGGTATATGTTTGTTCAATCGGGCAATTTCGCGGCGGCGCTGGAGGCCGGCATAGCGGTGCTGGTCATCGCTTGTCCGTGCGCGCTTGGCCTCGCGACCCCGATTTCGGTGATGACCGGTTCGGGCCGCGCCGCGGCGCTCGGCATTTTGTTTAAAGGCGCCCAGTTTCTGGAAACTACGCATGAAGTGGACATCATCGTCTTCGATAAGACAGGCACGATTACGCAAGGAAAGCCGCTGCTGCGGGAAACGGTCGTCATTCCCGGCGATTGGGACGAACAGACGGTGCTGCGCTTAGCGGCGCTCGCGGAGAAGCAATCCGACCATCCGCTCGGGAAGGCGATCTTTCACGGAATCGCGCAGCGCGCGGATATCGATCTTGCGGGAAGCCAGGATTGCGTGCGGCACTTTGAAGCGCAAGCCGGACTCGGCGTCGCAGCCGACGTGGAAGGCCGTCAAGTGCTGGTCGGCAATCGGCGGTTGATGCATGAGCATCGAATCGATATTTCGGGAGCGGAACGGGAACTTGGGCGTATGGAAGCGCAAGGGAGAACGGCGATGCTCATTGCCGTCGACCGGAAATACGCAGGGATCGCCGCCGTATCCGATGCGCTGAAAGAAACGGCCTCTGCCGCCATTCTGCGCCTGAAACAGATGGGCATCGAAGTCATTATGCTGACCGGCGACAGCCGCGGCACGGCCCGAACGATCGCCAATCAGGCCGGAATCGTGCACGTGCTTGCGGAAATTCTGCCGCAAGACAGGGCGGAAGCGGTACGCAAGCTGCAGGTACAAGGCCATCAAGTGGCGATGATCGGAGACGGCATCAAAGACGCTTCGGCATTGGCCGCGGCCGATATTGGCATCGCGATCGGCAACGGATCCGAGATTGCGATGGAAGCCGCGGATGTCGCGCTGCTTCGGGGAGATTTGAACAGCATTCCCGACGCGATCCACTTAAGCCATAAAACGATGAACAATATGAAACAGAATTTGTTCCTGGCGCTGGCGTATCATGCGATCGGAATTCCGATTGCCGCCGCCGGCTTGCTTGCCCCGTGGGTTGCGGGGGCGGCGATGGCGCTTAGTTCGCTGTCCGTCATCGTCAATGCGCTAAGGCTGCAAAAAGCGAAATTGCGCTAATCGCCGGAGCGGATCTGCACGCGCATTCGCTTGTTTCCAACGAAATTGTCATCTCTTTGAAACTTTTTCGCGCTTATCTTGTTGCATAATGAATCTATTAAGTACGATTACAACTAGAAAGCGAGTGTAGTTATGAAGTTGACGAAGCTCATATTCGGAGCTGGCACGGCGCTATTGCTGATTACCGGAAGCGCGTGCTCGCCGAAGGAAGCGCTTCAGACGGAAGCACCTCGAATGGAGTCCGAATTGAAAACGGAGAAAGTGCCGACGACGACGCTCGAAATCAACGGCGGGAAAATTGTGCCAAACTTGACGAATACGATCATCGCCGACTTTAAGGAAGGCATTAAAGTACGCGATATTCTGGAAGGAAGCGGGATCGTCAAGGTTTCCGAAGACGGCGAATCGATCGTGTCCGTCAACGATGTTGCCCTCGATCCGACGATGGAGTGGGGGATTAAAGTGAATGATAAGGAAGTATCCGCAGAACCGTTAAATCATATGCTGAATGAAAATGACCGGGTTGAAATTTTCGTGAAAACGACGGAAGTCGACCCGTCCTCCAACCTTATCAAATAAAAATTCGATTTGCATACATAATTACAATGGAATAGCGGCATACATACGGCGAAGACCGGATCTAAAGCGCGACGAGCGCGCGATGGATCCGGTCTTTGCATTATCGTTCAAACTTGGCGTTCTGCGCTGTGAAATTTATCACATCGTTCGAAAACCGTTGAATGTATACTCGAATTACTTCGTACACAGGGGAGGTATTCGATATGCGAAGCCAAGAGCGCGAGAAGCTTGTATTGATCGGAAACGGAATGGCGGGCGTCAGTGCGCTGGAGCAAGTAATGAAGCTGTCTTCATCGTTCGATATTACCGTATTCGGCAGTGAGCCGCATCCGAACTATAACCGGATTATGCTGTCCTATGTACTTGAGGGAAGCAAATCGATTTCCGATATTATTTTAAACGACTGGAATTGGTATAGGGAAAATAATATTACGCTTCATACCGGAACAACCGTGACTCATATCGATACGGCAAACAAAACGGTGCACACGGACAAGGGCGTCTCGGTCGCATACGATAAATGTATTATCGCAACAGGTTCGAATCCGGTCATGCTTCCTATTCCCGGAATCGATAAGGAGGGAATCGTCTCGTTCCGAGACATTGCAGACTGCAGCCGGATGATCGAAGCCGCGCGCACATTCAAGAAAGCGGCGGTAATCGGCGGCGGATTGCTTGGCTTGGAGGCCGCCAAAGGTTTGCTCGGGCTAGGCATGGACGTAACCGTCGTTCATCTGGAAGACAGATTGATGGAACGCCAGTTGGATGACGAGGCGGCGGCCATGTTGAAGCGCGAATTGGAACGGCAAGGCTTGAAATTCGCAATGGGCAAGCGAACGGTGGAAATAGCGGGGGAGCAAAGAGTAAGCGGATTGCGGTTTGACGACGGCACGGAACTCGAGACGGATTTCGTCGTCATGTCGGTAGGCATTCGTCCGAATGCCGAACTGGCCAAAACAAGCGGAATCAACTTCAATCGGGGGATTATCGTCAACGATTTCATGCAAACGTCCGCTCCGGACGTATATGCGGTCGGAGAATGCTGCGAGCATCGCGGCGTCAGTTACGGTTTGGTCGCGCCGTTGTTCGAGCAGGGCATGGTGCTTGCCAAACATATATGCGGTGTGGAGACGAAGCCGTACGAAGGGTCGGTGCTGTCGACGAAATTGAAAATTTCCGGCGTCGACGTTTTCTCAACCGGGGAATTCGAGAACAGGCCGGATCTGCAAGTGATTCGAACGCAGGACGATTGGAACAATACGTACAAAAAAATATTGCTGCGCGGCAACCGCGTCGTAGGCGCCGTGCTGTTCGGGGACGTATCCGAATCGTCCCGCCTGCAGCAGTGGATTAAAACGGGCAAAGAAATGACGAAAGAGATGTATGCTTCCATCATGGGAACAGGCTGCTGCGGAGGTGCGGAAAAGAGCAACGCGGCCGCCGAGATGGCCGACGACGAAATCATATGCGGCTGCAACGGAGTGAACAAGAAAGCGATCGTCGACGCTATAAGAGAGCAAGGTTTGACGACGGTCGACGAAATTAAAGCCCAAACGGGGGCGACGCGTTCTTGCGGCGGATGCAAACCGTTGGTTGAACAACTATTGCAGCTGGAATTAGGCGAGCGATACGATGCCGTTGCGAGCAAGCAGGGCATTTGCGGTTGTACGGCGCTTAGCCGTGACGAGATTGTGGCGGCGATTCGCGAGAAGGGACTCGGAACGATTAAAGAAACGATGCATGTGCTCGGTTGGCGCAATTTGGAGGGCTGTTCGAAATGCCGTCCCGCGCTGAATTACTATTTAGGCATGATCCGCCCTGTCCAATATGAAGATGACAAATCGTCCCGTTTCGTCAACGAACGGATGAACGCCAACATCCAAAAGGACGGTACCTATACCGTTGTGCCGCGCATGTACGGCGGCGTTACGACGCCGGAGGAATTGAAAAAAATCGCCGAGGTGGCCGTGAAATACGATGTCAAGGTCGTCAAAATGACGGGCGGACAACGGCTTGACTTAATCGGCGTCAAGAAACAGGATTTGCCGAAAGTATGGGAGGAGCTTGACATGCCGTCCGGCTATGCGTACGCCAAATCGCTCCGTACTGTCAAAACATGCGTCGGTTCTTCATTCTGCCGTTTCGGCACGCAAGACTCCATGGGCATGGGCGCGCTGCTCGAACGCAAATTCGAACGGCTCGACTTCCCGGCGAAATTCAAAATGGCCGTCAACGGCTGCCCGCGCAACTGTGCGGAATCTTGTACGAAAGATATCGGAATTGTGGGCAACGAAGGCGGCTGGGAAATATATGTCGGCGGCAACGGCGGAATTAAGCCGCGTCTGGCCGATCTGCTGACGAAGGTTAAGACGGATGAGGAGTTAATCGAAATTACCGCCGCCGTGATGCAGTTTTATCGTGAAACCGGCACATATTTGGAACGGACGTCGGAGTGGGTGGAACGAATCGGTTTGGATGCGGTCAAGAATGCGGCGGTTGACAATATGGAATCGCGTCGCGCCCTCGTCGAACGGATGGAGTTGGCATTGCAGCAAACGGAAGATCCGTGGCGCAAAGTGTTGAACGATGCGTCTGTCCGCAGCGCGTTGTATGAGGATATTCAAGCGTAAAAAGGAGGGGAATGCGATGAAATCGGTACAAGCGCATCAATCTTCAAGCGATAAGAAGCTGACGTATTACACCGTTGGAAACATAAACGAATTTATCGTCCGAATCGGGCGGGTCGTTCATCTTCGGGGGAAGGAGATCGCGGTATTCCGTTCGGAAGAAGGCGATGTGTTCGCCTTGGAGAACAAGAGCCCTCATCCGAAAGGCGGGCCCCTTGCGGAAGGAATCGTTTCGGGCCGATATTTGTACGAACCGCTGCACGATTGGAAAATCGATATGGCGGACGGGTTAGTGCAGGCGCCGGACACAGGGAGCGTGCAAACCTTTCGCGTGCGCGTTACCGATGGCGGAGAGGTTCAAATCGGAATGACTCCTTCATTCCGGGAATGAGAAGCGGATGCGGATGACTGCCTGAGACTGCAAGGAGAGGAGTGGGCCAGATGTACAAAACGAGCGTAGAGTCTATGGTTCATACCGCTTTATCCAAGAAAGAAGCGATGCGGCAAAGCTGGCTGCGGTATTTCATGTCCTCATGGCTGGCCGGAGCGTATGTCGGCATCGGGATCGTATTGATCAATATCGTCGGAGCGCCGTTCTTCGCGGAACATTCGCCCGCCTACAATTTGGTGATGGGGGTATCGTTCGGCATTGCGCTGACGCTCGTCATATTCGCCGGAGCGGAATTGTTTACCGGAGCGAATATGTATTTCGCGATCAGTACGTTGGAGCGAAGAACGTCCGTCGGAGATTTGTTGAAAAATTGGGGGACCGTATGGCTCGGCAATTTGGTCGGAGCGCTCATCCTGTGCGCTTTAGTCGTTGGAGGAGGCATATTTAAAGACATTCCTCCGGATCATCTATTATTTACGGTCGCCTCGAAAAAAATGAATTTAAGCGCATTGGAAATATTTTGCCGCGGCATTTTATGTAATTGGCTTGTCTGCTTATCCATCTGGACCGCGAGCAGGGCGAAGGAAGATACGGCAAAGCTCATTCTGATCTGGTGGTGCTTGTACGCCTTTATCTCATCCGGTTACGAGCATAGTGTCGCCAATATGACGGTGCTCAGCCTGGCGGTTATGCTGCCGACGCATCCGGAGACGGTATCGATTGCCGGCTGGTTTCACAATATGATACCGGCAACGCTCGGCAATATTGTCGGCGGCGCTTTGTTTATGGGAATGATGTATTGGTTTGTCTCAAATAAAAGCAAATAATTGTATTCTAGCGCAAATGGGCCGATTGATTTCGGTTCATTTGTTTTTTTAGGCATAAATCTCCCTTGAACAGACAAGAAGCGCTGATTTCGGCCCGAGAAGAAAGTAAATAAAATAAAAATGACATCCAATCCGTCGCCGGGTTGAATGCCATTTTACTATTCCTGTGAAGAGAGTCAATTTCATAAATCGCCGCCGCTTTATCGCGCATACAGAAGCGGATACCTCGCTTCATTTCAAAGGCGATGCGCGCGGACCTACGCTCCTTGTTTGGCACTAACGAAACTAGCAATTCTTATTCGACTCAAAATGAAGACATCCCCATTTTAGCGAAACTACGTATCCTTATTCATTGGAAATCGGCGGTTTTACCGCCCTTTTCCCCTCATTAGCGTGATACAGTTACGTTAACATCCGCAGTGTATACGTTTCGTTAGCCCGCCCGCTGGCGCCGTCAGCCGGCAGCGGTATTTCGCTGCGCGGCTATCCGCCATCTACGAAGCAGCCGGCGAAGGGGAAGGGGAGAGCAAGGAAATCAAATCCGGCAAATCTCGTTCGGACACATTTCGCAATGGCAAATTTCCCGCAATTGCTGCAAATCTTGAATGACGATAAGTCCGTTATCGTAATCGATCGCCTCTTTTTTGCGCAGATCGCTTAACATCCGGTTGACGCTTTCGCGCGTCGCTCCGATCATGTTGGACAGATCGGTATGCGTAATTTTTTTGTTAATCAGGATGCCTTTATCGGTTTTCTCCCCATACGTGTTGCCTAGCCGGATTAAGGTCGAACATAACGCGCCCGGCTTGCCGTAAAGCATTAGATCGCGGAATTTCGTTTGCGTCAGCCGATGATGGATGCCCATCCACTTCATAAAATCGATGGAGAAATCGGCATATTGGCAGATGAGCAGTTCCAAATCTTTTTGTTCCACGACGCCGACGACGGATTGCTCCAACACTTCGGCGGTGAAGCCGTGTCTCGATTGGTTGAACGGATCGACATGGCCGATCAGATCGCCCGACCGGTACATATAGAGGATCAGTTCTTTTCCTTCGTCCGTCGATTTCGTAATTTTCACGCGCCCGCTTTTCAAATAATAAAGCTTATCCGCCTCGTCTCCTTCCCAGAACAGATGAGTATCGTTGGAAAAAACGCGTTCTTTCATCGCTTCTAACAATCTATTCAAATTTTGTTCCGAGAAACAGCTTGTATTTCCTGCTACTGCTTGTTCGTTCAATTGGAATTGTGCCATGCCCATTCCCCTCTCTCCCGTCATTTGTTTTGCTAAAATTCAGAAGTTGCAATTTGGTTTGTGCAAATTATCACATACTTATTTTAACATGTATTGCCGCAAGGGAACACCCATAAGCGTCGACAATTATGAATAATTAGTTAAAATTGCAGTTCTTTTTTTTCACGCTGATGAAAATTCAAACAATTTTCAAACTTTGTGAATTTTTTCACGATACAAAGACAATGATTTGTTGTATGCTAAAAGTGTCACAGACAAAAAAAGAAATTAGGGAAGTGGAGGATGGTTGGGATGGCAGTGAAAAACGAATTGAAAGCCGAAAAAACGACGCAAACCGTTCAGGAGCAAATCGATGCGGTCATGCGCAAAGCGCGCAAGGCGCAAGAAGCGTTCATGGCGCTCAATCAGGAGCAAGTGGATGAAATCGTGCAGGCGATGGCGCTTGCCGGCTTGGACAAACATATGGCTTTGGCCAAGCTCGCGGTGGAGGAAACGGGGCGCGGCGTGTACGAAGACAAAATTACGAAGAACATTTTCGCAACGGAGTACATTTACCACAGCATTAAATACGATAAAACCGTCGGCGTCATCGAAGACAATCCGTATGAAAATTGCCAAAAAATCGCGGAACCGGTCGGGGTCGTCATGGGCATTACCCCGGTGACGAATCCGACGTCGACGACGATGTTCAAGGCGCTTATAAGCATCAAAACGCGCAATCCGATCGTATTTGCTTTCCATCCTTCCGCGCAAAAATGCAGCGCCGAAGCGGCGAGGATTTTACGCGATGCGGCTGTCGCCAAAGGCGCGCCGAAAGATTGCATCCAGTGGATCGAGACGCCGTCGATGGAAGCGACCAACGCGCTTATGAACCATCCGGACGTCGCTTTAATATTGGCGACAGGCGGCGCGGGCATGGTCAAGGCGGCTTACAGCGCAGGCAAACCGGCGCTCGGCGTCGGTCCCGGCAACGTTCCTTGCTTTATCGAGAAGTCGGCCCATATCGAACAGGCGGTTACGGATCTGATCCTTTCCAAAACGTTCGACAACGGCATGATTTGCGCGTCCGAGCAAGCAGTGATCATTGAAGAGCCGATTTACGACAAAGTGAAAAAATTGCTCATTGCCCATGGATGCTACTTCTTAACGAAAGAAGAAACGGCGATTCTGTCCGGCAAAGCGATGAAGGAAGGCACATGCGCGGTCAATCCGAATATCGTCGGCCAGCCTGCGGCGAAAATCGCCGAAATGTTCGGTTTGAAAGTTCCGCAGGATACGAAAATATTGATTGCGGAGCTCGAGGGAGTCGGTCCGAACTATCCATTGTCTGCGGAAAAATTAAGCCCTGTGCTGGCGTGCTACAAAGTGAAAAACGCGGACGAGGGCATTGAGCGCGCGACCGAAATGGTGGCATTCGGCGGCATGGGACATTCCTCGGTCATTCATTCGAACGACGACGAAGTGATCCAAAAATTCGCAGACCGGCTGCAAACCGGCCGCATCATCGTCAATTCCCCGTCGACGCATGGCGCGATCGGCGACATTTACAATACGAACTTGCCGTCCCTAACGCTCGGCTGCGGTTCGTACGGACGGAATTCGACCTCGCAGAACGTAACTGCGGTCAATTTAATCAATGTGAAAAGGGTGGCGCGCCGCACGGTGAATATGCAATGGTTTAAAGTTCCGGGCAAAATATATTTCGAAAAAGGCGCGACGCAATATTTGGCCAAAATGCGCGATATTAACCGCGTCATGATCGTGACCGACCCGATGATGGTCAAATTGGGTTATGTGGAGAAGGTGGAGCATTACTTGCGGCAACGGCTGACTCCGGTAGCCGTCGAAATCTTCTCCGAGGTTGAACCGGATCCGTCGACGGCGACGGTGGATCGCGGCGTGGCGATGATGAATCAGTTCAAGCCGGACTGCATTATCGCGCTCGGCGGAGGTTCCCCGATGGACGCCGCCAAAGCGATGTGGCTGTTCTACGAATATCCGGACACGGATTTCAACAACTTGAAACAAAAATTTCTCGATATCCGCAAACGGACGTACAAGTACCCTCGTCTCGGCCAAAAAGCGAAATTCGTAGCGATTCCGACAACTTCGGGCACGGGATCGGAAGTCACTTCGTTCGCTGTCATTACCGACAAGGAGCGCGGCAATACGAAATATCCGCTGGCCGATTACGAGCTGACGCCGGACGTGGCGATTATCGACCCGGATTTCGTCTATAGCTTGCCGAAAGTGGCCGTAGCGGATACAGGCATGGACGTATTGACGCATGCGATCGAAGCGTACGTTTCGGTCATGGCGAACGATTATACGGACGGGCTTGCGATCAAAGCGATTCAATTGGTATTCGAATATTTGGAAAAGTCGGCCTTAACCGGCGATCCGGTCGCACGCGAGAAAATGCATAACGCTTCGACGCTGGCCGGTATGGCATTCGCCAATGCGTTCCTTGGCATCAACCATAGCTTGGCGCATAAATGGGGCGGGGAATATCATACGGCGCACGGCCGCACCAATGCGATTCTTATGCCGCATGTGATCCGTTACAATGCGAAAAAACCGACGAAATTCCAATCGTTCCCGAAATACGATCATTTTATCGCGGATCAGCGTTATGCGGAAATCGCGCGCATTCTCGGGCTGCCGGCGCGCACGGTGGAAGAAGGCGTAAGCAGCTTGATCGCGGCGATCCGCAAGCTGAACAAGGCGCTCGGCATTCCGGAGTCGTTCCAAGAGCTCGGGTTCGATGCCAAAGAATTTGAAGCGAAAGTCGATTATTTGGCGGATCGCGCCTTCGAAGATCAATGTACGACGGCGAATCCGAAGCTTCCGCTCGTTACGGAACTTGCCGAAATATATCGGAACGCGTTTTACGGCAAGTTTGAATAATACAGTTTCAAACCGATAAAACGAAATATATATAACAGATTGAATAATTAATATAACAGTTGAGAAAAGTTGTGGCAAAATCATCCGAATGTGATTTTTGTCACAACTTTAATCTCTTTCTAATTGTACAATTAAAGTGTAAACGATAAGACAAATCCTATATTTCAGGAAATGGAGAAATCAATAAACAGATATCCTGAATATGTAGTACAGAAAATGGAGGGATTACGATGTCGGTGATTGAACAAGACGTGATGAAACAGGCGGAACAAGGTTGGCGCGGATTCAAACAAGGAAAATGGACGAAAACGGTGGATGTGAACAGCTTTATCGGAGCGAACTTGAAGCCGTATTACGGAGACGAGTCATTCCTCGCCGGTCCGACGGACAGAACGACAGCCCTATGGCAAATCGTGTCCGACTTAACGAAAAAAGAGCGCGACAACGGCGGCGTTTTGGATGTCGATGTCAACACGCCATCGACGATCACTTCGCACGGACCAGGCTATTTGGATCAAGAGAAAGAGCAAATCGTCGGGTTGCAAACCGATGAGCCTTTTAAACGTTCGATTCAACCTTTCGGCGGCATCCGCATGATGATCGACGCCTGCAAAGCGTATGGCTTCGAGATGCCGCAGCAAATCGTCGATATGTTTACGACGATCCGCAAGACCCATAACCAAGGGGTATTCGACGCCTATACGACGGAAATGAGGAAAGCCCGTTCCGCCGGCATTATTACCGGACTGCCGGATGCTTACGGACGCGGACGCATTATTGGCGATTATCGCCGGGTAGCTCTGTACGGAATCGATTTCCTGGTCGAAGAGAAGAAGAAAGATTTGCTGAACCTGGAATTGGACGCGCTGGACGCCGATACGATTCGGGACCGCGAGGAAATCTCCGAGCAAATCCGCGCACTGGGCGAACTGAAGTCTATGGCCGCCATGCATGGGTTCGACATTTCCAAACCGGCCGTTAATGCGAAGGAAGCGTTCCAATGGCTGTATTTCGGCTATTTGGCCGCCATTAAGGAACAGAACGGCGCGGCGATGTCCTTGGGAAGAGTGTCCTCGTTCCTGGACATCTATATCGAGCGCGACTTGCAAGAAGGAACGCTGACCGAAGAGCAGGCGCAAGAGCTGGTCGACCATTTCGTCATGAAGCTGCGTATCGTGAAATTTTTGCGTACGCCGGATTACAACGAATTGTTCAGCGGCGACCCGACGTGGGTTACCGAGTCGATCGGCGGCATGGGCCTGAACGGCGAAACGCGGGTTACGCGCAACAGCTACCGTTTCCTGCATACGTTATACAATTTGGGGCCGGCGCCCGAACCGAACTTAACGGTGCTCTGGTCGACGAAATTGCCAGAAGCTTTCAAGAAATATTGCGCCAAGGTGTCGATCGAGACCAGTTCCATCCAATACGAGAACGACGATATAATGCGCCCGCACTTCGGCGACGATTACGGAATCGCCTGCTGCGTATCCGCTATGCGGATCGGGAAACAGATGCAGTTCTTCGGCGCACGCGCCAATCTCGCCAAATGTTTGCTGTATGCCATCAACGGCGGCGTCGACGAGAAATCCGGCAAGCAGGTCGGTCCCGAATATCCGCGCATCACGTCCGAAGTGCTCGATTACGAGGAAGTGACGGCACGCTTCACGGCGATGATGGAATGGCTTGCGAAGCTGTATATGAACACGCTCAACGTCATTCACTTTATGCATGATAAATATTGCTATGAAAGAATCGAGATGGCGCTGCACGACAAGGACATTTTGCGCACCATGGCATGCGGTATCGCAGGATTGTCCGTCGCGGCCGATTCCTTGAGCGCGATTAAATACGCGAAAGTTCGGCCGATCCGCAACGAGCAAGGAATTGCCGTCGATTTCGAAATCGAGGGAGATTATCCTTGCTACGGCAATAACGACGATCGCGTCGACCGTATCGCCGTTCAATTGGTGGAAAAGTTCATGGGCATGCTGCGCAAGCATAAAGCGTACCGCAACGCGCTCCCGACTCAATCCGTATTAACGATTACGTCCAATGTCGTATACGGGAAGAAGACGGGCACGACGCCGGACGGCCGCAAGGCGGGCGAGCCTTTCGCTCCGGGAGCCAATCCGATGCACGGGCGCGACAAGAAAGGGGCGCTCGCATCGCTTAGCTCCGTTGCGAAGCTGCCATACGAGCATAGTCTGGACGGTATCTCCAACACGTTCTCCATCGTCCCGAAAGCGCTCGGCAAGGAAGATCAAGTCCGCAAATCCAACCTTGTGGCGATGATGGACGGCTACTTCGGAAGCGGAGCCCATCATCTGAACGTCAACGTGTTCGACCGCGAGCAACTGATCGACGCGATGGAGCATCCGGAGAATTATCCGCAATTGACGATCCGCGTCTCCGGATATGCCGTCAACTTCATTAAGCTGACGAAAGAACAGCAATTGGACGTGATCAACCGTACGTTCCATGGCATGATGTAACGGAAGATCAAATTGCAAGGCATTCGCTGCATGTTGGAACAATAAGGCGCAGTGCTGCAGAAAGGATGCGTGAAAAAAATGAACGGTCGAATCCATTCATTAGAGACGTTCGGCACCGTTGACGGACCCGGCATACGCTTCGTGCTTTTCATGCAGGGCTGCGCCCTGCAATGCCAATACTGCCACAATCCCGATACATGGGACACGACGAAAGGGACCAGCATGTCCGTCGAGGAAGTGGCGGCGGAGATCGAACCGTATCTCTCTTATTACAATGCTTCCGGCGGAGGCTTGACCGTTTCCGGCGGCGAACCGACGCTGCAAGCCCCATTCGTCTCCGAACTGTTCCGCGAGGTCAAGCGGCGCTGGGGAATGCATACGACGCTCGATACGAACGGATTTTGCGAGGCGGAGCGGGCGGAAGAACTGCTGGATGCAACCGATTTGGTGCTGCTTGATATTAAGCATATCGATCCGAACAAGCATCTTGCCTTAACGGCGCAAAAGATCGACCGGACGTTGAAATTCGCCCGACGGTTGTCGGATAGCGGCAAGAAGATGTGGATTCGTCTCGTGTATGTACCGGGCATCCATAACGACGAGCGAGACTTGATCGCATACGGCGAATTGCTTGGCACGCTGCACGGAGTCGAGAAATTCGAGATATTGCCCTATCATCAAATGGGCGTATATAAGTGGGAACAGCTTGGCAAAGCTTATCCGCTCGCAGGAGTGCCTTCGCCGGCGGATGAAGAAATCGCGCGGGCGTACCGCTTGATCGAGCAAGGAAGGCAGGCAGCGGCGAAGACGATATAAACTTATCATAAAAAATTAGGAATTCCGGAATCTTAACAAGTAGGTTCCGGAATTTTTATGCAAAAGAACTCCAGTTAGTGGGGTTTGGGAAGCTTTAACTTAGGGAAAGTTATCACTCGAACTCGATGCTAAGATAATTGCTGGTCTGCCAACTGCTTATATTGAAGCGTAGTGTGGGCAATTGCTTTTCCCATGATGCCATCTCTTTCGGGTATTATTTTACCCACTTCGCTTTCATTGCGTCAAACGCCTGATGAGCAAAATCGATGTCCTCGTTGTAGATTGTCTGGAGGTACTGTTCATTAGAAAGTTAGACATCTGTTCTTTCTTGATGAATCCTAATTTTTCTTTGACAAACTCCTTACTAGAATTTTAAATACATCATTAAGGCCTATTTTGTGCACATTATTCATGAGTAGGGTTACTTTCTTGGTGGTTTTGGTCAATCCCGAGAATACCCTACTTTTTGTTGTCTGAAAAGAATCCAAATTTGTTGCACAAACAATTTTACTTCTTCAAACATTTTACGGTCACTATTTACTTTTGTAATTTTTCGTTAGATTAGTGGTATCCGCATCGTTATATAAGTAGAGGCAATTCTTCAGGTAACACAGCATGCCATAATGTAGGGGGGGATCTATAAAAAGGAAAATAAATCATATATATATGGTAACCCGACTCGAACAATGCCTAATTTAACCTACGTTAATGCTACAAGATGAAGTTTTAAAAAAATCCTAATTTTAGGTACAGGAGGAGAAGGAATGATTAAATTCAAAAAGATTGCAATGATTGCTACAGCTATTTTTTTATGCATTTCATCTGCCGCTGCATACGCAACAGAGAGTGCGACACAGTCAGTTCAGCAAAAGCAGGTGCAGACAGAAGAATGGTCAAATGCTTACCCTGCACCTACAGTAGCTGAATCTATCCATATTCCGATAAATACAAATTTTTACAATAAAGAAACTAACAAAATCGATAAGGATAAGCTCAAACAAGGAATAGAGGAATTGGTCGCCAAAAACCCAAAGTATGCTAAACTTTTGGATAATTTAGAGTTGAAGGTTGATCGGTTTAATGCTAATTCTGAGAACCGTTTGCAAAGCACAAGTAGCATATCACCTCAATCTGTCGTGATATGGTATAATGATTGGGCACCTGGAAAGGAGCCTAGAGTGACCTATGATGGTAACTGGTATACCTATACCATATCATGGTTAGGTGAAGATAATTACAGATCAAGCGTTCCAATTAAAGTGAGTGAAACCAAAAGTATTACGACAAGGGAATCTATAGGTTTCACAGGGGACGCAGATATAAAAGCAAAATTTGGATTTTCAGCAGCAAGAGAGGTAACACAGACCGCTACTAAAACGGTAGGAGCTGATATTCCGGCATGGACATATTGGGCTACTCGTCCATATATTTATTGGAACAAGAAGATTTATACTGGTACTTGGGCTTTAGAATATATAGATGAAGCAGGATATCACTATATTGAAGAACAAAAAGAAGGTATAAACAGTACTCAAATCAGTAAAACAAATGATTATTGGACAAGAACAAACAGTGCCAAAAATCCTAATGCAAATTCTCCACAACCTCCGGATAGAATGCCTTATTAATATTACTAAAATGGAGTTGCATTAAATTTATGCAACTCCTATCTTACCTTAATGGGGGATGGTTGGTTTATGCAAAATAAAAAATATATTGATAGGCTAATTATATTAATATCAGGTTATTTGTTTTTGCTATTAATAATTGGGGTTTTTTTTGTACCATGCATTAAAACTTGGGGGCCTAACAAAGAAAGAGAAAGTGCAGTTTTTGCACCGATCTGGAAACTTATGGATTCGTATGATCATAACGGATACAGTTTAATTTATGAAATAAACACAGATAGAATATTATTAGAAATCCTGATAGTTTCATTAATTGCTGTTACTGTATTTTTGTTAATTCATACAATTAGTAAAGCAAAGTAAATTGTTAGATTTTATCTAGTCTCACTTTACGAGAAAAGTAAACAGTTGCATAAAACTGGTCGTTTTTCTGGAAAAAATTAAATTACCGTTAGCTCGGCTGCCCTATCTCAGGAAAAAAACACTACTTTCCATAATGCTAAATCATCCTTCCATCAATTTTTTACTCGGTATTTGATTTTTTAGAAAAAGGTAGTGCTAACATATCTTATAATGATTATCGAAAAGTTAATATTTGGGGACAATCGTTCGGAACTAAAAAAGTAGACCTGAATTGGTGTGCTATTACAACGAAATGTTGGACAGAATTAACTTGGGACGATGTAAAGTTTGGACATCGGACTGAAGAAGTGAAACGGCGCATTTAAAGAAAGAGAAATACGTTTTTCGTTCTAGCTTTAAAAATTAGACTAAACGTAAAAATTACAGACAACAGCAATCACTTGTTGTTCCTCTATCTAACCATTCCTTACGTTTATTTCTTTTCATTAATTTGTGTTTTTCACCCGAATCCACGATGGATTCGGGTCCGGAATATGAATTTCAGAGTGTCGTCTTTTTTAGAGAATCTTTGAGTTGTTCATCATTCATTTTCGATCGTCCCATTTTTTTAAAAAATATTGAAGTAATTTTTTTCTTGCTCTAGCTAACCGTTGAGTTAAAACTGATACGGATATATTGAGTGTTTTTGCAATTTCCTTATAGGATTTTTCCTCGATGTAATACAGAAATAGAACTATTCGGTAATTTTCTTTTAATTCAAAGATAGCCTGATTGAGCAAGTTGTTGCGTATTTTTTGTTCTACTTGATCAGCAACAGCAATTTCATCATTAGCCAATTCTTTATTTTCATTAACGAGGTCGATGTCCAAATTATAACGATATTTCTTATTTTTTTTCATAAAATCATAGGCTGTATTCTGAGCGACTCTTTTAATCCAAGCTTTCATATTACCATTTTGTTTTAATGTTGGAGCTTTTGCAACCACTTTCAAAAACGATTCTTGTATAGTGTCTTCAACCCAATGGTAATTTCTTAATAAGAAATAAATATCCCTGTAAATTAGATTTCTAAAATTAATGTAGATCAGTTTCTGAATTTCTTCATTTAGGTTTTCAAAATCTCCTATTAGTAAGTACAACCATTGCTCCATCGTTACACCTCTCAGAAGAAGCTGAATTTGCTTAATTTGGGAAGTGAGTCTCTACGTAGTAAAATTATCTTATTTTATTATACCAAAATATACCTAAAATGTAAATTTTAAACTAAAACTTGATGTATGAAATACTCCAAATTTCCGCTTCTAATTAGATTAAGATAGATGATTGCTTAAACTGGTTACACGCTCTGTGGTGTTGTCAAACGCCTGGCTATACGAAATGTAGGCGTGAAACTTTATTCAAAAAGTTAATGTGTTTATACGAGTTATATCTACAATGCAATCTATGTCAAAGTAGTATCATGATTGAGTTAAAACTAACAATTACGACTCTGTAACTAAGCAATTATTGACTCCTTGAAAAAAAAGCCTACTTTCCAGTTTCTACCTTTTATCATTTTCTACAGTCCAAGGCTTTTATTGACGATAAATGAACAGGGCTGTCCTTGACAGTGGTGATCACTACTGAGGGCAGCCCATCATTTCGAAAAAAATTCATCTTGCTTGTAGATAATTTTATCCCTAAATTATTTAATTCTATCCTATTACAGAATATGTAATTAGAGCTACAATAATTGTGTAAATTACAAAATGTTACAAAATTTTCCGTAGATGGAGGTGAGGATTTACGAGCGTGCGTGCAAACGCGAACCAATTTCATAGATGAAGGAGAGCCGATGATTATGATGAAACCCGAGTACTCTTGCATTATTGCCGAAGATCATCCTCGTTGCCGCAATACGTTGATTCAATATGCCACGAAGTTGGGATTGCGCGTCGTAGATACGCCGGGCAGCGGCAACGCTTTAATTGACGCCGTGTTCAAATTTATGCCCGACCTTATTATTACCGATATTTTGTTGGACCGAATGGACGGCATTACCGCTTGCAAGCATATTCAAAGACAAGGCTTCGCTCCGCCTGTCATCATCGTGTCGCGCTCCACCGAGCCTCGTCATTATTCGGCGGGATTCGAGTTGAATTCTATCGATTATATCAATTTGCCCATTCCTTACGATCGTTTTGCCAAAGCCGTTACGAAGGCGAAGCATCGGATCGAACAGCATAAAACATTGTCGCTCTTGCAGCAAGACGCTCAAAACTACATTCAAGTGAAGCATAAATACCGCACGGTAAACGTCGCCGAAAACTCCATCGTCTTTGTAGAAAAAGTGGACAAAAGGCGATTTGAAATCCATTTAACCGACGGAACGATCATGGATACCAGCACGAATCTAGAACGGATTCAGGATCGCTGTTCGGAATGGATCATGACGCCTCATCGCAGTTATCTCGCCAATATCAAACATATTGAAACGGTCATACCAGACCCGATCATCCAGGGCAATTATCTTATTGTCTATCCTCACATCAATCAGAACATACCGCTGACCCGCCGAAACTACGATCATTTTTTGCGCCTTGTGCACAAGCTCAAAATATCCGAAGCGTTCTAGAGAACCGAAACCGAATCCGATTCGTCCGCTTCTCTGTCCGCTAAGGACAAACATCGTGCCGTTTGGGACGAAACTATCGCCCTTTCATCCTAACTCATTCCTTCAAAGGATAGATTTCTTTATATTACAGATATGGAGATTGATAGAAAAGAAAAAACGAATGGAGGGAAGAGCATGGGGCAGTACCGCCATCATCTGTTGTCGCCGTTGCAAGATTTCGCGGAAATGCCGTATCCGCAGTTCGACTTTTCGGATACAGGGCTTTTCCATAATCGAATCAGACCGTCTCAACCGCCTTGGCAGATCCGTTGGCTCAGGCATTCCGACCGGAGGTGACGCGTCTTGGATATGACGATGCCGATCCAATTGCTGGTTTGCACCGTTTTTGTGAGCACCGGAATTTCGAAGTTGTTCGCCATGTCTTCCTTTGAAGAAGCGATCGTTCGATTTACATCGATTCGCAACGCGTTGGCGGTACGGATATTATCGGCAACGACGGTGGCTTTGGAAATCGGTTGCGCCGTTCTATTATTGGTACCGATCGTTCCGTACCATATACCGGAGATCGTCTTAATGGCTATGCTGCTGTTCTTTTCCATCCTGATTGCGTATCATCTCTTCAAAAAAACGAAGCTGACATGCCACTGCGGCGGACTGCTCGGAAACGAACCGATCGGCGTCGGCATTCCGATTCGCAACGCGCTCTTGTTCATCGGTCTGGGCTGGACGATTGTAGCCCCCGCATCACCGTCTGTAGTCGAGCGATTGAAACATGCGGAGCAATGGCAAATGTTGGCGTTAACCGAACTGCTCGTTCTATGTTTGTTGACGGCTTATTATTTCATCCAAAAAGTCAATGCGCTTATGAAAGAGAATGCTTCATCGCAATAATCGAACGAAGAGTGGTGAAAACGGAAATGGAACGATTGATGCTGCTGCATATTACAATTTCGTCGTTGTTCTTTTTTTGCAGCCTGTTTTTAGGGCTGAAGCTGGCAAAGCATCAAAAAATGGTCTTCGAAAGGCTGGAGTCTCTGCTGGCTTCAAGACATCAGGATCATGATAGCGCCCTTGTTCCGGCTCATTACGGTTTAGCAAAAGAAGCTCTTTTTCCAACGATTCAAGTCAAAGATATGACGACCGGACAGATGTCGGCGTTACAACTGAGCGGCACGAAGGACACGTATATTTTGTTTGCGCTGCCGGGCTGCAAGCCATGCGAAGAAACGTTGGAGAAAATGAAAATGTATAATTTCAGCGCGTTTCAGTTTGATTTGATCGTACTGACCTATACTTATCCGGGAGTATCCGATGCGGAAGATAAGATGGCCAAGCATCGCCAATTTCTGCATGCGCTTTCTCTGGATCGAATATATAGCGTAGCCGCGCCGGAAATGAAACAATTGGATATTACCTCGTTTCCGTCCATGATGCATATCGCTTCGGACGGGAAAGTGATTGGAACGTATACGGTCGATTCGGAGAAATTGCATCTCTATTTTCAAGAATACCCGGCGGCAAGAATCGCTTCCTGACCGGCGGAAGCATGAAAGGAGGTGAGATCATGCGTGTTTGTAACTTTGATTCGTCCTGTACGTACAGCTATCATAGGGAAATTTTAAAAGGCAGCGACGGGCAATGGTATTCGGGCGGCTGCTGCTAATGCCAATGAAGTAACAAGGGGAGAAGACTCAATCTTGAGTTTCTCCTCTTTTTTTAAATCATACCAATTGGGGTTATCGAAAATGAACAACACAAATATACGAAATTGGATGGACATGCTTTCGGTGCTAAAACGAACATTTTCATGGAAATTGTATTGCTTTGTCGTTCTTGCGGGCGTTCTCGTCATTTTGCCTAATGCGCAATTAATGATTACGGAATACATCGGCAATTCGCTGCCCGCGGCGATCGAACATCGGCAATTTGACAAATTGATCGCTTTATTGGCTGTGCAAGCCGGGATCTTCGCTCTCATTCAATTATGCATTGCGCTCAATAAAATATTGGAGACGCAGTTGAGCAGCCAATATAAATGCTTGTTGGAGGAAAAAGTCCATACCAAATTGTCCAATGTGAAAATTACGCTGCTGGAACGGTCGGAGACGCACAACCAGATTATGGCGCTATCGAATACGCTGCAGCATTTGGGCTTTCCGCTCTTGAAGCATTTGATTCAATTTGCGAAATCGTCGCTGACGATTGCGGTGATGCTGTATGTCATGCGGAACGTTCATTGGTCGGTGCTTGCGATTATCGTTACGGTAAGCTTTTTGCATGTGTTTGCGATTCGCAAATATTTTCGGAAACAGATGGAAATTTATATGCAAACGAGCGAGCCCTCAAGAAAAGCGAAATATTATGCCGGCTTGCTGATCGATCGCGAACTTGTGGGCGAAGTGCGCACGTTTCAATTAAACAGCTTTATTCTATCCAAATGGAAGTCTTTGTTTTTTCATATCGAAAAGATGCAAGTCCGGTTAACGAATAAACAGGATCTATTGCTCGGCTCGCTGCAAATGATAAGCCAAGCGCTGCAATTTATGATGCTGCTCATCCTTGTTCTGTTTACGTCCTTTACGGTCGGGACTTATTTGATGGTGACGCAAGGTTTGCTGCAATTGCAAAATATGGCGCACGAATTGGTGGAATCGGTCAATCGGCTGCAGGAAACGTCGGTATATTTGCCTTCGTTTTTCAAGGTGATGGAACTGGAAGAGGAGGAACAAGACGAGCGGCTGCTCCCCTTTCAAGGATTGAAGCGCGAAATCAAATTAGAGAACGTTTCGTTTCGGTATCCTAATGCCGCATCCTACGCATTAAAGCAAATCAACATTGAAATCAAAGCCGGGGAAAAAGTGGCCATTGTAGGGCATAACGGTTCGGGCAAAACGACGTTGGTGAAATGTTTGCTTGGAATATACGATCATTACGAAGGAGAAATATTTCTCGATGGAATACCGATGCGCCATTATGACAAAAAATCGGTTCGGGCGCATCTTTCCGTGCTGCTGCAGCATTTTGGGAAGTACCCGTTGTCGCTTCGGGACAATATTTCGCTTCATGACGGGGAAGGCGGCGGACATGCCGACCGTCTGCTTGAAGCCGTTCGTCTCAGCGACGCAAGCGGCTTTGCAGACGGGTTGCCGAACGGAATCGAAACGCCGCTGAATCCCGTATTCGGCGATGGCGTCGATTTATCCGGCGGACAATGGCAAAAGATTGGTTTGGCGCGGGCCTATTATAAAAATTCGGATATTGTCATTCTGGACGAACCGACGGCAGCGATCGACCCTTTATCGGAAGACCGGTTGTTTGAAGGGATGCTTGCGCATCTGCAAAATAAAACGGCGCTCATTTTGACGCATCGGCTTGGAATATGTCGGCAAGCGGATAAAATTATCGTCATGGACGGCGGAGAGGTCGTGGAGATGGGATCGCACGACCGGTTAATGAGTCGGGGAGGATACTATAAACGGATGTATGAAACTCAAGCGAAATGGTACGTTCACGCGAAAGAAGGCGATTTATATCCCGTTCCTTTCTGAATCGTTTGCAATCATTAGACGATTTTATCCCTCTATAATCGAAATGTCATCCTTACCAAAAAAAAACATCCATTTTATAATGAACACGTAGTACAAAATAACTATTCAATGGGAGGGTCTTACAAGGATGAAGAAGAGTTTATTATTGCTAATGACTCTGGTAATCGTCTTAACAATGGGACTAGCCGGTTGCGGCAGCAAATCGGCCGATCCGCCGCCGGCGAACACTCAGGGCAACGAAGGAACGAAAGAGGCGGAACCGCCTAAGGAAGAGCCGGAGAAGGTGGAGCCGTTTGAAATGACGATTCGGCATACGCAAGTCGCTGAATCCTCCAAGAACCGCTTGAAAATCCTGCAAGACGTCGCCAAGAAAACAGAGGAAGAAGTTCCAGGACTAACATTGAAGCTTGACGGGGTTCAAGATGCCGTGAACCGGAACGAGAAACTGAGAGGAGAGATGGCGGCAGGAAATCCGCCGGAAATCTTCGATACGTTTGGCAGATTTGACGCATATTTGTACTACAAAGAAGGCAAAATGCTCGATATTACACCGATTATCGAGGAATTGGGGATTAAGGACAAGTTTTTCGACTTGAAATCGTGGACGTCGGATGACGGTAAAGTGTACGGATTGCCTGTAGGCGGATCGGCGGAAGCATTCTTCTACAACAAAGAATATTTCGAGCAAAAAGGCCTTAAAGTGCCGACAACGTTCGAAGAATTGGAAGATTTGCTCGCCAAAATTAAAGCGGACGGCAAAGTGCCGATCGCGGCAGCATCGCAAGCATCGTGGGTTCCTTTGATGATGACGAACCAGCTGTGGGCGCGTTATGCGGGACCGGAAATTACAGCAGGCTTTGCGAGCGGCAAGACGAAATGGGACGACCCGAATATGATCAAAGCTTGGGCGAAGCATAAGGAATGGGTAGATAAAGGCTACTTCAAGAAGGGCGAACTCGCGCTGGATTATGCCGATATGACAACGCAGTTTACGACCGGAGAAGCGGTCATGATGTTCGAAGGAACATGGCGCTCGTCGATTTTCAAGAAAGCTGAAGAAGGCCAAGAGCCGAATATGGCGGAAGATATGAGAGACAAGGTAGGGTTCTTCAATATGCCGCCTCTTGCCGGAGGTCCTGGAGATCAAACCGCGTTGATGCAAGATATGAACAACGGATACGGTTTCTCTGCCGAAGTCGCTAAGGATGAAAGAAAATTAAATGCGGTCAAAGTATTTATTAAAAACTTGTATAACGAAGAAATGCAGCTTCGCGGATTTAAAGAAGACGGCGTACTTCCTTCCATGAAAGTAGATGAGCAGAAATATCAGGAATTGGCTACGGAGCCGATCATGAAAGAAATTACAGGTACGTTGTCTAAAGTTCAAAGCTCTTTCAACGCATTCGACGCTTTGGTTCAACCTTCCGTTAGAACGGAAGTAGAGACGCAAATTCAAAAGCTGATTGGCGGTCAGGCAACGGCGGAAGATGCGCTCGCCGCGATTCAAAAAGCGCAGGACGTTGCAATTGAAACCGGTCAATAATTAGCAAGATAAGAAATAAGGGGCCACTTATCGAACGGTATGGGTGGCCCTTTCTTTCCAAATATTCGCTTCAGATCGATGTCATAATGTGCTGGAGGTTTCTATGAACAGAGCGTTACGAAGTCCGATTATTTATATTTGCTTTATATTGCCGGCTTTAGCGCTATTTGTCGCTTTTTTCGTATACCCTTTAATTACTTCGATTTATTATAGTTTTACCGATTGGAACGGTATTTCGAGTAATTATACGTTTGCGGGCATGAAGAATTTTTCCAAAGCGCTGCAGGATCCGAGTTTTTGGAAAGCGGCATTAAACAACTTTTATTTCATCGCTTTCTCTTTGCTCATTCAATTGCCGCTCATTATTATTTTCTCCTTATTGATCGCGAACGTGAAGCGTTTGAAAGGCTTTTACAAGTCGGCCGTTTTCATGCCTTCCATCATGTCGACGGCAGTCATCGGTATTCTGTGGGGATTTATTTACAACCCCGATGTCGGTTTGCTTAATAAAGTGCTGGGCTTGTTCGGAATCGAACCGCTGTATTGGCTTGCGGAACAAAACTTGGCGATGCTGTCGATATTGATCACGAACGCCTGGCAATGGACCGGATTCTATATTATCTTAGTGCTGGCCGCCATTTTGGGCATTCCGAGAGAAGTCGAAGAAGCGGCATTAATCGACGGAGCTACGAAGTATCAGCGTGCGACCCGCATTACGATCCCGTTAATTATGCCGGTCATCTCCGTCGTCGTCTTGCTGTCGGTAGCGGGTGCGATGAAGGCGGCCGACATTGTCGTTGTTATGACGAAAGGGGGGCCTGCGTCAACGACGGACGTGTTGATCACCTATATGATTAAACACGCCATCACCAGCTTTCAATACGGCCTCGGCAACGCAATTACGGTATTAATCTTCATCTTAACGCTCATTATCACAGGAATTTATCAAGGGGTTTTTGCAAGACGAAGCGAAAGGGTCGAATATTGATGAGAACGCTAAAGAGGGGAATACCGCATTTTTTTCTGCTGGCTTATGTACTAATCGTTTTATATCCGTTTCTATTCGTCATTTTTTCTTCCGTAAAGCGCAACAATACGGAAATTGCCTTGAATCCGTTCGGACTGCCGACGGAATTCGCTTTTGAGAACTACGTTCGGGCTTGGGTCAACGCGAATATTAGCACGTATTTTTTCAATAGCTTGTATATCGCCTTAATCGCGACGGTCGGGACGATTTTAATCAGCTCCATGCTGGCGTTCGCCGTAACGCGGATGAGATTCGGCAAAATCAGCGTCGTTGTCTACTCGTTGATTCTTGTCGGCATTCTTATCCCGAACAATTCGCTGCTGCTGCCGATCTATTTATTGATGGGACAAATAGGCGTACTCAACACGCATATGGCTTTGATTATCCCTTATATCGCGAATTCGATTCCGATTACCGTCGTCATCCTGACCGCTTTTATGCGTTCCTTTCCAAGCGAAATTGAAGAAGCGGCCGTTGTCGACGGGTTGAGGGCGCAGGGGATTTTTGCTAGAATTATGATACCGCTTATGGTTCCATCCCTAGTCACCGTTTTTATACTAAACTTTATGGGGAACTGGAATGAATTTCTACTTGCAAACTATTTCCTTTCGAACGACGAGTTAAAGACGCTGCCTGTCGGAATGGTTGGATTCCGCGACAAGTTTTATACGAACTATGCCCAGATGTCTGCGGGCATTGTGTATAGCGTCGTACCGGTCATGATTATTTACGTCTTTTTACAAGAGAAAATTATCGAAGGCGTTACCGCCGGAAGCATTAAAGGCTAACGCCCCAAGGGAGCAAGAGGAATGATGAATTTGCGTAAAAAATTGTTTATCGCTTTTATTGCGCTGATCATTATTCCTTTGTTTTCGTTGGGGACCGCTACGTTCTATATCTCCACTTATTTAATCGAGAAGCAGTATAAGCAGCAATCCGAATTAACATTAAAAGCCGTCAGTCAAAATATTCAGTTCATTTTCAAAGAAATGAACAAAGTAACGGATAACGGAATTGTAAACTCTTTCTTTCAATCCGCATTAAATGCGAAAGATCCGAAAAAGCAAAACATTACCGATTTGGACCGGTTGAATATGAACGAAACGCAGCGGAATTTCCGCAATTTACTGTACAACCATCCATCGATCAGTTATGCATTCCTCTATAATTTCAATCAATACGCTTTTAGCAATTCGAACATTGTGTCCATTTTTACAAAGGAAAATTTCAAAGCTCTCCCTTTCGAGGAATTTAACAATCATCCGATGTACCGGGAAACGATGGAGCGCAACGGAAGTCCGCTCTGGATCGGTCCTAACGAATTTCCGGAATTGACGGGTACCGAACCTGTTTTCACGCAAATTCGCGTCGTGAAAGATTTATGGACGCTCAAAAATATGGGGATTTTGGTCGTTCAAATTAAAAATTGGGAACTGGAAAAAATTTTTAATAGTTTCCGCTATAATGATAATTTGAAGCAAATCCGTTTCTTTCTCGTCAATAAGCACGGATTAATATTGTATGACAGTTCGCAGCAAGACGACGGACAATATTTGCAAAAATATATTCCGGCCAATTTGAATCTCGCGCCGGGTTACCAAAGCTATCGAGGCAATTTCAACAATTCGGAAAGCGTTATCTCCGTCAACGAAATGCCCGATTTGGACTGGTATCTCGTATCCGTGACTTCATGGAAATCGTTGTCCGAAGACATCACTTTGTTTATTAAGTGGATCGGTACGATAACAACCGTCAGTTTATTGGCCGCATTTCTATTTTTCTTGTTATTTATGAACCGAATCACCCGATCGATTATCCGCATCGTACGTTTTATGCGGCGGGTGGAAACGGGCGATCTGCAAGTGCGAGTGAACGAGAAAGGGAACGATGAATTGCATTTGCTCGCGAAAGGGTTCAACAGCTTGATCGACCGGGTCAATCAGTTGCTCGAACAAGTGAAATTGGAGCAAAACCATAAGAACAAGGCGGAAATGCGCGTGCTCCAGGCGCAAATCAAGCCGCATTTTCTATTTAACACATTGGAATCCATTAATGTGCTGGCGATTCAGAATAAGGGACGTATTGTAAGCCAAATGGTGCACCGTCTCGGGAATATATTGCGAATCAGCATTCAAGACAAAGAAGAAATTACAATTAAACAAGAGATCGAACATTTGCGCAGTTATTTGGAAATTCAAAAATTTCGTTTTGAAGATTTGTTCGATTATGAAATTTCCATTCCGGACGAAGTGATGAGATGCACCATTCTGAAGCTCACACTGCAGCCGCTGGTTGAGAATTGCATTCAACACGGGTTTGAAGGGATTCAATATAAAGGGTTTATTCATATTAAAGGCCGGCTTGACGGCAATAAGGTCGTCATCTTCGTAGAAGATAACGGGATCGGCATTTCGGGCGAACAGCTCAAAAATTTCCGCTATTTGCAAAGCGACGATCCATCGAAGGACGCACCGGCAGAGGCCAATGTGGAACGCCGCGGGTTAGGCGTGCGCAGCGTCGCCGACCGCATACGCATACAATACGGTCCGGGATACGGATTGTTTATTTGCTCCGAGGTTAATCAAGGAACTATCATTCAGTGTATAATCCCTAGGTACGGGTTAGGTGATATTAATGAATCTGAAAGCGATGTTGGTCGACGATGAAGTTCATATTTTAAATAATTTGAAACAAGTCATTCCTTGGGAAGAGTTGGATATCGAAGTAGGTTTGGCCCGCAACGGAATGGAAGCGCTTGAGCTCGCGTCCGTCGAGCGCCCGGATTTAATATTATGCGACATCCGCATGCCCGTCATGGACGGCATGGCTTTTTTGCGGGAATACCGCAAAATCGATTCGGATTGCGAAATTATTATGCTGACGGGCTATGAAGAATTCGAATATGCTAGAGTCGCGCTGCAGCACGGCGTTCGGGACTATATCTCGAAACCGATCAATTACGAGGAATTGGAAGAAACGGTGCGGAACATTGTCGGCCTGATCCGTGCGCATAAGCTGGAAAAGATGGTGGCGGAGCGCAGGTGGGGCCGGGTCGTACGATTGGCGTACGAAAAGATGATGTTCGATCAATTAATGGGTTATTCCTTAATTAATGAACGTTATGTCATTTCGGAAGCGGACCAGAATGTGGACGATTTGGAATACGCGCTGTTCCTGGTCGATTTGGACGGATATTCGCAAATGTCGACCGCATGGAACGACAACGAACGGAAACTGTGGAATTTCGCGGTGAATAATGTGCTGCAGGAAGCGCTTCACGATTGTCATATTAAATACGCGGCACTGCAGACGCGGGAAGGCGAATGGTGCTTGATCGTCCAGTTTTTCAAAGGGATGCTGCCTTTGCGCGAAGAGAAGGCAATGGCCTGGGCGGCAAAGCTGCGGGAAGCCGTCAAGCAACATGTGAAATTTACCGTTAGCGTCGGAATCGAGCACGGGCCGATCCGGCTGGACGGACTATCGGAGGCCTACAAAAACATTCAGCGCTTGCTGCTCGTCAATCCGCTCAGCGAACAGCTCATTTCCGTCAAAAACAAATCGCACGACCATTCCAATCCGACCGTTTCGGAGTGGCAATTAATCGAAGATATCGTATCCGGACTGCGGCATTGCGATCGCGCGAAAATCGAACGGACGCTGCAATCGCTGCAATCGAATTTGCTTGCAATGTCGGAGCAGTCGCTCGTGCGGGCCGAACGGCTGCTGCATTATGTCGTCATCCATTTGCTGCGGGAAATGCGGGAGATGGATGTCGTCTCGACGAAGGAAGAAGAAGCCGTATGGAAAAATTTGCAGCATAGCGTCAGCGTGAAAGATTTGCTGCAAATGATCGCGGAGCTTGTGCATCGTTCGACCGACGCGGCGCTGAACAAAAAATCGAGCGAACTGCTGATGATTTCCGCCAAAGATTATATTACGCGCAATCTGTCCTCCGACATCGGCATCGAAGAGATTGCCGATCATCTCGGAATCAGTTGCAGCTATTTCAGCTTGTTGTTCAAAAATCATTTCGGCGAAACGTTCGTGGAATATTTAACGAAACAACGAATGGAATTGGCGAAATCTCTCCTGCTGATGAGCGATAAAAGCATTACCCAAATCGGCTCGCTTGTGGGATACTTGGAGAGAAGGTATTTTACGAAAGTCTTTCAAAAATATACTGGCATGACACCCTCAGAATACCGGGAAAGAAAGGATGCAGGCATTTGAAACAGATCAATTCCATGTCCTTGGCGGAAAAGGTAGGCCAAATGTTTGTTTGCGGTTTTGAAGGCTATGTCCCGAATGATGACATTAAGGCGCTGATTTCGAACTATCATTTGGGCGGCATTATTTATTTCCGCAGAAATGTGCGCGAAGTCGGGCAGATCGCCGGGCTGTCCTACGATTTGCAGAAGTGGAATGAAGAACAATCGGATATTCCGCTATTGATCAGCATCGATCAGGAAGGCGGAATGGTGGCGCGAATCGATAGCGATGAAGTAACGCTCGTTCCGGGCAATATGGCGATCGGCGCGACGCGCAATATCGATCTGGCTTATGAAGCCGCGCGAATATGCGGACTCGAGCTGCGGGATTTGGGTATTAATGTAAATTTCGCGCCGAGCGTCGATGTGAACAACAATGCGCTCAATCCGGTGATCGGCGTCCGGTCGTACGGCGAACGCGCCGATCTGGTAGCGGAGATGGGCGCGGTGGCGATTCGGGGTTTGCAGGAAGCGGGGATCGCGGCGACGGCAAAGCATTTTCCGGGTCATGGAGACACGGAATCCGATACGCATTACGGATTGGCCGAAGTGCCGCATGAGAGGGAACGATTATTCAACCTGGAACTCGTTCCGTTTAAACGGGCTATCGAAGAAGGGGTGGATGCGATCATGACGGCCCATGTCATGTTTCCCGCCTTCGAACCCGCATCGAAGCCGGCGACGTTATCGCGTCATGTGCTGACGGATTTGCTCCGAGGAGAATTGAAGTATAACGGCGTCATCATTACGGATTGCATGGAGATGCATGCCATATCGAAACATTTCGGCGTTGCCGAAGGAGCGGTTATGGCGGTCGAGGCGGGAGCCGATCTCGTTCTTGTCAGCCATACGTTCGAAAGCCAGGTCGCTTCCATCGAAGCGGTCATCGCCGCCGTCGAGTCGGGCAGGGTGCCGGAAGCGCAAATCGACGAGTCCGTCAAGCGAATTATGGAGTTGAAACGCAAGCGCCAAATGGATCGGTTTAGCCGGGTAACGGCCGACTTTGCCTCTCGTTTCGGCACAACCGCAAGGAAAGACATCGTGCGGCAAATTTGCGAACAGAGCGTCACGCTTGTGAAGGATGACGGCCAGTTGCCTTTGGACAAGAATGAGCCTACGATCGTCATTTGGCCGGAAGTGAAGGAGAGGACGGAAGTCGACGAACCGGTCGAACAAAGGTATACGCTGGCTGCCGCTTTATCCGAATCGATGGCGAACGTTCAAGAATTACGAATCGGAACGAATCCCGAACCGGAAGAAGTGCGCAATGCGATCGAAGCTTGCGCCGGGTATAAGCAAATCGTCGTCGCCACCTATAATGCGGTATCGACGCTGCACGAAGGGCAAGTTGAGATCGTCCGCGAGCTTGCGGCGCGCAGCGGCGTGAAACTTGTCGTCGCCTCGACAAGAAATCCGTACGATTTGAACCAATTTCCGGACATTGCGACTTATTTATGCTGCTATGAAAATCGACCGATGACGATGGCGGCGCTCGGCAAAGTATTGGCAGGCGCCATTCCGGCGCGCGGAAAGCTTCCGGTCGCCATTGCGGCCGAGTATCCGTTCGGGCATTCCGCAACATTGCAATCGTAACGAGAACAAAGATGTTTCGTACTTTGGGCCGGCAATATGATAGCGTGCCGGCTTTTTTGTGCGTTTCCCGAATTTATTGAGAAATTTGCACTAGCGAAGAAACTTTTCAACCTTTCCTGCGTCTATACATTGTCAACACTGACACGATAACGGATATGAGGGAGTCTATGATGAAACTATTTAAAACGATGCTCATTTCTACACTGATTATTTCGCAATTATTAATGGCATCCGCCGTTTCGGCAGAGCAGGCCGATGCGTCGCAATCCGCGGCGGAACAAACGACCGCCAATCCGCAGAACGAAGCTAAAACGGACATGACGGAAGAACAAGCGGAACGACCGGGGGAAACGCCGGTAACGGAGGAAGCGCCTGATACGGAACAAACGGCAGATCCGCAAGAAACGGCGGGGAACGGTCCGGCGACGGTCGATCCGGCCGAATCGCAAGAGGAGCAAGATCTGCTGATCTTAAAAGCGAACAGCGATAAAATGATTCATAATGGCACGGAATATACCGCGCTTCAGCCGGTGACGGTCAAGGACGGTAATTCTTACGTCTCTCTGCGCTCTTTGGCGGAACGTGTCGGCATTAACGTATCGTTCGACAATTCGACGAAAGAAACGGTGCTGCAAAGCGGAGGTCATGAAATACGCTTCAAAATGGACAGCGCAACTTATACGGTTGACGGCGTGAAGAAAAAAGCGCATGGTCCGGCCTACTCGCAAAATGATATTTTTATGGTGCCGCTGACGACCATTACGCAAGCGTTGAATATTCCGCTAACGTTCAATGCGGAAACGAAAGAAATTATACTTAACTTATACTCCGCTCCGAGCGCGGAATTTATCGTGAAAACGCAAGATATTCGCGCCGAACAAACGAGAGTCGAATACGAAGACCGCTCTTCCCACCCGCGCGGTTTAACCATTGTCGAAGAACGCTGGGAAGGGAAAGAAGAGATTTTCCAAGAGCCGGGCTTGCATGTCATTACCCGTTGGGTTCGCGACGAGAACGGCGTATGGAGTAAACCGTATTCCGTGACGGTCAATGTCAGACCGGCCAAACAACCGCCTGTCGCCTTTTTCGTGACGAATCAGGATACGTACCGGATGGGCGAATTGATCAGCATTCAAGACCAAAGTACCGATGAAGAAGATTCGATCGTCGAACGCAAATGGGACAATAAAGAGCGCGCCTTCTTTACCCCGGGACAACAAACGATTAAATTGAAGGTTACCGATAAATACGGCTTGAGCAGCGAGTACGAAAAGACGATTACCATCACGGAAGAAACGTTGTACACAAGAGACGATTTTAATAAACTGTATACCCCTGTCGGGGAAAAATATACATTCAACGGCGGCAGCGTGCTCGAATTGCCGAAAATTCAATTCAAAAGCACGGATTGGGGCAAAGTGCTGCTTCGCAGCAACAGCCCGGAAAGCGTGACGACCGAAGGAGTCGTTTACGACGATACGATCAACGGCGACATGCGCTTCTTGATCCATCATAAAAATATTTCCAACCAAAATTTGAAGTTTTATGTGGTCGCCACCAACCCGTACGATTTTGACGTCGCCTTTGGGATCGAGCATGTCGGATTCGCCGGTCCGAATGAATTCGAATCGATTACGGGACAAAAATCGTTGCAACGTTACTTTGAGTCATTGCAAAAAGGCGGCGTGCGGCAGACCGTTAATTTAGCTCCGGGCGAAAGCAAGCTCATTTTGACCGACTTGAGCGCAAGAGCGGCCAAACCGGGGCAAGTCGTCAGCATGATGGCCGATTTGTATTCCGACGCTCCGGTTCGTTACCGTGTCGTTGCGGTGAACGAATCGAAGGATGTCATGGCTTCGCTTCCGTTCTTGACGCTGCTTGACCGCGACGGCGTACACATTCGCGGCACGTATCAAGGATCCAATCGCACGATCAGCATCGCGGAAACGATCGGGGATAAACCGGCCCGCATGATGCTTGCCGACAAGACGGACGATCCGTTCCTCGTCGGGAGAGATTTCATGAATGGCATGGATAGCGTAAATCTTGGGAACTATGGAGTCTATTATACGATTTATTTGGAAAAGGTAGCGCCGAACACGCTCATCTCCTTCAATCCGCGCGGCGGCTTATACTCCGGCGTATTTATGGTGAACGGGGAATTGGTTCCCGCGCCTGAGTCGGGCAATTTGAACAATCGGGACGAAGCCAGCGTTCTGTACCGCACCGGGTCCAGAGAAGAGAAAGTGACGATCGTGTTCTCGCCGGCGTCCGGCAGCAATTTGCCTGTAAATCTATTGTTCTATCCTTTGCCTGACAAAAAAGACTAGAGTAATAGAGCTCCGATTTGACGTCCAATTTGTTTTGTTGCATTATTAAAAGAAACGAGCAATTGCGACGGGGGTAACGATGTTGTTGACAACGGAGCAAATCACGAAAATTATGTCCAATCAAGGATTGCGGATTACCGATCAACGGAAAACGTTGGCCAAACTGTTCGCGGAATCGTCCGGGTATTTAACGCCGAAGGACGTATACGAGTACATGGGCAAGCATTATTCGGGCCTGAGTTTCGATACGGTATACCGCAATTTGCGAGTCATGCAACAACTCGGCGTGCTGGAGCAGGTCGTTTTCGAAGACGGCGTCAAATTCAAAGTGCATTGTGCGGAACCCCATCATCATCACCATATGATTTGCTTGCAATGCGAGAAGACATATCCGATTACCTTTTGTCCGATGCCGTTAACGGACGTGCCGGACGAGTTCGAAGTGGTCAAACATAAATTCGAAGTATTCGGGTATTGTAAAGATTGCAGATGATGAAACTGGTGTTTAAAGGGTTGATTCATTTTTACCGCAAATGCATTTCGCCGTTAAAGCCGCCGACATGCCGGTTCTATCCGACCTGTTCGGCCTACGCATTGGAAGCGATCGAGCTGCACGGCGCCGCGAAAGGGAGCTATTTGGCCGTCAAGCGGATTTGCAAATGCCATCCTTTCCATCCGGGAGGATTCGATCCGGTCCCGCCGCGGCGCGGAGAAGGAGAATCTTGACAATCGATGTCCCGATTCGGTATATTATCTTCATATATATCGTTCCAGTGAAAGGATAAGTACAAAGCGCCAGCCTAGTCCAGAGAGCCGGGGGAGCTGCAAACCGGTATAGGATGACTTTGGAAAATGGTCCCGGAGGAACCGTCTTTGAGCGGCTTGCTTCATGATGGATACGCCCGATCGGCGGGAATCCGAAGCTGTCGTAAGAGGACGGCGCGACCCGGCGTTAACGGGGCAGTCCTGAGGAAGGACTTACGGAGCCGATATCTGCGAAGATACCGGGAATTTGGGTGGTAACACGTGAGCGAGACTCTCGTCCCATAATGGGACGGGAGTTTTTTTGCATTTTAATCATGTTTAAGGAGGAAGAGCGGCATGGCAACTCAAAGCCAAAAAACGTTTTACATTACGACGCCGATTTATTATCCGAGCGATAAACTGCATATCGGGCACGCCTATACGACGGTGGCCGGTGATGCGATGGCAAGATATAAGCGCCTGCGAGGATACGATGTCCGGTATTTAACCGGGACGGACGAGCATGGGCAAAAAATCGAGCGCAAGGCGAAGGAGAGCGGCAAGACGCCTCAACAATTCGTCGACGACATCGTCGCGGGCATCAAGCAATTGTGGAACAAGCTCGATATCTCCCATGACGATTTTATTCGTACGACGGATGAACGCCACAAGAAAGCCGTGGAGATCATTTTCGACCGTTTGCTGCAGCAGGGCGATATTTATAAAGGGACGTACGAAGGCTGGTATTGTACGCCTTGCGAATCGTTCTTCCTGGAACGGCAGTTGGTGAACGGAAATTGTCCGGATTGCGGCCGTCCGGTGGAACGGGTGAAAGAGGAGAGCTATTTCTTCCGGATGAGCAAATACGCCGACCGTTTGCTGCAATATTACGAAGAACATCTCGACTTCATTCAACCCGAATCGCGGAAGAACGAAATGATCAACAACTTCATCAAGCCGGGTCTCGAAGATTTGGCGGTATCGCGGACGACGTTCGATTGGGGCGTCAAAGTGAAGGGCGATCCGAAGCATGTCGTCTACGTATGGATCGACGCTTTGTCCAACTATATTACGGCGCTCGGCTACGGCTCGGACGACACGGAGCTGTTCGACCGGTATTGGCCGGCGGACGTCCATTTGGTAGGCAAGGAAATCGTGCGTTTCCATACGATTTATTGGCCGATTATGCTGATGGCATTGGATCTTCCGCTGCCGAAGAAAGTATTCGGCCACGGCTGGCTGTTGATGAAGGACGGCAAAATGTCCAAATCGAAAGGCAATGTCGTCGATCCGGTCATGCTGATCGACCGGTACGGCTTGGACGCGCTGCGCTATTATTTGCTGCGCGAAGTGCCGTTCGGCGCGGACGGGACGTTCACCCCGGAAAGCTTCGTCGACCGGGTCAATTCCGATTTGGCCAACGATCTGGGCAATTTGCTCAATCGGACGGTAGCGATGGTCGATAAATATTTCGACGGCGTAACGCCGCAATACGAGGCGAATGTGACGCCTTACGACGCGGCGCTGGTCGAGGCGGCGGAGACGGCGGTGCGGAAAATGGAAGAAGCGATGGAGCAGATGGAGTTCTCCGTCGCCTTAGCCGCCATCTGGCAGTTTATTAGCCGCAGCAATAAATATATCGACGAGACGCAGCCTTGGGTTCTCGCCAAAGACGAAGCGAAGCGCCGCGAACTAGCCTCGGTCATGGCGCATCTGATCGAATCGCTGCGCATTGCCTCGGTCATGCTGCAGCCGTTCCTGACGCAAGCGCCGCATAAAGTGTGGGCGCAGCTCGGCATCTCCGCCGGGGAATTGACGTCGTGGGGCAGCATCCGCACCTTCGGCATCATTCCGGCGGGAACGAAGCTGAGCAAAGGGGAGCCGATCTTCCCGAGGCTGGACGCGGAACAAGAAGTGGCGGCGATCGCAGAGGCGATGTCCGGAACGGCTCCGTCCGCCGATGCGGCGGGGAACGAGCCGGAATCGCCGTCCGCAAGCTCCGCAAGCGCGCCTCCGGCGGCAGCGGAGGAAGCGGAAGAAATCTCGATCGACGATTTTATGAAGGTCGATTTGCGCGTTGCGCAGGTCATTCACGCAGAACCGGTCAAAAAAGCCGATAAATTGTTGAAATTGCAGCTCGACCTCGGTTACGAGCAACGGCAAGTCGTCTCGGGCATCGCCAAATTTTACACGCCGGAACAGCTCGTCGGCCGGAAAGTCATTTGCGTGACGAATTTGAAGCCGGTGAAATTGCGCGGCGAATTGTCGCAAGGGATGATTTTGGCCGCGTCGCAAGGCGATCAATTGACGCTCGCTACCGTACCTGACGGCATGCCGAACGGCGCGAAAGTGAAATAACGATATACCAACGCCGCTTCTTCCTTTCAAGGAAGAGGACGGCGTTTTTGGCGATTGGAAGTTTTTTATGTTGACAATCGTGCAATTTACCTCCTATAATCCTATTTGTAATAATTACGATTAATGAGCGGAGGATTTTAGATCATGAAAAGAATGACGATGACGGCGCTGCTGCTTGCGCTGGCCGTTTCCGTAATACTTGCAGGCTGCGGCCGCTCGAACGAAATGAACATTGTAGAAGGCAAAATCAATGTCGTGACCACCTTCTATCCGATTTACGATTTTGCGCGGCAAATCGGGGGAGAGCACGCTCACGTGATGAATTTGATTCCGGCGGGCGTCGAGCCGCATGAATGGAGCCCGAACAGCCAGGAACTGCTGGTGACTTCCAAGGCGCAGCTCTTTATGTACAACGGCGCCGGCTTTGAAGGGTGGGTGCCTACGTTTCTGCAAGGATTGGATCCAAACTCGAACTTGAAGACGGTGGAAGTCAGCAGCGGAATCGAACTGCTGTATACGGCGGAAGACGACGGGCATAACCACGGGCATGAGCACGGCCCAGAGGGAACCGGGGAAGCGCATGAGCATGAAGACGAGCAACATGCCCATGGCGAAGATGGGGATCATAAAGATGAGGGCAGCGGGCACGATCACGAAGATTTGCATGTCGATCCGCATACTTGGGTAAGCCCGAAATCGGCGCTCAAGATGGCGGACAATATTTACCGCAGCTACGTCGAGGCCGACCCGGAGCATCAAGCGGATTACGAAGCGAATTACGAAGCGTTGGCGCAGCGGTTGCGGCAATTGGACGATGAATTCGGATCCTCCCTTGCTTCCGCCGCCCGGAAGGAGATCGTCGTATCGCATCAAGCGTTCGGATATTTATGCCGGGATTACGGACTGACGCAGAAAGCGATTATGGGTTTGTCGCCGGAAGCGGAGCCGCGCAGCCAGGATTTGCTGAACTTGATCGCCTTCGTGAAAGAGAACGATGTACGTTATATTTTCTTCGAGGAGCTCGTATCCGATCAGTTGGCCCGTACGCTGGCCAATGAGACGAATGTGGAGACTTTGGTGCTGAATCCGTTGGAAGGCCTGACGAAAGAGCAAGCGAACGCCGGGGAAGATTACGTATCGGTCATGGAGCAAAATTTGCAAAATTTAATGAAGGCATTACAATAAAAAATACGATAAACGCTCAAGAAGGAGAATGTGGGGATGACGATTCGGACGGCGCAAACGGATGGAACGGCGGCTTGCCACGATCCTGTCATTACATTGGAACAAGTGAATTTCTCATACCAACATCAAATCGTCATTCAAAATTTGGATTTCGTTGTCAAGCAGCGCGATTTTGTCGGTTTGGTCGGGGCGAACGGCGCCGGCAAAACGACGTTGATGCGGATGATTGTCGGGCTCCTGACTCCAAGCGCCGGACGGATCGACTTGTTCGGCAGCCCGATCGCGCAATTCCGCGATTGGGAACGAATTGGCTATGTCCCGCAAAAAAATTCGTTCAATCCGCTCTTTCCGGCTACGGTGAAGGAAGTCGTCATGTCGGGAATGTACAACAAACGAAAGATGTTTCGGCGGATTGGGAGAGAGGATCTGCGCAAGGCGGAAGATGCGATGCAGGTCATGCGGATTGAGGATTTGGCCGGCAAGAGGATCGGGCAATTGTCCGGGGGGCAGCAACAGCGCGTTTTTTTGGCCCGGGCGCTCATTAACAAACCCGACCTTTTACTTCTCGACGAACCGACCGTAGGAATCGACGTGGAAACGCAGCATAATTTTTTTCAATTAATCCGCCATATGCACCAGCATCATCGAATGACGATCGTTATGGTTACGCATGATATCGAGATGGTTGAGGAATATATCGGCGAAGAACCGCTGCTGCAAAGCGGCAAATTAAAATTTTACGTCAAGCATTCCCATGAGGTGGAAAATTGCGAACAGACGGATTTGCGGCACAGTTTTGTATAATGGAGTCGCTGAGGAGTAAAAGGGGAGACGTTCGGACATGTTGATGGATATATTGGCCAGCGGCTTTTTTCAACGCGCGCTTGCCGGAGGAATTTTGATAGCGCTGATGGCGCCTTTGATGGGAACGTTTCTCGTACTGAGACGATTGTCGATGATCGGCGATACGCTTGCGCATGTGACGATCGCGGGCGTGGCGCTCGGTTTTCTCATCGGGGTATATCCGCTGGCGGTCGGGCTGCTATTTGCGCTCGCCGCGTCGTTTGCGATCGAAAGATTGCGCAAAGCGTACAAAACCTATGCGGAGTTGTCGATCGCCATCATAATGTCGGGGGGAGTGGCGCTCGCCTCCTTGTTGTTTACGCTCGGCATGAGCTATAACTTGAACGTTTCAAGTTATTTATTCGGCAGCATCTATACGCTTACGAACACCGATCTTTACGTTGTGGGCGGCATATCGGCGGTTGTCCTGCTCGTCGTTGCTTTGTTATGGAAGGAACTGTTCCTGATGTCGTTCGACGAGGATGCCGCAGCCGTGAACGGGCTGCCGGTACGGTATTTGAATGTGTTGATTACGGTGTTGACCGCGCTCGTGGTGAGCGCTTCGATCAAAATTGTGGGAGCGCTGCTTATTTCCGCGCTGTTGACGATTCCTGTCGCATGCAGCTTGCTTATTGCGCGCGGGTTCAAGCAATCCGTCTTCTTCGCGGCGCTCATCGCCGAAATCGCGGCGATCGCCGGACTGCTCATTGCCGGCGTATGGAGCCTCGCGCCTGGCGGGACAATCGTGTTGTTGCTTATCGCGATTTTGATTGTTACACTTATAGTAAAACGAGGTATGAAAATATAACCAGTAGAGGTTGCATCAAATAGACTCTCGTTTTGCATAAAGGTGGGAAACATTCTTGTCTAACGTAAATATATGGATCGCTTTTTGGGCGGGACTCGCTTCTTTCATCTCGCCATGCTGCTTGCCGTTATATCCTTCTTATTTATCCTTTATTACGGGCATGTCCGTCAATACGCTCAAAACGGAGCAAAATAAGAGAGAGGTGCGGTTCCGCACGCTATCCCATACATTCTTTTTTATATTAGGTTTTTCCGTCGTGTTCTATACGTTAAGCTACGGCGCAAGCCTCATCGGCGATGTGTTCGTACAATACAAAAGCTTGATCCGCCAACTTGCCGCCGTCTTAATTATCGCGATGGGTCTTTTCTTGACCGGTTTGTTCCAGCCTCAATTTTTGATGAGGGAACGCAAGCTGAACCTGAAATTCAAACCGGCCGGTTACATAGGCTCTTTTGTATTCGGCATCGGCTTCTCCGCGGGTTGGTCCCCATGCATCGGCCCGATCTTAACGGCCATTATCGGACTGGCCGCAACGGAACCGACCGCATGGTTTAACTTGACGACGGCGTATTCGCTCGGTTTTGCGCTGCCGTTCTTTATTTTCGCTTTTTTCATCGGTTCGACCAAATGGATTTTGAAATATTCGAACATGCTGATGAAAATCGGCGGCGTTTTAATGATTATTATGGGAATTTTGCTATTTACGGATCAAATGACCAAAATTACGATTTGGCTGCAATCCATTACGCCGGAATGGCTCAAGTTTTAATTACGTGAAATAATCGATGGCTGCCGCCGGAAAATGCTCGAAAATCCGCTCTGCGAGAAACATCCGCAGGGCGTTTGCTTTTTCGTCCGGATAGACGTATTTGCCCTGCCCCCAGCGCCCCCATTTATATTTGCGTTTGGCGATGTCCATCTCGAGCTTGCTCTTCGGATAACGCTGTTCGATGACGTTTTTGGCCGTTTTTGTAAACCGATGCTGAATGAGCTCAAACGTCAAGTCTTGGGCCGCCTCCGGCGGCAATATTTCCCCGAGCCGCTGCAACAGTTCTCCGTAGCCTTGTTCCCATCCGTCAAACCAAATAATGGGGGCGATAATAAACCCTAACGGGTAGCCTGCTTTGGCAATTTTCCCCGCCGCTTCGATTCGTTCCATAAAGCGCGACGTACCGGGCTCGAAATTCCGGATGACATAGTCCGCGTTCACGCTGAAGCGGATGCGCGTATGCCCGCGATGGGGCAAGCCCAGCAACGAGTCGACATGATGGTATTTGGTCACGAAGCGCAAACGGCCGTACTCTTCCTTACCCATAAATTCGATCAATTCGGCAAGCGATCCGGTAATATGCTCCAACCCGACAGGGTCCGACGTGCATGCCGCTTCGAATCTGGTTATTTCCGGCGCGCGTTCGTCGATATAACGTTTTGCCGCCGCCATAATCTCGTCCGTGTTGACATACACCCGAACGTACGGTTTCGCGCCCAGCGTCGTTTGCAAATAACAATAATGGCAATGTCCCATGCATCCGGTTGCGATCGGAATCGCGTATTCGGCCGAAGGCTTGGATTGATCGAACTTCAACGTTTTCCGCAGGCCGACGACGAGCGTTTTTTTGGCGATTCTATATTTCTCCAGGTCGGATTCGCCGGGCAAATTCGTGATGCGGTTATGCGATGTCGTCATTTGGTACGGAATTCCTTGCGCTTTGACCCATTGCATAATTTTTTCGCCTTTTGGATATTGCAATGCGTTCGGTTCGAAATAGACCAATTCGGGCACGAATAATTTCGTCCGTTTTCCGGCGATAGGATTTGCAGATGCCGCAGTATTCAACGAAAACCCTCCTTCAAGAGGTTTTGACATGCCCTTCCCGCCGGGGCAGTCAATCTTTAGTTTTCCTTGCGATGCGTGGATCGAAACATGCAAATGAAGGCTTTTCCGACTCGATTTGCTCGGCAAGGCTTGCTTTTCTTATGTAAATCCATGTATCATTAAAAGTGGTTTCAATTCGAAGTTTATATGTGAAATGAGGGAATCGCATGCCAACGCCGAGCATGGAAGATTATTTGGAACGAATTTATAAATTGATCGATGAAAAAGGGTATGCCCGGGTTTCGGATATCGCGGAAGGATTGGAAGTTCATCCCTCGTCCGTAACGAAAATGATACAAAAGCTCGATAAAGACAATTATCTCATCTACGAGAAATATCGCGGCCTTGTTTTGACGAATAAAGGAAAGAAAATGGGGAAACGCTTGATGGAGCGCCACACATTGTTGGAAGATTTCCTCGAGATAATCGGCGTGCAGGAGGAAAATATCTACAAAGATGTGGAAGGAATCGAACATCATCTAAGTTGGGACTCCATTACTTGCATCGAATCGTTGGTCGAATACTTTCGGCGGGAGCCTGAGAGGCTGCAGCAGCTGAAGGAAATACATAACGAATTGGAAAACGACGCGTAACAATGCCTGTTTCTACGAAACGGGCATTTCTTATTTTTTGCGGTGCGGGAAACTTTTGCCTTGTTCATTGCGTCAATACTATTGAGGTTTCGCAGGCGGCCGCATTGCCAGGCTAGCGAGGGCAGGGCATTGTTATGCCCGGCAAGCGAAAAGAATCTAGCAATATTCCGAATTTGCCGGTGCGAGAGTTGCTGCGGAGTCGTACAATACGTTTTAGGAGAGTGAGCCGGATTGAAGTTTACTAGAGTTGCGATATGGTTCATCGCATTGGTTTTGACTTTGCAGACGACAGCCGTATTTGCGGCAAAAGCCGAAGCGGCTGGCGCCAAGGAGATCGAATTATACTTAAACGGATCGCGCATACATACCGATACGGCTCCCTATATCGTGCCGAAAGCGGGCAAAGTGATGGTGCCGCTCCGAGTGATCGGCGAGTCGCTAGGAGCATTCGTCGATTGGAACGAACGATCGGGCACGGTTTCGATTAGCGGTCAGGATACGGCCATTTCTTTGGCCAAAGGGAAGAAGACCGCAACCGTAAACGGAGAGCCGGTCGAACTGGAAGCTTCGGCCGAAATGAGAAACGGGCGCACGATGGTGCCGCTTCGTTTCGTAGGCGAAAGTTTGGGGATGACCGTCAATTGGGATGAAGCCGCACGAGCCGTCCGGCTATTCGCCGCTTCCGCTCCGTCTGAACCGTCCGTCCCGTCTCCGTCTGTCCCGACACCGTCGAAACCGGACAAACCGGCGGGGGACGAATTTCGGGCCGCATGGGTATCTACCGTTTACAATATTGACTGGCCTACGAAAGCGGGACTATCCGCGGAGCAGCAGCAAAGCGAATTTACGAAGCTGCTTGACGATTTGCAAGATATGGGGATGAATGCGGCGATCGTGCAAGTCCGCCCGACGTCGGACGCATTCTATCCGTCGCAATATGTGCCATGGTCCAAATATTTGACCGGCGTGCAAGGACAGGATCCGGGATACGATCCGCTCGCTTTCATGATTGAAGAGACGCATAAGCGGAACATGGAGTTTCATGCCTGGTTCAATCCTTTCCGGATCAGCGTAGACGATAAAATGGAGAACTTGGCGGCCGAGCATCCGGCGCGGCAGCATCCCGAATGGGTCGTTCGCCATCAAGGGAAGTTGATGTACGATCCGGGCATTCCGGCGGCGCGCGACTTCATCGTCGACAGCATCATGGAAGTGGTGCGGAATTACGATATCGACGGCGTGCATCTGGACGATTATTTTTATCCATATGGCGAAGACAAAGAGCCGTTTCAAGACGATGCGGCCTATGCGGAGTACAATAACGGACAATTCGCGGACAAAGGCGATTGGCGGCGGCATAATGTCGATTTGTTCGTCGAGCAATTAAGCAAAAAAATCGCTGCGGTAAAAAGCGGCATCGAATTCGGCATTAGTCCGTTCGGCGTATGGCGCAATCAAAAGATGGACCCGACCGGTTCCAATACGGCGGCGGGCTTGAGCAGCTACGACAACTTATATGCCGATGTGCGCAACTGGATTCGCAGCGGCTGGATCGATTATGTCGCTCCGCAAATTTACTGGAGTCTTGAACATAAAACGGCCCCTTACGCCACGCTCGTCGATTGGTGGGCGAACGAAACGAAGGGAACCGGGGTGAAGCTTTACATCGGTCATGCGCCATACAAGCTCGGGACGAGCGAAGCGGGATGGTCCAGCGCCGCGGGACTTCTATCGCAACTCGATTACAATCGCCAAATTGGCGGTGTGAGCGGCAGCATCTTCTTCAGCGCCAAAGATTTGCGCAAAAATACGCTCGGCATCGCCGACAGGCTGAAAACGTATTATCGGCAATAACATAGTGACAACCCTCCGCCGCATACATTTCCAGTAGAGGAATGACTGCGAAAAGGGTGATGTGCGAATGCGGGTCAATGCCGTATTTGAAGGCGGAGGTGTCAAAGGAATCGCGCTGGCGGGAGCGGTGCGGGCGGCGGAACAACACGGCGTCCGATTTGAACGGGTGGCCGGCACTTCGTCGGGTTCGATCGTCGCGGCATTGATTGCGGCCGGATTTACAGCGTCGGAAATGAAGAAGATCATCATCGAAACGCCGTTTTCCACATTGCTTACGAGAGCGCCTATATTTAACGTCAAAGTAATCGGCCCCGTCGCCAGGGTGCTATGGAAGAAAGGGCTTTATTCCGGCGAGGCGTTGGAGTATTGGATCCGAAACATTTTGTTGCGGAAAAAGGTGCGTACGTTCGGCGATTTGGCAAAAAACCAACTTCGCATCATCGCTTCGGACATTACGAACGGCAAGCTGCTCGTACTTCCGGACGATATATCCCAATACGGCATCGATCCCGCTCAATTCGAAGTGGCCAAGGCGATTCGCATGAGCACGAGCATTCCTTATTTCTTCGATCCGGTCATGATTCGCGAAGCGCATTCCGTCGGCGGGCGCAAAAAATTCAAAACCCAATTCGCCTATATCGTCGACGGCGGCTTGCTCAGCAACTTCCCGCTTTGGTTGTTCGACCGGGAATGCAAGCCAGGGCAAACGCCGATCGTACCGACGATCGGTTTTCAACTGGTAGGGAAAACGGAAAGTCAGCCGCATCGGATTAACGGGCCGTTCTCCATGTTCGAAGCGATGTTCGAGACGATGATGTCGGCGCATGACGAACGGTATATCGAGCAGCATAACCGTTACCGTACGATTAAAGTCCCGACGCTCGGCATCGGGACGGTTCAATTCGACATTAGTACGGAGGAAAGCTTGAAATTGTACGATGCGGGGTTAGCGGCGGGCACTCATTTTTTTGAAGGCTGGACCGTGAAGGATTACGAAGTGCATTTTAAGAAATACGTAACGGCGTTGAAAGTATAACCCGAAACAAAAGCAGCCCGCTCTTGAAGAGGAGGGGCTGCTTTCTTTTGCTTTAATGATACTTGGGATAATCGTCGTCGTCCGGACCTTTCTTCGAGCCATCGATTACCCGGAACGGAGCGCGTTTGCGCTTCGGCTTCTCCGGACGAACGCGGTTCGCCTCCACCCGGCGGTAACCGCCGCGGGCTCCGGGCCGCATAGAACGAAACCGTTGCGGCGGAAACTTATACAAGACGAAGACGACTCCAATGACGAGCAAAGGAATGATAAATTGGCCGGGCTGCTCCAGTATGCTTACAACCAAACCGATTAGCGCAAATGCGATAAAAATGTAGGCCGTAATCCGGTACCGGTTCACCATCACGCTCTCATCCTTTCGCTAAAAAATTATTGATTGGCAAATTGACGATCCAACTCTCTCATTCGGTTGAACGAAGCGATCGAAACTTCCACCTGATCGTCCGTCGGTTGCTTGGTCGTTAGTTTTTGCAGCCACAAGCCGGGATAACCGAGGTAACGAAGCACCGGCACGTCGCGCAAGGAATTTGTGAAACGGAGCGCCTCGTACGAAACGCCGAGTACGACAGGCAGGAGCAGCAATCTTTGAATAACGCGTTCCCATAAGTTGTCCCAAGGCACAAACGAATAGATGATGACGCCGATAATAACCGATAAGACGATAAAACTGCTTCCGCACCGGTAATGCAGCGTATTGAATTTTTGGACGTTCTTTACCGTCAGTTCCAAGCCGGCTTCGTAAGCGCTGATGACTTTATGCTCCGCGCCGTGGTATTGGAACAATCTTTTGATCGGCGGGGCTTGCGAAATGACCCACAAATAAACTAACAGAAATGCGATCTTAATGATGCCTTCGATCAGGTTGTGTAATATTTTATTCTCGAATGCTTGGCCAAAGATCAACTGCTCGACAAAAACAGGAACTAAAGTGAAAACCAATTTGCCCACGAGGAAGGAGAGAATGCCGACGACGGCGACGCCGAGAATCATCGTCAGGTTAAAGCCGGAGCTTTCCTTTTCCTTCTGCTTGGCGGCTTCCTCGGGGCCTACTTCGTCCTCCGCGTACGCTTCCGCCGAGAAGTTCAAATGCTGGGACCCTTTGGCGCTCGAGTCGATTAATCCGACGATTCCGCGGATAAAAGGTATTCTCTTTAACTGTTTCACCCACGGTTTTTCTTTTTTCGGAACTTCGAAAAACGCGATTTCGTTATTTTTCCGCCTTACGGCCGTTACATTCACGTATTGCCCCCCGAACATAACCCCTTCCAAGACCGCTTGTCCGCCGTATATTGCGGTTTTTGCTTTATCAGACAATGAGTGTCACCTTCCCCAAGTAAAAATCTTCCCGCTGCGCCTGACTCGTTCGAGGGCGAAGCTACCTTAATTGTAACGAATTTGCGGCAGAAATGCTACTTTGATTACGATAGTGCCAATTGCGCATACTACCGGATAGATCCGTGCGAATCTTGCAGAAGGAGGTTTATACATATGAAAAGACGAAAGAAAGGCAACACGAATATGTTCTGGTTCTCCATTCAACTCGGTTTTTTTGCGGGATTGATTTGGGGGCTCGTTCGGTGGTTTTTTTATTGGTTTCGTTTTACGTCGGTTAGTCCCGGCTTTATGCTCAAACCGTTCTACCGCGCTTCCTTCTGGCAGTCGATTGCCGGCCATGCCGCCGGAACGCTGTTATTTATACTGCTGTCCATTCTCGCAACGCTCATCTATACGCTGTTGTTTCGCAAATTGTTGGGCCCGTGGCCGGGAATCGTGTACGGCATGTTGTGGTGGGCGATATTGTTCGTATTTGCCGGACCCGCCGCCGGCATGGTGAATCGCGTGACGCATTCCAATTGGAATACGATTATATCCGAGTTTTGCGTTTTTGTGCTATGGGGGCTGTTCATCGGCTATACGACGGCGTTCGAATTCAACGACGAGCGGGTGAGAGAACCGCGTGAAGCGCGCAATTGATCTTCCGCCCGGTCGATCCGTGCGACAAAAGCTTCTCAAACCGCGGACATTTATGGTAAAATATCATGTGGTTATTTTACCGTAGGATTACGGATATATCAGTGCGGGTGGTCGATCGTAAATGCTTACAATATTAGTGTTGAACGGACCGAACTTGAATATGCTAGGAATTCGCGAACCAGGCATATACGGATCGGTCGGATTGGATGCGATTGAAGCGGCGCTGCGCGGCAAAGCGGGCGAATTGGGCATGGACCTCGAGTTCTTCCAATCGAATCACGAAGGGGCGCTCATCGACCGGATCCATGAAGCCTATGGCGTTGCGCAAGGCATCTTGTTCAATCCCGGCGCATTCACGCATTACAGTTACGCGTTGCGCGATGCCATCAGCACCGTCTCGATTCCTGTCGTCGAAGTACATTTGTCGAATATTCATCAGAGAGAATCGTTTCGTCATACTTCGGTGATCGCACCCGTCGCTCTCGGTCAAATCGCCGGCTTCGGAGCCGCCGGTTACGAACTGGGACTGATTGCGCTGCATCGCCATTTGAATGCGCAAATGAAAGAAGGTTGATCGTATTGAATAACAAACGGGTGGAACAACTCCGCCAAGCGATGGAAGCGCGGCAATTGGAAGCACTGTTTATTACGAACGGCGTAAACCGTCAATATGTGAGCGGTTTTACCGGGTCGTCCGGTTATGTTGTGATTACGATGGATAAGGCGTATTTGTTGACCGACTTTCGTTATATGACGCAAGCTGCGCAACAAGCTCCGGATTTTGAAGTGATCGAGCATCGCCCGCAAGTGATGGAGACGGTTCGGGATTTGCTCGCGGCGGTTGGAGTGAAGCGTACCGGATTCGAGCAGGATTATGTTGCGTTCAGTACATACAAGACGTACGAGGCGCAAGCAGGGACGATTCGATTGGTTCCCATGTCCGGCCTTGTCGAAGAACTGCGCATGGTGAAAGACGAGCGGGAATTGGCTTTGATTCAGGAAGCCGCCGATTTGGCGGATGCGACGTTTTCCCATATTTTGACGATGTTGAAGCCGGGAATAACGGAGAAGGAAATCGCGCTGGAGATGGAGTTTTTCATGCGGAGAAAAGGCGCGACCTCGACTTCGTTCGAAACGATCGTCGCTTCCGGCGAACGTTCGGCGCTGCCGCATGGCGTTGCGAGCGACCGCGTGTTGCGGAAGGACGAGTTCGTCAAATTCGATTTCGGCGCATATATGAACAGTTATGTCTCCGATTTGACGCGCACGGTCGTGCTTGGCAAACCGACGGACAAACATCGCGAAATATACGATATCGTATTGGAAGCGCAACTGCATGCGCTTGCGAACATCCGTCCGGGGATGACCGGCAGCGAAGCGGATGCCTTGGCGAGAGATATGATCGAGCGCCACGGTTACGGCGATAGCTTCGGCCACAGCACCGGCCACGGCATCGGCATGGAAATTCACGAGGCTCCGCGCCTCTCGAAGCTGAGCGACACGATTTTAAAGCCCGGCATGGTCGTTACCGTTGAACCCGGCATCTATATTCCGGGATTCGGCGGCGTACGGATCGAGGATGACATCGTCATTACTCAGGACGGGATTAAAATATTGACTCATTCCACGAAAGAATTTATAACGATTGACGCGTAAATGCTTCGGACGAATGAATTCACAACATGAGTTTCATGAAGGAAGAAAAGTTGGCGATCGCATTCGACGCGTCGCTTCACAAACATTTTTAGGAGGAATTTTCGTGATTTCAGTAAACGACTTTAAAACAGGATTAACCGTCGAAGTGGACGGGGATATTTTTACGGTTCTTGATTTCCAACACGTGAAGCCGGGGAAGGGAGCGGCATTCGTTCGTTCGAAGCTGAAAAACTTGCGCAACGGCAATACGGTGGAGCGTACGTTCCGCGCGGGCGAAACGATCGGCAAGGCGCAAATCGACAACCGCGAAGTGCAATATTTATACGCATCAGGCGACGAGCATGTATTTATGGATAACGAGTCATATGACCAATTCAGCTTGAGCGGCAAGCAGTTGGAGTGGGAATTGAATTTCCTGAAGGACAATATGAATGTTCATATCGTCAGCTATCAAGGCGAAATTCTCGGTATCAACCTGCCGAACAGCGTCGAATTGAAAGTGGTGGAAACCGAGCCGGGCATTAAAGGAAACACGGCTACCGGCGCAACGAAAAACGCGAAAGTAGAGACAGGATTAAACGTCCAAGTTCCTTTGTTTATTAACGAAGGGGACACACTGCTAATCGACACGCGCGAAGGGAAATACATTTCCCGGGCTTAATCGTCATCGGCGGTTATTGTTTTCTATAGCGGAAAGCCTCTCTTGCACGATATTCGTGACAGGGAGGCTTTTTTTGGCGGTTAGCGGCCGCGGGAGACGGTGTCCGCAGCAAGCGAGGCGGCCGGAAGATCCCTGATTTGCATCAGATAGGCGCCACTAGCCAATCTGCGGACTCAGAATCCATTATTTGTTACAAAGCAGGCGATAACAGCCAGCCCAACAGCAACTGCGGTTCGCTCTTTACCCCATAACTACTGGCGTTGCATCGAAAAAGGGTGCGGATTCGAGTTCATCCTCCATCAAAGCGAGAAAAAAGATGCATAGCAGCGCTTTGCTGAGCAACCGATCAAAACGGGTTAGAAGATGCAAAAATGACGGGGGAACTCGCCTATTGGGCAACACACGTTATGAAATCTATGATATAATAAAACATTATGCAACCGTAAATAGAGTGGGAGTGAGACACCTTTGGCATTGTACGTTATGAAATTTGGGGGCAGCTCCGTAGGGGATACGGAGCGGATGAAACATGTCGCCAAACGGATCGTAGAGAAAAAAGAGCAAGGCAACCAATGCGTTGTCGTCGTTTCGGCGATGGGCGATACAACCGACGATTTGATCGATCAATCGAAAGCATTGAATCCGAATCCGCCTGCAAGGGAAATGGACATGCTGCTCACGACGGGGGAGCAAATCTCCGTTGCGCTCCTGTCGATGGCCATTCATCAGCTCGGGCATGAAGCGCAGTCTTTCACCGGCTGGCAGGCAGGGTTTCGCACGGACGGAACGCACGGCAAGGCGCGTATCGTCGATATTGTTCCGGAGCGGGTCCACGCCGCGTTGGATAACGGGAAAATCGTCGTTGTGGCCGGATTTCAGGCGATGACCATGGACGGGGAAATTACGACGCTCGGCCGCGGCGGCTCGGATACGACCGCTGTTGCGCTTGCTGCGGCGATACGCGCGGACGTTTGCGAGATTTATACCGATGTGGACGGGATCTATTCTACCGATCCGCGAATTGTGAAATGCGCGCGCAAACTGGACGAAATTTCGTATGACGAAATGCTGGAGCTTGCCAATCTGGGCGCTGCGGTGCTTCATCCGCGCGCCGTAGAATACGCGAAACATCAAAAGGTACGCTTGGTTGTCAGATCCAGCTTTACGAATAATGAAGGAACGGTTGTCAAGGAGGAAACGAAGATGGAGCAAGGTGTAGTAGTCAGCGGCATCGCTTACGATAAAAATGTAGCGCGCATCAGCATTATGGAAGTGCCGGACGTTCCGGGGGTATTGGCGAAAGTGTTCGGGGCGTTGGCGGAAGCGAAAATCGATGTCGATATTATCGTGCAGAGCGGCGTACAAAACGGCAAAGCGGATTTCTCTTTTACGGTGGCGTTATCCGATCGGGAACGCGCGCTGCAAGTGATCGAACAGTTGCGCGAAGAATTGCCGTACCGCGAGGCGACTTCGGAAGACGGGCTGGTTAAAGTATCGATCGTTGGCGCCGGTATGGTTAGCACTCCGGGCGTAGCCGCGAAAATGTTCGATGTCATCTCCGGACTCGGCATTAGCATTAAAATGGTGAGCACGTCGGAAATTAAAATGTCTTGCGTCATCGACGGCGAGAAGCTCCAAGACGTAATACGCGCCTTGCATACGGCGTACGGATTGGATACGGCCGATCAAGTGTTTGTCGGCGGCCCGCAAGAACGCAGATAGTTATTGGAAAACATCAATGAAACCTGAGGCGAAGCAGCCCTCAGGTTTTTCAATTCATAGATATAAGCGGTATTCTTCTCAGATTCGGTCGAATATCATTTGCACGACCTTCATCAGCAGCGCGGTCAGGCCTGCGGCCATGAGCGGACCGACGGGGATGCCGCGCAGGAAAATAACGCCCAAGATGGAGCCAATAACAAGACCCACAATAATCTGTGGGTCTACCTTCAGCAGTTCGAGGCCGCGGCTGTTCATATAAGTTGCGAAGGCTCCGCCCAGCAAAGCGATAATGCCGGGCCAGGTCGTCAGCGCGGACCAAATATCCTTGAGCGAAACGCGGCCGGACGCGAACGGAACAAGGACGCCAAGCGTTAGAAATAGCAGCCCGAGCTCCAAACCGCGCCGTTCGATTGTCGGCAAAAATCGATCCAAATGCACGAGCTTGACGACTAACAGTATGCAAGCTGCCGTCGTTATTATAGGGGAGCGGCCGACCAGGCCGACAATAATAAGAATGACCATGACAATTTCGCCGTTCATCGTAACGCCCCTGTCCAAGTTAGTCTCTATATTAAATGTATGAACAAGCAGTCGTTTTAGAACGGGAGGCGTCGATGTTTTACTCGAACAGGAAAGGCTTCATGGACTGATGATCGGTTAAAATCGGTACGAGCGGTACGGTATCGACCCCTGCGCAATATTCCACGTCTTTGCCGAAACCAAGCTTCGAGAGCCTTCTTCCGCCTGCGCAATCGTACAGCGTTTGCGTCAGCCGGTCCGCGGAATGCAGATAGGCGCTGCGCATGGCAAGGCCCAGATCGTTAATTTGGATCGAGCTTGGATGATCGGAATGCTGCAGCAACCGGTCGACCAACAAGCCTGCGCATAATCCGTCTTCCAGCGCAAACTCGTCCTGCGTTCCCGAGCAGAGCAGAATGATATCCTTTTTCAAATGCAGGGCTGCTCTAGCGCATGCCGTCGCGTTAATGAACGCTCCCGCCAATATATAAGCGGCTTTCAGCGATTTTTGAATCGCGCGCGTTCCGTTCGTCGTCGTGAAGATGACCTTTCTGTCCGTCATTTCTTCGGTCATATACTCGTAAGGCGAATTGCCGGCATCGAATCCGGCGATTTTTTTGCAAAACCGTTCCCCACCCAACCAATCTCCGGGTTGCTGCACGTTTTGGGCTTGGCATACGGTCTCAACGGGAATGACTTCGCTGCATCCGTGCGCCAATGCGGTAACGATCGTACTCGTCGCACGCAAAGCGTCAATCACAATTGCTGTTTTGTGGATAAATAGTTCGGATCTGGCCTCGTTGACGCTAGCAATTACATCTACGTGCATTTTCTCAACTCCTAAATTTTGTACTCGCTTCGGAAGCATACCTCTTAAATTACATAATCGTATACTTGAAGTTTAGTCACAAACGTGTCGGAGCGCAACCCCCTGCGCAGCGCTTCCAGCGTCATGACATCCTGCGGGGCGATGTTGCCCAAGTTTACGTTCGCACCTAGTTCCTTCAGCATAAACAACTGCTGCGATTTGAGCGGCGCCTCCCACATAATCCAATCCATTTGCGGAATTTGGCTGACGATATTGCGAAACGATTCCTGCACGCATTCGCCTTGCTTATCGTAGATGCCGACATCGAGCCCGGATTCGCGGCCTTCGATCGTAAGGAATTCAGCCCCATGCTCGCGATCTTCGAATACCGTTTCGATCAACTCCTCCATATCGATGCCGGAACCCGACAATTTTTTGCCGAATTCGGAAAAAACGGCAAAACCTTCTTCCCGCCCTCTGACGATCAATTCGCTTCGCTTGCGCCGGGTTAAGGAAATGCTGCCGTCGGACACTTCGACGCCCGTAAACCCTAATTGTTTAATCATATGAAAAAATGACGGGACGATGTCTTGCTGTACGGCAATCTCCAAAAACGTTCCACCCGGGATGAAACATATGTTATACGTTTTGGCCATCTCCGCTTTTTGCCGCAACACCTCCGTCGGATAAAGCGGGGACGTGCCGAAGCCCAGTTTCACGATATCGATATATTCTCCAACTGTTTGCAGCAAATCTTCGAAAGCATGTAATCCGAGTCCTTTGTCGATAATCATCGTTTTGCCTGTCTGGCGCGGTTTGCTTGTTCTTTCTCCGGACGGATCAAGCAAGAGCGGATGCCAATTCGGACACGCGTTACCTTCCATAAGACGATTCTCCTCACTATGATGGTTTGAACATGTGAACGTTCCACTGGGAGTAATATATGCAATCGCATTTAGTCATGTGCCTACGGGAGGCGTCCCGCTTATTCGACTTTTCGATTCCTAAAATGAGACGAGCCTGCATACAGTTGTACAAAGCATGGTGAATGGGAAAGGAGCGAAGCAAGTGATCGATAAAATTGTGCTCAGTATGGCGTCGATTCGCATTTTGTCAGGTTCGATCGAAGTGTTGGCGGCCTTGCTGATGCTGCGTTTGAATCAGCCCGAGAAAGCGCTGGCTGTCAATACCGCGCTCGCGTTGGTAGGGCCGATCGTGCTGATTACGACGACGTCTATCGGAGTGATCGGCATCGCCGACAAGCTGTCCTGGGGCAAAATCGGTTGGATCGTCTGCGGGGTAGGCTGTATATTAATCGGAATTCTTAAAAAATAGTTCAGAGAGTCATAAAAAGATAGTCCAGGCATACATATGTGGTAAACGATAGGACAACTAGGGGGTGCGAAGGATGAACAGAGCGGCGTGGTTATCCGTTATTCCGTCCGCGCTCCAGGACATGTTGCTGAAGCTGCCGCCGCATGTTGCCGATCGCCTCGAAGAGATCCGTGTTCGCGAGGGGCGGGCGCTCGAAGTCAATTTCGCCGGAGAACATTCCTTCTTAACGTTGCGGGGCGAATTGACGAACCGGCCGGATGAAGCCTATCGTCCGACGCGCGAAGACGGGAAAAGGCTGCTTGACATGATCACGAACCATTCGCTCTATTCGATGGAGGAGGAACTGCGCAAAGGATTCATTACGATTCCAGGCGGCCACCGAATCGGACTTGCCGGCCGTACGGTGCTGCATCGGGGGGAAGTCGAGCATATTCGCGAGGTGACGAGTTTCAATATTCGGATCGCGCGGGAAATGAGAGGCGTCGGCCAGGAAGTGCTGCCGCATTTGCTAGATTTCCGGCAACAGAGCGTGCTGCATACGCTCATCTTGTCTCCGCCGCAGCATGGGAAGACGACGCTCATTCGCGACCTGGCCCGATTAATTAGCTATGGCGAATGGAATCATGCCGATGCGAAATGGAAAGGTCTCAAAGTCGGGATCGTCGATGAGCGTTCGGAAATCGCCGGTTGTTTGCGAGGCGTTCCCAGCTTCGACGTCGGCCCGCGAACCGATGTGCTGGACGGATGCCCGAAGGCCGAAGGAATGATGATGCTGATCCGGTCGATGTCGCCGGACGTTCTCATTGTGGACGAAGTCGGCCGCCCGGAAGACGCCGAAGCGATACGCGAAGCGCTTCATGCAGGCATTCGGGTTATTGCGACTGCCCATGGCAGCGGATTGGAGGAGATTTCACGACGGCCGATTTTGGCCAGGCTGAGCGAGGAGGAGCTGTTCCAGAGCTATGTCGTGCTGAACCGAACGAAGCAAGGGACGGTCAGGAATATTTACGATGCGAAGAAACGGCAGCTCTTGACGCCCGCTTTTGCAAGGAAAGGCGGGGGGCTATGACGCTGAAACTGATCGGTGCGGCGCTCGTCATCTTGTCCTGTTCGTTATTCGGTTTCTATCAGGCCGCGCAATTCGCCAACAGGCCGAAGCAAGTCAGACAGCTTGTCGCGGCGCTGCAGCGGTTGGAGACCGAAATATGGTACGGCCATGCTCCGCTTCCCGACGCGCTTCGCAAAATCGGGGAACAAATCCCCGAACCGCTCAAGCTTATTTTTACGACGGCGGCGCAGCGATTAACGGACGCCAAAGGGCTGTCGACGCAGGAAAGCTGGCAGCAGGCGATTGAGGAGCACTGGAAGTCGACCGCCATGAAACAAAACGAAAAGAACATTTTGCATCAATTCGGATTCAGTCTAGGAACCAGCGATCGAAACGACCAGATCAAGCACATCCGATTGGCCGTAGGTCAACTGCAGCACGAAGAAACGGCAGCCTTTGACGAGCAAGCCCGTTACGAGAAAATGAGCAGAAGTCTCGGCTTGTTAGCCGGTGCGCTCATCGTCATATTAATGTTTTGAAAAGCGGTTCAGGCACGATACGAAGCTTACGATTTACGTCTAAGCGCAACTATATTGCGAGGCCTGCAGCATGGGGTACTGTCATTCATATAGAGAGGTGCCAAGAGGATGAACTTAGAAGTAGGCGCGATTTTTCAAATTGCGGGGATCGGCATCATCATCGCGATGATCCATACCGTGTTAAAGCAGATGGGGAAAGAGGATATGGCGCATTGGGTCACCGTGATCGGGTTCGTCGTCGTACTTTTTATGGTCGTTCGGCTCTTGAATGATTTGTTTCAAGAAATTAAGATGATCTTCCTGTTCCAGTAGGTGGACGGCGTGGAAATGATACAGATCGTTGGTCTGGGGCTGATCGCCACCGTATTGATCCTCGTCCTGAAAGAACAGAAGCCGATGTTTGCATTTGTCGTAGCCACGTTCACCGGCATCGTTATTTTTCTTTTCCTGATCGAAAAAATCGACGCGGTCATTCAAGTGCTGCAAGATTTGGCCGAACGATCCGGAATTCAAATGATCTATTTGAAAACGATACTGAAAATTATCGGCATCGCCTATATTGCCGAATTCGGAGCGCAAATCGTCAGGGACGCGGGTCAAGAAGGCATCGCTTCCAAAATCGAACTGGCCGGCAAAGTGCTAATCATGGTCCTCGCCATCCCGATTATCAGCATTATTATCGAAACGGTGCTGCGCCTGTTGCCGGCTTAACACGTCTCTTGCGCGAAACGGAGTTGATGCCATGAACCGCACGAACCAATGGAAAAGCGCGTCCGTCATGTTCCTTTGTTGTTTCATCGCGATGCTGGGGCAATATATTGCCGCGACAGCCTCGCCGGCGGATCAATTGATCGAGCAGCAGGCCAAACAGCTGCAGACGAGCGAAATCGAACGGTACTGGGATAATTTAATGAAGCAGTACGGCGGATTTTTCCCGGATCAGAAGGCCCCGACGTTTATGGATATGCTGCTTCCCGGAGGAGAAGGCTTCAGTCTCGCGTCGGCGTTGCGGGGATTGCTCTCGTTTCTGTTCCATGAAGTCGCATACAACGGCAAGCTGCTCGTCACTATCGTCATATTGACGGTATTTAGCATGATTCTCGAAACGCTGCAGACCGCGTTCGAACGGAACGCGGTCAGTAAAGTGGCTTATTCGATTTCTTATATGGTCATTATCATTATCGCGATCAACAGCTTTAACGTCGCGATCGGGTACGCCAAAGACGCCATCTCGGGCATGATTCATTTTATGATGGCGATGGTACCCCTATTGTTCTCTTTGCTCGCTTCCATGGGCAACGTCGTAACGGTCTCCATTATGCATCCGCTCGTCGTTTTTATGATCCATACGGTAGGGAATCTGATCTACTTCGTCGTGTTCCCGCTATTGTTCTTCTCCGCCGTGCTGCATATCGTCAGTTCGATGTCGGACAAATATAAAGCGACGCATCTTGCAAATTTGCTGCGATCGATCGGGGTATATGCGCTTGGAGCGCTGCTGACCGTGTTTCTCGGCGTCATTTCGGTGCAAGGCGTAACCGGATCGGTGACGGACGGGGTGACGGTACGCACGGCCAAATATATTACCGGCAATTTCGTGCCCGTTGTCGGCAAGATGTTCTCGGATGCGGCGGATACCGTGATTTCCGCTTCGCTGCTCGTCAAAAATGCGATCGGCTTGGCGGGAGTACTCATTATCTTGTTTTTATGCGCGTTTCCCGCGCTTAAAATATTGACGCTCGCATTAATATACAACGTATCTGCGGCCGTCATGCAGCCGATGGGAGAGAGTCCCATCGTGACCTGCCTGCAAACGATCGGCAAGAGCATGATTTACGTGTTCGGCGCGCTCGCCGCCGTCGGATTGATGTTTTTTCTGGCGATCACGATTATGCTGACTGCGGGGAATGTGACGGTGATGCTGCGATGATGGACTGGCTCAACGGTTGGTTGAAACAAATCATCGTCGTCATTCTAATCGCTTCGTTCGTCGATTTGATCTTGCCGAGCCGTTCCCTGCAGCGGTATGTCAAATTGGTTGTCAGCCTGCTGATCCTGCTGACGATCATTTCGCCCGTACTGGAATTGTTTCAAGGCAATTTTGCGGATCGGCTGGCAGACGAATTGGAAAGGCAATCGAGTTTCGAGAAGGCCGCTTCCGGCAAGATGGACGATCTCGAGCGAATCGTCAGCGAGGGCGAACGAATCAGGCGAAGCCGGGAAGAAGAAGCTTTGCGCACGGTCGAAGCCGAGATCGCCGCACGGATGAAGGAACAGATCGAGCGCGAGACGGGCGCGGCGGTGTCGAAGGTCAGCGTTTCGCTGAACTACGGGCCGAATGGCTCGGGGCAGACATCAAGGCAACCGCCCAAGATCGGCTCCGTATCCGTCGTTCTGAATGGAGACGAACAACCCGCGCTAGGCGGCGCCGAGCCGATCGCCGGAATCAAGCCGATGGAGGCGGTCAAAGTGGAAGTGCGCATCGAGTCTTCGGGCGAGTCCGTTCCCGCATTGGCGGAGGCGGACCCGGAAGCGCGGCCGAATGGCGCGAGTGCCGGGCAAGCGGCGGGCGGGCAAACCGTCAAGGAGGAAATCGTCCGTCTGATACGGCGCGAGTGGGATGTGGAAGCAAACGGAATCCAGGTCGAATAGGAGGTGGACTTCATTTGGCAAAATGGCTGCAAACGTTGGAGAATTGGATCGGCGGCGGCCCGGGCGGGACCAAACGGGTACAAACGTTTCGCTGGCTGCTTATGTTGGGGCTGATCGGCATGGGACTATTGCTGTTCAACTCATTTGCAAAAATGAACGTCAAATCGGTCGATAACGTCAATGAGAGTCGCGATCCTCCGCCGTCTTCCGACATACAAGCCGCTGCGACCGCCGATCCGTCGCCGCTCTCCGCGTTCGATACGATCGAACAGGCTCTGGAGGCGAATATGAAGGAGATCTTGGAAAAGATCGTCGGCGTCGGCACGGTGGATGTCATGGTAACGGTCGATTCCACGGAGGAAGTCATTGTACAGCGCAACGTCAAAGACAGCCAGCAGGTTACGGACGAATCCGATCCGAACGGAGGCAAGCGGCATATTACGCAATATACCCGCGACGGACAGATTGTCACGTACGAATCTTCCGGCGATCAGACTCCGATCGTAACGAAAAAAATTAAACCGAAAATTCGAGGGGTGCTCATTGTTGCCAAAGGTGCGGAAAACCGCACTGTGAAGGAACTGATCATCGACGCGGTGGAAAAAGGGATGAGCGTTCCCGCTTACCGCATTTCCGTCGTGCCCCGCAAGCAATCCCAATAATTGAAAATAAATCATATCCGCAAGGAGGAAAAACAATATGAATTCGAAAAGACAAACGATTTGGTTAGTTTCCATGCTGAGCATTATGGTCATCCTGTCCGCCTATTATTTGTTCACCGATCCTTCTGGATCGAAGGAATCGAACCAGCTCGCGGACGGCACGCAACTGACGAACGATATGATCATGCCTAACGGATCGGATAACGGCAACGGCGCAAACGATGTAATCGTGGACGAAGTGCTCGATCCGAACGCGGATCCGACGAGCGAGCCGTCGGAAAGCAAGAGCGACCAAGACGTGCTGAAACAGATGGAAAATCAGGGGGCGTCGTCCAAAGACTATATTACGAAGCTGCAAATGAACCGGAACGACGAAAACCAGAAAAAAATGGAGGAATTGCAATCGATCGTGAACGACATGGAAAAATCGCCTGCGGACGCCGGCAAAGCGACGGAAGAGATGATGAAGCTGGAAGAGAAGGAGCAAAAAATAACGAGCGTCGAGGAAACATTGCAGAAAGAATTCGGCGATGCGGTTATTACGCAGGATAACGATAAATATAAAGTCGTCGTACAGAGCAAGCAATTGGAAGTCAGCCAAGCGGTCAGCATCATCGATCTTGTTATGAAAGAATTAAATGTAACGCAAGATAAAGTGAGCGTACAGCGCGTCTCGCCGTAATCCGATTGTTGCAATGAAAATGCAAGTTCAAAAAGTGAACTTTTCAAACACCGAGAAGGCAGGGAGAACCATTCGATGTCGAATCCGCTCCCGGATATGCTTCGCGATCAAAAGGGGACTTTTTGAACAACCGCGTAAAAGAGTCCGGTTGATCTGGACTCTTTTTATTTTGAACGATTATGTTATAATACTTACGTTATATGTTCGTCCGCAACATGGACAACGAACGTTTCCGCAACTTGAATGAGAAAGTGAAAGCAGATCTGACAAGGAGTGAAATAAATGTTTAAACTGAGCGAGATTAAAGAGTTAATCAAGCTGGTCGACCAGACTACCGTTCAAGAATTGGAAATTGAAAACGAAGGTTCAAGACTGTTGATTCGCAAGCCGGGCAAAACGGAATTGGTCAACGTCCAAACCGCGCCGATTCAGCAAACCTTTCATCCCGCGCCAACCGCGCATATTGCGGCGGGTCCCGCAGCGGATGCGGCCCAGGCCCAAGGCCAGGCGAACGACGCTCCCGCCAAAGCGGAGCAAGCAAGCAATTTACATAAAATCGTCTCGCCCATGGTGGGCACTTTCTATCAAGCGCCATCGCCTGACGCGAGCCCATATGTGAAAATCGGCGACAAAGTCAAGGAAAAATCGGTCGTTTGCATTATCGAAGCGATGAAATTGATGAACGAGTTGGAAGCAGAGGTTAAAGGCGAAATCGTCGATATTTTGGTTGAGGACGGTCAGTTGGTTGAATTCGGTCAACCTCTTTTCTTGGTGAAAACGGAATAGGGGGGAGAGCAATGAAGTTTCGAAAAATATTGATCGCCAACCGCGGCGAAATCGCAGTGCGCATTATTCGCGCATGCCGGGAGCTTGGAATCGCTTCGGTTGCCGTATATTCCGAGGCGGACCGCGACGCGCTCCATGTCCGGATGGCGGATGAGGCCTACTGCATCGGACCTACAATTTCCAAGGAAAGCTATCTGAACTTGGCGAATATTATGAGCGTAGCTACGCTTACCGAATGCGACGCCATCCATCCGGGATACGGTTTCTTGGCCGAGAACGCCGATTTCGCGGAAATTTGCGACTCCTGCAACATCGCCTTTATCGGTCCTTCGCCGGAAGCCATCAGCCGGATGGGCGACAAATCCGTTGCCAAACAGACGATGAAAGAAGCGAATGTGCCGGTTATTCCGGGTTCGGACGGATTAATTGAGGATTTGGACGAAGCGATCATGGTCGCGCGCGATATCGGTTATCCCGTGATTATTAAAGCGACGGCAGGCGGAGGCGGCAAAGGCATCCGTTTGGCGGAGAACGAAGAAGCGCTCATTCAGCAAATCACGACCGCGCAGCAGGAAGCGCAAAAGGCGTTCGGCAATGCCGGCGTTTATTTGGAGAAATATTTGACCGGCATGAAGCATGTCGAAATTCAAATTATCGCCGACAAACACGGAAACGTCGTGCATTTGGGCGAACGCGATTGCTCGGTGCAGCGCCGCAGACAGAAGCTGATCGAAGAGGCGCCGTGCGCGGTGCTCACGCCCGAAATTCGCGAGCGGATGGGGCAGGCCGCAGTGCGCGCCGCACAAGCCGTCAATTATGCGGGTGCGGGCACGCTGGAATTTCTGCTTGGACCTGACGGCAACTTTTACTTCATGGAAATGAATACGCGAATTCAAGTCGAGCATCCCGTAACGGAGATGATTACGAGCGTCGACCTGATTAAAGAGATGATCTCGGTAGCCGAGGGCAACCCGTTGTCGTTCCGGCAAGAAGACGTTCAATTTAACGGATGGTCGATCGAATGCCGCATTAATGCGGAAGACGCGAGCCGCAATTTTATGCCTTCGCCGGGCAAGATCGGCTTCTACTTGCCGCCGGGAGGATTGGGCGTCCGGGTCGACAGCGCCGCGTATCCGGGATATACGATTTCGCCCCATTACGATTCGATGATCGCCAAGCTGATCGTATGGGCGCCGACGCGCCAGGAAGCGATCGAGCGCATGCGCAGAGCGCTGTCCGAATTTGAAATCGAAGGAATTCATACGACGATTCCTTTCCATTTGAAACTGCTCGAACATCCCAAATTCGTGGAAGGCGATTTCGATATTAAGTTTCTTGAGGAGTATGAAGTCTAGTTTGTCATATTTCCGATGAAATGATATAGTATGTATAATATGGTGCGTATGCTTGTCGGATGAAACATCCGCAAACTATTGGAGGTGTCTGGCGAATGGATACGATAGCGACGGATTACGAAAAGACGGAAATGGGACAAATTCATATCGCTCCGGAAGTCATTGAGGTCATCGCCGGTTTGGCCACAATCGAAGTGGAGGGCGTTGCCGGCATGAGCGGCGGTTTTGCGGGAGGCATTGCAGAATTGCTAGGACGCAAAAATTTGTCCAAAGGCGTAAAAGTTGAGGTCGGACAACGGGAAGCGGCCGTGGACGTATCGATCATTGTGGAATATGGAAACCGCATTCCGGAAGTGGCTACGGAAATTCAACGCGGTGTGAAACGTTCGATTGAAACGATGACCGGCCTGCATGTCGTGGAGGTCAACGTACACATTCACGACGTTCATTTCAAAGTTGCGGATAAGCCGGAAGAGGAAGAGTCGGCGGCGCAACGAGTACGATAAGCCGTTTGCAGGAACGCGTTAATTAGAATGGAGAACCCCCGACATCATCGTCAGGGGTTTGCTCTGATTTTAAGGAGGCCACAGCATTTATGGTGAAAATATTGGACAGGCTGCTGCTGTTTCTATACAGTTTGGTCATCGGGGCATTATCCGTCGTGATGTTTCTCCTTAGCATGCGATTGGTGAACCCGTCTTTCTTTATGGTCGAAGGCGAATGGCTCCGTTACAGCTTTATTGCCGGTTCGGTCGTCATATTTTTGATCAGTCTCCGCTTTTTTTACATATCGGTTCGCCGCGAGAAGGCGTCGCTGCATTCGATCGATCAGCGCAACGACTTCGGCGATATTAAAATTTCCGTAGAAACGGTTGAAAATTTAGTTTTGAAATCGGCGTCCCGCATTCGCGGCGTCAAAGACTTGAAAACGAAAATTGAAGTGACCGAAGCGGGCATCGTCATTACGATTCGCCTGATCGTGGACGGAGAAAGCTCGATTCCGGGACTGACCGAAGAAGTGCAGCGCCAAGTTCACGGATATGTGCAAGAAATTACGGGAATTCCCGTATCCAATGTATCCGTATATATTGCGAATATCGTTCAGACGCAAGTCTTCAAATCGAGAGTGGAATAGAGGTGAGTTTCCCGATGTGGAAATCGATATGGGAAAGTCACGGCGGACGTATTTCCGGCGTTGCGGCAGGAACGATTCTTTTTATCGCATATATATGCTTCGGATTTTGGGACATGCTCTTCCTGGCTTTGTTAGTATTTATCGGCTATACGCTCGGAAAGCAGAAGGACTTGAAGCTTGGCGCTTTGTTCCCGTGGCAACGCATGGCGGATTGGCTGACCGATAGATGGAGATTGTTTAAATGAATCCTGTGAAAGTTCCTGAACGAAAATGACTTGATATAGAGGTTGTTCAAATAGCGGGCGCAGCGCCGGCTGCCTCCCGAATCTCGCCGAAAATTGCGGCTTGCGCGGGAATTTCCACGGAAATTCCAAAGGCATCCTTAGAAGTCCCCATCGGCTGTTTGAACTTGCATTTATATACTGTCCGCTATCGTACAGGAGACGATCATAGGTTTTTTTGTGTCGAGAACGTATCATACTAGTGAAATAAAACCCTAATGTTGGAGGAACGTGAATGAAGAGGCGCCTGGCGAGAGAAATTACGGTGCAAAGCTTGTATCAAATGGAAATGAACGGAGTGTCGGCGGAAGAGGCCGTCTCCATGGTGTTGACCGAAGCAAAGGAAGAGAACGAGACGGAAATCGAAGTGCGCAACGTACAGGAGACGAGCGTTCACGTGCTAGCCCTTGTTCATGGCGTATGGAACAACAAAGAACGGATCGACCAGCTGTTGTCCGAATTTCTAAAGGGATGGCAGGTCGACCGTTTGTCCCGCGTCGATCGGCAAATACTGCGCCTCGCTTGTTATGAAATGGTGTTCAAGGACGACGTGCCGCCGAAGGTGGTCATCAATGAAGCGATTGAGCTTGCAAAACATTTCGGCACGGACGATTCCGGCAAATTCGTCAACGGCGTGCTGGGGAAAATGATGAAGGAACTGGATAAGCTGAAATCAAACTGACATAGGGGAGAGATGAACAATGACGGCAACCTTGATAGACGGCAAGGCGATTTCCGCGTCAATTCGCGAACAAATTCAATCGGAAGTGGAACGGTTGATCGGGCAAGGCGTTCGTCCCGGTCTGGCGGTGGTGCTCGTCGGCGAAGATCCGGGCTCGAAAGTATATGTGGACAGCAAGGAAAGAAGCTGCAAGGAATTGGGGATTTATTCGGAGGTGCATCGCCTCCCCGAATCCGCGTCGCAGGAGGAATTGCTTGCGCTGGTGGATCGATTGAACCGCCAGGACAATATTCACGGCATTCTTGTCCAATTGCCGCTTCCCGGACATATGAACGAGAAAGCGGTCATCGACGCGATTGCCGTCGAGAAGGATGTGGACGGCTTCCATCCGATCAATGTCGGCAACTTGATGATCGGCGACGATAGCTTGCTGCCGTGCACGCCGGCGGGCGTCATCGAGATGATCAAACGGACGGGCGTCGACATCGCCGGCAAACACGCCGTCGTCATCGGCCGCAGCAATATTGTGGGCAAGCCGGTATCGATGCTGCTGCAGCGGGAGAACGCGACCGTAACGATGTGCCATTCGAAGACGGCGAATATGCGGGAATTGACGCGCCAGGCGGATATTCTCGTCGTGGCGATCGGCCGCGCCAAATTCGTAGACCGAAGTTATGTGAAACCGGGAGCGGTCGTCATCGACGTTGGGATGAACCGGTTGGAGAACGGCAAGCTCGTAGGCGATGTCGATTTCGAAGACGTGAAGGAAATATCGGGACCGATCACGCCGGTACCGGGCGGAGTCGGGCCGATGACGATCGTCATGCTGATGCAAAATACGCTGATCGCCGCCAAGCGGGCGCACGGCATCGAATAAGGTGCGGGCGATGGCGGAGCAGCGCATATTATCGATCAAAGAATTAAACCGCTATATCCGCATGAAGCTGGAGACGGATCATGTTCTGCAAGAGGTGTGGATTCGCGGGGAAATATCCAATTTCACGCATCATTCGAGCGGGCATATGTATTTCACGCTGAAAGACGCGGACAGCCGCATCAAAGCGATTATGTTCGCCAGCCATAATCAGAGGCTTCCCTTCATTCCGAAGGAAGGCGCCCGGGTGATCGCCCGCGGCAACGTGTCCGTCTACGAGCGGGACGGACAATACCAATTTTACGCGACGCATATGCAGCCGGACGGGATCGGCAGTCTGTATTTGGCTTACGAGCAACTGAAGCAAAAATTGGACGGGGAAGGCTTGTTCGCTCCCGAATCCAAACGGCCGATACCGCGATTTCCGAAAACGATCGGCGTCATCACGTCTCCTACGGGGGCGGCCGTGCGCGATATTATCATTACGCTGCAGCGCCGCCATCCCGCGGTGCCGGTCATCCTATATCCCGTGCTTGTCCAGGGCAAGCAGGCGGGCCCGATGATCGCCGGCGCGATCGAAGCGATGAACCGGTATAAGGAAGTCGACGTGCTGATCGTCGGGCGGGGCGGAGGCTCGCTGGAGGAGCTATGGGCGTTTAACGAAGAAGTGGTCGCACGCGCCATTCACGCGTCGCAAATTCCGATTATATCGGCGGTCGGGCATGAGACGGATTATACGATCGCCGATTTTGTCGCGGATTTGCGCGCGGCGACGCCGACGGCGGCGGCGGAGCTTGCCGTTCCGCATCACGCGGAATTGAAGCAGCATCTCCGCCATTTGGAGCAGCGGATAGAGCAGGCGGCGCGCATGCGCCTTCGTCAGCGCCGCGAAGCGCTTAACCGGCTGCAGAAGTCGCCGGCATTCGCCAATCCGCGCAAGGCGCTGCTGCAGCCGGCGCAGCGGCTCGACCGGCTGCGCGAGCAGCTGCGGTTCCGGATGCAGAACCGGCAAAGCCGGCTCGCCGAGCGGCGAACCCATTTGTCGGGCCGTTTGCTTCGCCACAATCCGCAAGAGCAAGTAACGGCCGCAAGCAAACGAATGGAGCATCTCCAATACCGGATGCTGCAGTCGATTCAATCGACGGTGAAAGAAAGGAAGCATCGTTTGATCTCAGGCATGAAGCAGTTGGACGCGTTAAGTCCGCTCAAGGTGATGGCGCGCGGCTTCAGTCTCGTTTACGACGAGCGGGAGCAGCGATTGATCAAATCGATTGCCGATGTGGAGCTCGGCGATCTCGTACGCATTAAAATGGGAGACGGCAGGCTGGATTGCCAAGTATGGGGCATGACGGGGGAGGAGGAAACAAAAGATGGCGGACAATACGGAAAAGACGGAAAACGCGCATAGCTTCGAAGAGGCGATCGATAAGCTCGAGCAAATTGTAACTCGGCTCGAAAGCGGAGACGTTCCGTTGGAACAAGCGATCGAACTGTTTCAAGAAGGAATGAAGCTGTCGCAATGGTGCGGCCTCAAATTGGAGCAAGTCGAACGCAAAATTGAGATGTTGATGGAAGAAAACGGGGAATTTCGCAAAAAACCTTTTACAAACATTTTAGACGAGTCTGGTGATCCGATTGAATAATACGCCCTCGATTCAAGATTATTTGCAATCTTGTTCTGCATTGATAGAGCGGCATTTGGGGAACATATTTCCCGAGGAATGGAATTTTCCTAGCGTGCTGCGCGAATCGATGTTTTATTCGCTTATGGCGGGCGGCAAACGGCTGCGTCCGATCTTGACTCTCGCCGCGGCCGAAGCGTTGGGCGGATCGGCCGAGAAGGCGATGCCGGTCGCTTGCGCCGTGGAGATGATCCATACGTATTCGCTAATACACGACGATCTGCCCGCCATGGATAATGACGATTACCGCCGCGGCAAATTGACGAACCATAAAGTATATGGTGAATCAATGGCGGTGCTGGCCGGCGACGCGCTGCTTACTCACGCTTTTTACGTTGCCGCGCAGGCCGCCCGGACGTCCGGAGCGTCCGCGGAGGATACGCTTGCCGTTATCGAAGATTTGGCGATGCTGGCCGGGGCGCGCGGCATGGTGGGGGGACAAGTCGCCGATATGCAGGGCGAGCAAGGGTTGACCGATTTGGATCAGCTCCGGTATATCCATTTGCACAAAACGAGCGATTTAATCGTGTTCGCGTTGAGAGCCGGCGGCCGAATTGCAGGCGCTACGAAGGAACAGCTTGACGGCTTGTCCGTCTTCGGCTCGAACCTCGGCCTCGCTTTTCAAATTCAGGACGACATTCTCGATCTGATCGGGGATGAACGTAAGCTCGGCAAGCCGACGAACAGCGACGTCAAAGGCAAAAAAGTGACCTATCCGTTCTTTATCGGCCTGGAAGCTTCGGAACGGGAAGTGGAACGATTGACGGAAGAAGCGAAACAAGCGATTCTTGGCGCAAACTTGCCGAATCCGCACAAATTGTTGCAAATTGCTGACTATTTGATGAAACGGGACCATTAATTGCTGCGTATAACTTATTAATTTATGTTATAATAAGTCTTACATATGAGTGGTGCAGTATCCTAGTCAGTCTACCTTTCTGAAGGCGGGCCTAAAAATTCGCCAAAGGGCACATCGATGAAGTTCCTTGTGTTGGCTTTCGACGCCCAGTCGGGGGCTGATGCTGGGAGTTAAGGTTGTGGGGCGATCCACAATGGCATGTGGGCGTTGACCCCGCTTCCGCGGAGGCCCAAGTTCGTGGCTTTTGCGCCCTCGCGCGCCCGGTTACGGCTTGGGGTATGAACCTGCATTGCGAGTCGAATCTGTCTCATTTTATATCATTATGAGCGGGAAGCAGCATCTATGACTTGTTTGCAGCGTAGCCTGCCTTGAGTGAATCAGCAGGGATTATGGAAGTGTAGGCGGATATCGCTTCGGCCAAAGCGCTATTCTCCGGATGCTATATGAAAGCTGATTTGCAAAAGAGGCTAAGGAATGGTTTAAAGACTGTCGGAGGAAAACTCCTAGGCTGTTCACGCAGTGAGGCTTTTTGAGGATTATAGTGTGGACTAAGTGGTAATCCAGTCTGACGGCCGGCAACGGGGTCAAGACGAGCGTAAAGGGAAACCGCCTTTTCGGCGACGGGGAGGCGTCTTGTCTGGGAAAACCTACTGGACCTAAGCCACAGCGTTTACTCAAAAAGTTGCCACTCACTTTCCATACTTAGGAGCAAAGAAGATCAATATGAAGTTTTCGATCAAGCACTCCATCAAATGGAGTATTTTTATATCGATCGTCACATTTGCGCTAGCGTGTATCTTCTCTGTCGTTTCGACCGCCTTATTGGCAGGAGTCAGTTGGGGAATCGGCACGCTTATTGTTTTTTTACTGATACTGATCGGGATCGTGTTCGATATTATGGGACTCGCCGCCGCCGCCGCGGACGAGAAGCCGTTTCACGCCATGGCGGCCGAGCGCGTTCACGGGTCAAGGCAAGCGATCTATATCGTTCGCAATGCCGACCGCTTTTCCAATTTTTGCAATGACGTCGTGGGCGACGTAAGCGGCGTGATTAGCGGAGCCGCGACGGCGCTCGTCGTGGCGAATTTAATTGCGACCATGAATGCGAGCAACGTCGTGGTGACGACAGCAGTAAGCGTTGTCTTCGCCGGCATCGTATCCGCACTTACGGTCGGAGGCAAAGCGATGGGCAAATCGTACGCGATTCATTATTCCACCGGCATCGTGCTGACGATCGGCAAGTTTTTCGACGTATTGGAACGAAGATTGCGCATTCGCATATTTGTAAAGAAAAAAAGCAAATCGAGCAAAGGAAAGCGAGGAAAATCACGTGCTGCTAGACCAAATTGATCAACCCGACGATCTGAAAAAATTATCGGTCCCGGAATTAACGCAATTGGCAGCCGAAATTCGCCAATTTCTTATCGAGAAGCTTTCCGTTACAGGCGGGCATCTCGCGCCCAATTTGGGCGTTGTCGAATTGACGCTGGCATTGCATTATTTATACCAAAGCCCGAAAGACAAGTTTATTTTCGACGTCGGACATCAAGCGTACGTTCACAAAATTTTGACGGGACGCATGGACAAATTCGATACGCTGCGCAAATATAAAGGATTATGCGGTTTCGTCAAACGCTCCGAGAGCGAGCATGACGTATGGGAAGCGGGTCACAGCAGCACGTCGTTGTCCGCCGCGATGGGCATGGCGACGGCGCGCGATTTGAAAGGCGAAGACCACAAAGTGATCGCGGTGATCGGGGACGGCGCTTTAACGGGAGGCATGGCCTTCGAAGCGCTGAACCATATCGGCCACGAGAAGAAAAATTTGATGGTTGTGCTGAACGACAATGAAATGTCGATCGCGCCGAATGTCGGAGCGATGCATAACTATTTAAGCAAAATTCGTTCCGACAAACATTATTTGCGGGCCAAAGGCGAATTGGAACAGTTCCTCAAAAAAATTCCGGCCATCGGCGGAAAGCTGGCCAAGACGGCCGAACGAGTGAAGGACAGCTTGAAATATTTGGTCGTTTCCGGCGTATTATTCGAAGAGTTGGGCTATACCTATTTCGGGCCGATTAACGGCCACGATATCGAAGCGATGCTCGATGCGTTCAGACAAGCGGACAATGTAGACGGTCCGGTATTGATGCATGTCGTCACCGTCAAAGGAAAAGGCTACTCGCCGGCGGAAGCGGACTCGCATAAATGGCACGGCATTACGCCGTACAAAATGGAATCCGGACAAGTGCTGAAGGCGGTCGGCAATCCGATGTATACGGAAATCTTCGGAAGCACGCTGATCGAGCTCGCCGAGCAGGACGAACGCATTGTCGCCGTTACGCCTGCGATGCCGGGCGGTTCGGGGCTGCTTGCCTTCGGAGAACGGTTCCCGAACCGAATGATCGATGTCGGCATCGCCGAGCAACATGCGGCCACGATGTGCGCGGCGCTAGCTTTGGAAGGGCTCAAGCCCGTATACGCGGTCTATTCGACCTTCTTGCAGCGGGCGTACGATCAAGTCGTTCACGATATTTGCCGGCAAAACGCCAACGTCATCTTCGCGATCGACCGGGCGGGATTCGTCGGCGCGGACGGCGAAACGCATCAAGGCGTGTACGATATCGCTTATTTGCGCCATATTCCGAATATGGTGCTTATGATGCCGAAGGATGAGAACGAGCTTCGCCATATGATGAAAACGGCGCTTGAATACAACGATGGGCCGATCGCCGTTCGTTACCCGCGCAATAACGCCGTTGGCGTGCCGCTCGATCCGGAGATGAAGCCGATTCCGATCGGAACGTGGGATATCGTACGCGAAGGAGATTCGGCGGCGATCGTAGCTGCCGGACCGATGATTCCAGTCGCGGAAGAGGCGGCGGAACTGTTAAAGCGGGAAGGTATGAGCGTGCGGGTCGTCAATGCAAGATTTATTAAGCCGTTGGATGAGCAAATGCTGTTGCAGCTTGCCAAGGAAGGTTTGAATTTGATCGTATTGGAAGAATCGTCCCAAATTGGCGGCTTGGGCAGCGCGGTTTTGGAATTTTATTCGAATAAAGGCATTTTCAATATGCATGTCAAAACGCTCGGCGTGCCGGATTACTTCGTCGAGCACGGCAGCATCGTCGAACAGCGGCAGGAAGTCGGTCTGACCCCAGGCAGAGTCGCGACGGAACTGAAAGCGATGTTGCCGCGGATTAAATTAAGCGCAAAGTAGGTTTATATGGATGTCGAATCAGAAAGAGCGGATCGATGTGCTGCTCGTCGAACAAGGTTTATGCGACAGCCGGGAAAAGGCGAAAGCCGCGATTATGGCCGGATTGGTGTTCAATAAGGACGGAGAACGGCTCGAAAAAGCGGGAATGAAGATTGCGCGCGATACCCAGTTGCAAGTGAAAGGGGCCGTTCATCCTTATGTAAGCCGAGGCGGCTTGAAGCTGGAGAAGGCGCTTCGTACGTTCGAATTGGACATTGCCGATTCCGTCATGCTGGATATCGGCGCGTCTACCGGCGGTTTTACCGACTGCGCGCTGCAGCATGGAGCGCGGTACGTTTATGCAATCGATGTCGGATACAACCAGTTGGATTGGTCGCTTCGCAACGACAGCAGAGTTCATGTGATGGAAAGAACGAATTTCCGCTACACGACCCCGGAGGATTTATCGGGACCGGTTCCGGACTTTGCAACGATCGACGTATCGTTCATATCGCTTACCATCATATTGCCTCCTTTGCTCGCCTTGCTGCGCCGTCCTGCCCGGGTCGTCGCCCTCATTAAGCCGCAGTTCGAGGCAGGCAAGGAGAAAGTCGGCAAATCCGGCGTCGTGCGCGACCGGAAAGTGCATCAAGAAGTGCTCGAGCGGATCCTTGCATACGCCGCCGGACTCGGTTTCCGCCTGGACGGCCTGACGTTCTCGCCGATCACGGGCGGAGAAGGAAATATCGAATTTTTGGCTTGCTGGACGCTGGCGGAAGGCGCCGAGGCGATGGAACGGGAAGGCGAAGACGCGTCTCTCATCGAGAAGGTCGTGCGGGACGCCTCGCATACGTTTACCGGAAACTCATCCAACGGATGAGTTTCTTTTGTTTAAAAAAAGGATATTGGCTGGTTTTCCGCGAATAAGATGTGCAAGAAGTCTTTCCATCGTTTGAGGTGATTCGAATGGGGCGCAGTGATGAATTCGTCATGATCGGAATTATCGTCCTGATCGCTATTTGGATTTATTTCGCATTTCGCAAGTGGCTGCTCGAACCGACCTCGTTACGGTATATTCCTTTAAATAACGACATTAAAGAATCCGTCGCGGTGCAACTGCTGGAACGGGCCGGCTACGAGGTGATCGGGGGCAAGTTCCGCATTCCGTTTCATTTTACGGTAAACGGTGACGATCTGCACAGCCGCTTGTTCGTGGATTTAGTCGCAAGACAAGGGAAAGAATGTTATTTAGTGAAAATCGCGCGGGACCGCATGCCGATCGATTGGACGGGCAGCGGCGTCCGCAATCGTTTGCTTGCGTATTTTTTAATATATGGAGATTGCGCAGGGATATTATATATTGATGAAAAAGAACAGCAAATCCATAAAATACAATTTCAATTCGACGAAGACGATTAGCGGTGATTGCGGTTTATAGGTCCGACGAACAAATTGGAGGAGGGTATCATGAAGGGACAACGACACGTAAAAATTCGCGAAATTATTATGAATCGGGACATTGAGACGCAGGACGAGCTCGTGGACGCGCTGCGAAATGCCGGATACCAGGTGACGCAAGCTACCGTTTCGCGCGATATTAAAGAAATGCAGCTCATTAAAGTGCCGCTTGAAAACGGAAACTATAAATATTCGATGCCTACCGATCAACGCTACAATCCGGTTCAAAAATTAAAACGGGCGCTCGTGGACAATTTCGTTCATATCGACTATACGGAAAATTTGGTGGTCATGAAATGTTTGCCGGGAACGGCCAACTCCATTGCCGTATTGATGGACAATTTGGAGTGGGAAGAAATTATGGGCACGATTTGCGGCGACGATACGATGCTCATCATTTGCCGCAATAAAGAAAATAGCGGCAAAATCGTCAATCAAATTATGGATTTGATTTCGTAAGGATGGTGGAACTATGCTTGTGGCGTTATCGATTCGGAATTTAGCCGTCATCGAGTCGGTTTCTGTTGATTTTCATAAGGGATTTCACGTATTGACAGGGGAAACGGGCGCGGGCAAATCGATTATTATCGATGCTTTAAGTTTAGTGATCGGCGCGCGCGGCTCGGCGGAATTCGTACGCTACGGATGCGATAAAGCGGAAATTGAGGCGATGTTCGATCTGCAAGCGGACCATCCGGTATGGGATGTGCTGAAGGAGATGGGCATACATACCGCGGAAGACGAGCATCTCGTAGTCCGGCGCGAATTGACAGCCCAAGGCAAAAGCGTCAGCCGCATTAACGGGCAAATGGTCAATTTGACGATGCTGCGCCAGGTGGGGGAGCATCTGGTCAACATTCACGGCCAGCATGAGCATCAATCCTTATTGCAAGTCGATAAGCATCTGCATTTATTGGATACGTACGGCGAGACGATCATTGCGCCTGTCAAAGCCGAATACCAAGAGGTGTACAAGCAATTCGTCGCCGTGCGCAAACAATTGGAAGAGCTTGAAGAATCGAGCCAAAAATCGTTGCAAATGCTGGATCTGTACCGCTTTCAAATCGAGGAAATCTCAAGCGCCGGCTTGAAAATCGGCGAAGACGAATCATTGGCGGAAGAGAAGCGCAAACTAGCCAATAGCGAGAAAATGATGGATACCGTATCGGAAGCATACGAAACGATATACGGAAGCAAAGGGCTGGATTCGGTCGGCAAAGCCGTTTCCAAATTGAACGATATCGTTTCCTTCGACGCGCCGGCGCTGCAGCCGATTATCGAACAGTTGCAATCCGCGTATTATCAAATGGAAGACGCGGCTTTCGCGCTGCGCGACTATCGGGAACGGATCGAATTTAATCCGGCGCGATTGGAGCAAATCGAAGAACGGCTCGATCTTCTCGTCTCTTTCCGGCGCAAATACGGCGATAACGTTGCGGAAATATTGGCTTATTTGGATCGAATCCGCAAGGAAACCGAAACGATCGAGAATAAAGACGAAGTGATGCGCAAGCTGCAGCAAGAAGCCGACGGCTTGTTCGCGAAGCTGGTCGTATTGGCGAAGCGGCTGAGCGGTTTGCGCAAACAATGCGCCGAACGGCTAACGAAACAAATGGAATCGGAACTGACCGATTTGCAAATGGAACGTACGCGGCTCGCAGTCAAGCTCGAGCGAACGGAAGACCCAAGCGGCCTGGATGTCGACGGCGTACGGATCCGGTTTACGAAACACGGGTTCGACAGCGCCGAGTTTCTGATCTCGCCTAATCCGGGAGAGCCGCTTCGGCCTTTGCATAAAATCGCGTCCGGCGGTGAACTGTCGCGTCTTATGCTTGCGCTGAAATCGATATTCGCCGCCGTCGACCGGGTTCCGGTGCTCGTCTTCGACGAGGTCGATACGGGGGTCAGCGGACGGGCTGCGCAATCGATCGCCGAGAAAATGTCCAAGCTGGCGGAGATGTGCCAAGTGTTCTCCATTACGCATTTGCCGCAAGTCGCTTGCATGGCCGATCGTCATTATTTGATCCAAAAGCAAGTCGTCGGGGAACGAACGATGACGAATGTAGAAGCGTTATCGAGCGAAGGGCGCGTGGCGGAACTCGCCCGCATGCTGGGCGGTGTCGAAATCACCGAGAAGACGCTGCACCACGCCCAGGAAATGCTGACGCTGGCGGACGCCAAAAAAGCGATGTAATCGCTTGAAAGGAACGGCTTGCAGCGATGCAAAGCCGCCTTAGGGAACGGACACTTTCATTGGTTTTACGATCAATTTTTTCAGTAATAAAACGCTCCGGCCAAGGTTATCTTATAGGTACGCAATTGGCGACTGCCTTTCTCGTCAAGCGAAAGAAGGAAAGGGAGCGTGACATCTTGAATTCCACCGTTAGGAAAAGATTCATCGGTCTTTTACTTGTTTTTTCCGTATGCATACTTACCACGACGACACCGTTTCAGAACTTTGCCACCTTTCCGAGCGAAGTACGCCTTTTTACCGGACAGCACAAGGATTTGATGCTCTCCATTCCCGTTCAGGCGCAAGCCAGTCTGGATCGCCCGGATGTCGTGCAGGTGAACGGAGCGGCAGGGCCATCGTTCAACGTCTCGTTGAACAAGCCGATTCATTTGCAGACGGCGCAAAGCGGCCAAGCGGAATTAAAGCTGAAATTATTCGGCAAAATTCCGTTCAAAACGGTCAAAGTGAACGTCGTTCCCGATTTGAAAGTCATTCCCGGCGGACAAACGATCGGGGTAAAGGTGAAATCCGCCGGCATTTTGGTCGTCGGTCACCATTTGGTTGCGGCCGACAAAGACCGTAAAGTGTCGCCAGGCGAAGATGCGAATATTAAACTTGGGGATTTGATTACGCGGATCGACGGCGTTCCATTGAACGATGTGTCCAAAGTCGCCGCTCTTGTGGAAGAAGCGGGCAAGAAGAACAAGCCGCTCGAATTGACCATTTTGCGCGACGGCCAAGAAATCAAGACGAAGCTAACCCCCGCTTACGATACGAAGGATAAGGCATGGCGCCTTGGATTGTATATCCGCGATTCGGCTGCGGGAGTAGGAACGCTAACGTTCTATGCGCCGGATCAAGGAGCGTTTGGAGCGCTCGGGCATGTCATTACCGATATGGACACCCAAACGCCGATCGTAGTCGGCAAAGGCGAAATCGTACAATCGAACGTTACTTCGATTTCCAAGAGCCAAGACGGGGAACCGGGGGAAAAGCGAGCCCATTTTCTGAAGGAAACGAAAGTTTTGGGAGAGATCGAGCGCAACACGCCATTTGGCATCTTCGGCAAGATGAAAGCCAATCCCGAACACAGCTTGTTTAAAAAACCGATTCCTGTCGCCTTCGCGGAGGAAGTCAAGGAAGGCCCAGCGCAAATATTAACGGTCGTCGAGGGCCAACAAGTCGAACGCTACAATATCGAGATCGTTCATGTAACCCGTCAAACGACTCCGGCCACGAAAGGGCTCGTGATCCGCATTACCGATCCGCGCTTGTTGGAAAAGACGGGGGGAATCGTACAGGGGATGAGCGGGAGCCCGATCATTCAAAACGGTAAATTAATCGGTGCCGTCACTCATGTTTTCGTCAACGATCCGAAATCGGGTTACGGTTGTTTTATCGAATGGATGCTGCAGGATGCGGGCATTATGATCAAAAATTCCGGCAACGCCAAAGATAAAGCATCGTAATGTGATCCCCCTTTCAGGGGGATTTGTTCCATCGGGCAAACCTATTTTATATGGTCACACGGAAAGGCTTCGGTATGAAGCTTTTTTCATTTTTTGTCGAATGGAAACGAAAAAAGTTGGAACATGTAATAAAATTATTATTATAAAATATTTTTTAGAAAAAATAAAGAAAAATAATTTTCGACAGGAGGAATTTACTGGGTGATGTCGAATTTCTTTTTCTGGACAGGAAAAAAAGAAACATTGAATTTAAACAGATGAAGGAGGATCCAGTAGTGCAAAAGATTGAAGTATTGTTAGCGGACGACAACCGAGAATTTACGAATTTATTGGCGGAATATATTTCCGAACAAGGGGATATGGTGGTTACTGGCATCGCTTATAATGGCGAAGAAGTGCTGCGCCTCATTGAAGAATCGCGCAAAGCGCCCGACGTCATTATTTTGGATATCATCATGCCGCTTTTGGACGGGCTTGGCGTTCTCGAAAGATTGCGCGCCATGAATTTGACTCCGCAGCCCAAAGTCATCATGCTGACGGCTTTCGGCCAGGAAAATATTACGCAAAAAGCGGTACAGCTCGGCGCTTCGTATTACATCCTCAAACCTTTTGATTTGGAAGTGCTTGCGAACCGTGTGCGGCAATTGATCGGAACGGTAACGATGGCTTCGGTCGGCACGCCGATCGTTTCATCTCCTAAGTCGAACGTGGTTCCAATGGGCAAAGGGAAAAATTTGGACGCTAATATTACTTCGATTATCCATGAAATCGGAGTGCCGGCGCATATTAAAGGGTATCAATATTTGCGCGAGGCGATTACGATGGTGTACAACAACATTGAAATACTCGGCGCGATTACGAAAACGCTGTATCCGGCCATCGCCGAAAAATTCAAAACGACGCCGAGCCGCGTCGAACGGGCGATCCGCCACGCGATTGAAGTCGCTTGGACGCGCGGCAATATCGACTCGATTTCGCATTTATTCGGCTATACGATCAACATTTCGAAGTCGAAACCGACCAATAGCGAGTTCATCGCGATGGTGGCCGACAAGCTGCGGATCGAGCATAAGGTGAGTTGATCGCCAAGGGCATAAAAAGAGCAATTACATAATGCTTTAAGTACTTGATTCGCCGCATCATAAACGGTTGTAGCAGCCGTTTACGATGCGGCGTTTTTAACGTTTGTAAGCGATTTTGACCGAATTAGGCGAAAAAACAATTGACAATGCAGCGTAACTTTGTTTATATTAAGCATTAATACATGAAATGACGATGACGGAGAAGAGTAAGCTGGGACGTCCTAAGCCAGGGATCGCGCTGCCGGAGACTGAGAGCGCGCGAGTGGAAAGAGCAGCCGAAGTTCGCTCCCGAGTTGGCCCTTGAAAGGCGGCGGCTTCTTGACCGGTCGGTTGCCGTACGAGTAGAGGCGTTCCGGTTCGCACGCCGTTACCGTGTCAGAGTGAACAACCGTCTGGAGCCGGCGATATGCCGTAAGCTCACGTAAACAACGGGTGTTAATTAGGGTGGTACCACGATTCCTCGTCCCTTTGCGGACGGGGATTTTTTGTTTTCGTTGAAAGAAATTAAAGGAGTTGGAAACGATGAATACGGACATGATGCTGGAAACGTTACAGGAACAATTAAATCATATAGATTTGGAATTAATTCATATTTTGAACCGGCGCGAAGCGACGATGCGCGAAATCGAACGCGCGCAAACCGGCGATGAGCTGGCTGTACGCTCCGTGCACGAGGACGAAGTCGCCGCGACGTTACGGCAGTCGTTCCCGGCTTTGGCCCCAGCGGCGAAGCCGGCGAAAAGCAAGCGCACGCTGCTTGTCAGCCGGGAAGCGCGAAGCGTTGACACGGTTCTGCATATTAAGGACGCGGTAATCGGCGGCGGTGCGAACTGCCTCGTGGCCGGCCCGTGTTCGGTGGAAAGCTACGAGCAAACCCGCAAAGTGGCGGCGGCGCTGAAGGAGAACGGCGTTCGCATTATGCGGGGCGGCGCTTACAAGCCGCGGACGTCGCCGTACGATTTCCAAGGTCTCGGCGTCGAAGGGCTGCAAATTTTGCGGGAAGTGGCCAATGAATTCGGCCTCGTCACGATCAGCGAAATCGTGCATCCGGCCCATATCGAAACGGCGGCGCAATATATCGACGTCATTCAGATCGGTGCGCGCAACATGCAGAACTTCGAATTGCTCAAGGCGGCCGGCGATATGCGCATGCCGGTGCTGCTGAAACGGGGAATCGCCGCGACGATGGAAGAGTTTCTGCTTGCCGCCGAATATATCGTCTCGCGCGGCAATACGCAAGTGATGCTGATCGAACGGGGCATTCGCACTTACGAGAAATGGACGCGGAACACGCTGGACATTTCGGCCGTGCCGCTGTTGAAGCAGAAGAGCCATTTGCCCGTGCTCGTCGACGTCAGCCATTCGACCGGGTACAAAGATATTATGCTCCCATGCGCGAAAGCGGCGCTTGCCGCCGGCGCCGACGGCGTCATGGTTGAGACGCATCCCGATCCGGCCAGCGCGCTGTCCGACGCGGAGCAGCAATTGACGCTTGAGCAGTTCGCGGAGTTTTTCGCCGGGTTGAAGCAATCCGGATTGTACCGCGCGTGAATGCCGCGCGAAAGAAGATAAGACCGCCAACGGGTAGATCCCGTTAGACGGTCTTATGTTTCGTTTGGAGCTATATAGCGGCGGTTCGAGTGGATGCGGTCGGTTCGGTGCTGCGGACTGCAGTGCGTTTTACGTCCATCGTATACGTAACTCCAATTTCTACCGCTAATTCGTGTCATGTTCGCATAAAACGATCATTAGATGGAAAACCCGGCGCTAATCCCTTGCTATTCGATGAAACGCCGCAAATTTTCGAAATTAGCTCCATGAAATACCGCTATTTAACGCTCCACATATCAGCTAAACAAATTAACGGCAGGAAATACCGCTAATAAGGAAGCGCTGCGTTGGTATTTGCCGGCCCAGCAGCGCTGTCATTTTCCTTGTGGTCTCGTTCGCTTTGCTTTAAAGCGCGGCGCAACGTAATTGCGCTTGCGGTCCCGGAAAAAAATCCATCCTCCGATAAAAAAGACGCCGCCGAAGAACAGGACAAGCCCGCCGAGGAACTTCAGCCATTCGAAATCCGGCACGGCCGATTCGTCGCCGTGCTGCGCGAAATAGAAGAAAAGGCTGTCTTTCATCAATAAAAAACCGTAGGCGGCAACGATGCCGGGAATCACCAATAACAAAATGGCGATAAACCGTGAAACAACTAATTTCATGTCCGACCTCGCTCAACTGAAATTTTGATACGTCTATCATACTCTTTTTGCAAAATGTTGTCTAACGATGGCCGGTGTTTTTATTCAACATAAAAAAGTTGTACAATAGGTGGATAAGCAACGAATAAGTATTAACGAATGAAATGAAGAACTTCACTCACGGCATGGACAAGGCCAATGTTCCGAAACGGGATTTGTTCGATGCCGATGTAGCAATTGGTTCAACGACACGATTATGGGAGGTTTGATGTATGACTCTTACTTACGACGTTGCCGTACTCGGCGGAGGAATCGGCGGTTATACGGCGGCCATATCCGCCGCTCAAGCGGGGAAGACGGTTGCCATTATCGAGAAGGATTTGTTGGGAGGAACTTGCTTGCATCGCGGCTGCATTCCAAGCAAATCCTATTTGCGAAGCGCCGAATTGTTCGCTGCGATGAAGGAGAGCGAGCAGTACGGCATCGTTACGGATGGCGTTCGTTTGGACTTTGGCAAAGTTGCGGAACGGAAACAGAACATCGTCGATCAACTGCATCGCGGTTTGCAATATTTAATGAACAAAAATAAGATCGACGTACTGCAAGGGAAAGGTCGCATTATCGGACCGTCGATCTTCTCGCCGAAGAGCGGCGCATTGGCCGTGGAGCTAGCCGACGGCGAGATGGAAACGGTCGTTTCAACCAATTTGATTATCGCGACAGGGTCCCGTCCGCGCGAACTGCCGGGCTTGCCTTTCGACGGCGTCCATGTCATGTCCAGCGACGACGCGCTGCGAATGAGCGAGATTCCGGAATCCATCGTCATCATCGGCGGCGGCGTAATCGGCGTGGAATGGGCGTCAATGCTATGCGATTTCGGCGTTAGCGTAACGATCGTCGAAGCGGCTCCGCAGTTGCTGCCGGCCGAAGACGGAGATATTGCGCGCGAATTGCAGCGGTTGCTGTCCCGGCGCGGAGTCAAGGTGCTCACGAACGCGGCTGTGGCTGCGGATACATATCGAACCGACAACGGGCAAATCGTAATCGAGGCTTCGCATGAAGGGCAGCCTGCAACGTTGAAAGCGGACAAGCTGCTTGTCTCGATCGGCCGCCAGGCGAATGTGGAGCATATCGGCTTAGAGAATACCGATATTCAAGTGCGTGACGGCGTCATTCTTGTCAACGGCTCGATGCAAACGACGGAGCCGCATATTTACGCCGTGGGCGACGTGAACGGCGGTTTGCAGCTGGCGCATGCCGCCGGGCATGAAGGCTTATTGGCGGTGAAGCATTTGAACGGAGAAGCCGTGCAGCCTTATGCGCATCATTTGATTCCGCGCTGCATCTATTCGCGTCCGGAAGTGGCGTCCGTCGGCTGGACCGAGAAGCAAGCCTTGGAACGGGGACATGCCGTGAAGAAAGCGAAAGTGCCGTTCTCCGCCATCGGCAAGGCGCTCGTATACGGCGATAGCGACGGGTTCGTCAAAGTAATCGCCGACAGGAACACGAACGATATTCTCGGCGTACACATGATCGGCCCGCATGTGACCGATTTGATCTCGGAAGCGCAGTTGGCGCAAGTTTTGGACGCGACGCCGTGGGAAGTGGGACAATCTATCCATCCTCATCCTACCTTGTCCGAAATTATCGGAGAAACGATGCTTGCGCTTGACGGAAAGTCGATTAATATTTAACGGAAGCGAAATCGTAAAAAAGTTCATTTTCTTTTTTGGCGGAAAGAGAGTATAATAAGTTTAAACCCAAGTCTTAGTACCAGGTTATAATACCAACATTGGGTTTCAAACAAAGGAGGTATCTCCATGAATCAAAAAACGATCGAACAACAACAAACGAAGCATGAGCAGCTCGGTTTAACTGACGAGCAAGTGATTGAAATGTACAAATATATGCTGCTCGCCCGGAAATTCGACGAACGCACGCTGCTATTGCAGCGTGCGGGGAAAATCAATTTTCACGTATCGGGAATCGGGCAGGAATGCGCGCAAGTTGCCGCGGCATTCGCATTGGACCGCGAGCACGATTATTTCTTGCCGTATTACCGCGATTACGGGTTCGTCCTCTCCGTCGGCATGACGGTCCGCGAACTGATGCTTTCCGTCTTCGCCAAGGCGGAGGATCCGAACAGCGCCGGCCGGCAAATGCCGGGCCACTTCGGCTGCAAACGGCTGCGCATCGTAACGGGCTCAAGCCCGGTGACGACGCAACTGCCGCATGCCGTCGGTTTCGCGTTGGCGGCCAAAATGAAAAAGCAAAATTTCGTTTCTTTCGTCACATTCGGCGAAGGCTCCAGCAACCAGGGCGATTTTCATGAAGGATGCAATTTTGCCGGGGTTCAAAAGCTCCCAGTCGTTATTATGTGCGAGAACAATCAATACGCGATTTCCGTGCCGCTGCATAAGCAAGTGAGCGGGAAAATTAGCGATCGGGCTCTCGGTTACGGATTTCCGGGCGTACGCGTCGACGGCAACGATACGCTGGAAGTGTACCGCGTCGTGAAAGAAGCGCGCGAACGGGCGCTTCGCGGGGAAGGGCCGACGTTGATCGAAGCGATGATGTACCGGCTTTCGCCCCATTCGACATCGGATAACGATTTGGTGTACCGGACGAAGGAAGAGGTCGATTCTTACCGGGCCAAGGACGGGATTCCCCGTTTTAAGCAATATTTGATCGAATGCGGCATTTGGGACGAGAAGCGCGATGAAGAATTGCAGGCCCGGTTGCAGCAAGAAGTGAACGAGGGGACGGATTATGCGGACAAGGCGCCGTTTCCGAAGCCGGAAGATATGCTGCTGCACGTTTATGCGGATAGAGGAGGGGAATAGGCATGGCGGTTATAGAGTATATCGATGCAATTCGCCTCGCCATGAAGGAAGAGATGGAACGCGACGAGGATGTGTTCGTGCTCGGCGAAGACGTCGGGTTGAAGGGAGGCGTCTTCACAACGACGAAAGGCTTGCAGGAGCAATTCGGCGAGATGCGGGCGCTGGATACTCCGCTCTCCGAGTCGGCGATAGCGGGCGTTGCGATTGGCGCGGCCATGTACGGCATGAAGCCGATCGCGGAAATGCAATACTCCGATTTTATGTTCCCGGCCACGAATCAAATCATAAGCGAGGCGGCGAAAATCCGCTATCGTTCCAACAACGATTGGAGTTGCCCGGTAGTGATCCGCGCTCCGATCGGGGGCGGCATATTTGGCGGTTTATATCATTCGCAATGTACGGAATCGGTATTTTTCGGCACGCCCGGCTTGAAGATCGTCGCTCCTTATTCGGCATACGACGCCAAAGGATTGTTGAAAGCGGCGGTGCGCGACCCGGATCCGGTACTCTTCTTCGAGCATAAAAAATGCTACAAGCTGATTAAAGGCGACGTTCCTGACACGGATTATATCGTGCCGATCGGCAAAGCGAACGTCATTCGCGAAGGAACGGACATTACGGTCATCGGCTACAGCTTGCCGCTGCATTTCGCGATGCAGGCGGCGGACGAGCTTGCGCAGGAAGGAATCAGCGCGCATATATTGGATTTGCGCACGCTTCAGCCGCTCGATAAAGAGGCGATTCTGGAAGCGGTCAAGAAAACGGGCAAGGTGCTGATCGTTCACGAGGACAATAAAACCGGCGGGGTAGGAGCCGAAGTGTCGGCCATCATCGCCGAGGAACTGCTGTTCGATTTGGACGCTCCGATTAAGCGGCTATGCGGGCCGGATGTGCCGGCGATGCCGATCAGTCCGCCATTGGAGAAATTTTATATGTTAAACAAGGACAAAGTGAAAGAAGCGATGCGGGAGCTTGCATTGTTCTAGGACGGTTCGGATCCGAACAGGTTCGAACAGCCAAATAAAGGAGTTGAGTAACATGTCATCGAATAAAGGGCTAGTAGAAGTTGCCATGCCGCAGTTCGCGGAATCCCTTGTCTCGGCTACCATCGGCAAATGGCTGAAAAAGCCGGGCGATACGGTCGAGCAGTACGAGCCGGTGTGCGAAGTGATCACCGATAAAGTGAATGCGGAGCTGCCTTCGACGGTAACCGGCGTTTTGAAAGAAATTTGGGTCGAGGAGGGCCAGACGGTCGATGTCGGCACGCCGATCTGTGTCATCGAAACGGCCGGAGGGAATCATGAAGGCGAGGCGCAAACGGCAATCGCGCCGCCTGCCGCTTCCGCGGCTCCGAACGGCGGAGATCAGAGCATGCGCAGCCGATATTCGCCGGCGGTCCAGCAACTGGCAGCCGAGCACGGCATCGATTTGCGGCAAGTCCCCGGAACGGGATTGGGGGGACGAATTACGCGCAAAGACGTTTTGAGCTACATTGAAAACGGCAACCCGGCTCCGGCGCCAACGCATGCCGGCTCTGCCGCCGGCGGATTCGCGGGTGCGCCTGCCGCTTCCGCGGGGATCGACGAAATGGCGTTAGCCGCCAAAGCCCCTGTGCGCCATTCCGGGCTGCATTTGTCCGAAACGCCGAAAATTCCGCATATTGAAGTAGAGGGCCAGAACAACTTCGGCGGAGGCCGGGGAGAATACTTTATCGACGTTACCCCAATCCGGAATACGATCGCTACCCGAATGCGCCAAAGCGTTGCGGAAATTCCGCATGCTTGGACGATGATCGAAGCGGACGTCACGAATTTGGTATTGTTAAGAAATAAATATAAAGACGAATTTATGCGCAATGAAGGCGTTAATTTGACTTATCTCGCCTTTTTCCTTAAAGCGGTCGTCAACGCCATTAAAGATTATCCGATTATGAATTCGGTGTGGGCGGTTGACAAAATTATCGTGAAACGCGATATCAATTTATCGCTCGCCGTCGGTACGGAGGATTCGGTGTTGACGCCTGTCATTAAAAAAGCGGATCAAATGAACATCGCCGGATTGGCGCGCGAAAGCTACGAATTGGCGAAGAAAACGCGGGAAGGCAAGCTGTCGATTAACGATATGCAAGGCGGAACGTTTACGGTGAACAACACCGGTTCGTTCGGATCCATCTTATCTTATCCGATTATCAACTATCCGCAGGCGGCGATTGTAACGTTCGAATCGATCGTCAAGAAGCCTGTCGTGATCAACGATATGATCGCCGTTCGCTCGATGGCGAACATTTGCTTATCATTGGATCACCGGATTTTGGACGGCGTCATTTGCGGCCGTTTCCTGCAGCGCTTGAAAGACAATCTGGAAAGCTACGACCTCGATACGCAATTGTATTAAAAGGAAGGAACGTGCAGCGAAGATGAGCAAGCAATTGGACGTACGCTATTTTCCATTACTCGATTATGCGGAAGCTTGGGAGATGCAGAAATCTCTAGTCAAGGAAATCGACGGTGCGAAGCGGAATGAGACGCTGCTGCTCTTGCAGCATCCGGCCACCTTTACGATCGGTTCGCAGAAGCATCCCGAGCATCTGCTCTGGAACGAACAACAATTGCGCGATAAAGGCATCGCGGTATTCGAAATCGATCGCGGAGGCGATATTACGTATCACGGGCCGGGGCAACTCGTCGGCTATCCGCTGCTTGCGCTCGACGCCGAGAATATGGATCTGCACGGATATTTGCGGAACTTGGAGCAAGTCATTATCAATTACTTGGCGAAATTCGGCATTACAGGCGGGCGCAAGCCGGAATATACCGGCGTTTGGGTCGGCAACGAGAAGATTGCCGCCATTGGCGTCAAATTCAATAAGCGCCGGCAGCGCCGAGGGTTTATTACGAGCCATGGGTTCGCCTTTAACGTTGCATCGGGGATTCAGCATGAAGGCTTCACCGGAATCATTCCGTGCGGGATCGAGGAATACGGCGTCACATCGCTTGAGGATTGTACCGGGCAGCGATTCGCCGTGCAGGATGTGGCAAGGGAACTGCTGCCCTGCTTCGTCGAAGTGTTCGGTTACGAACCTGTGATCGAAGGCGGACTAGTATAAAAGCGGTTCGACCAGAATCAGCAATGTGGATACGACCATGGCGAGCAGCATTAAGTAAATGACGAGACGGAACCAAAATTTTCTTCTTTTATTCATGAACGTTTCTCCTTTGCAATATAATACGGAAGTTTTGAAGTTAGGCATGCGGTCCAAGAATAACATCGGACAAATCTATTGTAACCTATCTGGTCGATTGGAGGAAAGTCGCATGATCGTGCAAGACCGAATTGTGCAACAACTTGTTGAACTGGTGCAGATCGACAGCGAAACGCGAAACGAACGGGCCATATGCGATGCATTAATCGAAAAGTTCAACGAACTCGGCCTATCCGTCGATGAGGACGATACCGCTGCGCGCACCGGGCACGGGGCGGGCAATTTATTCGCCGTCCTGGAAGCGACGCCGGGACAGTCGGACGTCCCGACCGTGTTCTTCACGGCCCATATGGACACGGTGGCCCCTGGCCAAGGCATCAAACCGGTTATCGGCGCGGACGGGTACATACGCAGCGACGGCACAACGATCCTGGGCTCGGACGATAAAGCCGGTTTGGCCGCGATTCTCGAAGCGATTCGAGTGCTGCGGGAACAGGACATACCGCACGGCAAAATACAGTTTGTCATTACGGTTGGGGAAGAATTAGGTCTGGTAGGCTCGCGCGCAATCGACCGCAATCGTCTGGAAGCGAAATTCGGCTTTGCGCTCGATTCCAACGGCGAAATTGGCGAAATTGCCGTGTCCGCTCCGGCGCGGGCGGAAATTACGATGAAAGTATTCGGGAAATCGGCGCATGCCGGCGTCAACCCCGAGGATGGAATCAGCGCGGTGCAGGTGGCAAGCAAGGCGATTTCGCGGATGTCGCTTGGCCGCATCGATAAGGACACAACCGCTAATATCGGACGCTTCGAAGGCGGCGGCGCCACGAATATCGTGTGCGATTTCGTGAAGATTGACGCCGAGGCGCGCAGCATGGAGCAGGCTAAGCTCGACCGCCAACTGGCGGCGATGAAGGAAGCGCTGGAATCCGCGGCGGCGGAATTCGGCGCGCGCGCCGAATTTATAAGCAATCTCGCATACCCGGCATTCCGCCTTACGGATGACGATGAGGTCGTCCGACTCACGTCCGCGGCGATCGCGAGCATCGGCAGGCAGCCGAGCACGTTCCAGACCGGAGGCGGCAGCGATGCCAACATTTTTAACGGGATGGGCATTCCGACCGTCAATTTGGCCGTCGGTTACGAGGACATCCATACGACCAATGAACGCATCAAGATCGAAAACTTGGTGAAGACAGCCGAGATGGTCGTGGCGATCGTGCGGGAAACGGCGAAGCGACGGTAGAAATATGCGGGACTGAGCGGGCGCTCAGTCCTTTTGTTGATCGCAGCTTACAGAGCCGATCTTTTTCCGTCGGCGGTTTGCGCAGCGGTAGGATTGTCGGAGGCTTCCGATATTTTAAATTTTAACGAGTACAACGCGGCGATGGCGATCATTGCGGCGGACACAAAATATGCCGTCATGAGGGACGTCGATTTCATAATGAACCCGGACGAGGCGGACCCGAGCAGAATGCCTCCCGTAATAATCGGAGCAAGAATGCCGCTCGTCCGCCCGACATATTTCTCTTCGACCCATTGGATCATAAACATGTTCATCACGATTTGAAAAAAAGCTTGGATCATGCCGACCAGAAAACGCATCGATCCCGTCAGCACAACGGAACGGGACAGCACCTCCACGGCAATCGACGCCGCCAGCGCCAAAATGCCGGCAAACATGACAAGCTTGGCATGCGAGCGCAGCCATTCCGAGCTTCCCGCCGCAACGGCGCCGCCGATTAGAAGCCCGATTCCCGCCAAAGCGTAAAACCATTGCAAACTTTCTTTTTCCAATCCAAGCCGTTCCATTAAAATGTAAACGTCCAACGGTTCGATGAGGCCGATCCCGAGTCCGAACAGCGCCATCACGACAGCCAACACCGTCAAGTTGCGATGATTGAGAACATAGACGAGTCCTTCGCGCATATCGCGGATTAACGAAGAAGACGTCTCGGACGAATCGCGGGGCGAAGGGGGGAGGGCGAACTGAATGAGCGCCGCGGATGCAAACAAAATCATTAACGCGATCATCGAGTAATGAATGCCGAGCGAAGTATAGATCAACGTTCCGATCATCGGCCCGACGATGAGAAATATGGACATCAACCCTTGCGTGATGCCGATCGCAATCCCGACTTGCGCATCGGGAATATGCCGTTTGAACAAGATCGCCGAAGAAGGCTGAGAAAATTGGCTGACGACAGCGGAAACGACCGTAGCGACGAATGCCGCTTGCCATATGCCAGAGACGATACAAATCAAAATAACGGCGATCGAAGCGGAACTCAACAAATCGCCTGCGATGACCGTTTTCTTCGGATTCCAGCGGTCCGCCAGCGTTCCGCCGACGATCGAGAAGAGAAAAATCGGCAATAATTGAAATACGGTAATCAAAGATACGGCTACAGGGTCGTTATTGGTTTGTTCCATCACGTAGAACAGTACGGCGATGTTGCGAATCCAAATGCCCATTTGCTGGATGAGGTCGGCTATTGCTACGATACGAAACACTTTGTTTTGGATAAGAGATTTCATAGATGATCCCCTTTCGTTATAATTAATCTGACCATTCAGTTTAATTATTTGCGAAAATAAAACGGAAAAAGCTCTGCTAGGGCTTGATTCCGTTTAAAAAAACGTCGATCGCCTTGCGATGCAACGCGACTACTTTATCATAGGATGGCTCTCTTATTAAAGTCGAGCCGACACCTGCAAGCATGCCGAACAAAATATCCGTTAACTTGTCCGTGTCGTCTTCTTTAAACTCGCCTCCGTTCATGCCGTCCTGCAACACTTTGATGAAAATCGGCCTTGGCATGTAAGATATTCGCAAAATAGATTCCAATACTTCCGGATCGGCACCCCGGCTGCCGGCGAATTCCTCTCCGGCTTTCATCAACGGATTGTTAAAATCGTCCGCGAAATGCTCCGCCAAACGGTAAAGGCGTTCCGTTTCGGTCCGAAGCGGGGCGGAAATCGCATTCCACTTATCAATCCATTCGTTCATGTTGATGTCCAACAACGTAATAAACAATTGTTCCTTGCTCTTAAAGTGATAGTAAATGCTGCCTTTGCTGATACCGGAGCGGATGCGGATTTCTTCCATCGAGACGGCGCCGTAGCCTTTTTGGCTGAACAATTCTTTGGCGCATTGAATGATGATGCTTTTCGTTTGTTCCGTTTCCTCCGGCCGTCGTCTGGCCATGACATCGACCTCTTTCCTAATAATCTGACTGTTCAGTTTAATAACAGAATACAGGAAAGCGCCGGAAAATGCAATCATGGAGGGGTTATCGCCTTTCAGGCCCCAATCGGCGATCCAATTCTCGCCGCAGGCTGGCGTTCGGTCCGCTCCGTTTCGCCCATTGCCGGAGATGATGGCGTATTTCCCATGCTTTGCCTACAAGCCTCATTTGGTTGGACGCGACATAACTTTTCATACGAAAGTCTCCTTCTCTTGCCCGGATTTGATATAATAACAACGTATGCTATGTTTGGACAAGTTATGCGAACCGGCAACAACGTAGAATTGCCATTGGAGGTGCAAGCTGTGAACAATCATCGAAAATTCGAAGAAAAGACGATTAAGACCGAGAAAATCTTTCAAGGGAATATCATATCGCTGCAAGTCGATACGGTAACGCTGCCGAACGGGAAGCAGGCGACAAGGGAAATCGTGAAGCATCCGGGCGCGGTAGCCGTGCTCGCGCTGCATGCCGACCGAATGATCGTCGTCGAGCAATACCGGAAGCCGCTGGGCAGAAGCGAAGTGGAAATTCCGGCGGGCAAGCTGGATCCGGGAGAGGAGCCGCATCGCGCGGCCGAGCGCGAATTGGAGGAGGAGACGGGCTACCGCTGCGAATCGCTGCGGCTCATCAACTCCTTCTATACGTCCCCGGGTTTCGCCGACGAAATCATCCATTTGTATCTTGCGGAAGGGCTGGTTCCGGGCGCCATGCGGCTGGATGAGGACGAATTTCTCGAATGCGAAAGCATTACGCTCGAGGAGGCGCAGCAATATATCGCCGAAGGGAAAATTAGCGACGCCAAAACGATATTGGCGGTATACGCTTGGCAGATATACCGGTTGACGGGGCAGATCGGATCATGAGCGGCCAAGGATCGATGCCGAACCGTTCGGAGCGGGAAGGATCGCAGGCTCGCAATAAAGCTGGCTTGCGTTCGTTCTATGCCGATTTGCATATTCATATCGGAAGAACCGGCAAGGGCAATGCGGTCAAAATTAGCGGCAGCAAAGATCTTACGTTCGCGAATATCGCGCACGAAGCGTCGGAACGCAAAGGGATCGAATTGATCGGCATTATCGATTGCCATGCGCCGTCGGTGCAGGACGATATTATCCGCTGTCTCGACAACGGCGAAATGCATGAGCTTCAGGACGGCGGCATCCGCTACCGCGATACGACGATTCTGCTCGGCAGCGAAATTGAAGTGCGCGATCCGGGAATGGGCGAAGCGCATGTGCTGGTCTACTTCGCCAAGCTTGAGACGATGCGGGAATTTACGCTCTGGATGTCGCAGCATATGAAAAATGTGGAGCTCAGCTCGCAACGCATTTACGTGCCGGCAAGAAGGCTGCAGGAGGAAGTTGCCGCGCGCGGCGGATTGTTCGTTCCGGCGCATATTTTCACGCCGCATAAAGGGATTTACGGGAGCGCCTCGAACCGTATGGCCGATCTGCTTCATCCGGACTTGATCGCGGGAGCCGAACTCGGCTTGAGCGCGGATTCGGAAATGGCCGGCTATATTGCCGAACTGGATCCGTATCCGTTGCTGACGAACTCGGATGCGCATTCGCTTGGGAAAATCGGGCGGGAATATAACGAACTTCTGCTGCGTGAGCCAACGTTCGCCGAATTCCGCCTTGCGCTCGCGGGGAGGGAAGGCCGGCGCATTGCAGCCAACTACGGTTTGAATCCGCGGCTCGGCAAATACCATCGTTCCTCCTGCATCCAGTGCGACTCCATTATCGACGAGCGGGAGCATGCGCATGTCCGCTGTCCGTATTGCGGCAGCGCCAAGCTGGTGCATGGGGTGCTGGACCGCATTCTCTATATCGCCGACAGGGAAACGCCGCGGGTGCCCGCGCATCGGCCGCCATACCGTTATCAAGTACCGCTCGACTTCATACCCGGATTGGGCAAAAGCAAGTTGAACGCGCTGCTCGCGCGATTCGGCACCGAGATGAACATCCTGCACCGGGCGGAACTTGCGGAAATTAGCGGCATCGTCGGCGAGCAAATCGCGGAGCATATTATTCAAGCGCGCAACGGCACGCTGGGCATCTCTTCCGGCGGCGGAGGCTCATACGGCAAGGTCCTTCGTTCGTAAAGGTCATAGTTTGGCCGCTTCTCTCATATTTTAATAGAAATAGACAAGAAGAGAGGAGCCGGAAAACGATGCAGCCGCTGCGCAACTATTTGAAAGATCAGATGATTTTGTATGTTTTTGTGTCCGTCTTATTCGTCGTAGGCGTCGTGTTCGGATCGCTGATGGTGAACGCGCTGTCCCTGGACCAACAGCAGGAGCTCGGCCGTTATTTGGGCCACTTTTTCAGCACCGTCGATCAAGGAGGAGTGAGCGGAGAAAGCGCGTTTTGGGATACCGCGATGGGCCATGTGAAGTGGATTGCGATCATTTGGATTTTGGGACTGTCCGTGGTTGGGCTTCCGTTCATCCTAGTGCTTGATTTTATGAAAGGGGTGCTTGTCGGCTTTACCGTCGGGTATTTCGTCGGGCAATATTCGTGGAAGGGATTGTTGTTTGCGCTTGTGTCGGTCGCTCCGCAAAATATTGTCGTCATACCGGGCATTATTATAAGCAGTGTAGCGGCGATCGGCTTTTCGCTGTACATGCTCAGAAACCGGGTGCTCACGCAGCGCAGAGGGCAGATCAAGCAGCCGTTTGTGTCATACTCCGCATTAACGCTGACGATGGCCGTCGCGATGGTCGGCATCGCCTTGTTCGAAGCATGGGTTTCTCCTGTTATGATGCGATGGGTTGCACCGATGCTGCTCGAGAGCGTGGCCATGGTACGAATCTAGCAAAATGTTTGACTTTAATTGCGTTATCCCCCTATAATGAAAGCAATGATAAAGGAACGCGTGAATGCCGGCAAAAGGGGGCGTACAGATGGAAGCACGAATCGAGAAAATAAAACAGCAGCTTCAGTCGCAAGGCTATAAATTGACGCCGCAGCGCGAAGCGACGGTGAGGGTGCTGTTGGAGAACGAGGACGATCATCTGAGCGCGGAAGATGTGTTTATGTTGGTAAAAGACAAGGCGCCGGAAATCGGCTTGGCCACCGTCTATCGTACGCTTGAATTGCTTAGCGAGCTGCATGTCGTAGAGAAATTGAATTTCGGCGACGGTGTGGCTCGGTATGATTTAAGGACGGACAGCAGCAAACATCATCATCACCATTTGATATGCGTGCAATGCGGCGCGATGGATGAAATTCGCGAAGATTGGCTATTGCCGCTCGAAGAACGGTTGGAGAAAGAATTTCATTTTACGGTGATCGATCACCGTCTCGATTTTCAAGGAATTTGCCATCGCTGCAATGCGAAAGCGAAATCGGAGGAGTAACGACCTCTATCACTCATGAGAAGGCCCGACGGAATGCATGTCGGGCCTTCTCATATCCGATTTTTGCGTTTGGCGGGCCGGCGATTCCTCACATTCGCGCGGAGCGTCGGCGAGCGCAGCTTCACCGTCCGCGGTTTCGCCGCATGCAGATTTGCATGCACCCTGTCTGCGGCGCGGTCTGCTTGGACAAGACCGCTGCCTTGCGCTCTTCGCGAAGATCCCCTGAGATGGAGCGCGGTGGAAGCGAGAAGGTTGCGGATTTGCGAAGGCGAAAGGCGCGGATTCAGCCGCAGCAACAATGCGGCGCTTCCGGACACATGAGGGGCGGCCATCGACGTGCCCGAGCGCGTGCCCGTCCCTTTGCCGACTTTCAGCGACAAAATGTCGACCCCGGGCGCGGCTACGTCGACTTCTTGGCCGCGGCTGCTGAAGGAAGCGATTTTGTTGTTTCGGTTGGACGCCGCCACGGCGATCGTCTCCGGATATCTGGCGGGTTCGTCGATGCGGGTTGCATCGGACCCGTTATTGCCGGCCGATGCGACGACGACGATACCATGCCGATTCGCTCTGCGTATGCTTCTACGGAGAGCGGGACTGTTGCCGATAATGCCGAAACTCATATTGATAACATCCATGCGACGATCGATACACCATTCGACGCCTTCGATAATATCGGAAACGAAGCCGTTGCCGTTCTGATCCAACGCCTTAACGGCATATAATTTGGCGCGGGGCGCCACCCCGGTTATACCGCTGTTTATGCCGCGCGCCGCCGCGGTTCCGGCGACATGAGTCCCATGTCCGTTATCGTCGTGGAAGGAGTTTCGCGGATTGATCGTATTGATGCCTCCGGCAACTTTCAGATCCGGGTTCGGACCGATGCCCGTATCAATGACGCCGATCCGGATACTCTCTCCCGTCGAACGCGGCCATACGCTCGGAGAGCCGATGCGGCGCACGCCCCAAGGAGTACTGGAGCCGCTGACGCGCGCTCCTTTCCGCTTTGGAAAACCATGCGCCCTCGCTTTGACATCGGCTTCGACCCGCCGAATTTTGGAATGGTTTTGGGCCACTTGCGAAACTTTATTGCGGTCAACGTGGCAACATACCATATTCAGCGATTTAATTGTTTTAATCGGGGTTATTCCGTTTTTTTTCAAGAGCCGTATATACTGGGAGTAGCTTTTGCGGTCTTTTAGAATGATAAGTTGCCGCGTCGTTTGCTTGGAAGGTTTGGCATGAATCATCGCTAACATTCGATCACGCTTACGCATTTCTTCTCCGCCTTTATATCGTAATTTCGTCTCGTCATTTACTCTATGTGGACGAAAGCCGCTTTGTGATTGCCATTCGCGGCCATATCAAGGCATGGCGGAGAAACGGGCATCTATCACACATAATCGGGCGGCCGATTGGAGAACGTATAATAGGAAAAGAAAGCGGTTGTTATTCTGGGTTTGCAAACATAGGTTGAAGTATCCGGTTCATGAATTCGGTTATAAGGAAGGAAGCGAAAGGCATGAAGATCGGGATACCGAAAGAAATAAAAAATAATGAGTTCCGGGTTTCGTTGACGCCGGCCGGAGCAAGCGCGCTAAGCGGCGCAGGCCATCAGGTGCTGGTCGAGCGGGGAGCAGGCGCGGGGAGCGGATTTGCCGACGACGAATATGCGGCGGAAGGGGCGGCCATCGTACCGTCCGCTCCGGACGTATGGACGCAGGCCGATATGATCATGAAAGTGAAGGAACCTCTGCCCGAAGAATACGGTTATTTCCGCAAAGGGCAAGTATTGTTCACATTCCTGCATCTGGCTGCTGCGGACGCTTTGGCGGAAGCGTTGATCCGCAGCCAAGTAACGGGGATCGCTTATGAGACGATTCAGCTTCCGGGCGGCGGCTTGCCGCTGCTTACGCCGATGAGCGAAGTGGCGGGACGCATGTCCGTTCAGGTCGGCGCCCGTTTCTTAGAAGCGTATTACGGAGGGCGGGGCATGCTGCTTGGGGGCGTGCCGGGAGTGCCGCCTGCCGACGTCGTCATCATCGGCGGCGGAACGGTCGGGACGAATGCCGCCAAGATGGCGCTTGGCCTAGGCGCTAGCGTTACAATCGTCGAAAGAAGCGCGGATCGGCTGCGTTATTTGGACGATATCTTCGGCGGCCGAATTCGGACGGTCATGTCGAATCCGTATCATATCGCGCGCGAAACGCAAAGGGCCGATTTGTTGATCGGTTCGGTGCTCGTACCCGGCGCGAGGGCGCCCAAGCTCGTCAGCGAAGCGATGGTGGCGAAGATGAAGAAAGGCGCCGTCATCGTCGATGTCGCCGTCGACCAAGGCGGTTCCATCGAGACGATCGACCGGGTAACGACGCATGACAATCCGGTATACGAGAAATACGGCGTCATCCATTATGCCGTAGCGAATATGCCCGGCGCGGTCCCCCATACGTCGACGTTCGCCCTGACGAACGCCACATTGCCTTATGCGTTGGAAATCGCCGGCAAAGGCGTGGAACGCGCAATCCGGGAGAACGCCGCCTTGATGCAAGGCGTCAATACGTATAACGGCAAAGTGACGCATCAAGCGGTCGCCCAGGCGCTCGGCCGAACGTACGAACCGCTGTTGCCGTAACGAACAACCCGTCTTTTGTGCGCATTGACCGGCATAATTTACGGGACATGTTCATACGATGTGGTAATTCATTTCAACCTAAATTTCGAAAGTACCGTTCATTGAAAACATAAAAAAGTGCCCAAATCTTTGGTAGAATGGTGTTTGTCGAGAACACTACACCCAAAGAGAGGAGCACCTTTTAGGTGAAGTCTAC
>NZ_JAHLPR010000023.1 GCF_018918005.1 Paenibacillus sp. MSJ-34 | reverse complement strand
AGTGTATCCACATAATGTTGACTTGAACCGAACGAACTGGGAAACCTCCACTTTTTTACAGTCCGCGAGGCAGATCCACTATATTCAGTGTTTGATATTACGGGCTTTCGAAATTTAGGATTATATATTATTACGAGAACTTGGACATTTATATGGGGGTACCCGCGAACTATTGTCTTCTCAATATTCCTATCCATGCACGAAGCCTTCTATTAGTAAATACTCTACCTATATGAATCGAGCGAGAACAAGCGGTAATTTATGGGATACTATTCTTTCCGGAAATCTAGTAAAATAAAAAGATGCGATAACAAAGGCGGGTAGGCCGCGATCGAGAATAGAAAGATACATAATAAGGAATAAGGAGTAGAGCCGCAATGAGCAAATATTGGAGCGAAACTGTAAAATCGTTAGTCCCGTATGTGCCGGGAGAGCAGCCGAAAGACCGGAAATATATTAAATTGAACACGAATGAAAATCCGTATCCTCCGTCGCCGAAAGCGATTGCCGCCATTCAAGCGGCGGCCGACGCAGATCTAAGGCTGTATCCGGATCCGAATTGCGGCGCATTAACGACCACGATCGCGGAATATTACGGTTTGAATGCGGATCATATATTTGTCGGCAACGGGTCGGACGAAATATTGGCATTCTCGTTTATGACGTTTTTCGATCGGGAGAAACCGATTCTTTTCCCCGACATTACTTATAGCTTCTATAAAGTATACGCGAATTTGTTCGGCATCCCGGTAACGCTCGTTCCGTTAGACGACGAATTTAACGTCCCTCTGGAACGTTTGAAGGGGGGAAGCGGCGGAGGGATCATACTGCCCAATCCGAACGCGCCAACGGCCAAATATATCCCTTTGGAATCGATCCGGGAAGTGGTGGCCGGCAATCCCGATCAAGTGGTCATCATCGACGAAGCTTATATCGATTTCGGCGGGGAATCAGCTATCCCGTTAATTCATGAATTCCCGAATCTGCTGGTCGTCCAAACGCTGTCGAAATCCCGATCGCTAGCCGGTCTCCGCGTCGGATACGCCGTCGGCAACGCGCAATTAATCGAAGGGTTGAACCGCGTGAAGAACTCGTTTAATTCGTACACGCTGGACAGGCTTGCGCTGGCGGGAGCGGTTGCCGCGTTCCAAGACGAGGAGTATTTCACGGAGACGACCCGCAAAGTAATGAAGACGAGAGAGGCTGCCGTCGCCAAGCTGCAAGCGATGGGATTTCGCGTATTGGAATCGAAAGCGAATTTCATCCTTATATCCCATCACGCCAAGCCGGCTAAGACGTTGTTTCAAGAGCTGCGCAAGGAAGGCGTGCTGGTGCGGTACTTCGAACAACCTAGAATCGATCAATATTTGCGCGTTACCATTGGCACGGACGAAGAGATGGAAGTCTGTCTGCAAATATTGCAACGGTTGGTCGAACATACCGGTTAACGGATCGCGAAGGCTTTATTTCAGGAAAAAACGCCGTCCTTGCAAGAATAGCGGATCGAATGAGAGCGTCGATTAATTGCGGACAGTTTGACGTGAGAGAACGTAGTAGAAAATGTGTGTGATTTTTCGTAAACATTTACAGGATCAGGGCTCAAAATCTCGATTTGTGTGTGAAATTTCGAATAGAATCGACTGATTTGCTGCATGCGTCGCTCATTTTGTATGATTTTTCGCATACATTTTGTGGTCCCTCGCAGATTCCATAATTAGGCCTTCAGGATCCGTTTTTATGTCGCGCATGTCTAATGCTTAACATGGCGTACTTGCGGTTGTTATGCCAAGAATGATTGAGGGGCTTCCCATACATAGCGCAGCGCTACGTAAGAGAAGCCCCATGAGTTTTCAGGCTTGAGTCCCAATCCTTTAAATGCGTGTTCAAAAAGTCAACTTTTCAGCACCGAGAAGGTTGCGAGAACCCGAAGAAGGAGGAGCGGAGTGTAGGTAAAACCTACATGAGCACCGGACTTCGAGGGTGAACGCAAGATTCGATGCCGAATACGCTTCTAGATATACTTCGTGATCAAAAGAGGACTTTTTGAACAACCTCTTTAACATTCCTCTGCCTTTTCCACTGCCGGTACGGCCGTTTGCGCCGTTTGCTTTTTCTTCTGCAGCTTCCGCTTGATCATCAAGCCGACGGCCAACAGACAAGCGACTCCCAGAAGCGTATACGTGAGATAACCGTGTATCATGCCTTCCGCGGCTCTCCCGAAAAGATAGAACAGTACGCCTACCGTGTAAAACTTCACCGCTCGCCCGACGGCGGCATATCCGATCAATTTCCACAACGAAAAATGCAAACAACCGGATAAAATCGTAAACACTTTGAAAGGAACCGGCGTGAAAGATCCGATGAAAATCGCCGCTTCCCCGTTTCGATTAAATAAATTGGTTGCTGAATCGATCCAGCTTTTTTTAAGAATTTTGTAGAGGATCGATTTTCCTAACAATTTCCCCATAAAATATCCGACCGGAGTTCCGAGGAGACAGGCTAAATATCCTACCGTGGCGATCCATAATGCATTGGAAGGATCCATAAGGCCTAAAGATACTTGGAGAAAAAACGCGGGAATTGGAAAAATTACGGCATCGAGAAACGAGTGAAGAAACATGCCCCACGCACCGAAGTCCTTAAAAAAATCCATCATTCCTTGCAACATTCTGCGGGCACCCCTCACTTTGTCTAAAACCAAGATACTCTAAGCATAGATGAGAAACGGCCTTCGAAGAAACGACCTGAAGCCGCAATCTTTCCTCGACTAGAGACTAGGTTGAAACCGGACCTTAGATCGTCCTAATTTCAGTTTAACATTCCAGCTTGCGCAGCGTCCAGCCTAAAACACCCATTCTGCGGGTAAAAGTTGATAGGTGGGGAAGGGCGGGCAGTTCAATGCCGAACGGCTTGCCGATCGTATTCCTTTCGATTTCCAATTCGACACGTTTCAGCAGCCAAGGCGGATGGTGAATGTCGCCGACTAGAAGGCAGTTTGGGCGGTTCGTTTCATGCATTTGCTGCGACAAGCGAGGATGAGGGCTGGTGTATAAGCAATACCTGTCGTATAACCAGTTCTCAATCGATGCTTTGCGAATGCCGTAGGAGGAAGATGACGGCGCGAACCGGCATTGAAATTCGACCTCGGAAGCAGAAGCGCCTTGTTCCATCCGGTAGCGGCACTGAATATGAAAAGGTTCGTTCGGCACCGTAGCAACGGTCATATCCGCATAATGGTACGGCAAGCGAAATAAACGTTTCGCTCCTTCGACAATGATCCGTTTGGATGCGCCGATGCTTAGAAAGTAAACCCCCGGTGGACCCGACGCCGTTCGCACATACGTGCGAAAGTTCAATTCGTCATAATCGGAAAGGCCCGGGATGGGGGGGAGCATACGCAATCGGGCGCCTACCGTGCGGAACGGGGCGATTTTCCTTGCATCGACAGGCCAATGGGCGAACAATAGATGTTCCCATGTTTGGAATATGATCCAGGGACGGCTTGGCAGCGGCGAGGGCCGATGTGCGGTATAATTCATAAGCGAATGCATCGCAAAGACTCCTTTTACATCGTAGTGTTCACGTAGCGGTTGGAACTCATTCGCATGAGCATCGTTATCTGAATTTAGTACATTAATAATTAATTGCATTAAATAATCAATATGGGGCCAAAGGTCCTATTTTTTTATAAATAGATTCATAGAGGCGTCTGTTATGGTAGAATAATTGTTGAAAAAAGAGATTTTTGCTCGAAACGCGAAACATTTTGGGGAAAGCGGCAGTCTATTACGAAGTGAGGATTTCATAGAACATCATACGTCGACATAATGGGGGAGCAACTAATGAAAAAAGCTGTCTTCAGTATTATTATTTTAGGAATTGCAATTTTCATTTTCATAGAATGGCAGAAAGAGCAAAGCTTCTCTTCGGCCAATTTCGTGCCCGATTCATCCGCCGTTTCCGATCAGGGGCCGGAATCCGGATCCGATGACGGCCAAACCGGCGAAGAGACGGCAGAGCCGGATTCGGATGATCGACAATCGGACAAGCCGCTTGAACCGGAGCAGACGTCTTCCCGCAATCCAAGCGAAACAAGGGAAGCTATAACCGACCCGGATAACGTCGCAGTGCTCGTCAACAAGCAGTTCGCGCTGCCGGATCAATACGAACCGGACGATCTGGTCTATCCGGACGTGCATTTTATTTTCAAGGAAAAAATCGATAAACGAAAAATGCGCAAGGAAGCGGCCGAAGCGCTGCAGGAGTTGTTTGCCGGAGCCGCGAAAGACGGAATACATTTGGGCGGCGTCTCGGCGTACCGTTCGCAAGCTACCCAGAAGTCGTTGTTCAACCGTTACGTAGAACGGGACGGCAAGGAGAACGCAATGCGGTACAGCGCCGTACCGGGCCATAGCGAACATCAGACCGGATTGGCGATCGATGTATCGGGCAGCGACGGCAAGTGCGCGGCCTCAGATTGCTTCGCCGGCACGCCGGAAGCGGATTGGATTGCCCAACATGCGCCGGAGTACGGTTTCATCATCCGCTACCCGGAAGGAAAAGAAGCGATTACCGGTTATAAATACGAACCGTGGCATATTCGATATGTAGGAGTCGATATCGCGAAAGATATCGCGGCGCAAAATTTGACGCTGGAAGAATATTTCAACGCGGTGCCTGTTCAACAGGAAGCCAGCTAAACAATAGGAGGGCCGGTGCATTTCGGTAAGGAATGCACCGGCTTCTTTGTTCCGCCTGCGTCCGTTCGCCGTTCTATTGAAGCGGAGTCTGCTGCACAGATTCGGCGTCTTCGCGGGCAACGGTATCCGTTATATTCGGCATGTCGGCAAACGGAATCCGGTGAAACTCGCCGTAAAATTTGTCCTGATTCTCGTGCGAAACGTATCCGAGATCCACGCCTACCGCTTTGGCAAGAAACGGATCGAGCGAGCATAGATCGGATTTGGCCACGTCCGCAATATTCGTTTTGCCGAGCGAATAACAGAGCAGTTCCATCTCGCGCACGGTTGCGTTCAGAAAATGAAAGAGCGACATTTCGCTTCTTTCCACATCCAATTGCTCCGTCGCTTTGGCATTATAAACGACTAAGCCGGTAGGCGGCTCGAAAGGCAGCGTCTTCGCCGCTTGATCGCCGATCAAGGCCATGATAACGGCGGTTCCCATATAGACGGAGTTTGCGCCCAGCGCCAATGCTTTCATACTATCTCCGGGCGTAATCAAGCCGCCCGTCGCAATCAGGCTGACGTCGCGCGCAGCTCCTTTGGCGGCCAAATAATCGGCCGCTCTGGAAATGGCGAACAGCGTCGGCAAGCCAAGGTCGTCCTCCAGAATCGGCGCAGCCGCATGCGTACCGCCTTCGGCTCCGTCGATCGTCACAAAATCCACTTCGGATTCGATAGCGATTTGCAGTTCTTTCTCCAAATGATGGGTCGCGGCGAATTTCAGTCCGACCGGAACCCCGGTTTCCGCTTTCAAGCGGCGGACGAGCTTCATGAAATCTTCCTTTGTATCCACCCCGGGCAATCTGGAATGGATCACCGCATCGTCGCCCTCGGCAATGCCGAACGCCTCCCGGAATTCCGGGCCGATATTTTTGGCGGCCGTGCGCTGCGGGCTCGAGCCTTGAGCCCCTTGTCCGAGCTGGATTTCGATCGCATCCATTCGTCCATATTTCTCGGGAGTGTTGAGCCATCCTCCGCGGTTATACTGCCCGATCAACAGACCGGCCGCTGCGCGTTCTTCCTCCAATAATCCGGCTTCGCCGGTATTGGTGGCGGTCCCGATACGGGTTGCGGCTTTGGCGAGGGCGATTTTCGCATTTTTGCTGAGCGCGCCCCCGAACGACATGGCTGCAATCATGATCGGGATCGAGATGGTCAACGGTTTCTTCGCGTTTTTCCCGATTGTAACCGATGTGCCGATCGAAACGCTGTCCGGCGTCGGAAAGCGGAACAGATGAACCGGATTGAATAGCAGCTTCTCCCAAGGAGAGAAGCGGATATGGCTCCCGAGCGGCCTGCCGGGAGGAAGGCCGGTTTTGGAGCGCATGAGCGTTTCCATAAACGGAATGATACCGACTTTTTTGGACGAAGGTATCATCTCAAACAAATTTTCCGTATATTGATCGCGGGCCAGCCGTTCGACGGCTTTGTCAATGGTTTCGTTAACGACGCTTCGTATCATATTGCCGATCCACTTATACATATGCGAATCCCTGTCCTATGAAGGCTCGAAACGCTTCTGAATTTCTTCCACCTTCTGGGCAAGCGCCAAACAAATTTGTTTGACTTCTCCCAATTGGCGGGCCGCGCTCTGCTCTTCAACCGCAATTTGCGTCAACGCGCTGTTGCCGGCATTCGTAAGATCGTTAAAATGCTGTGTTTCGATCGTCGATAATGTGCCGGCTATCGTTTGAACGCGATGCAGCTCGGAATGAATGTAAGCCAAAGAGCTTGCTAAGTTCCGGTCAAGTTCGCCGTATTGTTCAGTCATGATTGTCTTCCTCCAATTATCAGCATAGATGTACCAATGTTATTATGTCTTTTTGCAATGGCGATATTCGCTTCATCTGCCAGTTCATACATATTTTGCATTTCGTTGTTCACAATAAACGGTGTAATACCATGACCAGAGGAGGAAAACGATGGCTAGAAGATCGAATAGACCCGTCGTCCCGGAAGCGATTCACGCTCTTCAACAACTGAAATACGAAGTGGCGCAGGAACTGGGAATTCAAATTCCCGAAGACGGATATTACGGATATATGGCGACGCGCGATACCGGCGCCCTCGGAGGGCAAATTACACGCAGGCTAATTCAAATTGCGCAGCAGCAATTGAGCGGACATACCCGGTAACACACCGCATCTTTATTTATGGCATGAGAGCATGCGTCATCGTTTCCAATGCGGAAACGACGCATGCTTTTTTTTGCGCGCCGATAGCGTAATAACGTTCAAACGTCATGAATAGGATGGTAGAGACAAGCTGCATTGGCCAGAAAGCTCGAATAGTCGAATGGGAGAGGAATGAAACGAAATCGTGAAAACATGGGAATCTATAGTATCCATTCTAGGGATCGGCACGGCGCTGCCTCCTTACCGCATCGATCAGGACGAGACCGCGGGCAAGCTGGCGGAAGCGTTGGCAGATCGCAGAGATGCGGCGCGTTGGGCGAGAAAAATTTTTAAAAGCTGCGGGGTGGAAACCCGTTACACTTGCGAACCGAATTTGTTGGAGCCGATCGATCGCTGCCGGTATTTATCCAATCGTCCCCAAGCGGATATTCCGGCAACGGGCGAGCGGATGGAGATGTATAAACGGCAATCCGTTCCGTTAGCCGGCGAAGCGGCGGCCGAAGCGCTGCGCGACGGCAATGTGGAGCCGGCCCGGATCACTCATTTGATTACGGTAAGCTGTACGGGATTGTTCTTGCCGGGAATCGATGTCGCGCTCATGCAAGCGCTGGGGCTGGACGCAAACGTGAGCCGTATTCCGTTAACGTTTATGGGCTGCGCGGCGGGGCTAACGGCCATTCGCCTATCCGAACAAATCGTAAGAGGAAACCCTGCCTCCAAAGTACTCGTCGTGTGCGTTGAATTGTGCACGCTGCATATGCAGCCGTCAAGCGCGCGCGAGGCTCTATATGCGACGGCTTTTTTCGGCGACGGCGCATCGGCTTGCATCGTGGGCGAGGCTAGTCCCGGCCAAAGGGCGATATTCGCGCTAAGCAAAGGCGAAACCGTATTGTTTCCTGGGTCGACGGGCGATATGGTATGGAATGTAGGCAATTACGGATTCGACCTATTCCTTTCGCCGCACATTCCGAAGCTTATCGGCGAGTTCGTTCCGGCCGAAATCGCCCGTTTCCTGAAGGGCAGGGCGGCGCCGGAATTATGGGCGATCCATCCGGGGGGACGGGGAATCGTCGATACATTGCAATCGGCGCTATCCTTAACGGATGCGCAAACCCGGGCAAGCCGCTCGGTGTTGCGAGAGTACGGGAATATGTCCTCCGCCACGTTATTGTTCGTTCTGCAGCGGATGAGACAATGGCTCGAAGCGGAGCGTCAGGGCCCGAAGGAAGGCATGGCGCTCGCTTTCGGGCCCGGATTAACGGCAGAGTTGATGAATATCGCGTACGTTCCGGCCGGCTCGCCCTATCCTGAGGCATTGGACGATGCTTATGTTTAACCGGTTGAAGCGGCGGGCGAGCGAACCCGAACGGATGGACGATTTCTCCAAGCGGGGCCCGGAATTAACGGAGGCGCTGCGTCATTTGCGAAGACTCAACCGGATATTGGGCGCCGCTTATCCCTCCCTTTACGGCGTCAAGCGCTTATGGACGGACGCCGGAAGACCGAAACGATTGTCCGTTCTCGACATCGGTTCGGGATCGGGCGAAATCAACCGCATCTTATTGCGGTGGGCCGACCGCAACCGGATCGACATGACGATTGTGCTGGCCGATGTAACGGAGGAGGCTTGTGAGGAAGCAAGACGAGTCTACATGCGGGAGCCGCGGGTACGGGTGATGCGGTGCGATCTGTTTCAATTGCCGGCGAGCAGCGCGGATATTGTAACGGCGTCTCAATTCGTTCATCATTTCCCTTCCGAAGATTTGCCGGAAATTGTGGAGCGTATGCTGCGCGCTTCCCGGTACGGCGTCGTCGTTAGCGACATCCATCGCCATTGGATCCCTTGGCTGGCCGTCTGGCTTCTGACCCGAATCGTTTCGCGCAACGTTTATATCCGCCATGACGCCCCGTTATCGGTTGCCAAAGGATTTCGCGCCGCGGATTGGAGAAGTTTGGCGAAGCATCCCGCCGTTCCGCATATGTCGTTTGCGTGGCGGCCTTTATTTCGTTATGTGGCGCTCGTGCGGAAAGAGCTGGAGCAGGCTTCCTGCGATCATAAAGCGGACGGAGCTGGTACATTTGGGGCAACGGTATGATATCGCCATACTGGGAGGCGGCGTGGCGGGAGCTAGCATGGCAGCGGCCCTTGCGTCCAGGGGCTGGCGGACGCTGTTGATCGAGCGGCATGTCTTCCCCCGGCATAAAGTATGCGGGGAATTTCTATCCCCGGAATCCGCCCGAAGCCTCGTCTCGCTCGGTTTGGACGCGCCGGTCGAATCGCTGCGTCCGGCCGTAATGAATCGAGTCAAGTTGATCGCGCCGGGCGAATGCGAGCTCGACATTCCATTGCCCGCCCCCGCCTTCGGCGTAAGCCGGTTTGCGCTCGATCATAAGCTACATCAAGTTGCGCGGGAGCATGGCGCGGAAGTTCGGACGGGAACGACGGTCGTATCGGTTAGTCCGGACGAGCGGGGATTCCGGATTTCCGCAAGGAACAGGGACGAGCGTTATGAGCTGGATGCGCGCGCGGCGATCGGCGCATGGGGACGAAATCCGCGCCATGGGCTGACGACCAAGGCCCGGCATATGCCGCGCAACTCGTATATCGGCGTCAAGGCCCATTATGAGTCCGTAAGCGAAGAGGCGGGGGCGGCCGTCGAGCTTTATTTTTATGCCGGCGGGTATGCGGGCGTGGCGCCGATTGGAGAAGGCCGGATTAATGTCGCCGCGTTGATGACGCAGCGGGCTTTCGACGAGGCCGGCCGAACTGTATCCGGCGCGCTCGGGCATATTGCCGTTCTCAACCGCGCTTTTCGCCATAGATTGGCGGGCGCCGTTTCCGTCGAAGGCACGGAAACGGCCGTCGCGCAGGTAGAGGCGAGCCGCAAACCGGTTGCATGGGATCAATACGCCCATATCGGAGATGCGGCCGCCGTCGTTCCGCCGTTATGCGGCGACGGAATGGCGATGGCTTTGCGTTCGGTCGAATTATGTTCGCCGCTCGCGGACGGTTATTTGCGCGGACAACTTTCTTTGTCGGCATGGAGGCGGGAGTATGCCCGCTTGTTGAAGCGCGAATTTACCGGTCCGATGCGGTGGGGAAGATGGATTCAATCCGTTATGGGCAATAGGGCGGCGGCCTCGCTGGCCGTTCGATTGGGTCTGCTCGTTCCGGGCGCGGCGGCGCGTATCGTTCAAGCGACAAGATTGAGTATGCGCGAATAAGCGCGCTTCGTTCATACGCTGCATAAGCATGAGCATCTTTTCATTCATCCCGGAGGACCAGTGCCATGATATATCGGATCATTTGCGGACTGTCGCTTAAATACGCCAAATCGATCATCGCGGCATGGCTTTGCGTCCTGGCCGTCTTTTCCGTAATCGCCTGGAAGCTTCCTACGGTTCTGCAAGACCACGGTTTAACGACGGACGGTACGTATGCCCGGGCACAATCCGTTCTAGCCGCCGAATTCCATACCCCCTCCGATCCGGTCATCCTTCTGTTCGAACGGCCGGAGCAAGTTTCCCGGGCCGATTTTCGCCGCTTTATGGAGCGAACTTTGGCAACGGTTCAAACCGTGGACGGCGTCGACAGAATCGTTCCTCCTTCTTCGCGTGCAGGAATGGAGCAGGATGGGGCGGCTTTTGCGCTCCTATCGTTAGGGAACGCCGCGGCGAAGAGCGATACGATCGCTCAATTGCGGCGTATGCTGCCGCAAGACGATCGAATGACGGTTCGAATGACCGGCAAGCCTGTCGTACAGGATGACGTGAATCGAACGAGCCATCGCGACTTGTTCCGGGCGGAGCTGATCGGATTGCCGATCGCTTTTCTTATTTTGTGGATTTCCTTCGGCGGGCTTCTCGCCGCTGCGATTCCGATTGCGGTTGGCATGATCGGCGTCGCGGGAACGATGGGCATCATGTATTGGATCGGCGCAAGCATGGAATTATCCATCTTCGTCTACAACGTCATCCCTATGGTTGGATTGGCGCTTAGCATCGATTTCGCCTTGCTGATGGTAAGCCGGTTTCGCGAACAATTGGCGGTTTCCGCCGTAGAACAGGCGCTGCTTACGACGATGCAAACGTCGGGCCGGGCCGTTTTCTTCTCCTCTTTATGCGTTTTGCTAGGGTTGGCGGGAACGCTGTTCATCCGCATGCCCATTTTCCGTTCGGTTGCCGTCGGAGCGATTATCGTTGTTGCGATGTCGATGCTGTTGACGCTAACGTTCGTTCCGGCGTTTCTGTCGCTGGCGGGGGACAGGATGCGGGCGAAACGCGAGCCGCGCAATAAGGGGGGACAGCCCTGGTTCTGGTATCGCGTCTCCGCTTATGTCATGAAAAGGCCTGTTCGCATGGCGCTTATCGCCGCGGCGATCCTCATCTGCTGTTTGTTTCCTTTAACCCGATTGAATGTCGCCGTTCCGGACGCGTCCTCCTTGCCGAAGCACTTCGAATCCAGGCAAACGGCCGAAGCATTCGACCGCTATTTTGCGAAGGGGACATCGCAGCTGCATTTGATCGGCGCAAGCGCAAATTCCGCTTTGCGGCTAGAGGACTGGGCGAACGCTTACCGCGCTGTGCAGCGGCTGAACCGGGATCCGAACGTGATCCGCGTCGATTCGGTATTTACGAGGCAGCAGCTGACAGCCGAAACGATGGATTTGATTTGGCGAAATCCCGAGTTGCGGAGCAAATACGGCGCCGTTCTCAATCCGTTCGTGCAAGGAAATAACATTCTCATAACCGTAACCGTGGCGGGCGATCCGAATTCGAAACGTACGATGGAATGGGTGAGAAATTGGGAGAGCCAGCCGTCGGAATTGTCGTGGCTGATCGCAGGAGAAGCGAAATACCGGCAGGAGGTGTTCGACGAAGTCTTCAACCGATTGGGCGAAGTCATTCTTTTTATTTTCGCATCCAATTTTGTTGTTCTGTTCGTTGCATTTCGTTCGATTCTGATCCCGATCAAGACGGTTTTCATGAATTTGCTCAGTTTGGGAGCCTCTTTCGGCATTCTTGCCTGGATTTTCGAAGAAGGGCGATTCGGCATCGAACCTTCCGCGATCGCGTTAATGATTCCCGTCTTCGTATTCGGTTTGGCGTTCGGCGTCAGTATGGATTACGGGGTGTTCTTATTGTCGCGAATTTATGAAGCATACCAAAGGACGCATCACAACGAACGATCCGTAGGGGAAGGCATGGCTCTGTCCGGCAAATTGATTACGTCCGCCGCGGCGATCATGATTGCGGTCACGGTTCCTTTTGCTTGGGGCGGCGTGGCGGGGGTCAAGCAGCTTGGAATCGGCATTTCCGCCGCGATTCTCATTGACGCCACAATCGTCCGAATGATGCTGGTGCCCGCCCTCATGAAGCTGTTCGGCAAATGGAATTGGTGGTCGCCGGCAAAAAAATGATCGTTGACAGCCGCTATCTTCGTCTGTACAATGTGATTAATCGTAATAATTACTAATAAATACGAAATGAAGTTTGACTGGAAGCATGGGGAGGTGCAGAGATACGCGTATGCCAAGCGTGGCATATCTATTTTTTTCGTATTAAATCGTAATAATTACTATTAGAAAGCGATGAAAATTGCAGGAAAGGAACTGGGACATGATGATGACCTCCATGCGCAACGTCGTATTCGGATATGGAGACGAACCGGTCGTAGACAACGCATCGCTCGACATTTATGCAGGCGAATTCGTCGGAATTACCGGACCGAACGGCGCGGCCAAAACGACGATTCTGAAGCTGCTGTTGGGCTTAGTCAAACCTTGGAGCGGCGCCGTTCGGATGAATGCGGCCGCTTTTCCCGGAGCGAAACCCGTTATCGCGTATGTCCCGCAACAGATCGCCTCGTTCAATAGCGGGTTTCCCAGCAAAGTGATGGAGCTCGTAAGATCCGGCTGCTACTCCAGGCTCGGATTGTTCAAACGTTTCGGCCGAGACGAGGAAACGATCGTTGAGCAAAGCTTGAAGCAGGTCGGCATGTGGGAGTTGCGCCATTGCAGTATCGGCGAATTGTCGGGCGGTCAGAAGCAGCGGGTTTGCATTGCGAGAGCGCTTGCCCAGCGCCCCAATCTTCTTATACTGGACGAACCGGCCACCGGAATGGATCAGCGGAGCAAAACCGGGTTTTACCGGCTGCTGCGCCATATGGTGACGGCCCACGGCCTTACCGTCGTTATGGTGACGCATGACGCGGAAGAAACCGAGGGGATGTTGGACCGGATCATCCGCTTGGAACGAAAGGAGGATTTGGGATGGGAATGCTTGAGTACGGATTTATGCAGCGCGCGTTTGGCGCCGGAGCAATGATCGCAGCGATCGCGCCGATACTCGGGGTTTATTTGATGCTCAGACGTCAAGCGCTGCTGGCCGATACGCTGTCCCACGTCTCGCTGGCGGGGGCGGCACTGGGCAGCTTCCTTCCTTGGAACCCGTCATTTACCGGCGTTCTGGCGGCAATCGTTGGCGGTATGATCGTCGAGCATTTGCGGCGTACATACCGAACGTACCGCGAAGTGCCCGTCGCGATCGTTATGACGTCGGGGCTTGCACTGGCGATCGTTTTAATGAGCTTCGGCACGAACATAAGCAAAAACTTCAGCTCCTACTTGTTCGGTTCGATTGTCGCGGTCAACGAAACCCAGCTATGGCTCATTGCCGGCGTGGCGATCATGGGAGCCGTATATTTCATTTGCTTTAGAAGGCCGTTGTACAGTATAACGTTCGACGAAGAAACGGCCCGTATCGGCGGCGTCCGGTCGAGCTTGTTGTCATTTTCGTTTTCGGCGTTGACCGGAATGACCGTCGCTGCGGCAATGCCGATCGTCGGCGTTATGCTCGTTTCCGCATTAATGGTTTTGCCGGCGGCGCTTGCGCTTCGCGTAGCGAAAGGATTCGCTTCCGCCGTAGCGACAGCCGCCTGTATCGGAACGGCGGGCATGTTCAGCGGCTTGACCGTTTCGTACTACGTCAATATTCCTCCGGGAGGAACGATCGCGCTTGTGCTGCTGCTGTTTCTGCTTACGGGCATCGGCGTGCAAAAAATAACGCTGCGCATCAATCGGCGCAAAAAATCGTTGCGTACGGCAATGGTTCAACAAAAACGGATCACAGGGGAAAAGGAGAGTTTGTTCTTATGATGTCAAGGGTGAAAATTGTTGCAATACTATTATTTAGCTTGATGCTCGTTATAGCGGGATGCGGCGCCAAGCCGGGAAGCGGAACCGGCGCCGCGGATCGGGAGACGCCGGTCTCTTCGCCGGAAAACGGCGCCGAGACCGGGAATCGGGGCAAGCTCAACGTTTTGGTTAGTTTTTATCCGATGTACGAGTTTGCGAAACAGGTAGCCGGCGATTTGGCCGATGTGGAAATGCTCGTCCCGGCAGGGGTCGAGCCGCATGATTGGGAACCGACGCCGCAACATATGAAAAAAATTGCCGAGGCCGACGTGCTTGTATACAACGGAGCGGGAATGGAGGGCTGGATCGACCGGGTATTGTCCACGGTCGGCAGCGGCAACCGAATCGATGTGGAAGCGAGCAAAGGGATTGAGATGATGGAAGGCTCCGGGCATGGGCACGCTCATCATCGTGACGATCATGAGCACGGACACGATCACAGTCATGGAGATCATGAGCACGGCGAAGACGCGGATTCGCATACGCATGAAGCGCATGACGATCATGGCGATCATGGCGAAACGGATGGTCATGCGCATGAGCACGAATCGGACGCAAATCATTCGCATCACGATCATGGCGGACTCGACCCGCATGTTTGGCTGTCTCCGGCTCTTGCCGCTATAGAAGTGCGCAATATTGAACAAGCGCTGTGTCAAGCGGCTCCGGAGCATAAAGACGAATTTGCGAAAAATGCCGATGCCTATGTGGCGGAACTGGAGCGGCTGGATCAAGATTACCGCCAGGCGCTAAGCGGTACGAAGCGTAAAGATTTTATTACGCAGCACGCGGCTTTCGGCTATTTGGCGAAAGAATACGGATTGACCCAAGTGCCGATTGCCGGCTTGTCGCCGGATCAAGAGCCTTCGGCGGAGCAAATGGCCGAAATCGTCGCGTTTGCGAAAGAGCATAACGTAACGACGGTCTTCTTCGAATCGTTCGTTTCTTCCAAAGTCGCGGAAGCGATCGCAAGCGAGATTGGCGCCAAAACCGCGGTATTGCATACGATAGAAAGCATTTCGGAAGAGGATCGAGCGAACAATGCGGATTATATCGGTCTGATGCGCCAAAACCTCGAAGCCTTGCAGAAGGCGTTGAACGAATGATGTTTCCCTCATGACGGAGGGAGCGGCATACCAACCTAAATCGAACGGCGGAACCGGACTTTTCGCGTCATGCGAAAAGCCCGGTTTTTGCTTGCAATTTCATGTTCCATCCGCCATCATAATGAATAATACGTGATGAATTCGCTGCCCGAGCGATGCAGCGGATAGGACGGAGGAATCATGAGGATGCATCGTATCGACTTGAATTGCGATCTTGGGGAAAGTTTTGGCGCTTATCGTCTCGGCGTCGACGAAGCCGTTCTCCCGTTTATGACTTCGGCCAATATCGCATGCGGGTTTCATGCCGGCGATCCGGGCGTGATGCGAAGCACGGTCCGGCTTGCCTTGCAATATGAAGTGGCCATCGGCGCGCATCCGGGACTGCCCGACTTATCCGGGTTCGGCCGCCGATATATGGAAATTTCGCCGCAAGAGGCGTACGAAATGGTCGTGTACCAGATCGGCGCGCTTGCCGCCTTCGTCAAATCGGAAGGCGGCCGGATGCGGCATGTGAAGCCGCACGGCGCTCTCTACAATATGGCGGCCAAGAGAAGGGATCTGGCCGATGCGATCGCGGAAGCGATCTATCGGGTAGACCCGGAACTGACGCTGTTCGGGCTGTCCGGCAGCGAATCGATCAAGGCGGGGGAACGGCTCGGTTTGCAAACCGCTCATGAAGTATTCGCAGACCGTACGTATCAGGAAGACGGCTCGCTAACGCCGAGAACGTTGGCTGACGCCTTGGTGACAGACGCGCAGCAGGCCGCATCGCGCGTCGTGCGAATGGTCAAGGAAGGGAAGGTCGCAACGCGGAACGGCAACGATATTGCGCTGCAAGCCGATACGGTTTGCATTCACGGCGACGGCGCGCATGCCGCGCGGCTCGCCGAGCAAATCCGCATCGCTTGCGAACATGCGGGCATTTCCGTCAAGGCGGCGGGATCGAGCGCTCTCTCGCAGCATCCGTTACCATGAATGTCGGGGGTGAGGGAAGTGGAGAACATCATATCTAACACGGCATGCGCGATGGATATTTTTCCGTTGGGAGAAACGGCCGTTCGGGTCGTATTCGGCGATCGGATCCATCCGGATATTCACCGCCATGTCGAAACGTTTGCGAAATGTTTGGACCGTAACGGGTTTCCGGGCATGATCGAATACGTTCCGTCCTACTGCGCCATCACCGTCTTTTATCAACCGGATATCGCAGCAGGTGCGGCGTCCGCGGACGATCGCTTGCATGATCGCGCCGCTTCGGACATCGTCGCGGCTTGGTTAAGACAAATGGGCGCGCTTGCGAACGGCAATGCGCCGGAGCGGCCCGTCACGGTGGAAATTCCAGTCTGTTACGGGGGATCGTTCGGTCCCGATCTGGAAGCGGTGGCCGCCTATCACCAAATGAGCGCGGATGAAGTCATTTCCGTCCATGCGGGCGGACAATACCTAGTCTATACGATCGGATTCGCTCCGGGCTTTCCTTATTTGGGCGGTTTGTCCGAACGGATCGCTACGCCGCGGCGCCCGACTCCCCGCGTTTCGGTCGCGCCGGGATCGGTCGGAATCGGAGGAAGCCAGACGGGAATTTATCCGATCTCCACTCCGGGCGGTTGGCAGTTGATCGGCCGTACGCCGGCGGCGCTGTTCCGTCCGGAATTACAGCCTCCCAGTCTTCTGCAAGCGGGGAATATCGTCAAATTTCGCCCGATTTCCCCTGAAGAGTACGAGGCTTACGAGGAGGGGGGCATATGAGCGTCACCGTCCTTCGTCCCGGTCTTCTGACCAGCATTCAAGATGCAGGGAGATACGGATACCGTAAGTTCGGACTGCCGGTCGGCGGCGCCATGGATCCGTATTCTTTGCGGATCGCCAACTTGCTCGTCGGGAACGACGAGCGGGAGGCGGCGCTGGAAGCGACGTTAATCGGGCCTGCTTTGCGGTTCGAGCAAGATGCGTTGCTCGCGGTTGCCGGGGGCGATCTGTCGCCGACCGTCGACGGGATGAAGCTCCCGATGTGGAGGCCGGTCATCGTGAAAAGCGGGAGCGTGCTGCGGTTCGGCCCCTGCAAGTCAGGCTGCAGAGCGTATGTGGCCGTAGCGGGAGGGTTCCGCATTCCTGAAGTCATGGGAAGCAAGAGCACCTATCTCCGGGGCGGCATTGGCGGCTTTCACGGCCGGGCGCTGCAAGAGGGCGACGTCATCGGCCTGAACGCCCCGGAACAAGCCCGTTCCGTCGCGCCCGCCGCTTTCGATTCGCTTCGTTCGACCGCTTGGTTTGCGGGATGGAACCGCATGCCGCACCATTCGGAGCATATTACGGTACGGGCGATGCGCGGCGATCATTACGCGCATTTCGACGACGATAGCAGGCTGCGGTTTTTCGACCGGCCGTTCCAAGTCGAGCCGCAATCCGATCGAATGGGCTGCCGGTTGTCGGGATCGCGTTTGCAGTTGGCGGAACCGATCGAAGTGATCTCCGAAGCGGTCGCGGTCGGAACCGTGCAAGCGCCGCCGGACGGCCATCCGATCGTTTTGCTCGCGGACAGCCAGACGATCGGAGGATATCCGCGAATTGCGCAAATCGCAGCGGCGGACTTACCGCTTATTGCCCAGGCGAAGCCGGGAACAAGGATCCGATTTCAAGAAATTTCGGTGCGGGAAGCGGAGAGGCTGTACCGCCTGAAGGAATACGAAATTCGCATCATTCGGGCAGGCATTCGGATGAAAAGACTCGGGCAGAAGTTTTTCTCAATGCAAAACTAGACCAAGGATCGCGGAAAGTGAGGCGCTAATGTTGAAATTGCTGTTTGATACGAAATTCGCATTAACCGTACAATCGCCTTGCTCATTTTCTTCATGAGCACGATGCCGGCCAAGTTGCCCGAACCCGCTATCTCCATCATATGGCTGACTGTAATTTTTCTCATTGCATCGTCCCTATAAAAAATACAAGCGGTTCGACCTTCGAAGCGAAGGGAACCGCTTGTATTTCCCGGATAAGCGCAAAATCTGAATGGTGTCCTCCTGGCGTTAATGCTCCTCTAAGCTGCTCAAAGGGACGTTTTGTTCGTTTTCCGGCTCGTCTAGCGGATAGACTCGAACCGTTTCGTTATGTTCGTTCACATGCTGAATATAGACCGGCACTCCGTCGCAGGTTACATTCGCCATAACCGGGGATGCGGCAATTTCTTGAGCCCGTTGTCGATTCATCGTTCCTACCTCCCGACGTTTTCTCAATAAGTATTGTCGTCCCCATATTCCTCGTTTATTCGCCATCCGCTTGACCTTGCCGTTTTTTTCACGTATGATAGGGTTATCCTCAATAAAGGGAGAGTTTTTGATGTCGGTGAAAGTTCTTAACTAATCAACTCCATAGCTGTACTTTGTTTTTTTGAAAAAGCGCGTCATATGACGTTTATTTTTCATGCGAAAAACAAGGTATGCGGAACTAGTTAAGAACAGCGGATATCATACATGCCCAAGATCAAGATGAATTTCTATCTTCGCGACCGATCCGTGCTGTCTTCAGCGCGGTTTTTTTATTGATGCGGCTCGGACGTCAGGAGATAGGCAAAGGCAGAGAATGATGAATGCTCATTCTTCTGCCTTTTTTTATTTTACAAACCAAAGGAGAGTTAACGAATCATGGATGAAAAGGTTTTGCAACGATTGGATTACGACAAAGTGAAGCAACATGTGATGGAATATGCCGCCTCTTATTTAGGCAAGCAGCATGTTGAGCGGATGCAACCTATGGATCAATGGCAAAGGGTGCGTCAAGCGCTTAACGAAACGGCGGAGGCGAAGGCAATGCTCGAACAAGGGGCCAGCGTGCCGATTCCGTCGCTCGAGGGAATCGATAAGGTGCTGTCGTTGCTGGACACCGGATATGTATATACGGAACATGACTTTGCGAACATTCAACAGTTTCTGCACAGCTGTATTCAGCTCAAAAAATATATGGCGGCCAAATCGTCGATTGCTCCGACCGTTAGCAGCTTAGCTTCGTCGATGCATGAGCTTGCCAAACTGAAGACGGAAATCGAGCGTTGCGTACACGGCGGACGCGTAAGAGACGAAGCGAGCAAAGATTTGAGCAGAATCCGCAAAAAAGCGGCCGTCGTCGAAGGAAAGATTAAAGACAAAATCGAAAGCCTTATGTCTCGTTACCGGAATATTATGCAAGAAAATTTGGTTAGCCTGCGAAACGGAAGATATGTGCTCCCGATCAAAAAAGAGCATCGCAAGCTGATCAAAGGCAGCGTGCTGGACGAATCGTCGAGCGGCCAAACCGTATACGTCGAGCCGCAAGACGTCGCTCATTTGCAATTCGACCTGAACGAAATGCGGGTGGAGGAAAGCCGGGAAGAGGCCAAGGTTCTAAGTTACTTGACAACCCTTGTCGAGGAGGGCGAACCGGAGCTCCGAATGAATGTCGAAACGGTAGGAGTGTACGATTATTTGTTCGCCAAAGCGAAATATGCGGTCGCGATCGGCGGTCGCAATGTGGAGATTAACGGGGAGGGGCGAATCCATATTCGCGGCGCGGTTCATCCGTTGCTCGGACGCAATACGGTTCCGCTTCATTTCTCGATCGGCGACAAGTACAAATCGCTGATCATTACGGGACCGAATACGGGCGGCAAAACGGTCGCACTGAAAACGGTCGGGCTGCTTACGCTTATGGTGCAATCCGGCTTGCTCGTTCCGGCGGAACAGGGCAGCGTATTTGCCGTCTTCAGGAACATCGCTGCGGATATCGGCGACGGCCAAAGCATCGAGCAATCTTTAAGCACGTTCTCGTCCCATGTTCGGAACGTCATCGATATGCTTTCTTACGCCGACGGCTCGACGCTGATTCTGATCGACGAGATGGCTACCGGAACCGATCCGGGCGAAGGAATCGGATTGTCTATCGCCGTTCTGGAGGAACTCCACCGGAGAGGCGCGACGGTGATCGTCACGACGCATTACAATGAAATTAAAAATTTCGCCGCCGTCACGCCGGGATTCGAGAACGCCCGCATGGAGTTTGACGAAGAGACGCTCCAACCGTTGTACCGGCTGAGGATCGGGGAAGCGGGACGAAGCTATGCGTTTCTCATCGCGCTCAAGCTCGGCATCTCCCCGGACATTATCCGCCGTTCGGAACAAATAACGGAGGCGAGCAGGCGGGAATACGGCGGAGCGGCGCCGGCGGCGACGGAAGCCGTTGAAAGGGCAGGCATCGATTTACCGCAGCAGCAAGCGGCAATCGAACCGGCCGAGACCGACTCGCCGCCGCAGCAAACGGCAGTCGAACCGCCTTCGCCTGTTCGGCCGGCTCCGGCTCCGGCAGTCCATGCCGCGGCCGATCCGGAGGAAGGAGAGGCTCCCGCGAGGAAACGTCTGAAAGTGGGCGATAACGTCTACATTTCATATTTACAACGAAACGGCATCGTTTACGAAGCCGAAGACGCACGAGGCAATGTCGGCGTGTTGATCCAACAGCAGAAGTTCAAGATCAACCATAAGCGCCTCTCGCTATACATTGACGGCAAGGAGTTGTATCCGGAAGACTACGACCTCGATATCGTCTTCGAGACGAAAGAAAACCGCAAAAAAAAGAAGCTGATGGACCGCAAGCATGTGGAAGGATGCGAAATCGTAACGGATTCCGAGAACTAAACCATCTGTGGTAATATAAAAAGAGGGCTGCTTACGTCCCGATGTTAATCTGTGCAGCGTAAAGGAGTGGTTTGGCAATGAATCATACCGTAGGTTTCATCTATGCTCATCCCGATGACGAGACATTCGGCTGCGCGTGCTTGATCCGGGAGGTCGCGGATCAAGGCGGCAAGACGGTCTTGTTATGCGCGACGCGCGGCGATGCCGGGAAGACCGGACGTTTGGGACCCATGTCGAAGAGCGAGCTTGCGGCCCGCAGGGAGGTCGAACTGCAAAAAGCCGGCGATATTATGGGATTGTCCGTCATCGAACATTTAGGGCTTCCGGACGGCCAATTGGCTTCTTACGACCGCGCTTTTCTGGCGGATCAGATCGTATCTTTTATTAACAAGCATAATCCTTCCGTCATTGTTACGTTTCCCGAAGACGGAATGAGCGGCCATAAGGATCATATCGCGATCCATCATGCGACGAACGAAGCCGTCTTCAGCGGCCGCTGTCCAAGCGTGCAGAAACTGTATTACAACGCCCCGTTCTCGGCGCGCGCTTCGAACGGGAAGCCGCCCCTGCAAATCGAGGTCAGCAAGCATTGGCCGATGAAGGCGAAGGCGTTGCTGGCGCATGAATCGCAAATATTGTCGATCGAGAGAGTGTTCGGCGATTTGAAGACGATACCGAATAACGGATTCGGGCAATATGAATCTTTCGTTCTCGTTTGGGAAAAAGGCGTGCACCACCCCGAACGGGAGGATCGTTCGATCTTCGACAGGGTGGAATAAGCGCCGTTTACCGGCAAGAGCAGTTCAGGACGGGATTGCGCGCCGCCTGCGTCTCGTCAAGCCGTTTCACAACGGTATGATGCGGGGCGTTCAGCAACCGTTCGGGTTGTTCCTCCGCCTCGCGGGCGATCCGGATCATCGTATCGATGAACGCATCGAGCGTATCTTTGCTTTCCGTTTCCGTCGGTTCGATCATCATGCATTCTTCCACCGTCAACGGGAAGTAAACGGTAGGCGGATGGTATCCGAAATCGAGCAGCTGTTTGGCGACGTCGAGCGTGCGGACGCCGAATTTTTTCAGCGGTTTGCCGGATAGAACGAATTCATGCTTGCAGATGCCGGGGAACGGAATGTCATAATAGGGTTCGAGCCGCCGCATCATGTAATTGGCGTTCAACACCGCGCATTCGGATACGCGCCGGAGCCCTTCCGGCCCGTAAGAACGGATGTAAGCATAGGCGCGGACGAGAATGCCGAAGTTGCCGTAAAAGGCTTTGACCCGGCCGATGGAATCCTCTGCTCCGCCGCCCAGCCCGAATGATCCGTCTGTCCGCTTGACGACCGTCGGCGCAGGAAGGAAGGCGGCGAGCTCTTTCTTCACGCCGACGGGTCCCGCGCCGGGCCCGCCGCCTCCGTGCGGCGTGCTCATCGTTTTGTGCAAGTTCAGATGCACCACGTCGAAACCCATATCGCCCGGACGGGCGATCCCCATAATGGCGTTCGAATTCGCGCCGTCATAATATAACAATCCGCCCGCGTCGTGCACGATGCGGGCGATTTCTACGATTTGCGCTTCGAACAACCCCAGCGTGCTCGGGTTCGTCAGCATCAAAGCCGCCGTGTCGCTTCCCGCCGCAGCGCGGAGTTCTTCAAGATCGACCAAACCGTGTTCGTTCGACCGGATCGTAACCGTCTCGAATCCCGCGGCAGCCGCGCTTGCCGGATTGGTGCCGTGGGAAGAATCCGGGACGATGACTTTTGCGCGGACTTCGCCTCGTTTTTCATGATAAGCGCGAATCATCATTAGCCCGGTCCATTCGCCGTGCGCGCCTGCCGCAGGCTGAAGCGTCACCTCGTCCATCCCCGTTAACGCGGCCAAATCGCGTTGCAATTCATACATCAATTCCAGCGCTCCTTGGATGCTTTCCTCCGGCTGATACGGATGGATTTTGGCAAATCCGGCGTATTGCGCGACCTCTTCGTTTAGCTTCGGATTATATTTCATCGTGCAAGAGCCAAGCGGATAGAAGCCGTTATCCACTCCGAAATTGCGGCGCGAGAGCTCGGTATAATGGCGGATAACATCGACTTCGTACACTTCCGGCAGCTCGGCGGGCTCTGCACGCAGCATTTCGGACGGAATCAGCCGATGATGTTCGACGACGGGGACGTCGCAAGCGGGAAGAGAATAGGCGGTCCGTCCCGGTTTGCTAAGCTCATGGATGAGCGCTTTCTCCGCTTTCATATGCAACCCTCCAAACATTCGATAAATCGCTCGATTTCGCTTTTCGTTCTTCGTTCCGTAACGGCGAGCAGCATGCAGCCTTTCAACTCGGGATAGTCGTTCTCCAAACGGTATCCGCCGATGTAGCCGAATTGCAGCAGCCGCGACCGAATTTGTCCGATATCGGTTTCCTCCGGCAGCTTCAATACGAATTCGTTGAAGAACGGCGAAGAGAAGGGAAGGGAGAAGCCGGGGCGGCCGGCGAACAATCCGGAAGCGTAGTGCGCTTTTTGCACGTTCAGGTCGGCCACTTCCCGAATGCCCGCTTTGCCCATAACGGATAAATAGATGGCGGCGCACAGCGCGAGCAGCGCCTGGTTGGAACAAATGTTGGACGTCGCTTTCTCGCGGCGAATATGCTGTTCGCGCGCTTGCAGCGTCAGCACGAATCCCCGCTTGCCGTCGCGGTCGACGGTTTGGCCGACGATGCGGCCGGGCATGCGCCGCATAAGAGCTTTGCCGACGGCGAAGTAGCCGCAGGTCGGCCCGCCGAGCGAGGCGGCAATCCCGAAGGGCTGCGCATCGCCGACGACGATGTCCGCGCCTAGCTTGCCCGGACTTTCCAGCAGGCCGAGCGAAAGAGGATTGGCGCTCACGACGAGCAATCCGCCGCAGGCATGAACGATTTCGCCAATGGCGCGCACCTGTTCGATGCAGCCGAAGAAATTCGGCGATTGCACGATCACGGCAGCCGTTTCGCCGGTTACGCATGCCCGCAAGCGCTCGAGGTCGGTCGCTCCGTCCGCGTAATCCGCTTCGACGATATCGATACGGAGTCCGCGCGCTTTCGATAGCAGCACTTGCCGCGCTTCCGGATGAACGGCGCGCGAGACGACGATCCGGCGCCGCTGCGTCGCGCCGGCGGCGAGCGCAGCCGCTTCGGCCAGCGCGGTCGAACCGTCGTACATGCTGGCATTCGCGACCGCCATCCCGGTCAATTCGCAAATATACGACTGGAATTCGAACATCGCCTGCAGTTCCCCTTGGCTAATTTCCGGTTGATAAGGGGTATAAGCCGTATAAAATTCGGACCGGGACAACAGATGGCGAATGACGACGGGAATATGATGATCGTACAATCCCGCGCCCAAAAAACTGACGTATCGTTCAAAATCCGCGTTTTTATCCGCCAGCCGTTTCATATGTTGAAGCAGCGCCATCTCATCCAAAGCTTCGGATATTGGCAGCGTGCCGCGATAGCGCACTTCATCCGGAATGTCGCGGAACAGTTCTTCGACGGAACCGATTCCGATCGTCCGCATCATTTCCTCGCGATCCTGTTCCGTCATCGGCAAATAGCGATGTTTCATGATCGTTTGCCTCCTTCCGTCGATTCGGCCGTTCGTCGGTAAAACGGCGTTTTCACTATTTGCGCCGCTACGAATTTGCCCCGAATGTCGACTTGCAGTTCGGTCCCGACTTCCGCAACATTAGCATCCAGCAGCGCGAGTCCGATATTTTGTTTCAACGTAGGCGATTGCGTTCCCGACGTAATCGCGCCGATCCGCTTGCCGGAAGCGTATACCGCATAACCGGATCTTGGAATGCCGCGGCCGATCATGCGGATGCCGACCAACTTGCGCGGCAGCCCGGCGGATCGCTGCGCGAGCAGCGCTTCCTTGCCGATGAATTCGCCTTTGTCCCACTTCACGAACGAACCAAGCCCGGCCTCGAGCGGAGAGACGTCCTCCGACATGTCTTGGCCGTACAGCGGCAGCCTCGCTTCCAATCGAAGCGTGTCCCGGGCGCCCAGCCCCGCCGGGATCAGCCCGCGGCGTTCGCCGGCGCGCATCAGATCGTTCCATAGTTTCGGCGCCTCCGCAGGCGAAACGAACAATTCAAATCCGTCTTCGCCCGTATAACCGGTCCGGGAAACGAGCGTGCGCGTTCCGCTTACGTTGACGTCGGAAGCGAAATGAAACGCGGGCAGCGAGAGGACGGCGGAACTCGCCGCTTCCGACATGATGCCGGCAGCGGCCGGCCCTTGTAGCGCAAGCAGCGCGACATCTTCGGATATGTCGTCGATACGGACGTCGCCGAAGCGATGCCGCTGCAGCCATTCGAAATCTTTGGCGGCATTGGCGCTATTGACGACCAACATATATTTGCCGCTTGCGAGACGGTACACGATCAGATCGTCGACGACTCCGCCGTCCGGAGCGCACAGGATCGAATACTGCGCGCGGCCGTCCGTCAAACGGGATACGTCATTGGTCGTTATCCGCTGCAAGAACGCTAGCGCGCCCTCGCCCGTCACTAGCAATTCGCCCATATGGGAGACGTCGAACAAGCCCGCTTGCCGCCGCACGGCGTCATGCTCTCTCAACATGCCGTAATATTGCACGGGCAGTTCCCAACCGCCAAAGTCGATGCAGCGAACGGAAGGATACGAGGAATAAACGGGGTAGAGCGGAGTTCTTCGCAACGGGGACATACGATCACCTCGAATTTATCATATTAGGCTTTGCAAAAAACAAAAAGGGACAGGCCGTATGGAATCCCGTACGCTTGATTGGCATACGCGATTTCTTACGCTCTGTCCTTGTTACCTGAGAGTTGCCCTATGCCATTCCAAGACGGAACCGCATAAGTTTCCCCATCGGTACCCCTGCTGACAGGGTTCTCTCCAGAGTCGCGTCCGGCAACGGTCCTTTTGCCTGAGAGATTCACCCGCGCGAGGCTTACTCCTTCGGCGTTACCGCATCGGGTAAACTCTCCCATTGCCTTCATCCGCATTTTCGATGTTCACAGTACATTAATACTCAATATTCGGAACATTGTGATTGTATTCTTGCCATATAGTAATAATATGCGAATCGGCCTTTCTCACGAACGGCGCGAAGAAGCGTACAAGAAGGCGGAGTCGGAAGGCGAAGAAATGGGGGAGCGAACATGAGCGAAGTGAAAGATCGCCTGCGTTACAGCGCGGAGCACGAATGGGTGGAAGTCGTCGGCGAAAGGACGGTGCGAATCGGCATTACCGACTTTGCGCAATGCCAATTGGGCGATATCGTATTCGTCGATTGCGCAGCGCCGGATACGGGCGCGGCTGCCGGGGACAGCATCGGTTCGATCGAATCGGTCAAGACGGTGTCGGAACTGTATAGTCCCGTTGCCGGCACGATCGCCAAAGTCAATGCGGCGCTCGAATTACAGCCGGAATTGGTCAATGAAGATCCTTACGGGGGCGGCTGGATCGCGGAGCTTGAAGTAGACGGAACAGCGGACGAAGCGGTGAAGCGTTTACTCACGGCGGATGAGTATCGGGCCCATGTTGCGGATTAAACAAGAAAAGAGGCTTTCCGGCAGGCCAAGCGCCTCTGGAAATGCCTCATTTTTTTGGATCTCTATTCCGAAGATTCGACAGCGTTCTTTATAATTTCAATTTTGCGAATCCGATGCTTCTCTTTCTCTCTTACGATAAAGGTCAAATCTCCGAAGCGCCATTCGCTTCCTTTTTTCAATTCCGTGTTCTGCCCGTACAACCAACCGCCGATCGTATCCAAATTATCGGATTCGATATTTGCGTTCAGCAATTCGTTAATTTGAGAAATCGCGACTTTCCCGTCGACGACGATGCGGCCGTCGCTCAATTGTTCGACTTCCAGGTTTTCCTCGGCATCGAATTCGTCGCGAATTTCCCCGACGATCTCTTCCAAAATATCTTCAATCGTAAGCATTCCCGACGTTCCGCCGTATTCGTCCACTAATATGGCGATATGCTTCCGTTCCTGCTGCATTTTTCTAAGCAACGTTTTGATCGGCGTCGCTTCGGATACCGACAATACGGGCTGCACCAGCTTGGACAGTTCCGTATTCGGATGATCGTCGTAATACAGGAAGAACTGTTTCGTATTGATCATGCCGGCAATATTGTCCTTGTTATTATCCATGATGACCGGGAAGCGAGTGTATTGTTCTTCTTTGATCGTTTTCAGGTTTTCTTCGAACGATTTGTCGAGATGCAGACAAACCATATCGGTACGGGGCACCATAATTTCTCGCGCCAGCAAATCGTCGAAAGCGAAGATCCGGTTCACATACCCGTATTCCGATTTATTGATTTTGCCGCTTTCGTAGCTTTCGGTGAGAATAATCCGCAATTCTTCTTCCGAGTGGGCTTCCGCATGCTCGCTCGCGGAGTGCAAGCCGAACATGCGGACGATCGCGTTGCCCGAACCGTTAAGCAGCCATATAAAGGGGTACATCAGTTTATGAAACATAACAATCGGCCGCGCCGTCATCAAGGCGATGGCTTCCGTCTTCTGAATCGCCAACGTTTTGGGAGCCAATTCCCCAATCACAACGTGCAAGTACGTCATAAGGATGAAGGCGATCAGAAAGGATATTACTTTGGTAACCTCGGACGGCAATGCGAACAATTCGAATAGAGGATGCAGCAATTTTTCGACCGTCGGCTCCCCGAGCCAACCCAATCCGAGCGCCGTAATCGTAATCCCTAACTGGCAAGCCGACAAGTAAGCGTCCAAATGGCCGACTACTTTTTTCACCGCAGAGGCGTTTTTCCGGTTTTCCGCCACCAATTGATCGACGCGGCTCGGCCGAATTTTGACCATCGCAAACTCGGTAGCCACGAAAAATGCGGTAAGAGCAATCAGCAAAATAACGAGAAAAATATTGAGCGCAATCATTACAATCTCCTTATCATGATTTTTTACGAACTCTCTTAGTTCAAGTTCATATGAACTTATTATAAGAACTTAATGAAAAAGATTCAAAGACAATATAACGGCATATTAGCGAAAAATAGACGGTATGGCGAGTTTTCATCGCAGCCAAACAGTTCGCTCTTTTATTCTTTCCCGCTTTGACAATATTACGATAAAATCATAAGATAAGTTCAGATGAACTTGAAATTCATCGTTTCGAGTCGTCGAACGGAACCTTGCAAACGGAACGAAGGAGAAATTCAGTATGGAACAGTTCTTGTTAACGCGCAAACAAATGTCGTCCTTACTGCTATCGTTAAAAGGCTTGTCGGATCGGACACCGCTCGCGATTTTGCAGGAAGCATGGGCCAGTTCGCATAAGACGGATATCGAACTCGGCACTTCTTTAGGCGCCTTTATGGCGACGACGCTGCCTCCGATTTTCGCCAAGATTATCAAATCGAATCAGAGGGAAGAAGGGTTTTCCTTAAACGATATCGTCTCTTTGGGCAATCAGATCGAATATACCAACTTCTCGGTTACTTCCGCGCAAAATTGGGTGAAGCGGGATATTAAGGACGTGCTCGGTTCTCCGAAAGTGGGGAAGAAATATTCCGTAGATCAAGCGGCCGTCTTATTTATTGTGGAAGATTTGAAATCCACATTGGATTTTGACTCGATCCGCAAATTGCTGACCTATGTATTTCTGCATCCGGACGACGAGACCGACGATTTGATCAATCCGCTGCAGTTATATAGCGCATATTCGTCCATCTTCGAAGAATTGGACGCGAACAACGATCAAGTCCTCGACGTGTCGGGACATGAGAGCGGGAGAAAAAATCACGACCATATGATGGAAAATTTGATTAAGCAAAGGGCGAGCGAGTATGCGGGCTCTTTGCACGGTTTGCGCCCGGAGCAGAGGGAAGCCGTCAGAAATATTTTGGTGGTCGCCATGGTATCGGTGCAAGCATCTTATTTCCAAACGTTGGCGAAACGCTTTTTTCACGCGACGGTTTTTCTGCAAAATTTGAAATAAGGCGGGAAAGCGCCGTAATATGCGGTTTTCGGGGCTTTCGGAAAGTCGGCGTCATGGCAACAAGCAGACGCGAATAAGATGAAATCGTAAGCTTTTGCCGCGCTCAGACAAACAGCAGCGTTTGATCTTTTTTGACATTTGATTATAATTGTAATAATAAGGTTGTTTATCAATACATTCATGAGGAGGTGGACCTATCTATCTCGAACGGAGGTAGGATAGGGAATCGATTGGACAGTGACCCGTTACCGATATGGTTAAGCCTGTTGCTTGCTTTTGTGCTCGTGTTACTGAACGGATTTTTCGTCGCAGCCGAATTTGCCATGGTGAAAGTGAGGGGCAGCCGCATCGATACACTGGCCCAAGAAGGGAATAGAAAGGCCAGATTTGCAAGCGGTATCGTTGGAAATTTGAATGCGTATTTGTCCGCCTGCCAGCTCGGCATCACGTTAACGTCTCTCGGTCTCGGTTGGCTGGGCGAACCGACCATTGCGCGAATGCTCGCGCCGTTGTTGAAAAACTTGCACGTACCTGACAACATCATTCATATTATCGCATTTATTATCGGTTTTACGGTAGTAACCGCATTTCATATTACGATCGGCGAACAGGTGCCGAAAACGTACGCGATTCGGAAGGCCGAACAAGTCACGCTTTGGTCCGCCGCACCGATTGTATTATTTTATAAGCTTATGTTCCCGCTCATCTGGTGTTTGAACGGGGCTTCCAACTGGATGCTGCGCAAATCGGGCATCGAACCGGAAGCGGAACATGAAGCGGTTCATACGGAAGAGGAAATCAGGCTGTTGGTGAAAGAAAGCCATAAGAACGGTCTGATCGATAATACGGAGCTGACGCTGGTCGATAACGTGTTCGAATTTACCGAAACCGTTGCGCGGGAAATTATGATTCCCCGCACGGAGATGATTTGTTTGTATGTAGATTCGTCTTTTGACGAAAATCTGGATATTGCCACTTCGGATATTCATACGAGATATCCATTGTGCGATGCCGATAAAGACAATATTATCGGATTCGTACATATCAAAGATATGTTGCAAGCGGCCAGACATGGACTGGATCATATAAGAACGATCGCCAAACCGCTTATGAGCGTACCCGAGACGATTCCGATCAGCGTTTTGCTGAAGTTGATGCAGAAAAAGCGAACGGAAGTCGCCTTGTTGATCGACGAATACGGCGGCACCTCCGGGCTGGTTACCGTAGAAGACATCTTGGAGGAGCTAGTCGGAGAAATTCACGACGAGTTCGATCAGGAACGGCCCGCCATCGAGAAAAAAGACGAAATGACGCATTCCGTTGACGGTTTGCTCCATATCGACGAATTCAATCAATATTTCGGAATGGAGATCGAAACGGAAGATTACGATACGATCGGCGGATGGGTATACTCGCAAGTGGAAACGCAGCCCCAGAAAAATCAGCGCATCCGCTACGAGGGATACGAGTTTATTGTGGAAGAAGTAGATCATTTGCGAATTTCCAGAGTTACGGTCAAAAAATTGGCGGAAATACGGGAAACGATCTCCGTCGTGTCGTAACGAATAGATCGCGGCGTCCTGTGCTCAAGCATAGGGCGCTTTTTTTGTATTTTCTTTCTCCGTCTTAGTTGCATTTCCTCTTCTGTCGGTATCCCCTTCAGTCAGAACGTCTCCATTTCTTCCCATCGATACTTCATTTATCCCCTCCCCCTTTTGCCGAAATCCCCCTCGTTCAGAAAGCTCCGTAATATGAGCTCCGTTCAGTCGTCCAGATCTGACTTCCTCCTTCTATCCCATTCTCATCCCCTTTGTCGAAATCCCCTTCGTTCAGAAAGTTGGAAAAACCAGCTTTTTTCAGCGGCCAAGCCATTCATTCGCTTTCTAAAGGGAATTTTTAATTGCTCGAGAAAGCATTTAATTTTTCTTCCAAAAATTTAATAAATAATATTGAAATAGGAACATTTGTTTGGTAAAATAAAGGGGAACGTAGGTTCTGATTATTGTACCGGGAGGGATTGTCATGACCGAGTTGTTATCCTTTGAAGCGTTCTCAGCTTATTATGAGAAGGAAGAAACATGCGTGAAGGCATGGTTCGAGATGAGATGGCCGGACGGGTTCCGATGCCCCCGGTGTCAGCATCATGCCGCTTACGTCATTACGACCCGCAAACTCCCTCTCTATGAATGCCAATCCTGCAGGGCGCAAACTTCGCTCATTGCCGGTACGGTCATGGAAGGCAGCCGCACCTCGCTGCGCAAATGGTTTCAGGCGATCTATCTCCATGCAAGGCCGGAGGGCGTCAACGCGATACAATTATCCCGAATCATCGAGGTCACCTACAAAACCGCTTGGCTCATCTGCCACAAGCTGCGGTATGCCATGTCCCAGACGGAATCGACGGAGCTGTTGTCCGGACTGGTTCGCATTTCGGAAGCGATCTATGCCTTGAGGATCACGCCCGGCTCGAATTGGCATAAACAAGCACAACCTCTGCTCATCGGCGCTTCGGAGGACGAGAACGGGGTGATCGTGAAAATAAAAATCGAAAAACAGCGGAAAGAACCGATCAAAACTTGCTTTAAGCCTTTTCCGGTCGATCATTTTATCGAACGTTACGTGGATCCGAAGGCGGCTGCCGGCGCGATTGTGACGCGCCGCATCGGACGCGACAGGAACCTAACGTTAATACGGCTTGGATGGGAAGTAGAAACATGGCTTGCTTGCCGGTTCGGGGGCATTGGAAGCAAGCATCTGCAAGCTTATTTGAATCATTATTGTTACATGTTTAACCATAGTCAACCATCCCCGCTGAAATCGCTATTCAACAGTTGCGTTACTTCTCGAACGATTACGTATCCCAAACTCGTCGGCCGTGCTAACGATTTCGGTAAGGTCCCTAACAAAATCGCATCTTAACGAAATGCGCTTGATTTCGTTTATTGATGGGGTGTTCGATTTTTCCTTCAGCCTCGAAAGTTGATTATGATAAACCCCTGCTTGAATGTTCGTTTTTTATATTGACATTGATTTTACCCTCTTTCTTTTTTGCGATCCTGAACGAGCGGGATACCGACAGAAGGGGGCAAAAGAGAAAACCCTCGTCCCCGATCAAGACTCAATCGATGCCTCCGCCTGAAGCTCTTCCCGACCTGACAGCATCAATAAAATTCATGGTAAAGGCTCTACATGACTCTATACTTCGATGCGATGCGCAAGCCGATCAACACATAGTTTCACTTTTTATGGGAATGATAACGTACATGAATCTCAATTTCAGCAAGTACAATGCAACGTTTGGAGGTGGTACCCGTGTCATTCCCGACTGAAACCGATACAATCAGTGCCAATCTAGAAGAAACGATCAATATCATTCGCAGTTTGATCGGTGAGAACGATGACTTGGCCGTCCGCCGTTTTAACGTTTTCGGAAAGTACTCGGCAGCCATGATCTATTATCAGAATATGGTCGACCAGACGATTATCAACACGGATGTATTAAAGCCGTTTATGTACTTGCCTTCTTATCTCGAAGGAAGAAGCATTGAACTGCATGAAATGAAAGATATTCTCATCGGTTCATCCCTCTATCATAGCGAAGGCAGGCTGGAAAACAAGCTTGCCGTCATTGTCGACAGCTTGCAGCGCGGCGAGACGTTCGTCGCGGTCGACGGATTGGAGGACGCCTTTCTGGTTGGCACGCGGAATATCGAGAAACGAGCCATCGATCAGCCAGCTACGGAGCAAGTCATACGCGGGTCGAGAGACGGTTTCATCGAATTGCTCGGCACCAATATCGCTCTTATTCGCTATCGCCTGCAAACGCCGGATCTTCGCGTCAAGACGATGACGATCGGCAGCCGGACCAAATCCAAAATCGCCGTTTGCTACATGGAAGGCATTTGCAATCCGGATCTCGTACAGGAGGTGCATAAACGGCTAAGCAGCATCGGCGACGACGCCATCCTCGATTCGGGCTACTTGGAGCAATATATCGAGGACAATCATTTTACTCCGTTCCCACAAGTGCAATATACGGAGAGGCCGGATAAAGTCGTCGCCAATCTGTTGGAAGGGAGAGTCGCCCTGCTTGTAGACGGCTCGCCGCTGGTGCTCATCGTTCCGGTCGTATTCAGCCAATTCTACCAAACGGTCGAAGACTATACCGAACGCTTTCTGCTCATGAGCGCCATTCGTTTGGCCAGGCTAATCGCCTTAATTTTCTCATTAATATTTCCGTCCTTGTATGTCGCGATTATATCCTTTAATCCGGAATTGATCCCTACGGAATTCGCCGTGGCGGTAGCCGGGGGAAGAGCGGGCGTTCCGTTTCCCGCGATTGTTGAAGTGCTGCTGATTGAAATATCGATGGAAGTATTGCGGGAGGCCACGATCCGCTTGCCGCAGCAAGTCGGCGGAGCGCTGTCCATCGTCGGGGTGCTCGTAATCGGCCAGGCCGCGGTGGCAGCGGGATTTTCCAGCCCGATCACCGTCGTAATCGTCGCGCTGACGACGATCGGATCGTTCGCGACGCCGGCGTACAATGTGGCGCTTGCCCTGCGGCTGCTGCGGTTTCCGCTGATCATATTGGCCGGTATTTTCGGGCTTTACGGAGTGATGATCGGATTGATTTTTATCGCGAATCACTTGCTTTCCCTGAAATCGTTCGGCGTTCCTTACTTAAGTCCGCTTGTGCCGGGCAACTTTCAAGGCATGAAGGATATGATTATACGCGGGCCGATATGGTGGATGAAGAGACGGCCTCCGCTCCTGTTTCCGCTGGATAATATCCGATTGGGAGGAAAAGCGAAGGAGGCGCTGCAGAGTCCCCCGGGGGATGCGCTGGATCCGATGGAACAATTAGAAAAAAAGGAGCGTTAACGGATGAAAGAAATACCGGAAGTGACAGTCATCCAAGCCACTGCGATTATTGTAAGCAGCATCATCGGGGTCGGGGTGCTCCCGCTTCCCCTCTTCGCTGTACGCTCGGCCGGCGCAGGGGCGCCGCTCGCGACGATGCTCGGCGCGGCGGTCGCCTTTATCGGACTCAGCATCATTACCATACTGGGCATGCGTTTTCCGAGCAAATCCATTATTCAATATAGCGAAGACATTATCGGAAAATGGCTGGCTCGGGTCGGCAATATCATGATTATCGTTTTTTTTGCTATGTTAACTTCGCTGACGGCACGCGAATTCGGCGAAGTCGTCGTCACGTCCGTACTGAAACAGACGCCCGTAGAAGTAACCGTCATCGTCATGCTGCTGCTGGCTACATTCTCCACCCGCAACGACATTACGAGATTTGCATATATTCACTATTTTTATACGCCGCTGCTTCTTATCCCCGGTATATTGATCGTAGCGCTTTCGCTGAAAAACGCCGATATCCTAAATTTGCAACCGTTCTGGGGCAACAATCCGAAAGGGATGTTGCCGGGGATCTTAACCATTGCCGCTTTATTTCAAGGCGCTTTCGTGATGACTGTGGTTATTCCGGCTATGCGCAAGCCGAAGAAGGCGATGATCGCCAGCATATGGGGGATTGTGATCGCCGGCGGACTGTATATCGTTATTGCTGCGGCGACGGTCAGCGTGTTCGGCGCCGAAGAGATCAAAAAATTGCTCTGGCCTACGTTGGAATTAGCCAAGACGACATCGCTCCCGGCGAATATTTTGGAACGAATCGACGCGGCGTTTCTCGCGGTTTGGGTGACCGCCGTCTATACTACGCTTTTTTCCAGTTATTATTTTACGATTGATTCCATCAGCAAGCTGTTTCGTTTGGGCGATTCGAAAATGTTTTCTTTTTTTATACTGCCGTTTGTTTTTATTATGGCTCTGCTGCCGCAAAATATATTGCAAATGTATGAAATCATTCAAAACGTCGGCCGCGTCGGCATGGTGATGACCATTGCTTATCCCGGCATTTTGTTGTTCGTGTCCATCATTCGCAAGCAAAAAGAGGAACGCGTATGAGGGAAAAGCAGGGAAGAGCGATCAAGCTGCTTTGTGTCATGCTCTTAACGGTTCCTCTTCTATCAGGCTGCTGGGATCGGCTTGAAATTGAGGAACGAGCCGTCGTATTAGGAATTTCAGTGGATTCGGCGGAAGGAGAGCATGAGAAAGAACAGGAGATTACGCATTTGCGCGGCAAGTTCCCCGCTCCGAAACAAGAATTGATCCGCGTTGCCGTCCAGATCGCCCTGCCAGGGAAAATACCGCTCGGTCCGGGACAAGCCGGTGGGGAAAAAGGGGGAAAAGAAACGGTGTGGGTATTGGACAGTGTCGGACATACGATCGACGACGCGCTTATGAATTTGCAGCAGCAAATTTCAAGCAGACTGTTTTTCGGCCATCTGCGCGTTATTGTCGTATCCCGGGAAGCCGCCCGAAAAGGACTGCAAACGTTGAACGACTATTTGCGCCGCAATTCGGAAGTGCGCAGAACGGCCTGGATGCTAGTTTCGGAAGGCGATGCCAAAGAACTGATGAAAGCCGCGCCCAAATTGGAACGCGTTCCGACGATGTACTTGTTGGCCACGTTGGACGAAGCGGTCCGCATGGGGAAGTTCCCGACCGATTTTCTCGGTATCTTTTGGAGCAATTCTTCCAAAAAAGGAAAGGAAGGTTTCCTTCCTTATGTCAAAGTCATGAAGGAGCAAAACGTTGAAATAAAGGGAATCGCATTTTTTAAAAACGATAAATTAGTGGAAGTAACGGAACCCCTTGAAATAGCGGCATATATGGGCATTAAAGGAGTAACGCAGGCGGGTTACCGGTCTTTCGTGAGAGTGGGAGAAACGCCGACGATCGTCATGCTCTATGCCACCTCCCGCAAATCGTACATAAAAGTGGATATTGTAAACGGCCGCCCGCATTTCCTCGTTACGATCTTTCTCGAAGATAATATCGAAGAAAAAGTCAACGATTCGGTTTTGTTGAAAACGGACGAAGTTTTATGGGAAATCGAACGGAAGAATAATGAGGCCGCAACAAAACTATATGAAGATTTTATTAAAAAAACGCAGAATCAAGGAGCCGATATTCTCGGCTTCGGCGAATATGTACGCGCCAAAAAACCGCAATATTGGAACCGCCACATCCGGACCAAAGAGCGGTGGCAAGAAATGTACCCTTCCGCAACGTTCGAAGTGAAGGTTCACACGAAAATTCGACGAGTCGGAATGGAGTCTAAATGACATCACGCTGGGAGGCTGGAAAGCATGATAGGAGGCGGTCAGGTCGGATTCGGTTTTATCGTTTCGGCGATACCGTTATGGTTGGTGACAGGATGGCTCATTTTACAATGGGACATGAAAACTACGAGCAGAAAAACATGAAAAAAGAAAAGAAGGTGGCCCGTTTTCTCGGATGGTTCAATGTTGCGGCCGGAATTCTGTCGTTCGTCGCCAACTGGATGCTGCGATTATGGGGGTAACGATGAAGACGAAGCGTAAACCCGTCGCGTTGTTTTGCATGTTCATTCTGATCGTACCGCTTCTCGCAGGTTGCTGGGATCGCCTGGAAATAGAAGAACGCGCCGTCGTATTGGGCATTTCCATCGATACGGCCAGCCCGGGAGAAGAAAGCCAAGAGCAAGAGGTGAGCCATCTGCGCGGGAAATACCCGGTTCCGACCCGCGAGTTGATTCGCGTCGCCGTTCAAATCGCGCTGCCCGGTAAAATTCCGCTTGGCCCGGGGGGAGGCGAGGGAGAAGAAGGCGGCGAGGGCGGGGGCGCGCCCGGCGCGGGACAAACGGTATGGATCATCGATGTCGTCGGTCATACGATCGACGATGCGCTCATGAATTTGCAGCAGCAAATTTCGAGCAGATTGTTCTACGGACATTTGCGCGTGATCGTCGTCTCGGAAGAGATGGGCAGGAGAGGGCTGGAAAATATAAACGACTTTTTGCGCCGCAATTCGGAAGTGCGCAGAACGGCCTGGATGCTCATCTCAGGGGGGAAGGCGATCGACTTAATGAAGGCGACGCCGCAACTGAAACGAATACCGACATTGTATTTGCTGGCGACATTGGACGATGCGGTCAAACTGGGGAAATTTCCGAACGACTTCGTCGGCATTTTCTGGAGCAACTCCTCGAAACACGGGCAAGAAGCATTTCTTCCTTATGTCAAACTAATGAAGGAACAAAACATTGAAATTTACGGATTGGCTTATTTTCGGAACGATAAAATGGTGGGCGTGACGAAGCCTTTTGAAATTGCCGGTTATATGGGGATTAAAGGGATCAGGACATCGGGGTACCGCGGGTTTGTCAGAGCGGACGGACCGGAAAAAACCGTTACGGTATACGCGACGTCCCGCAAATCGAAAATGAATGTCGAAATTAGGAATGGAAAGCCGCATTTCATCGTCTCCGTCATGACGGAAATCGATGTGGAAGAAAAATTAAGCGAATCGTTTCAAATCGGCCATTCGGATGTATTGAAAGAGATCGAGAAGGAGAACAAGAAAGGATTGATCAAAACATACGGAGATCTCATTCGCAAGACACAAGAAAAAGGATCCGACATTTTCGGTTTCGGAGAATATATAAGGGCAAAAAAACCTTTGTATTGGAACGAGCATGTCCGAACGAAGGAGCGTTGGCAGGAAACGTATAAGAACGCCACGTTCGAAATTCGAGTGACAACGCGTGTCCGCCGTATTGGCATGAAAGCGACATAAGCCGATTGATCATTAGATGACGAAACATTTGCTGCCTTACAACGCGGCAAGTGTTTTTTTGTTTTTGCCGCATCGGGTATCCGTCTTCGTTTCGAAATTTTCACACAGTTGTAACAACAATAGCTCTATCGAGCGATATTCAAACGGATGCCGTTCCGGTAGGATGACTACTGACGGCTATCATAGCAAGCGGCAATCAGCGGTAAGAGGAAAGAGGGGATGAGATGAAAAGAAACATATGGATGCTTGCGTTCGCAATGCTGACGCTCCTGTTTATGTCGGCATGCGCCGATCCGTCAAGTTCGTCGAATGTGAATCCCGCCAAGGTGCAGGTGGAGTTAATCGCAACCCCCGAGCCGGTAATCGCCGGGGAAACGACCGCTCTAACGGTGCGGATTACGGGACTTAACACGTTCGAAAAAGCCAGGGTCCAACTCGATATTCGCACAGCGGACAATAAAGGCATTCCAGATTTGTTGGATACGGAAACTACGGGCAACGGCGACTATTCGGCGGAATATACGTTCAAGAAAACAAGTTTATACGACGTATATGTTCATCTCTACCAAGGCGAATTGCATATTACGAAGAAAAAGCAGTTGGAAGCGACTTGACGGCCGTGAGAACGACGCTGATTTGGTCCGTAGTATGCCTGCTGTTGCTGCCGATGTCCGCAGCGGCGGCGCCGGGCGGGGCGGAGCCGACATCCGGATACGAGCGGGTCCAAACGTTGATCGATGCCGCGAAGCCGGGCGAGACGCTGGAATTGCCTGCCGGAACGTACCGGGGGCCGCTCGTCGTCGATAAGCCGCTTCATATCCGGGGAATGGGTACGGCACGCATCGTGAACGATGCTTCCGAGCCGGCCGTCGTCATTCATGCCGATCGCGTCACGCTCGAAGGGGTGGAGATCGATCACAATTCGCAAACCGGGGAAGCCGCCATAATCGTTGAGGCTGACGAGACGACGCTGTCCCGCGTCGCGATCCGAACCCGGTCGCATGGCATTCAACTGCGCGAAGCCGATCGCGGCATCATTGAACATTCCCAAATCGCATGGCTAGGCGCCGAAGCAGACAGGGATCGCGAAGTCCCGTTATCGCAAAAAGGCAACGGAATCGATCTGTTCGACTCGCATCGCAGCCGAATCGCCGGCAATGAAATATCCGGCATGAATGACGGCATTTATCTGGAAAGCAGCCATGACGCTTTAGTCGAGGACAACAAAGTGGAGCGCTCGCGCTATGGCATTCATTGCATGTACACGAACGGCACGAAGGTCATCGGCAACGAAGGACGGTTCAATGTAACGGGCGCTATGATCATGGGAGTGCAGGATGCCGAGGTGACAGACAACGTCTTTCGCATGCAAAGCGAAAACGTGAACTCCCAGGGCATTCTTCTGTTTGACGTGCAAACGTCCCGAATCTACCGCAACGTCGTGGAAGGCAACCGCGTCGGTTTGTATATCGAGCAATCGCTGCGCAATGAATTGACGGACAACGACGTGCTGCGCAATTTTATCGGCATTCAGTTGCTCGAATCGGAAGGAAACCGATTTGCGAACAATCGCTTTATCGCCAACGTCATCGAGGCGGAAGCGACGGAAAGCATGGACAATCGATTGACCGGCAACTATTGGGACAGCTTTCGGGGGATTGATCTGGATCGGGACGGAATGAGCGACATTCCTTATGCCATCAATCCGTTCTTCCAGCAGCTGGTCGACAGGAAGCCGGCTTTTCAGCTGTTTTTCCAATCGCCGGGCATTCGTTTTCTGGAAAGTCTGTTCGTTGCCGATCAGAGCGTATGGGCCGCCGATTCGTCGCCACTCATGCGTCTTCCGGCCGAAGCGGACCCGAATCCCGGCTCCGGCGATTCCGATTATTGGTGGAGCCTTTTCTTTGGCATTTTCTTGTTAGCATCGTCCATTGCGACAATTTATTTGGTGGGGGTAAAAAAATGAAAAAGACGGTATGGATTGGTTTGGTTATTGTGCTAATCGGGATATTGGCCGGATGCGGCTGGAAGGAGTACAAGCCGGTCGCCATCGACGAAAACGTCGATAAATGCGCCATTTGCAATATGCAGGTGAAAGACGACGCCTTCGCCACCCAACTGACGACAAAAGACGGACAAAATATGAAGTTCGACGATATCGGTTGTATGAACGAATGGAAGGCGAAGAACGGAACGGACAACATCGGCGCGCAATTCGTGCGGGATTACAACAATTTGGAATGGATCAAGTATGAAGATGCCGTCTATGTATACGATGCTTCGTTCAAGTCTCCGATGGCATACGGCGTTTACAGCTTCAAGGATCGGTCGTCTGCGGAACAATTCGTTGCGGAGGAGGGAACCGGTATCGTCATGAATGCCGATCAATTGGCTTCGCACTCTTGGGACCGCAATCAAGACATGATGCATATGCACGGCGGGGAGGACCATGATGCGGAGGCGCACACGCATTCCGGCCCGGAAGAAGGATCCCATTCGGAATCCGATGCGGATGCCGAAGCGCATGACTCGCATTCCGATACGGGCATGTAACGATGATGAACGTATACCATGTGGCGCGCAGAGAGTTGAAAGCGGGGTTTCGCAATCCATGGGCCTATTCGTTTATGGCCCTTTTCTCCGTCTTCAGCCTTAGCCTGTTATTGATTAATTCCCAAAACGTCGTGCAGGGGTACTCCGGAGCGACGGGGACGATGTTAAGCTTGATCTTGTACTTGCTTCCGCTCATGACGCTGTTTCTCGGCTCTTTTTCGTTGACCGCGGAGAAGGAAGAAGGAAGCTGGCAACTGCTGTCGACGTATCCGCTCGGGACGCTGTCTTTTTTGGCAGGCAAATATGTCGGCCTCGCTTCCGTCTTGCTGGCGATCGTCGCATTCGGCTACGGCGTCATGGGCGTTGCCGGAGCGTTGTTCGGGAAAGGATTCGAGCGCAATACGTATATGCTGTTTTTCGCTTTTTCCGTCGGATTGGTGCTGCTGTTTTTGGCCGTTGCGCTCATTGTCGGATCTTTGGCCAAAAACCGGTGGCAGGCGCTCACCATCGCGGTGGCGATTTGGTTTTTTGCCGTTATCGGTTGGCCCACTTTGCTTATTGCGGCGCTCGGCTTGCTGCCATACCTATGGGCGAAGCCGGCATTGCTTATTCTGACGATGTGCAATCCCGCGGAGCTTGTACGGCTGTTTGTCGTCGTCAAACTGGGCGGCGGATCGATACTGGGACCGGAATATTACCGCTGGATTCAATGGATTGACGAACCCGGCGGAACGCTGTTGTTTCTCGCCGTTTGTGCCGTATGGGTCGGTCTGGCGATGCTGGGAAGCTATTTCATATGGGAGAGGGGGCGAACGCGTGGGTAAGCCGACTTACGTTAGAACGGCGGCGGACCGGCCGGCAGAGTCCTGCGAACCGGTATTGACATTGCAGGACGTGCGCAAAACGATCAAGCGGAGAACCATCGTCGACGTCGTCAACATGACGGTGAAGCGGGGCAACGTGTTGGCTTTATGCGGCGGCAACGGGGCCGGCAAAAGCACGATTTTGCGGATGATCGTCGGCGTGCTGAAACCGAGCGGCGGTTCGATATGCGTGAACGGATACCGATGGGCTGACGATCGCAAAGCTTACTCGGCGCAGCTTGGGTATATGCCCGACGATTATTTGTTCGGCCAAGGATTGACGGCCGGCGAAACATTGTCCTTCTGGGCATCGCTGCGCAAAGTGTCCAAGCGGCGAACGGAAGAAACGCTTGCCGCCGTCGGACTGGCGGATGTTAGAAACGAGCAGGTGCGCTCCTTCTCCAAAGGAATGCGGCAGCGGTTATTATTCGCTCAAGCGCTGCTTGCCGAACCGCCGCTGCTGGTCATGGACGAGCCTACCAACGGTCTCGATCCGTTCTGGATGCATTCGTTCGTCCAACTGGTTCAACAATTGAAAAGCCAGGGGCAAGCCGTCGTTTTTTCAACGCATCAGTTGCAAATCGCGGAAGCGGTTGCCGACGATGTCGTTTTTCTCGATCGGGGACGAATCGTTTGCGAAGGCAAGACGGCCGAGTTGAAGCAATCCCACGGCCCGGCCGGGCTGCAGGCGGTATTTAACCGTTTGTACGGATTCGAAACCGAATGAACCGGCACCGAAGAAATCGAAGCGCTGTTGCAGTCGATGCAGCCTGCTCATCCTAACATTTCAAGAAATGGAATGAATAAAACATAATAATTTCTATAAAATAACTAGAAAGTTAATGTTTTCCCATGTGAAATGTAAGGAGGAGCAGATTGATGGGCGATGAACAGAACAGAGAGAATGCGATGGAAAACGGCATATCGGTAACGGGTGCCGGCGATGCGCTTGACGGACGCAAGGGCGAAGGGGAAGACGATCGAACGCTTACGACAAGACAAGGGCATCCTGTCGCGAACAATCAAAATTTGCGCACGGTCGGAAATCGCGGGCCCGCCACGCTGGAGAATTATCATTTCATCGAGAAAATTACTCATTTTGACCGCGAACGGGTGCCGGAACGGGTCGTTCATGCGCGCGGAGCCGGTGCTCACGGGTATTTCGAAGCGTACGGCAAAGTCGGCGACGAACCGATATCCAAGTATACCCGCGCGAAATTGTTCCAGGAAGCAGGCAAGCGAACGCCGGTATTCGTACGCTTCTCGACCGTTATTCACGGCGGCCATTCTCCCGAAACGTTGCGCGATCCGAGGGGATTTGCCGTCAAATTTTATACGGAAGACGGCAACTGGGATCTGGTTGGCAACAATTTGAAAATATTTTTCATCCGGGATGCCATTAAATTTCCCGATATGATTCATGCTTTCAAGCCGGATCCGGTTACGAACATTCAAGACGACGAGCGATTTTTCGATTTTTGCAGCAATTCGCCGGAAACGCTGCATATGGTCACTTTCGTTTACTCCCCGTGGGGAATACCGGCCAATTACAGACAAATGCAAGGTTCGGGGGTCAATACGTACAAATGGGTCAATCAAAACGGGGAAGCCGTGCTTGTGAAATACCATTGGGAGCCGAAGCAAGGCATTAAAAACTTGACGCAGGCCGACGCGGAAGCGATTCAAGCGAAAAATTTCAACCATGCGACGCAAGATTTGTATGAAGCGATCGAACGGGGAGATTATCCCGAATGGGAGCTGTTCGTTCAAATTTTAAGCGACGACGATCATCCGGAACTGGATTTCGATCCGCTTGACGACACGAAAATTTGGCCGAAAGATCAAATTCCGTGGCGGCCAGTCGGACGGATGGTACTGAACAAAAATCCGCAAAATTACTTCGCCGAAGTCGAGCAGGCTGCGTTCGGCACCGGGGTTCTCGTAGATGGCCTGGATTTCTCGGACGATAAAATGTTGCAGGGACGAACGCTTTCCTACTCCGACACGCAGCGCTACCGGATCGGAGCCAATTATTTGCAGCTGCCGATCAACGCGCCCAAGAAGCGGGTGGCGACGAATCAGCGCGACGGGCAAATGGCCTATTACGTCGATCTTGCGCCCGGACAAAACCCGCATATCAATTACGAACCTTCCTCTTTGAACGGTTTGCGCGAAGCGTCCCAATCGGGCCGGGAATATACGCCGCATGTCGAAGGGAAGCTGGTGCGCCAAAGCATCGACCGGACGAACGATTTCAAGCAGGCCGGCGAGACGTACCGGGCATTCGACGATTTCGAGCGGAACGATTTGATCTTCAATCTTGTCAATGCCTTGCAGAAATGCAGTCCGCATATTCAGCAGCGCATGATCGAATTGTTTACGCAATGCGACGAAGACTACGGCCGGCGCGTTGCCGACGGATTGAAACAAGCGGCGGAGCGCAAGGGAGCCGGGCCGTTAGGATCCGCGCATACCGGCGAAGCCGTCAAGGAAGCGGAACAAAGAGGCCACGACACCGATTCATATTAAGTGGCAACGAGAAGGATGCCGGGAAGCGCATATGCTCCGCAGGCGTCCTTTTCTCTCGAAAGGGCCGGGTACCGACACAAAAAAATTTTTGCAGTTTACGGGCAAAAGGATTACAATAATCAAAGTAGAGAATCCGTTTAGGCTAATCCGTAGTACTTCGATGTGAAATTGTTCACAAATAATCTTATTTTAGGTGACAAAATTCGGAGAATTTTTCTAGGATGCTTGTCTTTGCGGAAATGAAGAAAAGGAGGTCATTTTCACATGTCTGAAACTGTCACACAACAGCAGGCAGAACAAACTGCAACAACCCAGACGCGGGGAGAGTTGGATATACTCGACCAACTGATGAAGCCCGAGGTGCAACAATCGCTCACCGAATTAGTAGAGCAACTGCCGAAATTGGCGGAAATGGTCACTTTCATGACCAAAGCGTACGATGTCGCGCAATCTCTCGCTACGGACAAGGTTCTGATCGAAGATTTCAAAGGCGGATTGAACGAATTCGTCAAGCCGATCCAAGAGAAAGCGAAAGGAATCGCATCCGCTGCGATTGAAGCGAACGACCGCGCCGAATCGGAAACGACAACCATCGGCCTGTTCGGCATCTTGAAGATGTTGAAAGATCCGCAAGTGCAAAAAACGCTTCGCTTCGCGCAAGCGTTCTTGGACGTATTATCCGAGCGACAAAAACGGCAATAATTCGGCAATGATTCGAGAAAGGATGGAGAATAAACAATGGCAAAACATATTGTTATATTAGGCGGCGGCTACGGCGGGTTGCTTACCGCGCTGACTGCGCGCAAATATATTCCGGCCGAAGACGCTCGAATTACGGTCGTGAACCGCAACGGATACCATCAGATCGTCACGGAATTGCACCGTCTTGCCGTCGGCGGCTTGAACGAAAGAAATGTGGCGCTCCCGTTGGATAAACTGTTGCGCAAGAAAGATGTCGATATCGTGATCGGCACGGTGCAGGAAATCGCATTGGAGCAAAAACGGGTGAGCCTGGCCAGCGGCACGGCCTTGGAGTACGACGCTCTCGTCATCGCGTTGGGAAGCGAAACGGCGTATTTCGGCATACCTGGCTTGGAAGAACATAGCTTTACGCTGAAATCCGTGGAGGATGCCAACCGGATTCGCGCGCATGTCGAAGCATGCCTCGACTCGTACAGCCAAACGAAGAACAAAGCGGATGCCACTTTCGTCATTGGCGGAGGCGGCCTGTCGGGCATCGAATTGATCGGCGAGCTTGCCGATACGCTGCCGCAGCTATGCCTCAACAAAGGCATCGACTTTAACGATATATCGCTTTATTGCGTCGAAGCCGCGCCTTCCATATTGCCGGGCTTTGCGCCGGAATTGGTGGAACGCGCGAAGACGAGTCTGGAAAAACGGGGCGTCACCATTCTGACCGGCGTCGCCGTGACAGAAGTGCAAGGGAAAAACGTCATTCTGAAAGACGGCACGTCCATTGAAACGAATACGCTCGTCTGGACGGGCGGAGTGACCGGAAATAAAGTCGTAGCGGATTCCGGGATCGAGGCGAACCGCGGACGCGCGACCGTTAACGCGTTTATGCAATCTACGTCGCATCAAGACGTATTCCTTGCGGGCGACAGCGCGGTCGTTATGGGACCGGAAGGCCGCCCTTATCCGCCGAGCGCGCAGATCGCATGGCAAATGGGCGAGCTTGTCGGTTACAACTTATTCGCCTATTTCAAAGGAGCGCCAATGAAGGAATTCCAGCCTGTCTTCTCCGGCACGCTTGCCAGCCTTGGCCGCAAAGACGCGATCGGAACGATCGGCGGCAATCAAACCCGCCTGAAAGGCATGCCCGCTTCATTGATGAAAGAAGCGAGCAATATTCGCTATCTATCCCATATTAACGGGCTTTCTTCTTTAGTGTACTAGGATTTTTCGTTCGATTGATCCGAGTCACGCTGACTGTAATCCCCTTTAAGCGATCCACGCATGTTTCGCTTGAAGGGGATTTTTATATCGTTTTGTCGTTTGACAATGGAGTTGTGGTTTGGTCATTTTGTACCGTTCGATCGCGAGACTGGTGGCGCGGAATTGCCCGAAATATTAGTAGGAGTAGCCTTAGGTTGTACGGAGTACAACATTTTGCGGGGAAAAAGCATAGAATGGGTCGCTATGTTGCAGAAAATACAACAATTTCGGTAAATTGTTGGCCTGCATCGCTCGAAATGGCCTGAAATGTTGCATATTGTGCAGCATAGGTGGCAGTCGCTTCATGAAACGGGGTAATACGTTGCACATTTTACATCATAGGGATGGTGGACGTCCCGCGGAGTAGGCACTTTAGCTAGCAAAAATAATGTAACGCCGAAAGCTGGCGTTAAGTTTGCCGCGTGTCCATCTTGAGCTGGATTAGATGGAAAAGCCATAGCGATGACGTTCGAAGGATCTTTTGCTTTTTATGCGAAAACGGATTATGATAATTACTGTCTTTATCAATTGGCTATGTAAATTTTTCCTTTGATACGCAGACAGAATTGAGGTGATCGCAATTAACAAAAAGGCAAAACTGATTTCCTTTGCCTTCCTCGTCATTCTTTTTATCGCAGCGCTAACCACCGAACCTTTCTCGCTATTGCTTAGAGGCGATTTGGAGAAATTTCGGGAGCTGACGAATGAGAATATGGCGCTCGTTTTGCTTCTTACGTTGACATTAATGATTGTGCAAAATTTGGTTACCATTATTCCGGTCATCGTTCTTATTTCTTTGAACGTTACGATGTTTGGTTTTATTTACGGTTATCTATGGAGCTACCTTTCGAGCATCGTTGCGGCTACCATCGCATTTTTCGCCGCGCGTTACTGGTTTCAGGAGTTTCTATCGCGCAAGTTGAATCAGAAATGGAAGAATAAAATAGAGGGTAGAGGATATGTATATATTCTCATTTGCAGATTGCTGCCGTTCATGCCTTCAAGCATTATCAACACGGCGGCAGGAATAAGCGGCATGAAGTTCGGCCATTTTACCATCAGTACGGTCATCGGCAATTTTATTTATTTTTCCGCATTGGCATTGGTCTCATTAGGAATTATGTCCATTGAATTCAACGGATACACTTACGCAAGCATGATCGGCGTCGCTGCGCTCGGCGCGGCGGCGGTATATGCTATACGGCGAAAGCGCAAAGCGAGGACTCAAGAGGAAGGCAGCGAAACGAACGGAATGTAGCGTCCCTAGAAAATACAACTATTCACCCCCGGCGATCGCGACGAATTGTTGGGGTTTTTGTTTTGTTTCCCTTCCAAAAATAACAACACATAATTGAAAATGAATCTTCGGAAAATATATCGTGTAACACATTAACTACACCGATTTGGAGGATAAGCATGAAAAGAATCGCTGCCATTATGATTGCGACGGCTTTGTCGTTATCTTGCGCCGCAGTTGGTTTTGCGGAGCCGGTAACCCATCATAAAACGCATGAAAAGCGTCATGTGAAACAACATGCGAAAAAGCATCATGTGAAGCCGTACAGCAAACATGCAAAAAGAATCAAAATGAGAGCAGTCGAAACGCCGGGAATGCCGAAATCGGGATTGGGCGGAACGAGCAAGTAACGACAAAAAGAGGGGCTTCCCTCTTTTTTTCAATTTGAAAATCGGAATGAAAGGAGTGACGGCTTTGCGAATGAAATTTTTGTTCGTAGTCAGCCTTTTGATCATATTATGCGGATGCTTCGCGCAAACCGGCGAGCGCCGGCCGGAAAGCGAACCGATTCGGGCGGAGAATCGTCCTGATGCGGAACAGCTTCAGTCTTACGACCGGTTAGCGGCGCCGGAGCCGGAACAAATTCGAACTGATGATGCGAACCAGCGGAATGACAGCGCCGAATTTACGGAAGAGGAGGAAAGAGACGAACCGGAAGAAACGGAGGAGATTTCTTTCATTCCGGTGCGGCTTCGAATTCCGTCAATCGGTTTGGATACGATCGTAGAGCCGGTAGGAATACTGGAGAATGGACATATGGGGGTACCGAAGAAGTTCGATCGCGTAGGCATTTTAAGTCCTTGGACGAAACCGGGCGAACCGGGAAACGCTGTCATCGCCGGACATCTCGATCATTATACCGGGCCGGCGATCTTTTATCATTTAAGAAAATTAAAGAAAAACGACAAAGTGACGATTTCGGATCAGAAAGGGAACCAATTGACTTATACTGTAAAATCGGTGGAGTCGTACAAAACCGAAGAAGCTCCTCTGGAACGAATTTTTGGAGAAGCGGAAACATCGAATCTGAATTTGATTACGTGTACCGGCAAGTTCGATAAAAAGAAGCGCGAACATAACCGACGATTAGTCGTCTTTACCGAGTTGGAATCGCAATAAATCCGTTGCAGCTTGCACGTTATAAGGAAGGAAATCAGACTTTAGTCCAGTTTTTCCCTTGACCTTAGCTAGATGACGAACGAAGTATGAATTGGTACGATGTAGCTAACAAGCAAAGGGAGGAAAAATATGAATTCGCGCGCAATCGTTGGCGCCGTGCTTGTATTGTTCGGCGTATTTCTGTTTCTAAACCGGGGAATTGAATTTGGGCCTGGGACGATTATCGGATATTTTTGGCCGAGTATGTTCGTGCTTCCGTTAGCTATATTTTTTCACTGGATGTATTTCTCGGTTACGAATCGGCGGGGAAGCGGCCTCTTGATTCCGGGCGGAATTCTCTTCACGGTAGGAGTCGTCTGCCAAATATCGATGCTGTACGATAATTGGGGATCTATGTGGCCCGGCTTTATACTGGCTCCGGCGGTGGGATTATTCGAATTTTATTGGTTCGGCAATCGCAACAAGTGGCTGCTGATCCCGATCGCGATTTTATCGACATTGTCGATTTTGTTCTTTGCGGTGTTTTCGCTTGGATCGATCTTCAACCGTTTCAACGATCAACCGCTCTTTGCAATCGCGTTGATTGTCGTTGGAGCGTTTTTGCTGATCGGATGGAGAAGGAAATCGTCTGTCGTCTAATCGCTAGCGATTTATGTAACGCAGAAGGGGAGGGCCATCGGCCCTTTTTTCATTTTATTGCGATTTATGGCGTTTGGTTTTATTATGTGCATTTCCGTCCCTTCTGTCGATATCCCTCTCGTTCAGAAGGCCGTTTCTAGCCGTCGACAAGCTGAATATCCGTTTCCCTACAGAATGTCCACGATTACTTTTAAATATGAAAACAGGTTACGCCTGGCGTACAAAACGGCCATTAAAAAGCCTGATAGCGGTGGGATGGTTCAGACAGGAGATTTATTTAATTATGTTAATAATTAATGAGGTTATGCCGTGGGATGCCTACTGAGCGAACGGGATTTCGACAGAAAGCGGGAAAAAGAGGAAGGTAAAAGCGTGCATCACTTCGCTAACGTAGTTTTGATTGAACGGAGAAACGCGTAAGGATCGGCGAATCGTATAAAACGAAGCGGCCGACACTCCCAAGAAAGGGGGCCGGCCGCTTTACCGAGGCCAACAACGTTACAGTTTTAATTGCTCGTGTTGAATATGCGAATGCTCCGTTTGAATCGTGCTGTGCGTAATGCCATATTCCGTTTCGAGCCGATGTATGGCTTGCTGCAGCACCGCTTGGGAATCCGCATCGTTGTCGACTCGCATATGGCAGTTTAATGCGTGAAAACCCGATGTAACGGTCCATATATGAAGATCGTGCACGTCGACGACGCCGTCGATGCTTTGGAGCGTTTGTTTTACCTCGTCGTGATCGATATTGTCCGGCGTTCCTTCCATTAGAATGTGAACCGCCTGCTTCAAGACGCCCCATGCGCCTCTCAATATTAACAAGGCGACGACAACGCTGATGATCGGATCGGCAGCGTACCAGCCGAACACGAGCATAACGAGTCCGGCGACGATCGCGCCGACCGACCCGAGCATATCGCCAAGCACGTGAAGATAGGCGCTTCGAAGATTGACGTTGTTTTTCACGTCGCCTTTTCTCATCAGCATCCATGCGCTGATCATGTTGGCCGCGAGTCCGATCGAAGCGATCAGCATCATCGAACCGCTCGCCACTTCGGGCGGATTGTAGAATCGCTCGCAGGCTTCTTTTATGATGAAAAAAGCGATAACAAATAAGGTAACGCCGTTGAACAGGGCCGCCAATATTTCAAACCGGTAAAATCCGAACGTTCTCTTCGGCGAAGCGGCTTTGGCCGCAAAGATCATGGCGACCAAACTGAGCAGCAGCGAGCTTGCGTCGCTCAACATATGCCCGGAGTCCGACAATAGCGCGAGACTTCCTGTCACGAGACCGCCGGCAAACTCCAACACCATAATGGACGTAGTGATAACAAATGCAATGAGCAAACCTTTCTTGTTTCCTTCGCGATTGTCTCCGTGGCTGTGGCCGCCTGCCCCGTGATGATGATGGCCGATCCCATGGTGGTGGTGATGTTCGTTGTTGCGGGTTTTGGTTGACGTATTGTTCTTCATAAACAGGCACCTCTTTTAGACCGATTTTTCCAAATATTCTGCATTCAATTAAAAACATTAATATATGAACATATGCTCATATATAATATATAACACATTGTTTTGTTTTGCAAGCTTTCGATCTTTAAGATTTTTAATTTCTATCTTGTCTATTCTTTAGAAAAACTTAATTTTATTTTTAAGGAAAAATAAGACGGCCGGGCTAACATGGATGTATTAAGACAAAGCGTATCGTTTTGCTGCAAGTCGCGGCTTACGGAAAGCGGCGCTTCACTTATACGTTTAGGAGGCTTTATTTATGAAAAAAGCAACGGTTGCGGTATTGTTCGGCGGCTGTTCCACCGAATACGAAGTATCGCTAAGCTCGGCCGCCGCGATCATCGAACATTTGGATCGGGATCGCTATCACATCGTTACGGTAGGAATTACTCGAAACGGACAATGGCTCTTATATAAAGGAGAAGTAGAAGGGATTCGGGACGACAGCTGGCATGCGCATCCCGATTGCTCGCCGGCATGCATATCCCCGAGCAGGGAGGTTCGAGGACTGATCGAGTTTATCAGTACCGAATTTCGCATCATTCCGATCGATGTTGTCTTCCCGGTTTTGCACGGCAAAAACGGAGAGGACGGCACCGTACAGGGACTGCTTGAACTGTCCGGCATCCCGTTCGTCGGTTGCGGCACGCTTTCATCCGCGATCTGCATGGATAAGGACATCGCGCACACATTAGTTCGCAACGCGGGCATCGCAACGCCGGATTCGATTACGCTGCATGAAGGCGATTCGATCGACAAGGCCGCCGTCGACGCTGCCAGGCTCGGCTTCCCCCTCTATGTGAAACCCGCCAAATCGGGGTCGTCCTTCGGCATTACGAAGGCTTTCGACGAGGGGGAGTTGATCGACGGCATCAAGCTCGCCTTGTCGCATGACGATAAAGTGGTGATCGAGCGGCATATTCAAGGGTTTGAGGTAGGCTGCGCGGTTCTCGGCCATACCGATCCGATTGTTGGGGAAGTAGACGAAATTGAAATCGCCGGGCATTTTTTCGATCATCATGAGAAGTATTCGCTGGAAACGTCATCGATCCATCTGCCTGCCAGAATTGGCGCCGACATATCGGCCAAGGTCAAAGAGACGGCGCTGAAGATTTATCGGACACTCGGCTGCAAAGGGCTGGCCAGGGTAGACATGTTCTTGACAAGCGAAGGAGGGCTCGTGTTTAACGAGGTGAACACGATGCCCGGTTTTACGTCGACGAGCAGATATCCGAATATGCTTCGCTCCATCGGCATTTCCTATGCCGAAATTTTGGATCGGCTCGTTGCGCATGCGCTTACGGAGGAGCCAGTCGTATGGAATTGACAGCATCCGTTCGGACCAATCATGCCCAGCCTTCGTTGGCATACGATATCATTCATTTGGAACGCGGCCATATTTATCGGGGACATCTGTTATTGGTCAACAGCAGCCATCCGATCATGGTGCCGCAAGACGCGGCAGACCTTGTGCTTGTGGACCGCATGTACGCGGCTTCGCATTCCTATGAACCGGATTTATCGTTGGAAAAAACCTGCTTCGAGCAGCTGCAGACCTTGTTGAAAGCTTGCCGCGCGACGGATCGCATCGCCGTCGTCAGCGGTTATCGTTCGAGAGAAGCGCAAGCGCAAATCTATGAAACTTCGCTGCGGGACAACGGCGCCGCTTTCACTGCGAGTTATGTGGCCCGTCCGAACGAAAGCGAGCATCAAACGGGGTTGGCGGTAGATGTCGGCGAGCGGACGGATCATGTCGATTATATTCGTCCTTCGTTCCCCGACCGCGGCGTCTGCTTCGTTTTCAAACGGCTTGCCGCCGAATACGGCTTTATACAAAGGTATCAAACAGGGAAGGAAGCGATCACGAACATAGCCTGCGAGCCGTGGCATTTTCGCTATGTCGGCTTTCCGCATTCGGCGATCATGGAACAACGCGGATTTTGCCTGGAAGAATACATCGAATATGTCAAGCAATATACGTTTCAACGTTCGCATCTCGTTATGGAACATAAACATGCGGCAATAGAAATCTACTACGTTCCGGCGGAGGGCGGCATTACGAACGTACCTGTCGTGCGCGGCGATCGGTATTGCCTCTCGGGCAACAATCAGGACGGGTTCGTCGTGACCGTATTTCACCGAAAAGGCAGTGACAAGCATGGCTGCGCCTAACGGCCCAAGTTACATCGGACTCGATCGTTTCAAAATCGTCGCCGCCTTGCTGGTCATCGCCATTCATACCGGCCCGTTGATGTCCTACAACGGCTATGCCGACTTTATGCTGACCGGCATCGCAGCGCGCCTGGCCGTGCCGTTTTTCTTTATCGTCTCCGGTTTTTTCCTCTTTCGCAAGCTGACCGGCGACTTGGGCCAAGATCGGAGAACGCTGCACCGTACGGTTCGCAAAATCGGGATATTGTACTTGGTTTCGATATTGCTATACTTGCCGTTAAATATCTATTCAGGCTATTTTACCGACGATTTCAGCTTCTTTTCTTTGTTGAAGGATATCGTTTTCGACGGCACGTTTTATCATTTATGGTACCTTCCGGCGCTGATGATTGGGATGTATATCGTCTACTATCTCACCCGGATTTTTTCGCTCCGGATTACGCTTGCCGCGACGGGAATATTATATGCGGTCGGTATGCTCGGCGACAGCTATTACGGATTGATCGAACGAAGCGGGATATTGCTGGACGCCTATACATCGATGTTTGCGCTGTTTGATTACACGCGAAACGGTTTGTTTTTCGCGCCGCTTTATTTAGCGCTTGGCGCGTGGGCGGCCGCACGGCCCGATTCGGGCCGGTCGGCGCAAGCAAGCGCCGCATGTTTGGCCGCATCGCTTGCATTGATGTTCGGCGAAGGGATGCTGCTGCGTCAATTGGAGCTGCCGCGGCACGACAGCATGTATCTATTTCTCGTTCCCGCCGTATACTTTCTGTTTGGCTTCTTGCTCTTGGAGCGGCCTAAAAACGAGAGCGGAAGAGGGCAAACGCTCAGACAGATCAGCACATGGATTTATATTTTGCATCCGATCGCCATTGTCTTCGTGCGAGGCGCCGGCAAATTAACCGGACTGACTTCGATCGTCGTCGGCGATAGTCTGATCCATTACGTATGTGTCGCGCTGCTGTCTATCCTATTGTCTCTCGCTGCGGTCCGGCTGCTGCGATTTTTCGCGCCCAAGCCGGTCAGCCGCCACAGAGCATGGGCGGAAGTCGACCTAGCCCGTATTGCGCATAATGCCTCGGAGCTTAAACGCGTGTTGCCGCCCGCTTGCGATTTGATGGGGGTCGTGAAGGCGAATGCGTACGGGCACGGCAGCGTACCGGTGGCCAAGCATCTGTGCGGCATCGGCGTCAAACATTTCGCGGTGGCGGAAGTGGACGAAGGGATCGCATTGCGGAAAAACGGGATAAAAGGGGAAATATTAGTCCTCGGATATACTTCTCCCGACCGTTTCGCCGATCTTGCGCGCTACCGTCTTTCGCAAACCGTTATTAGCAGCGATTACGGCAAAGCGTTGGACGAATACGGCAAACCGATCAATGTGCATATTAAAATCGACACGGGCATGAGCAGATTGGGCGAACATTACAGCCGGATGGAACAAATTTATTCGATGTATCGGCTCCGCCACGTTCGGATCGCGGGAACGTTCACTCACTTGTCGGTTTCGGACAGTCAGGAAGAGCAGGATATCGCTTTTACGGACCGCCAAATTAGCCGGTTTATGAAAACGGTGGAACAATTAATACGGGTGGGAATCGATCCCGGTACGCTTCATATCCAAAGCAGTTACGGAATTTTGAATTATACGGATATACACTGCGGATTGGCCCGTCCCGGGATTGCTCTGTACGGAATGCTGTGCAATGAGAACGATCAGGTGAACGCGGATGCCGACTTGCGTCCCGCACTGTCTTTAAGAGCGAGAGTTACGTTGGTCAAGCGATTGAGCGAAGGCGAGCCTGTCGGCTACGGGCGAAATTACGCGGCCGGGCGCGATTGCGTCATCGCGACTGTATCCATCGGCTATGCCGACGGCGTTCCGCGGGAATGGTCCCGGAAGGGCGGGTATGTTCTTATCCGCGGACAGAAGGCGTTCATTGCGGGCAATATTTGCATGGATCAGTTGATGGTCGATGTAACCGGTATTGACGGCGTGCAAGAAGGCGATACGGCAACGATTATCGGACAGGACGGCGAGGAAGCGATCGGGGCGCAGCAGATCGCCGGACGATGCGGCACGATCGCCAATGAAATTTTGACGGGAATCGGAAGCAGAGTGCCGCGAATTTATTTGAACAAGTAAATGGGAAGCGAAGCGGTCATTCGGGGGAGGCGTATAGCCTTCCCTTTCTTTATGCAACCACTTAAAAACTTGTTCAAATGGCACGAAAAAGATATAATATACTAGATATTATGAAGTCAGACGACGAGGATTCAATATGGAAAGAGAGCGGAAACAGTATGGGGCGTAAATGGAATAATATTAAAGAAAAGAAAGCGTCGAAAGATGCGAACACAAGTCGTATATATGCAAGATTCGGACGCGAGATTTACGTAGCGGCCAAGCAAGGGGAACCCGATCCGGAATCGAACCGGGCTCTAAAGGTCGTGCTGGAACGTGCCAAAACGTATAATGTGCCGAGAGCGATCATCGATCGCGCGATCGAAAAGGCGAAGGGCGGCGCGGAGGAAAACTACGACGAATTGCGTTACGAAGGCTTCGGACCGAACGGGGCCATGGTTATCGTGGACGCATTGAGCAATAATGTAAACCGTACCGCTTCCGAAGTGCGCGCCGCATTTACGAAAAACGGCGGCAGCCTGGGCGTAAGCGGATCGGTTGCCTATATGTTCGACGCGACCGCAGTGATTGGGTTGGTCGGCAAAACGGCCGATGAAGTATTCGAAATATTGGTGGAAGCGGAAGTCGACGTACGCGATATGATGGAGGAAGACGACGCCGTCATCGTCTACGCCGAACCGGAGCAGTTCCATGCTGTGCAAGAAGCGCTCAAGAATGCCGGCATCGATGAATTTACCGTCGCCGAGCTTACGATGCTCGCGCAAAACTATGTCACGCTTCCCGAAGACGCGCAGACCCAATTCGAGAAGATGATCGACGTCCTCGAAGATTTGGAGGATGTGCAGCAAGTGTACCACAATGTAGAGCTTGACGAATAGAGACGAATCCGTCTTCCAAGACGGTCGGCGGGGCCGGTCCAGAAGTTGTTATCGACTTGGGACCGGCCTTTTTCTCGTTTCCCGAGTAGACGCATGTTATGAAGCATGGTTGCAACAACTTATTTTTTACAGCCATTTTGGGGATGTTAGCTACATGCGGCAAGTTAAATTTTACCGTACCGTTTGCCGTCCGTCTTGCTTATTGATCCCTATAAAGGAGCTGGATCCCGCGTGGAAATCTTTCTTATGGTCCTCATGTTTCTGGCGCTTATCGGCATCTCCAATGTCATCAACCGCTTCCTGCCGTTTATTCCGGTGCCGCTCATCCAAATCGCGCTTGGCGTCGCAGCGGCGTATATGCCCGGATTGTATCATGTGCCGCTAAACCCGGAGCTGTTCCTCGTCTTGTTCATCGCGCCGCTGTTGTTTAACGACGGGAAACTGACGCCGCGCGAGGAGCTATGGAAGCTGCGAACCCCCATTCTTCTCTTGGCGCTTGGACTCGTCTTTGCTACCGTTCTTCTTGCAGGGCCGTTTATTCACTGGCTTATTCCGGCAATCCCGCTATCGGCGGCCTTTGCCTTAGCGGCGATTCTTTCGCCGACCGACGCCGTTGCCGTCGGTTCGTTATCCGGCCGAGCCAATCTGCCGGGGAAAATTATGCATTTGCTCGAAGGCGAAGCATTAATGAACGACGCTTCCGGCCTTGTGGCGTTTAACTTTGCGATCGCCGCGACCGTTACCGGTTATTTCTCGCTCCCGAAGGCGATCGGAAGCTTCATCGTTATCGCCGCCGGCGGCCTGATCGCGGGCGCATTGCTCGGTTTTTTCGTCATTTGGCTCAGGTCGCTGCTCCGCCGGCTCGGGATGGAGGATACTACGCTTCATATGCTCATTATTATTTTGACGCCGTTTATCATTTATTTGATTGCGGAAGAGCTTCACGTATCGGGCATATTGGCCGTCGTTGCGGCGGGAGTCACGCATGCGGTCGAGCGGGATCGGATGAAGTCCGCTTCGATTCGGCTGCGCGTCGTATCGGACAGCACGTGGTCGATTATTCTGTATACGCTGAACGGTCTCGTCTTTCTATTGCTTGGATTGGAAGTTCCGGGAGTCATCGATCAAATATGGCGGGACCCGTCGTATAATAACGGCCAAGTGATCGGTTATATTGTCGCTATTACCGGCGTTCTTATCCTATTGCGCTTTTGTTGGGTATGGGCGGCTAACCGCCGGTTTAAACCTTCGCTGTTAACGGCGCTCTCCGGCGTTCGCGGCGCCTTGACGCTTGCGGCGGCGTTCTCGATTCCGATGACGCTTGCGGACAATCAGCCGTTCCCCGAACGAAATCTCATTCTTTTTATATGCGCGGGCGTCATTTTGCTGACGCTCGTTATCGCCAGCGTCATGCTGCCGCTGCTCACCCGCGGGTTGGGAATCCATTCGGATAACCGGGAGGAAGTAGAGCGCAATGCCCGCATTCAAGTGCTGGAAGCCGGATTAGCGGCCATACGCGAGGAAATGAGCGACGAGAACAAGCAAGAAGCGATGGACTTGCTGTCCGAATATTCGAGACGAATCCATTTGTCGAAATTGAAGGGCCATTCGGACATCGGAAAAGCGTGGAGATCGGCGGTGGGTCTTCGCATGGAGGCGCTGAGCGCGGAAAGAAGCGTCGGCGAGCGATGGCTTCGAGACGGGCGCATCTCTCCCGAATTTGCAGATCGTTTCCAACGGTCTCTTGACAAGGTAGAGCTATTGCTGTCAAGCCGGTATCGCATCAAAATATGGTTGATGGCGGCATGGTCGGCTTTATGGCATGGATTGAAGGGGCGGAGGCAAAAAAGGAAGATGGACCCGTCGCATCCGGAATGGAATATTTATAAGGAGCTTAAGCTCGAGGCGGCCCGCGCGGCGATAGAACGAATGAAACAGTTGGAGACGGAGCGCAATCGGGAAACCGTGCGGGCGATTATCGCGGATTATCGGGGCATGGAACTGCATCTCGAGAACGATCGCTTATGGACCCGGTCGAAAGGGCTGTTGAATGCGCAACGAAGAGATCTCGAGTTGAAGGCGATCCAAGCGGAACGGAACGCGATACAGAATCTGTTCGAGTTAGGGAACATCGATCGCGGTTTTGCGAATCAGTTGCGCATCGACGTTAATTTTCGCGAAGCGAATGTGTTCGAAACGAAGACACTGGACGAAGAATATATATGAGGCTAATCGAAACAAACCGGCGAATCAAATGTTTCCGGTGACAGAAGTAGTTGCGGAACCTTACGTAATAGGTTACCCTGTAACTATTGAATTGTGGGAGGAATACGAATCGTATCCTTCTTTTTCGCACGTTTGTAAACGCTTTAACGGTTATAAGAACGCAGACAGGGGATGACTGACTTGAAGCCCGTGAAGTTGCCCGGAAATCGAATCCGCGGAAGCAGGCGCTACTTTAAGCCATATTCGCTGAAACACCGGTTGATGATCAGCTTATTTATGACCGCTTTGATGCCGCTTATTCTAGTCGGAAGCATTTCTTACGTTTCGTTATCCTCGATCTTGGACAACAAGGCCGAACGGGGCGTCCGCAGCCATTTGAACCAGGTTCGTTTCTCGCTCGAAAATACGTTAAGCCAATTGAATCACGTTTCCCAGCAGCTTGCGTTTGACGGGAGGGTAGGGAAAAATTTGGAGCGGTATTTTTTGGCCGATTCATACGAGAAGAAAGCGCTGCATGACGAAATCGTCAGCGAGTTGAGCCTGATCAATTTTACCAACCCGACGCTGGGGCTGACTTTCTACTATATCGAAGGCACGAATCGGTATTTATTCGAAAATTACAGAGTGCAAGAACCGTTCGATATCGACGGATTGCCCGTCCTGATGAAAACGAGCAAAATCACTTATTACGGGCCGCATACGTCGTTAAATCCTTTGGACGGCAGCCAGGTATTCTCGGTGAAACGGAAGGTAGAGTTGCCCGAGAGCGATACCTTATATCTTTATATTGAAACGAGTTTTCGATTGGCGGAAACGATCATTAAGAACGATCCGTTGAACAGCAATACATATCATTTGATTCTCGACGGAAACGGAGTCGTTACCTATAGCGAGGACGAACGGCATTTTCCCGTTGGAAGCTTGCTCGACGGATTATCGGAGGATAAAACGCTTGTAAACGGTTTCTATTTGTTCCGGGACCGCCAAAGCCCGACATGGAACATCGTGGCGGCGGTTCCCCAGGCGGCATACGACGCGGAAATCGATCGTTGGGAGAAGCAATTCGCCTTGCTCGGCACATTGTCTTTGGCCGTCGGCTGCTTATTCGCCGTCATTATATGGCGCACGCTATATCGCCCTTTGCGCAATTTATATTTGGACATCCGCGCCGTCCGCAGAAATAATCTGACGGCGCCCTCCCGTTGGTCGAACAATTTGGAATTCGATACGATTCATAACGAGTTTACGAAAATGCGGCAGCGAATTTCCGAATTGATCGGCGAAGTAGAACGGAAGGAGAAGCGGAGAGCGGAACTGGAAATGGAGCGGCTGATGCACCAGATCAACCCGCATTTCCTGCACAATACGCTCGATACGATCCGGTGGCTGGCGCGGGCCAAGGGAGAGAAAGAAATCGATCATCTGATCTCCACGCTAAATAAAGTGCTTCATTATAACTTGAGCAAACGGGGAGAAGCGTTGATCAAGGACGAATTGGAGGCGATCCGCCAATATATTATGCTGCAAGGCGTACGTTACAACTTCCAATTCGATCTGCGGATTTATGCGGATGAAACCGTGCTGCAGCGCCCTGTGCCGAAATTTATACTTCAGCCGATCGTGGAAAACGCCTTGTTTCACGGGCTTGACGACGAGAACGGTTTAATCGAGGTATCGGTCAAGGAAGACGGCGAAAACGGCGTCATGATCCGCATCAAGGATAACGGACAGGGCATGACGGAGAAAGAAATCGAACGGCTGCTGGACGGGGAATCGGACGATCATAAATCGTTCGGATTAGGAATCGGATTGCAGTACGTGATCCGTACGCTGCAATTTCATTTCGGAGAACGGGCGGGCCTTCAAATCGAGAGCGCGCCCGGGCAAGGGACGACCGTCATGGTGCGGTTGCCGACGAATGAGGGAGGTAAGCAGGATGTACAAGGTTTTAGTCGTTGACGACGATCATCTCGTGCGCAAAGGATTCATCGGCATGATGCCGTGGAATAAATACGGCTTCGAGGTCGCCGGCGAAGCCGGAAGCGGCAAGAAGGCGCTGGAACTGCTGACCGGGGAGCGAATGGACGTACTCATTACCGACCTGGCGATGCCGCTGATGTCGGGAATCGAATTGTTTCGCGAGGTTAAGAAGCTATATCCGCATATGCATACCGTCGTATTAACATTCCATCAAGATTTCGAGCTGATTCAAGAATCGTTGCGCTTGGGCGCGATCGACTATATTACGAAAACCGAACTGGAACACGAACAGATGGACGAGGTGCTGGCCCGGATCCGCACAAGAATCGACGAGAAGTCGCCGCGGAACGCGCCCGTTGCCGGTCTGCCGGCCAATATTCCGCCGGAATCGGCTTCCGGCGCCGATTCGGACGAACTGCTCGCCTGCGTCCGCAAGGCGCTCGATTATATGAACAGCAAGTTTGACCATGAACTGACATTATCGCTTGTGGCCAAAGAGGCGAATATGAGCCGCAGCTATTTTGCTCGCTGCATTAAAGATTTTACCGGTAAAACCTTTCAAGAGCATCTCCGGGAAATCCGCATTTCCTATGCCAGAACGATGCTGGAACAAACGAGAAAACCGATCTACTGGATTGCCGCGAAGTCGGGATATCCGAACGAAAAATATTTTTGCAAAGTGTTCAAAGCCGTGACGGGAATGTTGCCAAGCGAATATCGCAAAAAATTCGATATCTATAAGAACGGTTTGAACATGAACTGAGCCTCGGATGCTTCGGATGCGCAATTTTGCGCCAGCGACGGGAAAGGGAGGGAAACGCGATGCCGATACGCAAAGCGCTGCCGCTGCTGTTGTCGATGATGCTTCTGGCGGCGCTGCCCGCTTGCTTGCCAATCGCCGAAACGGCGGCCGACAAGGACGGATTGCATCGTCAAGACGCCGAAACGGACGTTATCGATCCGTTCCGGTTGCCGGAGCCGGTCGAAGTGACCATGGTCAAATCGGTCAGACCCGATTTGAAGCTGCCGCCCGGCGATACGATCGAAGACAATTTGTTTACTAGATATCTCTATGATAAGACGAATGTAAAATTTAAAATATTGTGGTACGCTTCGGGCAACGACTACGATCAAAAATTCAATTTGGCGCTGGCCAGCGACGATTTGCCGGATGCGATGATCGTGGACGAAAAAACGTTCCGCATGATGGCGAAAGACGACTTGCTTGAAGATTTGACGGAAGTGTACGATAAGTACGCCTCGCCGCTACTGAAGGAAATATACGGCGCGACGCGTGGAGAAGCGTTGGACAACGCGACATATAACGGCAAATTAATGGCAATCCCGAATATATTGCCGAAGGCGGATTCCTATCCGCTCGTCTGGGTTCGCAAAGACTGGCTTGACCGATTGAAGCTGCCGGAACCGAGAACGCTTGAGGACGTGGCGGCGATTGCGCAAGCGTTCATCGAACGGGATCCGGACCGCAACGGAATTGCGGATACGATCGGAATGACCGGCAACAGCAAAGCGATCACATCGGGCGGGTATACCGAGGCCCATGATTTCAAAGCGGTGTTCAACGCATTCGGCGCTTACCCGAATATTTGGCATCGGGATGCGGAGGGCAAGCTCGTGTACGGCTCAACGACGCCGGAGGCGAAGCAAGCTTTGGCGCAAGTCCGGAAATGGTATGCCGAAGGTTTGATCGATCAAGATTTCGCGCTGCGCAAAAATCCGTTCGAACTGGTGAATCGCGGACAGACAGGCGTCTTCTTCGCGCCGTGGTGGGCTCCGTGGGAGATCGGCGAAGCGGTCCAGAACGATCCCGCTGCGGATTGGAGGCCTTATGCCATTGCCGGCAACGACGGAAAATATCATGCGACGATGGTTCCGATGAGCGGCAATTTTCATGTCGTGAAGAAAGGGTTCAAGCATCCGGAAGCGCTGATCGTCAATTTGAATTTACAAACCCGTTTCGGCCGCGAACCGACGGAGGACGATTTGCAGCTCGACGTCACGTATATCGAGATGTTTCCGTTGATGCTGTCGGTCGAATATCGGGATGCCGTCAGCCGCAAACACGACGCTTTGATGCGGTCGATTCGGGGCGAGACGGCGCCGCAGCAATTGTCCCAAGAGATGCGGTCGATTTACGAGCGTTACTTGCGCGATCAAGCGAACCCCGGGGCGAACGCGGGCGATTGGGCGCCTTCCCATGCCTATCGTTATTCGGGCGCCGCGCTCAAGCGTACATTCCACGAAATGAAGCCGTTGTTCACTGCGTCGACCCCGACAATGGAGAAGAAGTGGGCGAAACTGCAAAAGCTTGAAAACGAAACGTTCTTCAAAATCGTGCTGGGCGAAGAGCCGATCGAAGCTTTCGACCGATTCGTCGTGGAATGGATGGCGCAAGGAGGCGCGCAAATATTGAACGAGATCGAGCAGGAACTAAGGGGCGAATATGAATAGATGCCGAAAAGGCTTGATGGCCGTTGGATTGTATCCAACGGTTTCTTTGTTGTGGGCACGAATGCGGCCTTCTCATTGGAATCTATCCAACAGAATCTTCGAAATATGTTGAGAAAAAGAAAAAATGCGGGATTCCATTGGACTTTTTCCAATCGAACTTCCATTCGCGCCATAAACCAGGCATTGTTATTGTACGTTTTCCAATAGAACGATGGGCGAGGTCCGGAAAGTCGGTGCGAATCGGTGCAATTTCGTCTCCGAAACGTGCACTTTCGTCCAAACGGCCAGGAAGCCGCGACGAAAGTGCACGAAACAAAGACGATCTGCAGCCGCCGCGGGAGGTTATTTTTTTTACAATGAATAAAGCGCCGGTGAAGACGAGCGAAACAAAGCGATACGATGACCGGCGAATGGAGGAAGGACGCAATGAAATTAGTACCGATCAATGAACATACGATTCGGCCCCTATGCGAGTTATGGAACCGCGAAATCGGCGGCGAATTTCCGATTCGCGAAGCGTTGTTCCGCCAGAACAGCATCCGCGACGCCAACGTGGTTGAAGCCGGTTCATGGGCCGCGCTTGCCGACGACGGGCAGAGCGTAGCCGGATTTGTCGTCTCGAAGATATGGCGGGAGCAGATCGAGCCGCTGCGGTTGGGCGAGGGAATGGGGTGGATCTCCGTCCTGCTCGTCGGCACCGCCTGGCGCGGGCAAGGCATCGGGAGCCGGCTGCTGGGAGCGGCGGAGCAGGCGCTGCGGCAATACGGCGTCCGCCAAATCCATATCGGCGGGGATCCGTGGCATTACTTCCCCGGGGTTCCGAAAGGCGACGCCCAAGCGGCAAGCTGGCTGGAACGAAGGGGTTACAAGTATCAGAACGACGTATACGACGTGTACCGCAATATGATGACGGAGCATCCGCCAGACTTTCCTTCTTTCCGGGACGGCGCGAGCTGTGTGTTGCTTTCGCCGGAGCGGAAGGAGGATTTTCTCGCTTTTTTAGAGCGATGTTTTCCCGGCCGATGGTTGTATGAGGCCGTCAAATATTTCGAATACGGCGGCACGGGAAGAGAATTCGTCGTATTGGAGCGCGAAGGGGAGATCGTCGGATTTTGCCGGATCAATGACGCCGCTTCTCCGGTCATCGCGCAGAACACGTATTGGGCGCCGCTGTTTCGGGAGGAACTGGGAGGGATCGGGCCGCTCGGCGTAGACCCGGATTGCCGCAACCGCGGCTACGGGCTTGCGCTCGTGCAGGCGGCGATCCGCTATCAATACGACAACGGGATCCGCCATCTCGCTATCGATTGGACCGGCATTCCCGACTTTTATCGAAAATTGGGATTTGCGCCGTGGAAGACCTATGGCGTCTACTGCAAATCGACGCAGACAGAAGCAGGCTGACTCGTCGTCTAACATTACTTCTAGGGAGGCGAAGCAATTGGGTGGAACGAACCGCCAAAGGTCCGGCTCATGGGCCAAAGATCTGTTGTCGAACAAATGGCTGTACATTATGTTTATACCCGCGTTGATCTGGTATGCGCTGTTCGCTTATTGGCCGATGTACGGATTGATCATTTCGTTTCAGAAATACAACATTGTCAAAGGAATCGCAGGCAGCGATTGGGTCGGGCTCAAACATTTTATCGCGTTTTTCAAAGACCCGTTCTTCCCGCGCCTGATGCGCAACACGATATTGCTGAACGTATACGGGCTCGTATTCGGGTTCCCCATTCCGATCTTGCTGGCGCTCTGCTTTAACGAAATTCGCAATGTCGTTTTCAAACGAATTACGCAAACGATCAGTTATTTGCCTTATTTCATTTCCACGGTCGTTGTCGCCGGCATTGCGCTCACGTTTTTGTCGCCGACAACAGGAGTCATTAATGCGTTTCTGGAAAGATTGGGCGTGGACGCCATCCATTTCTTCCAAGAGCCGGGCTGGTTCCGCACGGTGTATACGACGCTCGGCATTTGGCAAAGCGCCGGCTTCAGCGCCATTATCTATTTTGCCGCCTTGTCCGGCATCAGTCCGGAGCTGTATGAAGCGGCCCGCATCGACGGAGCGAATCGCTTCAACCAGCTTCGATACGTGACCTTGCCGGGAATAATGCCGACGATCGTCATTATGTTCATTCTCAACCTTGGCAGCATGCTGGGAGCGGATTTCCAGAAGATCATCCTGCTGTACAATCCGACGATCTATGAAACGGCGGATGTGCTCAACACCTATGTATACCGCAAAGGGTTGATCGATTTCAACTACGGATTCGCCACGGCGGTCGGATTTTTCCAAGGGGTCGTCGGATTCGTTCTCGTCTATGCCGCGAACTGGATCAGCCGCAAAGTGAATGAAACTTCCTTGTGGTAATCGTGAGAGGAGAAATGTTATGGCAACCGTTGTACGCAAAAGAGACTGGGCGGATGTTAGTTTCAATATTGCGATATACGCTTTTATCGCGTTCGTTTGCTTTGTCACCTTGTATCCGTTCTATTATATTATCGTCGTTTCGTTAAGCGAGACAGGTCCGGTCATGAAGAACGAAGTGTTTTTCTGGCCCAAAGGGTTCAATCTGGCGGCATACAAAACGGTTTTGAATTATGACGGCATCGCGCTGGCGTATTTCAATACCATTTTATATACCGTGGCAGGTACCTTGATCAGTTTGCTGTTTACCGCGCTTGCCGCCTACCCTTTGTCGTGCCGGGAATGGAAAATGCGCGGGCCGGCCACGATTTTTCTGGCGATTACGCTTTGGTTCAGCGGGGGGTTAATCCCTTTCTATCTGGTAGTGCGCAATATGGGGCTGCTCGATACGCGAATCGGAATTTTGCTGTATGGCGCGGTATCCACGTTTTACGTCATTATCATGCGCACCTATTTCAGCAGTTTGCCGACAGAACTGAAAGAGTCCGCCAAAATCGACGGGGCGAGCGAATTGCGGATCTTGTTTCAAATTATCGTTCCGTTGTCCAAGCCGGTATTCGCGGCGCTTGGATTGTATTACGCGATCGGAAAATGGAATTCGTTCTTCTGGGAATCGATCTTCCTGAACAATGAAAAGCTGATGCCGATGCAGGTCATCTTGATGCGGATTATCCGCAACAGCGCCTTCGACAAGGAAATGAAGCAAGCGCTGTTGCTCGATTCGGGCGTGCTGCCCCTTACGATCCAATATGCGGCCATTATCGTCACATCGTTGCCGATCATTCTCATCTATCCGTATCTGCAAAAGCATTTTGTGAAAGGGGTGATGATCGGCGTGATCAAGAGCTAGCAATGACGGCGGCATTCGGAACTTGGCTTGCAAACATGAAAGGGAGGGGTAAGCAAATGAATCAAAGATGGAATATGATAGCCGTTTGGGCGATGGCGCTGCTGCTTGTCTTAACGTCGGCGGCTTGCGGCGGAACGGACAAGGGAAGCGCACCGGAAACCGGGAATAACGGGGACAATGCAAAACAGGAAACGCAGGAAAAAACGAAATTATCGTTGTTTATCGTCAGCCGTTCGCCCGATGCGCTGTATACCAACGATACGCTGACCTGGAAGACGATCGGCGAGAAGTTCAACGTCGAATTCGACTTCATCACCGGCGACAACACCACGATGTCGGAAAAATTCCGGTTTACGATGGCTTCCGGCGATTATCCGGACATCGTGGCCGGGCAATTGAAAGACATAAATCAATTCGGCAAGGACGGGGCGTTTATTCCGCTGAACGACTTGATCGAACAGCATGCGCCGAGCATCAAGAAGCATGTGATCGACGACAAGGACGCCTTTATGCAAACTTCGGACGATGAGGGGATGATATACGGCGTGCCGATGATGTCCGCCATCCGCACTTCGAGCGGGCCGATGGTTCGCCAGGATTGGCTCGACCGGCTCGGATTGCCGATGCCGGAGACGATCGACGAATGGCATGCGACTTTGAAAGCGTTTAAAGAGCAGGATGCGAACGGCAACGGGGATCCGAACGATGAAATTCCGTTTGCCGCGGAGGCCGAAGGCCACTGGTTTATCGGATTTTTGGACGCTTGGGGTTTGAATTGGGATTGGGACAACCGCTGGACGGAAGAGAACGGGAAGCTGATCTACACGCCGACCGATCCGCGTTTCAAGGAGTTTCTGGAAGTGATGAACCGTTGGTACGGCGAAGGCTTGCTGGATCGGGAATTGATGACAAGACAGAAAACCGATCTGGACACGCTCCTTTTGAACAATCGGGTCGGCGCCACCAACCATTGGATCGGACATATCGCCGGATTCAAGAACAAGGCGGAAGCGCAGCAAATCGAAGGCTTCGACTACCAGGTAGCGCCTCCTCCGGTCCTGAATAAAGGCGACAAGCCGCTCACGCATAAGCAGCAGAAAAGCGTCATTCAATTAGGTTGGGGCATTACGGCCAACAACAAGCATGTCGACCTGACGATGAAAATTTTCGAATACGTCAATAGCGACGAGGGGCAGATTTTGTTCAACTTCGGCAAAGAAGGCGATACGTACACGCTCGACGCGAACGGCGATTATCAATATACGGACAAGGTGACCTCGAGCCCCGACGGCATATATAACGGATTGCTCCGTTTCGGCGGCCAAGCGTGGATCGGCTTCCGCCAGCATCCGTATTACGAGAAATTGATTGCGGACGAAGATTCGTTCAACCAAATGTACAGTTATATCGAAAAGGATTATTTCCGTCCGCCGTATCCGACGTTGAAATATTCCGAAGAAGACAGCGAACGGTTCGGCGAACTGACGACGCAGCTGAATACTTACATCGACGAGATGGTGTCGAAGTTCGTTATCGGACAAGTGCCGCTCTCCAAATTCGACGAGTTCGTCAGCCAGTTGAAAAAGCTGGGGCTGGACGAATTGCAGCAAATTCAAGATCGCACTTATGATCGCTATAAAGAAATGATCGGACAATAAAGGAGGATGCGAATGAAAGCACAATGGGGAACAGGCATGTTGGCGGCTGTTATGCTGTTTGCGAACCTCTCTCTCGCATCGGCGGAAGAAGCGGAGCAGTCCCGCGGCGCGATGCGCAATTTGGCGCTGGGCAAGTCTTACTCCGTCTCGCAGCCGCCCGATTCGCAATATAGCGACGACGGAACAAAGCTGACGAACGGCAAGTATGGGGCGGCCGCTTACGAGGACGAAGCCTGGATCGGATTTTACAAGGGGAATACCCGCGAAGTGACGATCGATTTGGGAGCCGCGAATTCGATCGCCGCCATTAAAGCCAACTTCCTGCAAGCTCCGTCCGGCGGGGTGCAATATCCGAACGTGACATCCATTTCCGTCTCCGACGACGGCAAGGACTGGAACGCATTGCGGCATGAAGGCGCCCCGTCCGCCTTCTGGCTCGCTGACCCGCCGACGTATTCGTATGAATGGGACGGCGCCAGGGACGGGGTTCCGGGCGGCAACAAGCACGCGTCCATGGCATACGCCCGTTATGTGAAAGTAACGTTTACGACGAATGTGTGGGTGTTTCTCGATGAAATTGAAGTGTGGGGCTATGAAGGGAAAGTGAAGGGAGCCCATAAGGCGAAATCCGAACAGCCGCGTTATTTGGAGCCCGGCAAGCGGACGACGGACGGGATTGGCGATATGGTGCTGCTGTACAACGGCCATTACCCCGACGGTTTGGGCGAGTGGACGAAAGAGAAAATCATTCCTTATATCAGCTATGTCGATCGGCAAGGACAGCCGCAAGATTGGCTGTTCGACGGCGTACTGTATTTAGGGCTGAGCTCGCCGGAAGGCAGAGCCTTCGAGATGTCTTTCAACGGGTCTGCCTTCGAAGATTGGCAATGGTATTTGGATAAGACATTCGCCCCGGACGGCGATATGGACCAGCTTAACGAGGCGGTGCGGGACGTGTCGCGCACGCTCGGGAAGAAGCAGGTGCCGTTTCCCGTGGTGCTGATGATCCCGTATCCGGCAGAGCCGCAGACGAATTTCGGCGATGTGGACGGCGACGGGATCGGCGAAAACTTTAGCGCAGCGGAAGTCGGGGCGGAAGCTTCCTTGGCCAACAAGAAAAAAGCGGTCGGCTGGTATATTGACGAAGCGTTGCGGCGCTGGAAGGACAAAGGGTATTCCCATCTGCAATTAAGCGGACTTTACTGGCTGAATGAGGAAGTGGCGCCGGACGGCACCCGCGATTCGGAATTGATCCGTTTTGCCGCGGATCGCGTGCATGACGCAGGCTTGAAATATTATTGGATTCCGCGTTACCGGGGATATCATTTTCATGATTGGAAGAATCTGGGATTTGATGCCGTAGCCTATCAATCGAACCACTTCTTCCAAGACAGCGACCGTACCCGAATCGACGACGCGGCCCAATTGGCGAAAGCGCTCGGCATGGGCGTGGAAATCGAATTCGACGAGAGGATCAACGAGGATGCCGGCTTTGCGAAACGCATGCTGGACTATCTCGAAGGCGCCAAGCCGAACGGTTACGATCGCAAGACGTTCCGCGGATACTATCAAGGAAACAAGGCAATCCTCGATGCGGCGCTAAGCGCCGATCCGGAAGCGAGGGCCAACTATGAGAAGATATACCGGTTTGTAAAAGGAAAGGATTAACATTTCCGCGACGCGATAGAAATAGAGGAGGAGAGAACACATGAGCAAGATTAGAATCGCCGTCATCGGAGCGGGCAGCATCTCCGACGTGCACCTGAACGCGTACAAAAATAACAAGGAAACGGAGATTGCGGCGATTTGCGACGTAAACGAAGAACGCGCAAGGCAAAAAGCGCAAGCGTATGGGGCGGGCAAAGCGTATGCCGATTACCGGCAAGTGCTGGCCGATCCCGACATCGACGCGGTCAGCGTCTGCACCTGGAATAACAGCCACGCGGAAATCAGCATAGCCTCTTTGCGGGCCGGGAAGCATGTGCTCTGCGAGAAGCCGCTCTGCAAAACGGTGGAAGAAGCGCTGGCGGTGGAAGCGGCCGCGAAGGAGAGCGGGAAAACGTTGCAGGTCGGCTATGTCAGGCGTTTCGGCATGAACGCGCAAGTTCTCAAGCAATTTGTCGATGCCGGGGATTTGGGCGAAATCTATTACGCCAAAGCGTCATGCCTGAGAAGATTGGGCAATCCCGGCGGCTGGTTTGCCGATACCGAACGTTCCGGCGGCGGCCCGCTGATCGATCTGGGCGTGCATGTCATTGACATCGCCTGGTATATGATGGGCAAGCCGAAGGTGAAATCGGTGACGGGCAATACGTATAAGCGGCTCGGCAATCGCGGCAATATCCGGCACCTGTCGTATTATAAAGCCGCCGATACAGGCGGCCCCAATACGGTCGAGGATATGGCCAATGCGCTCATCCGCTTCGAGAACGGCGCTTCCTTGTTCGTGGATGTCAGCTTTGCGCTGCATGCGCAGGAAGATCATATTTCCGTCAAGCTCTACGGGGATCGGGGCGGAGCGGAATTGGAACCGAAACTCGCAATGGCGACGGAAAAGCATGACACGATGCTTAATATCCATCCGCAAATCGATGCGCTTACCTTCGACTTCGCGAACGGGTTTCAGAACGAAATCGATCATTTTATCGATTGTTGCCAAGGGCGGGCAGAGACGATCTGTCCGGTGGAAGACGGCGTAGAGATGATGAAAATGTTGAGCGCGATTTACGAGTCCGGGGCCAGGGGCGCGGAAATTCGCTTGTAAAGGCAAGGAAATCAAATGGGCGAAATGCAAATTCAATTCCATGGCACCGCGGCGGCGGACGGCATGATATTACGAATAGGGAGTGACCGGCAATGAAGTTGGGAGTTAGCTCTTACAGCCTGCAAGGAGCGGCGGAGCGCGAGGGCATGACGATATTGGATATGATTCGTTGGACGGCGGAACTCGGCGGAGAGCATGTGGAGATCGTTCCGATCGGCTTCGATCTCGTGGAGCGGCCGGAACTGGCGGCGCAAATTCGCCAGACGGCGGAGGAAGCCGGCATCGAATTGTCCAATTATGCAATCGGAGCCAATTTTATGAAAGGTACGGAAACGGAATACGCGGCCGAAATCGAGCGCGTGATGAAGCATGTCGATGCCGCCAGGCAGCTTGGCGTGACACGGATGCGTCACGATGCGGCGTGGCGCCCGACGGACGAAATATCGGTCGACGATTTCGAGCGCGATTTCGAAGCGCTGGTTCGCGCATGCCGTACCGTCGCGGAATATGCCGGACAATTCGGCATCGTCACGAGCGTGGAAAACCACGGTTATTATATTCAAGCAAGCGAAAGGGTGGGACGTCTCGTTCGGGCAGTCGATCGCGAACATTTCCGCACGACGCTGGATGTAGGCAACTTCCTCTGCGTCGACGAGAACCCGTCGATCGCGGTACGGAACAACATTCCGCTGGCTTCGATGGTGCATGTGAAAGATTCCCGCAACCCGGGCGAAGGCTGGTTCAAGACGGCGTACGGCAATTACTTGCGCGGCGCGATCGCAGGACATGGCGACATCGATATGTACGAAATCATTCGCATCGTGAAACGTTCCGGTTACGACGGATATATATCGATCGAATTCGAAGGAATGGAAGAATGCAAATCCGCCATAAAAATAGGAATGGAAAATATCCGGCGCATCTGGGATGAAGTATAACGACGGTTTACAAAAAGGAGAGTGGAAAGACATGAAATTAACCAATCCTATCGGCGTGATCGTGGACAGCTTCCGGCTGCCTATAAGGGAAGGATTGCGCAAAACGCAAGAAATAGGGGCCGACGGCGTGCAAATTTATGCGGTAGCGGGAGAAATGGATCCCGATGCGTTAAGTTCGGCTGCGCGCAAGGAGCTTAAGGATTATATTCAATCCTTGGGGCTGGAAGTTTCCGCATTGGTCGGAGATTTGGGCGGCCACGGTTTCCAGGATAAAGAACAAAATCCGTCTAAAATCGAAAAGTCGAAGCGAATTCTCGATCTGGCCGTGGAGCTCGGGACGAATGTCGTGACGACGCATATCGGGATCGTGCCGCATGAGGAAAACGAAGTATACGCCGAAATGCAAAAAGCGTGCGAAGAATTAAGCCTTTATGCAAACTCCATGAACGCCCATTTCGCGATCGAAACCGGGCCCGAGACGGCCGAACATTTGAAGTCGTTCCTGGATACGCTGAGCGGCAAAGGGGTAGCCGTCAACTTCGATCCGGCGAATATGGTGATGGTGACGGGGGACGATCCGGTGCAAGGCGTCTACACGCTCCGGGATTATATCGTCCACACGCATGTGAAGGACGGCGTCCGCTACAAGGAGGTCGATCCGCGCGAAGTATACGGCGCGCTGGGATACGAGCCGATGGACCACGGCAAAATCGCCGAGATGGTCCGCTCCGGGCAAATGTTCAAGGAAGTGCCGCTCGGGGAGGGCAAGGTCGATTTCGATGCCTATTTCCATGCGCTATCGGACATCGGGTATCGTGGGTATTTGACCATCGAACGCGAGGTAGGCGATCAGCCGGAGACCGATATTCGCAAGGCAGTCGAATTTATTAAGAGATATCGCTAATTGGGGATGACAGGCATGAAAAAGCAACTTTGAAGTCTGCCTGAAAGTGCATGTTGCCGAAAGGGAGGGACGGCCGTGAATCGAACGCTATTCGAACGGCTTAGAAACGGGCTGATCGTTTCATGCCAGGCGTTGGAGCATGAACCGCTTCACGGGGCGGATACGATGGCCAAGATGGCCAGAGCGGCCGAAATGGGCGGAGCGGTTGCGATTCGGGCCAATGGCGCGCAAGATATCGCGACCATCAAACATGCGACGAAGCTGCCGACGATCGGGCTCGTCAAGAGAGAATATGCCGACAGCGAAGTCTATATTACGCCCACGCGGATAGAGATTGAGGAACTGATCGACGCGGGAGTCGATCTCATTGCTCTGGATGCGACGCGGCGCGCAAGGCCGAACCGGGAAACGCTCGAGTCGTTGATCGCTTATATGAAGGAACGGGGCCAAACGGTTATGGCCGACATATCGACGCTGGAAGAAGCGATGTACGCCGCCTCGTTGGGCGCGGATTGCGTATCGACAACGTTGTCGGGATATACCGCGTATTCCCCGCAGTTGGAAGGACCCGATTACGATTTGGTCAAGAGCGCGGCGGAACGATTGACGATTCCGGTTTTTGCGGAAGGGAGAATCGGTACGCCGTCTCAGGCCGCGCATATGCTGACGCTCGGGGCCCATGCGGTCGTCGTCGGCTCTGCGATTACGCGCCCCCAGTTGATTACGAAAGGATACGCCGCGGAGATGAGGAAGGCGTTGACGCGCTAGGAGGCGGTGAAATTGAAACATTCGTATTTATTCGAAGAGGGCCATTGGAAGGCGACAGGCCGTTATTACGATCAAGAAGGAAATCAAGTTGAAGTTTACGCGGAGACGACGATTAGACATATGGAGAAGGAATGGATTTTGGATGGATATATGGAGTTGCAATCGGAGCATCCGGTCAAGATTTTCAATACATATTCCATCGATCCAATACCGGCCCGCGCAGAATTCACGACATGGACATCGGAAAATCCGGCCTTGGGAACTTTGTCCGGAAAATTTATGATGATAGGAGATACGATATTATCGGCATATGTTTCCGAGAACGGTTTATATTCCGGCTCGGAATGTTTGGTTAAGATAAACGATCGTCAATACGCGAACAGAGGCTTCGCCTTCCATGGCGAGATGAAATTATCCTCATGGGAAGTAACGCTGGAACGGATTTCGTTTGCATAATACGCGTCTTGTCAAGCTTTGAAGGACAGGCGATGCAAACTGCTCGCGGGCAGCCGTTCGTCGTCCCGTAAACATCGAACTTCTTCGCATTCTGTCTGGCATCGGCCAAGGCAGGGTTGGAGAAGTTCTTTGTTTCTATAGATTGCTCCCTAATGGCGCAAACGAAACTGACAATCCTTATTGGGCTCAAAATGAAGACGTTCCCAAGCTAACGAAAGTACGCATCGTTATTCAGCGAAAATCGACGGTTTTACCGCCTCTTTCCTCTCATTAGCGTGTTACAGTTTCGTTACACGAGAAACTAGGTAGTTTACAGACTATTAGCGTGTTTATGTTTCGTAAGCCTGACGGGTCGTCAGCCGCTGCGGTATGATGAAATTAGTAAACATGTTGACAAAATTACATGAGTCTGTTACAGTCTATATTGTCAACATGGTGACAATATAGAGAGGATCGATTCGAATGATGGAATATTCCAAAGCGCTAAAAGACTTATATTTAATGCAGCAGATATACGCCACTTTTTTTTCCGTGACGAACAAGCTGCAGACGCAAGGAGACAACTATTTTGAGAAAGTAACGTCGCGGCAGTACTTGATCATGCTGGCAATATCCCATTTGCCGGAGGATGAAACAACGCTTATTAATATTGCAAATAAGTTGGAAACGAGTAAACAAAGCGCCAAAAAGCTGATCGACAACCTGGAGCAAAAAGGGTACGTCGTTACGATGCCAAGCAAACGGGATAAGCGCGCCATTAACGTGACCATTACCGAAACGGGCAAAAAGGCGATGATGGAATGCGGCGAGATAGCGGTTACCCTGATGGCGGACACGTTCAACGATTTCACAACAGAACAGCTCGAAACGTTATGGGATTTATTAAAACGATTGCATGGTGTGAAAGACGAAGAACAGGTTGCTTTTAAAGAAGATGTGAATTATAAATTCGAACATTTGGAAGGGTTTCAAGAGGCGCAGACTCGGGCGTTGGAGCGGTTTGTCACGCGGAGAAAGAGGCTTGTAAACGGCAAAGAATGAGAAGGATGGAGGTTTACAAATATGAAATTACATATAACGCCGACAATTGGGTTGATCGACGAGAAGATTGCGATTCAGGTCGCGGAATTGCCGCCGGGAGGAAAGCTGAAAGTTACCGCATCCATGCATTTTCCATGGGCGGCCAGCGAAAAGTATGAGTCATTCGCTTGGTTCATTGCGGACTCAAACGGCCATGTCGATTTGTCCAAACAAAAACCCGATTCCGGGACTTACGATTATATCGATAGTATGGGCCTGATTGCTTCGTTGCGCAAGACGAGCAGCGGGGGAGCGAATATTGCCCGGCATATTTCAATCGATCGGAGCGTCATGATTGATATGGTGTGCGAATGCGAACAAGATCGGGAATGCGTACGCCTGGAGCGCTTGTTCCTATTGCCCGAAGTGAAGAGACAACAGGTTGCCGATGAATTTCGGGGAGAGTTGTTCTACACCGACAATACGAATCGTAATACGATTATTCTATTGGGCGGATCGGACGGAGAGCGGAGCGCTCTTTCGCTTCTGGCCGGACCGCTGGCGTCCAGAGGCTTTCATGTACTGACCGTCGGATATTTTAACGAAGAAGGATTGCCTGCGAAGCTCGAGGAGGTGCCTCTCGAATATTTTGAGAAGGTGTTTGCATGGCTGAAAAACAACCCGTTAACCCGTAACGGCGAAATCTATGTCCATGGCACGTCCAAAGGAGGAGAATTGGCGCTGCTTCTGGCTTCACGCTATAATGTCATTTCCAAAGTTGCGGTTTCCGCGCCTCATGCATATTGTTTTCAAGCGTTGGACGGCCTGGCGAGCGGCAACCTTGTTTCGTCGTGGTCATATAAGGGAGTGTCATTGCCTTTTATTCCGGTCGACAATGATATTTTTTACGAGCATCATCGCATTTGCCTGGAACAGAACAAGCCTTTCGGGTTTGCTTCCACCTACAAGACGAGTGTGGAAAGGGCCGCCAATAAAGAAGACGCGCGAATCAAAATCGAGAATGCGCATGCGGATCTATTATTCATTGCAGGCTGCAAAGACAATGTGTGGAATACGTACGATGCATGCGTTGAACTCATGGATATTTTGGAAAAACATAACTATAAATATAACTACAAGCTTTTGGCGTATGAGGATTTAGGGCATTCGTTGCCCATTCCGTATACAATCCCTTTGAATGAAACGTTGAACGTGAAAATGGGGGAAGGGGTTTTTACTTGCGGCGGAACATTGGAAGGGAATTGCTACGGTCAATCCGATTCCTGGCGGAAAACAATCGAGTTCTTTATGAATTAAAGGAGTGATTGGATGTTTACGATTGAAAAAAGCGGAGAAATATTGCATGTAAACGGTATTTTCATGGCAAAATGTACGATATCTGTTCCCGGCACTTCAATAACTGTGTATAGTTTTAATATCGATGGTGTGTTAATCGATACGGGGGCTCGATCATTACATGAACAATTTCAGCCATTTTTCGAACAAGCCGATTTCGACCAAATCATGCTGACCCATTTCCATGAAGACCATACCGGGAATGCGGCTTCTTTACAGCAATATCGGGAAATTCCGACTTTTATTCATCGGATGTCCACTCACCTTACGGAACGGTCTGCCCGCTTACCTATGTATCGTCAAGCATTTTGGGGGCAGCCTGAAGTTTTTACATCCCAACCTCTCGGCCAATCATTCGTATCCCGGAACGATACATGGGAAGTCATCGAAACGCCCGGGCATACGAAAGACCACATGTCTTTTTATAATCGCGACAGAGGGGCCATATTCACCGGGGACCTATTCGTAACCCCGAAAGTAAAGGTTGTCCACATTGATGAGAATATCGTTTCGACACTGGACTCATTAAAAAAAGTGCTAACGTATGATTTTGAACATATGTATTGCTGTCATGCAGGATACGTAAAGGACGCAAAAAAATGGATTCAGCTTAAAGTCGATTATTTAGAAGAAATAGAGGGTAAAATACTCGCTTTTTCAAAACAAGGAAAAGAAATAAACGAAATTACGGCGGAACTTTTCCCAACGCCGTATCCGATTATAGCCGCCTCCAACACCGAATGGTCGCCCGTTCATATCGTGCGTAATTTTCTAAATAGAGGGTAGCAGCCAATTTGCCGCTTGTCGAATCAAAGAAAGGGGAGATGACTATGGTTGTCCAAGAGCAAAGGGGAATTTATCTGATCACCGGCATTATGGCTTCCGGGAAATCGACGGTCGCACAGCATCTTGCGGAGAAATTCGAGAAAGGCGTTCATTTGCGGGGAGATACGTTCCGCAGAATGATCGTCAGCGGAAGAGAGGAGATACTGCCGGATTCGGAAGGAGAAGCGATCGAACAATTGCGCCTGCGCCACCGGATCTCCGCAGCCGCCGCAGATGCGTACTTTGAAGCGGGGTTCAATGTCGTACTGTTGTAGTAGCGATTCTTGCCCTTAAGGCGGCGGCCGGCGGCCTTCCGATCAGGAAGCTGGCATTGTTCGAGCCCCCGTAACAAGCAGCGGCAGATTTGGCACAAAAACGAGTGCCAGGCTGCCGCCGCATATTTTTTACGTCTGATTAAATAGATGCCGAACGCTTGAAGCCGACTATATTGATTTATGCTCAGTCTAATTAGGTTGAATATCGTTCTCGCCTTGCTTGGCGGCAGGCATCCAACCTGACAGAAGCGCTCCGCCGTATGCATGGTTTGTTGCAATCAGCTCGCCCCCATGCCGTCTGACGATTTTTCGCGAGATGGTTAATCCCAAACCGGCTCCGCCCGTTGAACGATTTCGCGACGCTTCGCCGCGGTATAACGGTTCGAACACGCGCTCCAGTTCCTCTGAAGTGAAGCCCGATCCGGTATCGCGAATGGCAAAGGTCGCTTTATGACCTTCTTTAGCGCATTGGACGTAAATTTTGCCGTAGGGGGGAGTGTGCCTGACAGCGTTATCCAATAGATTGTTCATGGCACGCTCCAATAGATGCGTATCGCCCATAATTATGCAATCATCTGCCAAATGATTCGCGATCAACGATATGTGCTTTTGCTGCGCTAATGGACTCAGGCTTTCTATCGACCTCAGTAACAGCAGTTTCAGGTCAATCGCGTTGTCGACGATTTCCGCCTGCGCGTATTCCGTCTTCGTAAAGGTGAACAGATCCTCAACCAACCGGTCCAATTGCGCAGATTTATCCTTGCATACCTTCAAATACGCTGCCATTTTATCCGGCGAACGGGCAATTCCTTGTTCCAGGCCGTCCAAATATCCTCGCAAGGCAAACAAAGGCGTCCGTAAATCATGCGCGACAGCGGCAATGACAAAGCGTCGTTCTTCTTCCAATTCCCTTTGTTTCTGGAACGATTGCTGCAGTCCCTTCACCATTACTTCAAATCCGTCGCGCACTTCGGCAATTTCTGCGATCCGGGATTCGGGCAACCGGACATCGAGCTCTCCTTCCGCAATTTGGCGAGCCGCCGATCCCATCCTCTCAAGCGGCTTGAGCAACATCCTTCGCATTTCATATCCAATAATAATAAAAGCCAACAAAAGCCCGGCCAATGCCGCAATCATTTGAACCGTTCTGGCATTGGGCAAGAATACGAGAACCCTTCCCAGCACTTTCCCGTCTTGAATGACAGAAAACTGTTCCGTTGATTTCAAAGCGCGTTTGCGCTCCGGGTCGGATGAATAAATTTCCTGGCCCGATTCGGTTAGAATCGCCGCATCTATGCCCGCTTGCCGCAAACGGGAACGCAATTGATCCTGCCAACTGGGATCGGTCCAGCGGTTCGCATTTCTTTCTATCCATTGCATCGTCTCGGTCAAATTTTGTTGTTGCTCCGGATTTTGAGGATGATTTGTAACGCTCAGCGTTTTTGTTTCAAGGAAGTGCGCCGAGACATAGAATATCCACGGCAACGAAAGGATGAGGGCCAGTCCAAGCAGCGTAACCGTTCGAATACGGAGCGTTCTCATCATGATTCTCCCTCGAAGCGATACCCCACGCCCCATACGTTGATCAGATACTCGGGACGGTTCGGATCGGATTCGATTTTCTCGCGCAGCCGGCTGAGATGAACCCGAACCGTATGCTTATCGCCAACACCGTCCCAAAATTTGTCAAGCAGTTGGTCATAAGAAAAAACATATCTTGGATGCTCTACAAACAACCGCAGCAATTCATATTCCTTCGGCGTAAGCGATACGATACGCCCGTCGACGAATACCTCTCTCGTGAACAGATTGATCCTGAGCCGCCCATAATCCAAGACGTTCCTGTTCGTTTCCTGCTGAGAGCCCGAGCGCCGCAATACGGCTTTCACCCTGGCAACAATCTCCCCGGGCGAAGCGGTTTTCACGATATAATCATCGCCGCCGAGCGTCAAACCGCGAATTTTGTCCACATCGTCGCTGCGCGCGCTCAAGAACAGGATGGGGACGCTACTTTCCGCCCGAATCCGCCGGCATAATTCAAACCCGTTTTGTCCCGGCATCATAATGTCAAGGACGATGCAATGGATCGTATGTTGCTGGAACACGGCCAATGCTTCGGCGGTATCATTAGCGGTCTTCACTTGAAATCTATCGTTTTCCAAAAAGTCTCGCAATAGTTCGACGATGCTTTGATCGTCGTCTACGACAAGGACCGTGTATATATCATTCACGAATAGCCCACCTTTTCCGGCGAAATCAATTCAAGTTTATCATTTTTTTAATATGGATCAAACGCGGCAGAACGATTTGTGACGGATTGTGATGGTTTTGTTATATTTTGCAGCTATTTTCATATGTTTTTGAGGAAAGATTGACAGCGGCGGCATCTTTATACTACAATCCGTAGTGTAGAGGTGAGGACGTTGAAAATTAAAAAATTTTATATGCACGAACAAGGATTGAATCATTTTTTTGGCCCGTTGGAAGCGAGAATTATGGACATCATTTGGGCGAGCGGAACAACGACGATTCGGGACGTTCAGACCGTATTAAATCAAGAAGAGCCGATTTCGTTCAACGCAGTGATGACTGTGATGAACCGTTTATTGGAAAAGGGATTGCTGCGGAAAAACTCACAGGGCAGCGGCAGGGGAAGAACGACGTTTTTCCAGCCTGTGCAAAGCAAAGAGCAGTTCCTGTCGGATCAGACGAAAGAAGTAACGCATGGTCTGATCCGCGAGTTTGGCGATTTGGTCGTCGGTCATATGATCGATGCATTGGATGAGGCGGATCCGGAAATGATCGCGAAACTGCAAGAAAAATTAAACCAAATGCAAAACGAGAGAAAACGATGAATCCGGTCGTCAAAGCGAATCTTATCTTCACGGCTCTGATGCTGCTTGGCGCCATCGTGCTGGCTCAGATGGGCTGGTACGTCGCTCATCAAATGTGGGGCGTTCCTCTTGCATGGAATGTACTGCAATATTGTGTAAGCGGTGCCCAAGACACAATCGTCGGCCGTGATGTCATCGTCTATATTTTGAATCTCGCCGTCATTTATACATTGGCCCGAATCGCGTGGAGAACGGCGAAACAACTGATTCTGACGTCAAAATGGATGCGCGCGTTTCGAAACGATACGCATCATGGGCACACGTCTCGCCTAAATGCGGAATTTCGGGAATGGAAAACGGAAATTATTGTTGTAAAAGACGCGGGCTTCGTCGCATTGAGCATAGGCATGCTGCGCCCGCGCATCGTTATTTCCACCGGTCTTCTTGCCATGTTTACGGAAGAGGAGGTAAGAGCAATCCTTCTTCATGAGCGCTACCATTGCCAACGCAGAGATCCGCTGCAAGCGTTTATGACGGCATTGACGAAGGATAGTATGGGGTATATTCCGCTCGTACGAACGTTAGCGCATCATTATGCGACGTGGCAAGAATTGTTGGCCGACCGTTATGCTATGAAGCAAATGGGTACGGAGTATTATCTGGGGAGCGTACTAATGAAATTATCTTCGCTTGCCCGTGTCCGCCGCGACGCCGCGACCGTACCTTTTGCAAGCAATGAGATCAATTATCGGATATTGCAAGTGCTTCAACCGGATCAAACGATCCATGTTCCTTTCTCCTTTGGCAAACCGCTTATGTTCACGATCGCCTTGTTATGCGTGGTGACAGGTTTCACCGCAGGCAGCTGTTCGTAAGCTTTAAGTCAGGGAAGTGAAATTGACATCTTTACTCATTATAGACTACAATCTGTAGTGTAAATAGCTTTTTGGCGATTTTTACGTGCATTGCGAGAAACAATATGGGGAGAGGGATTATTGATGAATGCCGCCGATTTAACGTTATGGATTGTATTCGGAGCCGGATTTTTATCGTTTATATCGCCCTGCTGTCTTCCGCTTTACCCGTCTTATTTATCGTACGTCACAGGGGTATCGGTAAAAGATTTGCAGGAGGGCAGGGGGATCTTGCAAAAAAGAGCGCTGCTGCATACGTTGTTTTTTATTTTAGGTTTTTCTATTATTTTTTTCGCTTTGGGACTTTCGGCGAGTTTCATCGGAATATTATTTTCCGGGAACCAAGAACTGATCCGGAAGCTGGGCGGCGTAATGGTCGCCGCGATGGGTCTGGTCATGTTGGGGATATTTACGCCCAAATTGCTAATGAAGAATGTTCGGTATGAATGGAACAACAAGCCTCTTGGGTATCTCGGGTCCGTATTGGTCGGAATTACATATGCGGCAGGTTGGACGCCTTGTGTCGGGCCGATTTTGACGGCCGTTCTGGCGCTGGGAGTAAGCAATCCCGGACAGGCATTGATCTACACGTTTGCTTATACATTAGGTTTTGCCGTTCCGTTTTTTGCGATGGCCTTTTTCCTCGGAAGAATGCGTTGGATGTTGAAACATTCAAACAAGCTGATGAAAATAGGCGGAGCTTTGATGGTTTTGACAGGCGTCTTGCTTTATACGGATCAAATGACGAAAATTACGACGTATTTGATCGGCTTATACGGCGGTTTTACCGGGTTTTGAACATCTGTACTCAAAAACTGCGCTTTTGTAGATTCAAAGCGTTAATGTTATACTTTAAACGATAATAAAATGAAAGGGAGCGATTGGGAATGTACCACAGCATAAACGAATTTATCGCCGACTGGCGCATGGAAGAGGCCCTGACCTTGAAAGTGCTTGAAGCTTTGAGCGACGAGTCTCTCGGACAATCGGTTTCGCCAAAGCAGAAACGAACGCTCGGAGATCTAGGGTGGCACTTGGTTAGCGCCCTCGATGTAATGCTTGGCGCCGCAGGACTAAAGATCGACGGTCCGGAATATAAGCGGCCAACGCCGGCTCGCGCGGCGGAAATTGTTGACGCTTACCGCCAAATGAGCCGGGCCGCGATCGACGCGCTGCAAGAACAATGGTCCGATGACAAGCTTGCGGAGCGCATAATGCTATTCGGTTTCATCGATACGACCTATGCCGGCGTGTTAGAGACGGTTGTACGCCATCAAATCCATCACCGCGGCCAAATGACGATTTTGATGCGTCAGGCGGATGTCGTCCCTCCGGGCGTCTATGGTCCGAACGAAGAAGAAGGAGCGGCGATTCGCGCGGCGCAAGGAAATAAATAAGGCATTCAAACGACTAAGGCGATCAAGTCGGAACGGGACATGATCGCCTATTTTGCGTTGCCAACCATTTTGCGAATCGAAGCGGCGCCAAGCAACAAGAGCGGATAGACGAATCCGATTGAAAACGTATAAGGGATGTATGTATAAGTATCCCATTCCGTTGCGTAAATCGTATTCGGATAGATAATTGTGGAGAGGGCGATCGTCAACAATCCTAACGGGATGACAAGAGGACGGTAATCTCGCAAGTTAAAGATTTGGGCAATTCCTATAGCGATCGCGTACAAAAATATAGTAAGCCTGAAATATAAAGAAATAAACCACATGAAAGCCATTATGGCTTCAATGCGTTGAAAGAATTTGCCTACGCTAATTTTTCTGGCTAATATATAGCTCGGATAAAGGCTCCGTTCCGTCAAATCGGGTCCAAGCGCCAGTATGCATAGAACGACAATAAGGATCATCATCAAGCAGCCGAGGACGTATCCCGTGTAAAAAGCTTTTTGCGCCGCTTTCGGGCGATTCAGGCTAGGCGGATAAATCATTAGCAACGTGATCGACGGGAATATCGCAATGCTTAGAAAAGTAAGAATTGCCGGCCATAACTGCTTCACACCCGTTTCCAGTACAGGTTGGGCGTATTCCAATTTCGTTTGCGGCAAAATGCAAAACACCATAACGATAAATAGCAAAAGCACCCAAGGAAACAAGATTTCTGCCGATCGAGCCATGACTTCGATACCGAGCCGAACGCCGATGACCGCAATAACCGCATACACGATATTAATGGATTGAATCGGGGTAGCGGGAATGATCTGGGTCACCATAAAATCGCTTAAATAATACAAGACGGCCGGCGGGGCCGCCACAATGAGCGATGAGACCAACAATAAGGATATCAACTTCCCAATCCATTTTCCAAATACTTTGTCGTTTAATTGAACCAGGGTTAGCCGGGGATCGAGATTCCCGACGGCAATGAATAACCAGACGATGAGCAATCCTGTCATTCCCCCGACGGCGGCCGCGATCCATCCGTCCTGTTTCGCAAAGTAAGCCAAGCTTGACGGAATCACTAAAAGCGAAGTTCCGATCGTGAACAGAAGCACGATCACCATTAATTGATACGGCGATATTTTGACGCGATTCAGCGTTTTCACCTTCTCTCGGATAGTCTAAAATAATCCGAACAGCAACTTGCTAAGCGGTTTATAAGCGACAGCCATCCAATCCAGCGGATTCGGGACTTGGACGCTCCATATTTTGGATACGGTTAAGCCGATCCCAAGACAAAGCAGCGTAAAATAAACGGCGAATTCCCGCTTATCTCCGCGTTTCGACATTTGGGGCCAATCTATAATCACCAGTACGGCCGAGATGGCGACGATTGCGATCGAAGCGAACATTTACGGCACTCCTCCCTATGTTTTGCTATACACGGAATTTGTAATGGTTCCAACGCGTCGAATATGAACTTCGATCCGAATCTCCACAGGGAGATCGGGAAAACGGCGATGCCAATCCTCTTTTACCGTTTTCCAATATGCCGGGTTAGCGCGGCGAACCGCTTCGCCAAAACCGAAAATATCCGTTTTTAACGTTTTTGCTTTTCTTAGCGAAGCTTCGATATGTTTCTCCATTTCCTCTTCTACTTCTTTTTCTAAATGCGCGATCGTTTCGGTTTTGGTCAGATCGATTTTGCATTGCACGTCGGATACGCTTGCTTCTGTCCGAATCTTAACGGTCGCTTCGGGATTGCCGTTCCTTACGTTTCCCTTAATATCGGATTTCGAACGCATTACGTCTACCGCCAAACGCCCGCCTGACGCGCAGGGAATCTCAACAACACTCCGGTGCAGCTTGTTTGTGATATCCGAATAACCTTTGCTTTCCGTTTCGTTCAGCCAACCGACCAGCCTGTCCTCCCGGAAGGCGGCCAATCCCCACGCCTGGATATTGGCCGCGGGCTCGATCGCCTCGACATTTTTCTTCTTCTCGCCTTCCCGGGGATCGCCAACGATACGAAAGCCGGTTAGAACGGGATTTTTCCCTTTGATGACGATATCGTTAATTAACTCGTCCAGTTTAACGGTTATGACCGGAGACCATTCCTTTTCCGCCACTTCGAGAGAGTTGAATATTTTTTCCGCGGGAATTCTCACGGTCGGCGTCATCATGGTCAATATTTGTTTTGCCGACGTTTGCCGTGCGACCGAAATATAGAAATCGGTGCGAAATTCATGGTATCGCGAGAAAAAGTCTACGATCCCGCCGATTCCTTGCCTGGCCAGTTCTTCGGACAAAACGAGAATCCGGAGATGCGCGAAATAATTGTTCCGGGGAGATACCGTCGTCAGCCGGCGAAGGGCTTCGGCCATCGTATCCCCTTTGGAACTGTATACCGTAACGGGCGCTTGTCCGCCGCGGCCATCCTTTTTGGATACTTCCCCCGGATCGACAACCTGAACGGAAACTTCATACTGTTTCCCCGATTTGTCTATTCCCATTCCTACGACAATGGCAAGATCGTTAAGCTCGCGCCGACTCCAGCAACCTGTCAGGAAAGATAGCATGACGAGGAGAAGAATTACCGAAACGGTCTTTTGTTTCATGAAGGCTGCCCCCTTTCCGGCGCTTACGGCCGGGGTTTCGGTTTGCGCGGCGGATTCAACCGTTGGCGGATCGAATTATGCGAGTGAATGAACCGCGGACGGGTTAACAATGCCCAAAACGGCAGCCTGACAAGCGTATCCTTTTGATCCTCAAGGATGAAAGGGCCAACGGGAGACATAAACGGCACCCCGAAGGAACGCAAACTGCACAAATGGAGTATCAAAGCGATCAATCCGACGAGCACGCCGAACAAACCGAAGGAAGCGGCAAGAGCCATAAAGAGAAAACGAATCATTCGCGCGGCGATGGAAGCGTTGAATGCCGGGATGACGAAACTGGCGATTGCGGTAATCGCGACGACAATGACCATCGCGGCGGAAACGATGCCCGCGTCGACGGCCGCGGTCCCGATCACCAAAGTGCCGACAATGGACACGGCCTGCCCCATCGCTTTCGGCATCCGGACCCCGGATTCCCGCAATATTTCGAAGGTCACTTCCATCAGAAGAGCTTCAACGAACGCCGGAAAGGGAACGCCTTCCCTTTGCGAGGCCAAACTAATCAATAACGCGGTTGGGATCATTTCTTGATGAAACGTCGTTATCGCAATATATAGGGAAGGGCCGAGCATGGCGAGAAAAAACCCGAGAAAGCGAAGTGCCCGAATGAGAGAACTGATATCCGCACGATGATAATAATCCTCAGCCGACTGGAAGAACTGGATAAATAACGACGGCACTAAAAGAACGAAAGGGGTGCCGTCGACCAAAATGGCAATGCGGCCTTCCAGCAGAGCGCCTGCTACAACATCGGGGCGTTCCGTGTTGTTCATGGTCGGAAAGGGAGTATACGTTTCGTCCTGAATGTATTCTTCGATATATCCGCTCTCCAAGATGCCGTCGACATCGATCCGATTCATGCGGGCGCGGACTTCTTCGACTACTTTTTCGTCCGCAATCCCGTTGATGTACATGATGGATACTTTCGTTTTCGTAATTCTGCCGATGGTAAACGTTTCGAGCCATAGATTCGGATCGTTGATTTTTTTGCGGATCAATGACGTATTCGTTCGGATGTTCTCGATAAACCCTTCCCTCGGTCCGCGAATGACCGCCTCGCCCGATGCTTCCTGCACCGGACGCTTTTCCGAACTTTTCATATCGATCGTAAGCCCTTCGGCAAAGCCGTCGAACAATAAGATCACCTCGCCGGATAAGAGGGAATCGAATAGCTTGTCGAAATCGCGAACATCCGCAATATCTCCCACCGTTAAGACTCGCTCTTTCAAAACATCCAGAACATTCCGGCTGTCCATCTCGATATGTTTATTGCTGGACATTAAGGTTTCCAGAATAAAGTTTTGAATCGATTTGGTGTCGGCAAGACCGTCCATATATAGTATCGATGTTCTCATAGACATCCCGTCTATCTCAAAGCGAATCTCTCTGTTGACGAAATCCTCGCTGTTTCCAAGGGTAGATTCGATTTGCTCAATGGTATCGTCAAGCTTGATATGTAAAGGCTCGATCTCTTTCATACCGTCCTTGCGTTGCGCCTCGTCCGGATTCAGCGGGGCGGTCGGCCGCTTTCTGAAAAAATTCATCTTCTGCCGTTCCCTTCATGTCTTCATTCAAATCAAGTATGACCAAGGCAATTTCAAAGTATACGTTAAGCAAAGGGAGGTTTTGACGGATCCATATTGTTATTTGTATAGATTTTCATTACTATTACTAGTAATCGCTGGAGAATTGCTTGGAAATCAGTCAGCTTCATTATTTATGGGAATTCATATTTGAATGTTGGAGGAGATTTCTTATGACAAACGCTCTAAATGTATTGGTTATTGCCGCTCACCCGGACGAGCCCGAGGAATATGCCGGCGGTACGGCCGCTTTGTTCGCCGAGCTTGGGCACCGGGTAAAGTTCTTGACGCTGACGAACGGCGACATCGGTCATTACGACTATAAAGGTCCTGAACTTGCGCAACGCAGACGCCAAGAAGCGCTATCGGCCGCCGAACGGCTTGGCGTTCAAGAGTATACCATCTGGGAAATTTCCGATGGTTGGCTCGTGCCCAGCCCCGAGAATCGGGATCAAGTCATCGAGCAAATCCGCGAGTGGAAAGCCGACATCGTTATTACCTTCCACGGAAATGGCGGCGGTCATTTCGACAATCGCAATGTCGGCAGAATCGTGCGCGAAGCCGCACAATATGTAGCCAGTGGCGCCGCAACATTCGGAAAGCAGCCTCTGTTTCTGCTGATGCCGGACTTCACGGCCCGCAGCATCTACAAAGCGGATATTGCCGTCGATATCGCTTCCGTGCTGGAAAAGAAGCTGATGGGCTGCGATGCCCACGCATCGCAGTTTTATGAACTGGCTCCATGGCAGCAAAGAATTGATCATCTGGTTCCGGAAGGCTGGGAACGGAGGAGAGCGTTTATTCTCAAATACTGGGGGCAATTCTTTCATGTGTCTGAGGAGATGATTCCGGCATTGGAACGCTGGTATGGCAAAGACAAGAGCGCCGGCATTCGGTATGCGGAACCGTTCGAGATTGCGGACTATAACAGTCGCCAATGGAGCGAAGACGAGATACGCGCATTGCTTCCCATGCTGAAAAACTAACAAAACGATCCGTTCAAACTGCATGATTACTATATGAAGAACATATGCATCGCTTATGTTTTATATATTATTCGTTTCGTTGCTTTCATGGTAGCATAACTGTATAGAGGGAAAGGGGAGCGTTGATCGACCCGCTCAAATGGAGGAGGTTCAATTGATGATAAACGATACAGATTTGAAGCATCTGCGACGCTGTATTGAACTTGCAAGGGCTGCTCTGGAGATTGGCGACGAGCCTTTCGGTTCCGTCCTTGTCTCAGCCAACGGAGACGTGCTTGCGGAAGACCATAACCATGTCGCCGGCGGCGACCATACCCAGCACCCGGAATTTGCTTTGGCGCGTTGGGCGGCCGGGAACATGACAGCCGAAGACAGGGCACTGGCGACAGTTTATACCTCGGGCGAACATTGTCCTATGTGCGCCGCGGCCCACGGCTGGGTTGGATTAGGCCGGATCGTTTACGCCAGTTCCTCCGAACAGTTGGCGCAATGGCTGAGTGAAATGGGGGTTGGCGCAGCGCGCGTTCGCAATCTTCCGATCCAAGATGTGATTCGCGATACCGTTATAGAAGGCCCTGTTCCCGAACTGGCGGAGGAAGTGCGCGAGCTGCATCGTCAGTTTTACGCCAAGAGACCGAAATAGATTTGATAAACGCCGTCGGGTAATAAGCATTCAACGAAAAAGGATAGAAGAAGCCGAAATCTCGGGTCTCTATCCTTTTTGTACGGCTATAGGCATCGTCGGCTTGGTGAATTAAAGTTCTACCGCATTCGATTTGGCTTTGAGAAGCCGCTTTATCGTAAGTCCAAATAATGCGCAACAAGTTAAGGCGGCACAGACATCCGCAATCGGTTCCGCAATAATGACCGCATTTGTTTTCGGCGCGATGAACGTTGGCAATAGATATACGAGTGGAATAAGCAAAATGATTTTACGCAAGATGGCAATGAAAATGGAAACCTTTGCTTGTCCAAGGGCAATAAATATTTGCTGAAAAGCTAATTGAACGCCATAAATACATGTACCTAGAAAAAATATTTTCATAAGCTTCACCGTTAGCGCGATCAGTACGGGATTGTTAGTGAAGATTAAAATTGGAAGCTCGGGTAGAAAAATAGCTATACCCCACAGAACTAAACCGAAAATGGAACAGAAGATCGTACAATACACTATCGTAGCTTTGACCCGAACAAAATCGCCGGACCCGTAATTATATCCGATAATCGGTTGAGCACCCTGTGCAAAGCTCTGTAACAACAATGTGAAAATTTGCATGAGGCTGCTCATGATTCCCATGGCGGCAACGTACAGATCATTGCCATATCTAGCAAGAGAAGTGTTGAATACGATTTGAATCAAACTTTCGGTCGACTGCATAATAAACGGGGAAAGCCCCAGCGCAAGCACACTTCCAACGATGTTAAGGTCAATGCGCATGTTTTGTATTCGCAGACGCAGAGGAGTTCGTCTCGAAGTAAGAAACCGCAACACCCATACCGCAGAGATGGATTGCGAGATTACAGTGGCCAGCGCCGCGCCTTTGACCCCCATATCCATTCCAAAAATGAAGATAGGATCGAGGATGATGTTGGCCGCCGCCCCCACGCATATCGTCATCATCGCTGTTTTGGCGAATCCTTGAGCGGCAATAAACTGGTTCAAGCCTAGCGATAGGAGTACGGCAATCGTGCCGATTAAATAAATCCCCATATAATCTTCGGCAAACGGCAAAGTATCGGCACTCGCTCCAAATAAGGCCAGCAACCGGGATTGAAAGAGCAGAAAAGCGATCGTCAACCCGGCGGCTGCGATTAACAGCATGACAAAACAACTGCCTAACAGTTCTTCCGCCTTTTTATGTTCTCCTTCCCCCATTTTAATGGAAGCAAGCGGCGCGCCGCCAAATCCGATCAGCGCCGCAAATGCTGATATCGCCATGATGATCGGGAATGCGACACCGACGCCGGTCAAGGCCAGCGTGCCCGTGTCAGGCATTCTTCCAATAAACATTCGATCCACCACATTATAAAGTGCATTGATAACCTGTGCGATAATTGCGGGAGTGGCAAGCGAGAGTATCAATTTGGGAATTCTCTCGTTAGCAAAACGGTGATTCATCGTCTGATTCATTTCATTGTCGTCCTTATGATTTTATCGTTATTATATGGGAGTATATTAACACACATCATATCGATTGGAAATACGAATTGTAACGAACATAAACGTCATTAAAATCGATTTAAATCTCATAAATAATCCCTGAGTACAACGAGTTAGCAAACCTCGTTAAATCAGGGATTACGTTCGTTTAAAGAAGTATTGGTTTCGCTTTTTGCTGGATGGGTCGAGGCGGGAGACGACGGATGCGTTCGCATTCGCGGGCGGCGCCATGATTTGCGCGATTGGATCCCAATGTCGATATCGTCCGTCCGCACGCCCCTGATCGTTGGAAAGGGGAGGATCGGCGATGAGTGCGTATAAACAGCTCGCACTTGACCTTGACGGCAGTTAGAAATTAAAGCGTAATTCCTGTCATAGATCAGCCATCCTTTAACTCCTTTAACCATTCCAGCTCATTCAAGGAACTATCTAAGTATTGACCTTTCCAATCCTCATTGCTATTTCGCAAACGTTTTTTCTTTCGAATCGGATTTCGATCTCTATTTTTAGGCAATGAGGCCCTTTTTTCGCTCTTCATCTTTTTGACGGCGATCGAATCATTTTTTATATTTTTTCTTTTTTTAGTTTGAGAGATGGAGTTTTGTTTGCGATGATAGCCTCGTTTCGGGTATTGATTGATTGTAAATACAGAGAATGGGACTTTAGTAAAGTAGGGGAGCGACATATTATATCTCATATCCCAGTCCTCCCTTCATCATTTTTGTGATTTTGTTCCATTTGAAATAGGTGATATTGGAGACTCTACATTCTATGAAGGGGGGACTTGTTATGATTGGACAAATTTCCATATCAAAAAGCAGGACACTGCCTGCGAGAGATTCGATGACCTATCTTATGAAATGAATCCGGCAGGAGCTTGAATTCGCATAGCCTTATTCAGGTTTATTGGCTACATTCGGATCCGGCATATAGTCGTTTTTATAATCCGTATATTTCACATCGGTCACCATTCCCGACGATGCATGGTGCAAGTCGTGGCAGTGGAACATCCAGTCCCCCGGGTTATCGGCTTCAAAAGCAATGACATACTCTTCTCCCGGCTTAACATTCAGCGTATCTTTCATGACCGGAGATCCTTGAAGAGGTTCGCCGTTTTTGCTTAATACTTGGAAAAAGTGGCCATGCAAGTGCATCGGATGGTCGTCCGTTTTAGACTGATTCACAAACGTCACTTTGACTTGATCTCCTTTTTTCACTTTGATTTTTTCGGTTTCCGGAAAGACTTTGCCGTTTATCGTATACACCATTTCTCCGTTTTTCATTTCCGTATTTAAATTCATCAGCACTTCTTGCTCGAACGATTGCGTCAACGAAAATTGGGACTCGGACAGTTTGCCGTATTGGGCTAAATTAAATTGTGGCAATTGTTCGGAGCGATCGGAACTGTCGCTTTGCACGTCTGAATCCTCATACTGAATCACAGCTTTCATGTTTTCGGATCTTTGATCGTATCCATGTTCCTCAAGGAGCCAGGACCCCGGGTTGTCGGCTGTAAATTCAATATCGTAGCGTTCTCCGGGAGCGACGGATAGAACTTGATCTTTGATCACGGCAGGGTTGCTCAGCGGCTGGCCGTCGGTAGAGATCACTTTAAATTCATGCCCGTGCAAGTGCATTTGATGCACAATATATCCTGCATTAATCAGGCGAAGTCTCACCTTGTCGCCTTCTTTTACGGCCAATTTTTCAATGGCGTCGCCGGACTTGCCGTTCATCGTATATAGATCGTACATGCTCATATCGTGTCCGCCCATGACCATTTGACCCATGTGCATATTGCCATGATCTATCCCACCCCTGTTCATCATGTCTCCGGAATGGCCGGCATCTTGACTCATACCCGTCCCGCCGGAGCTCATCCATTCATCTAGCATAAGGGTGTAATCCCGATCGTAACCGTCATTCGGATCTTCAACAATAAGCGAACCGTACAGGCCTTTATCGACTTGGTTCACACTGTCCTGGTGCGAATGATACCAGTAGGTCCCGGGTACGGTCGCTTTGAATTCATAGGTGAACGTCTTACCGGGAACGACCGCATCTTGCGTAACGCCGGGAATGCCGTCCATATCATTGGGAACCGGATATCCGTGCCAGTGGATGGAAACGGGCTCTTTCAATTCGTTTTTCAAATGAATTCTCACCGTATCTCCGACTTTCACGCGGATCTGCGGACCGGGGATCGAGTTGTTAAATGTCCAGACCGGCAATATCTTACCTTTCGATACTTCAAGATTGCTCTCTTGCGCAGTGATCGTATATTCTTTACCGTCAACCACCGGCATTGCCGACGCAAGTTTTACGCTTTGGGTATCGGAAACAGAGTTCGACGGGCTACTATTCATGTTGTAACGATCCATGCCTTCCATCGCATTATGATTCCCCACGTTCAGACAACCTGTGGTAATGATCGCTACAGCACCTGCAACGACAATACTTTTAAGCAGCATGCCTTTCATTTGTATTCCTCCTGTTTTATGATTTGGTTGGATTATGTACATAACAATAAAAGAAACATGTGTAGAAATGATGGAGACACACAAAAAATTCAAATTTACCATTTATAATGGATGAGTAAATACCGATTCGAGGGGAACGTCATGGAAAAAGAAAAAATTCTAGTCGTGGATGACGAATGGAATTTACGAAATTTGCTGCGAATCTATTTAACCAAAGGCGGTTATCAAGTGGCGGAAGCAGGTCATGGTAGCGACGCCCTGAAATTATTATCGGAGCAATCGTTTCATCTCATCATTTTGGATGTTATGATGCCAGATATGGACGGGTGGACATTATGCGGAAAAATAAGGGAATCAAGCCAAGTTCCGATTTTAATGCTTACGGCAAGAACGGACACAAGAGACAAAGTATTCGGATTGGAACTAGGCGCCGACGATTACCTCGTCAAACCTTTTGAAGCTGCGGAACTTCTTGCCAGAGTAACCGCTCTGCTTCGCCGAAGCAAAACTCCCTATTCGCCGGAACATGAAGTGTACATTCGTTTCCGTAATCTTCAAATTTCTCCGGAATCGAGAGAAGTGGAGATAAACGGACAGAAGATCGATTTTACGCCAAAAGAATTTGATTTGTTACTGGTTTTAGCCAAAAATCCTCAGCGGGTCTTCTCCAGAGACATGCTCCTGGAGCTTCTATGGAATTATGATTATACGGGGGATGCGCGTTCCGTGGATACGCACATTAAAAACATTCGCGATAAAGCGCAAAAAGCCGGCCTTGGTTATAATCCGGTGCAAACCGTCTGGGGCGTAGGGTACAGATTTTATCATCCGGGGGAGCTGCCATGAAGATCAATCGCATTGCGGTCAAATTAAGCATGATCATTGTATCGCTTTTTTTCATCCTATTGCTTCTTTTAGGTTATGTTGTGGATCGGATCTTTTCCAACTTTTATTATGAGAAGGCTCATCAAGAAGTGGCGGAACTGTCAGCGCATTTTGTAAAGATGGTGCAATCCAGGCAAGGGATTCCGACAGAATTGATATCGACGATGGCCGAGTTTTCCAAAGTGGAGATTTTCGTTGTCGATACACAAGGGCAGCTGATCGGAAAATCAAGCAAGGCGCCGATCAATCATCTGGAATTTATTCGTCCAAATGAAATTTCCGGAATGACGAACGGGGAGGGGATCTTAAAGGAATATAAAGATGATGCCGGGAGGTCGTATCTTGTATGCGGCAAACCGATTCTCAACCAACTGGATCATATTCAAGGCGGCGTCATTGTCATTTCATCGCTCGATATCGTGAAAGCTTCCGTTATGAAAGTAAGACAGCTTCTATGCTTGTCCGGTCTTGCCGGATTTCTCATCGCCGTCGGATTCTCGTCCATCCTTTCCCGCAAAATGTCCAGACCGCTCATTCAAATGGAGGAGGCGACACGGCAAATTGCGGCCGGCAAACTGGAAACGAGAGTGGAGACCGTTTCAAAAGATGAAATCGGTTCGTTAGCCCAGGCCATCAATGACTTGGCGGAAGACTTGCAAAGATACCGGGATACGCGCAATGAATTTTTCGCGAACATCTCGCATGAACTGAAGACGCCGATCACCTATTTGGAAGGATATGCGAATGTCGTATCCCAAGAGTTGTATGAAACGGAAGAGGAGAAGCGAAAATATTTGGACATTATTTCAGAGGAAGCGAAACGGTTAAACCGTCTCATTCACGATCTGTTTGATCTTTCGAAAATGGAAGAAGGGAGGATTCCTCTTTCGCCGGAGCCGGTTTATGTAAACGAGTTACTCGATCGCGTGATGAAGAAAGTCTCGATGAAATCGGAAGCGAAAGGGCTCCAACTGATAAAGAAGATGTCCGAACCCGATCTTTTGATCTATGGAGACTCGAATCGTCTGGAACAAATCTTTTTTAATTTGTTCGATAACGCCATTCGTTACACCCAACAAGGCAATATTGTCATTTCCGCGAAACAAAATAAGGGAATGGTGTGCGTCTCGGTCGAAGACTCTGGTGTCGGCATTCCCCCGAAAGAACTTCCTTATCTGTTCGAGCGGTTTTATCGGGTGGAAAAATCGAGATCCAGGGAACATGGAGGTTCGGGACTTGGTCTTGCGATCGCAAAAAAATTGGTGGAAATGCATGACGGCACGATCCACGTATTCAGCAAGTACGGGCAAGGGACAAGATTTGACGTTTGTTTGCAAAAATATGATCTGCAAAAGAGTAAAAAGTAACCTGAGTTGAAAACGATACCGAAACAAAATCTAGGCAAAACAGTTATGCAATGTTTGCACGATGACATATTCACAAAACCCGTATTTTGTACATATGTTGATAAAGTTATTTAACTCCTTTGTATTACAGATTTCACATGGTTTGTGTCACAAACGCTTGATATCATTCATTCATGCAGCATCGTCTCCCGTTAGCGTAATGCTCCTTCGAAAGACTGAGATCCAGCTACTACAAATAAAGCAACCTTCTTGGCGACTTCCTCTTTATTCGTGGTGATGCTACCAGTGGCCCATTGCAAGGCACCTTCATGAATGATTTGTGCAAAAATAGGCACAAACAAGTTCTTTTCGTTATCGGTATAAATACGTTCCAAACTTTTCGACAAAAAAACCTTCAGTTCATTTAGTATTTTTTCTTTCATTTGCGGTAGAACCAAGCCACCATAGCTGCTGCGACATTCAATGTTCGGTTGTTGATAAAAATCGCATACGGCTAAAACGAGTTGTTGTATGCTGTCCTGATCGAACTGCACAATGCCTGAAGTATGGTTTTTGATAGATGCTGAGGCGAAATCCCCCATAATAAAATCGATTAAATCGTATTTATCATTAAAGTGTGCATAGAATGTAGCCCGATTAACCTGCGCTCCCCTTGTTATATCCGCTATTGTAATTTTTTCAAAATCCTTCTTAGAAGCCAAATTGAAAAAAGCATTAATCAATGATTGTTTCGTTTGTGTCATTCGTATATTCCTTGCTTTTGTGGCCATTTCCTTCACCTCTAACCCAACAATTTATTATTATTGTGGCTATAGCAACATTCGCACAGGGTTGTTGATTGTTGCATTAAACCTTTGGCTGTATAGTTTTCATTAAAGCAACATATGTTTCTTTTAATATATCATAGATAAGTCCAGCGGTAAGATGTCAAGTCCCTGATTCTTGAGAATTGGAAATTTTCTTGGCCGTAAAGCAAGGGAGTCAGGGAAAATGACAGCACCAAACTAAACCCAGCCCGAAAATCAAG
>NZ_JAHLPR010000022.1 GCF_018918005.1 Paenibacillus sp. MSJ-34 | reverse complement strand
ACTCGATTTTTGAACTGGGTTTAGTTTGGTGTTGTCTTTTTTCCTGACTCATTGACCTGTTCCTTAAAGTAAATTTCCAATTCTCATGAATCAGGGGCTTGACATCTTACCGCTGGACTATTGTTTGTAAAGCGTAGCTTCCTGGTAACAACGTATGTAACAAAACTTGCTCCGGATGCATCTGCTCGATTTTTTCATCATTTGGGTCTTCTTCGATCCAACAGCCATCTGTTCATTGGATTTCATCCAACCAAAAAGACGAATTGTTATGTACGTATCTAGTTCTATTGGAAAACGTCCAATCGTTTACAACAGAATCGGGCAAATATGCGGTAATACGTGCAAATCCATTGGACGAAATCCAACCACACTATGCGAATTAGTTCAAATTATGGAAATCCCATTGGAAGAAATCCAATCTCCTCAGGGGAGCCTATCGCTCAGCAGAAACTCAACTTTACATCTCTCACAGAGTGGAAGCCCAGTCCCCATCTATGGCATAGACTAAACAGAGCCTGCATCTCCTGCAGCCAGCAGAAACCCGCCCTTAGCGTGCTCCGTATGCACCTGCTCAACTTCTTCCACTTTCGGGCCTACCTCGATCCAACAACCACTTTGTTCATTGGATTTCATCCAACCAAAAAGACGAAATGTTATTGACGTATCTAGTTCTATTGGAAAACGTCCAATCGTTTACAACAGAATCGGGCAAATATGCGGTAATACGTGCAAATCCATTGGACGAAATCCAACCACCCATGCGAAATAGATCAAATTATGGAAATCCCATTGGAAGAAATCCAATCCCACAGAGGATCTTCTCGCACAGGAAGATCTTATCTCCTCAGCAGCCTATCGCTCAGAGGAAACTCAATTTTCCATCCCCGCACAGCGAAAAACTAACCTTCATCCCCCACATGGCGGAAACCCAGCCTCTTTCCCTCTCCCGTTCAACGGGAGCACAAGCCTTCTTGCATAGGGGAACCTAAGCACTCCTACCTTCGTTTTCAAGCATAAAAAACTAGCATCACCTCCACCCTTAAGCGCGCCTCTTCATTCCTTGCACGTTCGTTTCCTTCGGAAACGGAAGTTGTCCCCGAAAGAAAAAGACCCCCTCGTAAGGAGGGGGCGCTTTTCGCGGTCATTGCTGCGAGTTGCGATGAGTGAGCAGTCTGCGGTACCATGGTTGATCAATGCCTTCTTCGCGAATACGAACCCCATTCCAGGTCACCATCTTGAATGACGCTTCTTTTTTTTCCGTCTTGGCCTGGTCCAGTTGTCTGAATCGTTCGTCTAGTTGTCCCTGATCGAAATGGAAACTCAGCAAATCCTTCAACGAACCCTCCTCCTTATAACCGGATCGTAGAAAAAAAAGAACGCAAACCGGGAGCCTAATTCCACAGCTTGCGTGCTTCGCAACAAGTAAATATTGTTTAAGTTACTTGTTATATTACCAGATACTAAGTCTAAAGTCTATAAGAATATCGTCACATGTCATAAAATTGTCACATTTTGTTGAAACCCGGTACACTCCACCATTGCGAAACTTCATGACCATACTCAGCCAGACCATGCCTCAAACTAGCACCTGCTTCAGGCCGGACCATACTTTTAGCCGGAGACGGTGAGAGCAGTCGAATGACGCTCCGCTTTGACATATACCGTACGCCCCACTCGGCGAATGACGCCCCGCTTTGGCATTTACCGTACGCCCAATTCGTCGAGTGACGCTCCACTACGACATATACCGCACGCCCGCTCGTCGAATGACGCTCCGCTTTGGCACACCGTACGCCCCGCTCATCAAACATACGGATTGTTGGCGCGCTCATAGCCGATCGTCGTCCGCGGACCGTGTCCGGGATAGACTTTCACGTCGTCGCTCAGGGCGAACAGCTTGTTATGTATGGAATCGTACAAGTCGGTCTCGCGCCCTCCCGGCAAATCCGTACGTCCGACGGACATGCGGAACAGCACGTCGCCCGAGAACAAATCGTTCCCGCATAGGAAGCTGACGCTGCCCGGCGAATGGCCCGGCGTATGCATGACGGCAAACGTATGCCCGATCAGTTGCAACGTTTGCCTGTCGTCCAGCGCGTATTCGGCCGGATCGGTCGTTAACGGCGGCGACACTTGCGGCCACATGACCGATCCGTTCAGCTTCGGATTCGTCAGCCATTCCGCTTCCAAGTCGTGAATGTAGACCGGGCAGCCTTTCAGCTTGCGGACTTCGTCCACGCCGCCCATATGGTCGAAATGTGCGTGCGTCAGCAAGATCGCCTCTACTTCGATATCTTGAATGCGGCGGATTAACGCCGCGGGATTCATGCCCGGATCGATGACAATCGCTTTGTTCCGCTCCGGGTTCAATAATAAGTATGCATTCGTCTCGAGCGGTCCCAAGGAAAATGATTCGATCGTCAGCATACGTTATACCCCTGCCAGCAGTTCGCGAAGCTCTTGAATGATAACGGTTTGGTATCCCGTGCCTTCCCCGTATTTTTCGATCATCCGCTGACGGGCCACCTGGATGTTATCGTTATAATCGGGCGCCTCCCGATCCGGATTCTCTTGCTTAAATTTGATCATGATCTCCTGCACTTCTTGCGGACGCGGTCCCCATTGGCCGAGCACGTAACCGCCCGTATCCGCAATAATGACGATCGGCACTGAACGGCCCCCCATCGTCAGGAATTGATCCATGAAATCCAAATGTTCTTCAAGAATGAACACTTCTGTCGGAATCCCCGCCGTTTTCATCGCGTGGAAAACGACCGGAACGTTGCGCACAACGTCGCCGCACCAATCCGCCATGAGGATCAAGCAACGCAAATCGTCGCGGTTGTTCAAGGATTCGAAAAACTCGCGATCCTCCTCGTTTTGCCATGCGAACTGCTCGTGCCACGATAGAAACGTTTCTTTATTTTTTTGCATTCCATCGATAAACTGCTGTGGGCTGATACCCTTACCGAATTGATGCGATACGTTTTTACTCATCCTTATTCCCTCTCTTTCGTTGGTTCTTCGTAAATTTAATGACAAAATAAACGATCAACAGCGCAAGCGCGATTAAAATCGCAGGCTGCACATAAGGCGCCGCCTTCTCATGTATTTTATCCCATTGATCGCCAAGTTTCCAGCCGAGATATACGAACAACAAAGACCACGGTATGGAAGCGAGAAGCGTCAGAATCGTAAATAATCCCAGCGGCATGCGCGTAATTCCCGCCGGAATCGAGATGACTTGTCTCATTACGGGAACGAACCGGGCCGTAAAGACGATTCCCGCCCCGTATTTTTCAAACCATCGCTCGGACAGATCCAGATGCTTCGGCTTGATTTTCAAATATTTCCCGAATTTCTCCAGAAACGGTCTTCCTCCGAAGCGGCCGATCGCATATAAAATCCATTGCTGGGCGACGGCCCCGATCGTACCGAATATAACAGCGCCGATAAAGCTGATTTGCCCGGTAGATACGAGGTATCCTCCATACGCCAGGACGATTTCGCTCGGAATCACTTCCAGCATTAGCCCGAGCACGATGCCGAAATAGCCCAGGCTTTGAACCCATTGAAACAATTGATCGATGATTTGGTGGATCAAATCCATTCCCGCTCTCTACCTCTCCTATAACGTATATGATTTCATTGTATTCTATCATACTTTGGGACATTCCTTCCATCGGAAGCCGATGCGGGACGAGAAGTACAAGTCATGTCCTGACAAGCATTCGCATATCAATAAAGTAAAAATATGAATGAGGTGAGACGGTTGTCTAAAGTACTCATTATCGGCAAAAAACAAATTCAATGGTTCGCCGTCGCGATGCTGGTGCTCATGGTTACGATCGCGTTTCTTCGTTGGGAGCAATCCCGTCCGGCTTCGACTCCGGTCGTGGAAGAGAGAGTTCTTCACATGGTGACGGGCGAATTCAAAACGAAGACGGCAAGCGGAGAAGAAATCGAAGTATACCGTTTCGACCCCGGCACCGTATTCGCGAACGAAGGAGAACATGTGAAGCTGAGCATATTCGGCGTGAACGGAGCTACCCATTCCTTCGTCATCGAAGGCTTGAACATACGCGGCGAAGTGCATAAAGGGAAGGAAACCGTCGTCGAATTTACGGCAAAGGAAGGCATTTACCGCATCGTTTGCCTGACGCATCCGGGCGGTTCCGGTCAAGCTCATGCCCATGACGGCAAACAAGCGTCGGTACAAACGCCGCCGATGATCGGCTATATCGTTGTCGACTAAATAACGCGGCCGTCGCTCATACGCCCCTGTCTGCATACATTGGATGGTAGAGGAGGCGGTGGGCATGGCATTTTCAAAGACGGAAAAGCATAACGAGAACCTTCCGACGGCGCGGAAAATCCGCCGGGCTTGCAACAAAGAACTGTATCGCACGGTCAAACGGCTAAAAATATGGATCGCTCCGGATCTCGTCCGGCAAGGCGAAGAAATGTATTACAAAAAGGTCATCGGGAATCTGGTCTGGATCGGGGAAAATAGCAGCAACCGCAAAGTGCTGGCGGATTGGTGGCATGACGAGGTGAGCGAGCCGCTGGCAGCGTTATGGGGCGTCGATCGCGAGCAGTTGTCGCAAGCGTTCCGTGAGGCGTTCGGAGGATAGGCAAGCGGAAATCGTTTTGAACGATAGTCCTTAATGAAGAGCAGCATTAGCTTTGCGCACATTAAACCTTCTAGCTGCAGCGCCATGAAAATATAGCGGATTTCCAAGGTCTTATTTTTCAAATTCAAGTCGATTTTTTGGAATTAACGGATTTTCGAACCGTTAACATGTCGCGATCTGCCTGAGAATCCTTGGTTTTGGGCAGTTTCGACAAAAATAAAGCCCTCAAAATCCGCTAATCCCGCCAAAACAGCATTATTTGATCAAATAAGGCCTCCAAAGTCCTTTAACTTTAGCTCATCTCTATCGGAATCAACGGCTTGGAACGCAGTGCAGTAAAATATTCAACGCAACGCTAATGGCAGAGCAGCCTGTATCGCGAAGCAAAGCTTCGCATACAGGCTTTATTCATGCGCCCTATCGGTTATTTGCCGCAAATTTGCGGCAGCCCGGCGCGCTTCCGGCCTCAAAACGAATTTGCGGCCGGTTGCATGCGGGGCCAAATTCGCATATTGCCGATAAGCTTCTTCATAATTGCGGTACAGGCCAAGCGCGCCCTGCGCCGTACGGAACGCCTGCTGCGCCTTCCCTTCGGCTGCCTGGCGAAAAGCAAGCCGCTCAAGCATTTGCAGCGCCTGAACTTGTTTGTCCGCATCGAACCGGTCGTATATGAGGGCGCGCCGCAAATAATAAACGGCGGCGTCTCCATCCTGTTCGCGGACATAGGCGGAACCGAGCTCCCAATTCAGTTTGCGGTCGTAAGGATCGTATTGCAATCCGCGCCGCAAAACGGTTACGGCCTGATCCGCGGGCAAGTGCTGCGCGAGAACGATCCGCGGCTCGCTCCAGTACGGATTCCAACGCAGCGCCGTTTCAAGCGGCAAACCGGCATGCGCGCTCCAAGCCGCCGCGGCAAACCGCACGGAATACGCTCCGGCCATGCAAATAGACAGCATCAGGACGACAGGAAATACATAGCGCAATGCATACTTTGCCTCAAAACGATGACGGACGCCCCTCCCGGCCGCTTCGTTCGAACGCAATCCCATTACGATCAAATAGCAGATCATCAGTCCGACAAAACCGAAGGACAGGTCGAAGTCAACCGCACTGTGCCCGAACAGGACGAGCAGAGGGGGCAGGAACGCGCGGTTCGTTTGCCAAATTCGCCATAAGCATATGGCGATAAGCGCGATAAACGGAACGAAGCCAAGCGCGCCTAAATCGAGCAATATTTCCAAATAGCCGCTATGCACTTCGCTGCCGACGTAAGGCTCGCTTCGATATTGGCGGAACAGCGCGCCCCAACTGCCGCCGCCGAAACCGTAGACAGGCGAATCGCGAAATATGCGGAGCGCATCCGCATAAAACAGGCCGCGTGCGCCTACGGTAGCGAAGTTGCCGGTTAGACGGCCGTGAGCGGCGCCTAATACGAACGCCAAGCACGCAGCGAAGCTCGCCGTAATGGCGATCCAGGAAACGGCGATCGCAAAGTAACGTCGTTCCGTCTGCGCACGGTGATTCATTCGCCATAGTACCTTTCCGAGCAGAAGGGCGGCCGCCCATAACGCAACAAAGGCGATACATGCGAAAACCGGCTGTTCTTGACGGACGGCATACGCAAGCATGAGACGGTAAGCGCCGGCGGCAAAGCCGCCATACACGGCGGCGTATACCGCGAAAGCGAGCGTGCGTCCGCGCCCCGCGCATACGAGCCCGGCAACCAGGCCGGCCGCGAGCGCCAACCATGCGCCGCGCGATTCCGTCAGCAGCAGCGAGGCAAGCTGCGGCATCACCGGCAGCGATGCGAGCAGAAACGCTCCCTGCGTCCGGGCGCGCACGGCCGCGATGAGCTGATAAAGCGCAAACGCCCCCATAACGGCGCCGAACGTATTGGCATATTGGAAGAAGCCGGCCAGACGAACGCCCGCCGCCGACAATTGCTCGTCCTCCGTTACCATAAGCAGTTCCGGAAAATGGAATAGGCCGAAAAAGCCGGCCAACGCCCCCAATCCGAGAAAAACGCCTATCGATTGAAACGCGTAATGATAGGGCATCATGTCGTCCCTCTTCCGCGCAATGGCGGCGAACAGCATCAAAAAACTGCCGTATGCGCACCAGCGCAGCATTTGGTCGATCGTCCCCTTCACCGATGCCGCTCCGAGCATAAGCGGAATGGCATACAGCAAACCGATCGCGAAAGGAGCGCACGCCCATCCGGGGATATCGGGCGATCTCCGCGACAGGAGGCGATATGCGATGAATGCGGCGGCTAACAGAAACAAGGCGATCTGAAACGGATAGAACGATTCGTCGAAGAACAGCCCCGAGCGGAAAGCGCCCGCCATGCCAACGATAGCGAATACGGCCGCCCCTCCCCATCCCGCCATCGATCTTAAAGTAACATTATTTTCCCCTTTCGTATTGAATTCGGTCACTTGAATTCGCGCTGCTTCAACAGTTCGCCTCTGAACTTCGCGTGGTTCTCAATCTGTTGCTTCAGGATGAAGGCCCGCAGGTTGCGGATATGCTCCGGGCTCAAACCGATAAATTCCGCGCCGTAATAGTTGCCCTCTTCCCAGTATTCTTCGCGTACTACCCTCAATTCGCAAGGAAGCGGAAATCCGAGTTCCAGGCTGCCGTGCAATGTCGTGCCGATGCGGAAAGTGTTCTTCGTATCGAAAACGATGCCGACCCCTTGCAAAGAAATATTTTTGAGCGCGAAAGGAAGCTCCTCCTCGTAATATCGAACGTTCCCGTTTGCCACCACCGTATGTATGGACCCCGTCTGTTTCGTGTCCACGCGCGGAGACTGTCGTTTGTCTTCGAATTGCAGCTGATGGCTCGGCGGATGAAGAACCATGATCGACCCTTCGTATTTGCCGATGACTGTCGTTTGCAGCACATGGATCCCGGCCGGGGAGTATATCGTAATTTTTACCGGCTCGCCCAATTGGAAATCTTTATATTCCGAGATTTCAATTTCCAGAAGATCGCCCTCGCTATGCATCAATATGCCGGTAGATACATAGTCCTTTCGTTCTACAACCGTCCTGCTGTGAATAAGTACTTTGGAATTGACGGATGGTCTGTCGCTTCCATATAAACCGTTTGGATTTGCGTTTGCTCCAGCCAAGGCATGCCTTGCCTCCTCTATCGAAATTTGTCTCCATGGTGTCGAACATGCTGTTTGACAAGTGCTTCTATTTTACCACATTCAACTTTTCCCCAACAATAATTAGGATGAAAGAACGTCAGGTTGGGATGGGCAAAAGGTCTTGGCATACTCTCTCCAGGTACGGCGCAATGTGCAGCGTGTCGCGGAACGCGGCATATTCCGCATAGGCGGCCGACCGGCTCTCCCGATCCGCGGAGGCGGATTTGACCGCGCGAATCATAATATTTTTGGGCGTATGCTCCAAATCGATAAATTCGAGGAGCTGCGTCTTGTAGCCCATAACGTCAAGCAATTTGGCGCGGACGGCGTCGGTCGCGAGCGCCGCGAATCGCTCCTTCAAAATACCGTGCGACAGCAGCGGCTCCAACTGCGGATTGGATACTTGCCGATAAAGCTCGTGCTGGCAGCATGGAACCGACATAATGACGCCCGCGTTCCAGCGAACCGCTTTTTCAAGCGCCGCATCGGTCGCGATATCGCAAGCATGCAGCGTGACGACCATATCGACCTGCTCCAGTTCGTCGTACTCGGCGATATCGCCGATCAGAAACCGCAGACGATCGTATCCGAGCCGCTCCGCAAGCTGGCTGCAGTCCCGTATGACATCGGCCTTGAGATCCAGCCCGATCACTTGCAGCGAACGTTTCTGCTCAATCGCGAGCAAATGGTATAAGGCAAACGTCAAGTAAGATTTCCCGCAGCCGAAATCGACGATCGTGACCGTCCGGTCTTGCGGCAAATGCGCCGCGACATCCTGGATCATTTCGAGGAAACGGTTGATCTGCTTGAATTTATCGTATTTTTTCGCGAGCACTTTTCCCTCTTGGTTCATAATGCCAAGCTCGACAAGAAACGGCACCGGCTTCCCTTCCTCCAGAATATAGCGCTTCTTGCGGTTATGCGCCAAATCCGCGTGCCCCGCCTTGGCCTTCTGCTGCTTTCGCAAAACGGCCAATTTATCTTTTTTGCTGATCAAAATTTGATATTCCGTCGAAACGGTGCGAACGAGCGCTTGCCGGAAAGATTGTTTCAAAAGCTTGACCGTATGCGCGGCGGCCTGCTCGCCCTCGATATTTTCATGCGTCACTTTATTGCTGTAATGATAAGTGAACTGGACATGCAGCTTGTTCCGAAGCTCCACCGGTTTCAGCGTCACCTTCGCATAACCTTCCGGATCCTTGCGCCGCATTTGACTTAACGTTGCCGTAATGAATTCGCCTTGAGCAATTGCGTCCGAGAGCAGCTCGCACACCGTTTCGTAGTTTTCTATGTTTGCCATTGCCGTTACACGCTCCAAATTTTTGTAATGTCTGATCCCCTCTATAACATACAATACATCAATTGTAATCCATCTGAAAAAGGTTGTAAAAACTTTGTGAAAGCTTGTTTGATGTTGCGATTATGTGAATAAATTGTGAAAAAATATATTGACGGAATGCCTGTTCCCGCTTATATTAACTTCTAGTGAAGAAAATGGAGGAGGAAAATCAATGGATTACAATTTCCAGGCCAAAGCGCAACTGGATGCAAGAGAATTGCTCTTATTGGAATCGGAAGTGAAAAACGCCGGCAAAAACATGGTGATCGCCTATGTATTATGGTATTTTCTAGGCATATTCGGTGCTCACCGTTTTTATATGGGCAAAACAGGTTCCGCCATCGCGCAATTGATCTTGTCCATTACGTTTATCGGCCTGATCGTTACTTCGATTTGGTGGATCGTCGATGCATTCCTGGTACACACTTGGGTGAAAGAGCATAACCGTCAAATCGAAACTCGCGTGCTGCACGATATTCTTGCCAGCAAAGGCTATCAGACGTACGACAATATGAACGGAGCCGGCTATATGCCGAACATGTAATGCAAGATGATGTATAGTAAAAAAGACCTTGATATTACCGAATTGCTGCTGCTTAATTCGGAGCTGCGCGACCGGGAAAAATCACTGGCCATCGCTTATTTGATGTTAATCGGCGGCCATTTGGGCATTCACCGCTTCTACTTAAAGAGATACGCCTCGGGCATCGGGCAAATTGTGCTCACCGCTTTGACCGTATTCTTCTATCTTATGGGTATCGCTTCGAGCGTTTTTTCGGAAGGGCTGTCGATCTTTTTCCTCTTATTATGCGTACTGTTCGCGTTTGCCATATTCGTGTGGATTATCGTGGACCTGTTTCTCGTCCCGGGGATGATCCGGGAATGGAACGCGCAATTGGAACAACAGCTTTTGCATCAAATTATTAGCCATCGATCCGCGAGGCAACAATCGGATTTTCCGCTATAACCGAAACATAAAGGATAAGGCTTAACCTGCTTAAGCAAGGTTAAGCCTTTATATATTGGCGAAATTGGTTCAGTCCCATCTCCACTTCGCCGCGCGGCAAACCGCCCCGTTCCAGTTCATCGTCGTCACGCGACAACAGCCGTTCGTAGAAGGTTAACCCCGCTTCCGCCACATCTTCCTTTCGATCCAGCAATTCGAACAGGATATCCTCCGCTTTGGCAAACTGTCCCCGCTGCTCGTAATAGGCCAGCAACAATCGCTGCACCTGCGCAGGCAGCAAGTACATGCGCAGTTCCGCAACAAGGCGCTCGATTTCCTTATTCGTGGGGAATAATTTGGCGTCCGCGCCGTGAAGGGCGCTATAGACGAACAGATGCAGCGCTTTGACCTGGCGCGGGACGCTTTCCTCCATCTTGCCCATTTCCCGGTAGATCTCCCCTTCCTCCTTCAACAAGGCGGCGATACATTGCAATTGCTCGGTTTCCGGAACGCCGTTAGTCGTAAACATTCCGATCAGATCTTCGGGGGGCATGGATCGCGCCAGCCTGCCGTTCAGGCGGAACAGCCGCAAATATTGCTCGTCGATCTCCCATAGCGCTTCCGTATGTTTATTTTCTCTTCTTAAAGCCGATACGCGCCCGATAAACTGCGCCATTTGTTCGATCATGCGCATAATATAATCGCGGGTATACATAGTGCGTCTACCTCCTCATCCTCGTTAATAGGGGCGCCAACATAGCACGGTTACGATTCGGGAGCGGAGCCTCTCTCTTCCTTGATGGCGTCCAAATACACGGCCATGACGGACACGAGCGCGTCCGGCGCCTCCATCATGCTCATATGGCCGGCGCCCGAAATCGTCGCCTGCGACACATTAGGCCCTGCAGCCGTAAACGTTCGTTCCGGAGGAACGATCTGATCGCGCTCGCCCGCCACGAGCAATATCGGGAGCTCCAGTTCCGCCAATACGCGATTGCGGTCGGGGCGCTCGCGCATCGCGAGGCTCGCGCCTATCGCCCCTTGCGGCGGCGTCGCATACCCGATCCCCTTCGCGCGAAGGACCCGGTCGGCCATGGAATCGACATGTTCCGGCGCGAACAGCTTGGGAACGAGCCCGTCTACGAACGCGCCGATTCCATCCGTCCGTATCGTCCGAACGGCCTTCAGCCGATTTTCCTTCGCCTGCTCTCCGTCCGGATAAGCGGTGGAATGGACAAGCGAGAAGCCGCGCAATCGCCCGGGATGCCGCTCGGCTAACGCAAGCGCGATGTATCCGCCCAGCGAGTGGCCGAACGGCACCGCACGCTCCACGCGCAAATGATCCAGCAGAGCGGCGATGTCATCCGCCATCTCCTCGATCGTATATGGGCCTTCCGGAGCAAACGACGCTCCGTGGCCGCGCAAATCCGGGGCAATGACACGGTATGACCGCGCAAGCAGCGGCAACGCTTCGCTCCAGTAGGAAGAACTTCCGCAAAATCCATGCAGCAGTACGATCGGCAGTCCGCTGCCTTGGTCGATATAGGCTATTTTTCGGCCCGATTCGTCCTGAAAATACTCCATATTATGCAACCGCCTTTCCTTTTTCGGTCCAAACTTCGTTTCTATATTTATTAGGATATCAAAAACATAAGGAAAAATCCTCCGATTCGGCGTTGTCGTTCCAAATTCGGCTCGAATCGAGTAATTTTTTTCATTTTCATGCATAGGTTTCGTCTAGTGATCGCATCGAAAACATAGAATAAAGTATAGGCGCTACAATTCGTCACTTGCTGCACGCAGAAACGCAAAAATCCGATTTCCGGCAAACGATGCTGCAACGCTTCCGCAATATTTTTCATGAATGAAAAATGTGAGGAGGTGATAGTGATGGAACTGTTCCAAGTTTTTTTTGCCTCGAGCATGTTCATTATTGCGCTCATTCAGCTCATTGTTCGGCTGATCGACCGCGACGGCAAAAAATAATCCGCGCCTGTGGGGAAGGAGCGGATTAAGTATGGTGTATGTTCGCTTTGGTTGTCTAGTATCGGAGTGAGTTTCTCACTCCGCTTTTTATTTTATCGGATGTTCGGAAGGAATACAATGAATTTTTTCACAATTTTTCCACTTCGAAACCGTCCTTAGCCGCATCGGCGATTTGCTCCGCCATTTGCATGACATGATAGAGCGATGTCGCTTGCAGCGTCCAGTAGGCTTTCGGTCCGTTTGCGTTGACGACGCCAGCCACGCTGTACCGGCCGACGGCAGGCAAGTTCCCTCCCACCGATTCTGCGGGGCGAAGGGGCTCTTCGGAAACGAGAAAGCTGCCGACCGAGGACGGATGGCCGAGGCAAGCGTCCACGGCGATCGTCACCTTGCCTGTCGGGATCGCGCTCAGCCGATCCTCCAAATTGGATGCATCGCAAGGGCTCGCAAGCGTTCCGATCACATGCGGGAATCCGCGCTGCTCCAAATAGGTGCCGACCAGCGGCCCCAACGCGTCGCCCGTAGAACGGTCGGTTCCGATACAGACGAATACGATGTCTTCGCGGCGATGAAAGCCGGCAATATGTCGGAAAAAGCCGGCAAGCCCGGCGGCGGACAGTTTGCGGCGGGACGGCGGCTTCACGCCTTCCGTCCGGGATGATGGCAACGACACGGTTTTACGCTCCCCTCATGCGAATGATGATTCGATTGTACCTTACCCGAAAAATAAAGTGCAAGGCATTTGCCGGGAATCGTGTTACAATACATAAGGACAAGTATGATAATGAATGTGAAGCAGATTGACGGAAGGGATGATTCGTTTGGATTTAACGAAACCGACGCAAGAAAACGTAGAGTATATGATTGAAACGATCAAATCGAAATTAAAAATGGCTACGGCCGCCGCCATGCAAGCATCGGCTTTTTCGACCGAACAGTACGAGGAAATTCAGGAATTGTACGAAATCGTAAACAGCAAATCGAACTTCAGCATTAGCGAAGTCGAAGCGCTCGTATCCGAGCTCGGCAAGCTGCGCAAAGAGTAATCATACAAAAAGAAGCAAGCCGCATCCCACCGTACGTCGCGAGCGCGAAAACGGGGATGCGGCTTGTCGTTATAAGTCCTAGTCGATCCGCGCCAAGCGGAAGGCGGCTTTGCTAATTCCTACCGCGTCCCCGGCATCGTTGCGTATTTCCGGCGGAAACCGTTCGTAAATGCGCTCGATCGTGCTCTTATTTGCATACTGAATCTGTTCCAATATCGACACCGCGATACGGGCCGCCTCTTCGTCCGAGCCGTCCAGCACTTTAAACGCGAATCCGAGCCGTTCGTTGCGAAGACTGAAGCCGAATATGCCTTTAAATCCGCCTTTGGCGATAATATTCGGATCCTCGAGCAGCGTCGAATCGATCCGCCCCGTTCCGCCGACCAATTCCGGATACGCATGCATCGCTTTCGTAATGCGCACGACCGCTTCGCGCGTCTCGGCGTCGGCAATCGTCTCGGGACAGGCCAATTTAAGATAGGCGTATGCCAAATGTTTGAGGGGCATAGCGTACACGGGAAATCCGCAGCCGTCCGTTCCCGCTCCCATCCGTTCGACCGGGCAATCGGCCATGTCGGATAATGTACGTAAAATTTCTTGTTGCACAGGATGCCCGGGATCGCAATAATTGTCTATCGGATATTGTAATAACTTGCAGAGGGCGAGCGCGCCGAAATGCTTGCCCGCACAATTATGATACAATCGCCGTTTGGCGCCTTGGTCGCGAATGAGCCGTTCGCGCGCACCCGAGTGTAAAGGATAGGCCGGCAAACATACTAACCGCTCTTCGTCGAGACCGGCCTTGCTTGCCATCCCCTCGAGCGTCTCCACATGAAACGGCTCGCCGCGATGGGACGACGTCATAAGCGCGATCGCGCGTTCGTCCCATTCAAAAGCTTCGACGATCCCGCGCTTGATTGCGGGTATCGCCTGAAACGGCTTGCCCGCGGAACGCAAATAGGCGACATAGTCCGCATCGCCTAACTGATAACGCAAAGCGCCGTCGAGCCCGACGCCGCAAATATGTCCTCTGTGGACGCATTCTACAATCGGGCCGCGATATTCTTCCACCAATATTTGTTCCACCCTGTCAACTCCTTATCCCCTTTACCCGGCCGCCTGGCGGGCGTCGACCTTCACGAGCCTCCATTGTCCGTTATCCCATGACCAGATCGATTGAATGAAAGCGATCGTATCGAGCTCCGACACACCGCCGATCCGCTGAACGCCGTGCAGCTCGCACGATCCGTTTTGATCGATATCGGTCGGACTCAACATGCTGTACGGACCCGGCATGACCGCCACTTGCCGTTCAAGGCTGCCGTCCCGGTACACGCCCATTTGATCGTACAACGTTTTGCGGCCCCGCAAATCCACCGTGAAGGTTTGACGGCCGTCCACCGTCAATTCCGCCTTGTAGTTGTCCGCGAATCGACCCGACACCTGAATAACGGGCGGAGCCGGTACGGTTACCGGCTTATTGTCCTTAAACGAGTAGATGTAGTAATCCGACGCGCCCGTTTTTTCGTCCGTCCTTACCGATACTAATATGTCGGTAACCCGGTCGCCGTTGAAGTCGCATAACTTCATTTTCGGCACATAACCGCCCCGCACCGATATGATAGCCTCGTTTTCCCCGTTCGACTCCGGCGCTTTCGCATCCTCCACCACAAGATAAAGGTTGTGGTACAACGCTTTATTCGATTCGCCCGATCGCTCGCCCAGCAGCCAAATTTTATCCTTTACCCGATCCCCCGTTACATCCGTTTCGGTTGTCAACAATACTTGCGCGTTCGATAGATTGCGCGGCACGGCGGCCATCGGGGACACAGCCGTTGCCGTCCCGCCCCAAGTCCATAGCAGCGCCCCGCAGGTTACGGCGGCGAACGCCGCCGACCGCAGTTTTGTACGGTAATGCACGAATCGACGAACTCCCTTCCATTATATTTCTTATTCGTTATAATGCGTGTTCAAAAGGTCAACTGACTTTTTGAACTGCCTCTTATAGGAATAGGATGTTCTATCGATTGCCGTCGCATACCCTTCATTCGCCAAGCATAAGCCACATTCGTCCGCCGCGGCGCTGCACCTCGATCGGAGCGCCGAAAAACGAACTTAACGTTGCGGAGGTCAACATGTCTGCCGTCGCGCCCGAATTATAGATTTCTCCCTTTTTGATAAGAAGAGTATGGGTGAAGCACGGCACAATCTCTTCGATATGATGGGTAACATAAATTAAAGTCGGCCCGTCCGGCTGTTCCGTAATCCGTTCGATCATTTGCAGCAATTGTTCTCTGGAAAAAATATCGAGACCCGTGCACGGCTCGTCCAAAATAAGCAATTTCGGCTCGGCCATCAAGGCCCGGGCGATTAACACTTTCTGGCGTTCGCCTTGGGACAGCGTATCGTATGTTCGGTCAAGAAGGGTTTCGCAACCGAGAAATGTCATTAATTCCAACGCCTTGCCGCGGTCCTGATCGTCGGTTCGGTCGTACAAGCCGATCGTGGCAAATTTGCCGCTTAGCACGATATGCTCCGCCGTTTGATGGCCGTACAGTTTTTGCTGCAAGGACGTGCTGACCCATCCGATTTTTTTGCGCAATTCCCGCAAATCCACTTCGCCGAATTTTTCGCCTAACACGGAAACTTCACCCGTCGTGGGCCACATGTATCCGTTGACCAAATTCAGCAGCGTCGTTTTTCCCGAGCCGTTTAGCCCCAGCAAGCTCCAATGCTCGCCGGGACGGACTTGCCATGTCATGCCGTTCAGAATCGTTTTGTTGTCCCGTTTCCATGATACGTCCTTGATATCGATAATCATCGATTTCCAGCCCCTCTCCACATATATACCATGCTAAAGATTTTGCGCCTATTTTTCAACTTCGGATTTTACCGTAAACGGCCAAAAAATTCCTTTTTTTGCCTTTTCAATTTACAATTTTCAATTATAATAATTATAAATACCTATCGCAATAACGATCAGAGGAGCGTTCAGATGAAATTCAAATTTGGCATCATGAAAAAAATCGTACTTGGAATTACGACCGTATCGATCATTACTTATGGAACGAGCGCTTTTTTTATTTTCGTATTGATGCGATCGTTTGCCCACCTCATGCCGCAATGGCTGTTTATACTATTGACGTTGTCGCTCGGCGTTTTCTGGACCGGTTTTCTCGGCTGGATCGCCGCCAAATGGTTCATCAGGCCGCTTTTGCAGTTGACGGACGCGGCGAATCGGGCTTCGGCCGGCAATTTGCAAGTTGAAATCGTACCAAGCCGTTCCGACGACGAGCTTAGAGCTTTATGCCTTTCCTTCAACGCGATGATCGCCAATTTACGGCATATGATCGTGGAAATATCGACGAATTACCGAGTGACGGATACAAGAATGAACGAATTGAAAACGTCCATTCATCAGGCGACTGCGCATGTGCAATTGATTGCCTCCACCGTCGAGCAAATGTCCGACGGAGCCGAGCGGCAGTCTCAATCGTCGCGCAATATGTTCGGATCCGTCGAGCGAATGACGGAAGCGGCCGAAGAAATCCATCGCAAAATAAGCGAGACGACCGCCCTGACCGATCAAATGGCAAACGCCATCGACTCCAATGCGAGTACCATTCAATCGCTGGTCGGCGGTATGGGCAAACTGGCAGCCTCGAGCCGGGAATCGATTGACGTTGTGCGCGATTTGGAGCATAATGCTAACGAAATTAGCGAGATTTCGTCCGTTGTGGGAGAGTTCGCAACGCAAACGAATTTGCTTGCGTTGAACGCTTCCATCGAGGCGGCGCGCGCCGGCGAACACGGCAGGGGTTTCGCGGTCGTGGCGGGCGAAGTGAAGAAACTGGCGGAACAGAGCGCGCTTGCGGTCGACAACATTAATCAAATTATCGATCAAATGCAAATCAAAGTCGGAAATACGGTGCAGAAAATAACGGAGCAAATGGAGTTGGCCGAGAAGGAGCATACGCATGGGGAAGCGGCGGAACGGGCGCTGACCTTGATGACCGAGCAGGCCAATCAAGTGGCGCAGGCCGTTACCGACATTTCGGCCATGATTTCCGTCCAAACCGAGCAAGTCCGAAGCACACTCGCGGAAGCGCGCTCCGTATCCGATATTGCGGCTCTGATTAATGCCGGAGCTTTGGAAGTGTTCGCATCGACCCAGGAGCAAAATTCGATCATGGAAGGCATCTCCGGGGCATCCGACCAATTATGGGAACAGTCCGCTAACTTGAAGAAGCGGATCGAGACATTTCATGTGGGGTAACAAAAATATGTCGGGGAACTTGCGAGATCCCGGACATTTTCTTTTATATCGCCTTTTGCCGATATCCCGGTCATTCAGGAGCTGTCGTCCATCATAACATTCATCTCACCTGACAAGATGGTCGTCGCTATTTCGGATTAGTTCCGAAATCTGGCGCTAATTTACCGATTTATCGACAGAACTCGGTCATGAGAGGTAATAACCGGCGCTAATCTGTTGAAGATCATCCGATTCGCCAAACCCGACTGAAATTGACTCCGCAAAATACCGGTATATCTCGCACAACACTCCATGAGAACAAAACAACCCCAGTTTTTACCGTTACAATGATAAAAGCTTCATGGCGAGTTGTGGCAAGCCTCTCCTACAAAGGCACAGGCTGTCCCAACGCCGCCGAATGCAGCGCGGCGACCGTTACTTGCTGCGTCTTGAAGGCGTCCTCATAGGGAGACAGGATGCCGCTCGCATCTCCGGTTCGAACCGCGCGGATGAACGCTTCATTCTCGGCGACTACAGGATTCGCCGTATTACGCCATTCCTCGGTCCGATCTTTGCCGATCTCCGTTAGGCTGTTCATTCCGAGCTGCAGCACGCCCCGATCCGTATAAATATGCAGTCCGATCTTCTCCGTCATCGGAAGGATGCATGTATTGGATATCGAAGCGATTGCGCCGCTGGCCAGCTTCAACGTAACCGTCCCCACATCGGCGACCGTCACTCCGTCTTCCGCTTCATGCATAACGCGATTGGCGTAAGCGGCGTACACCTCGCGAATTTCACCAAGCGTATAGCGAAGCAGATCGACGAGATGCGTCGTCTGCTCGATGAACTGGCCGCCGGATCCTTCTTGCTTGCGCCACCAAGGAACTTTGGGCATGTCTCCCATCCAGAATCCGAGCGCGGAGCCCGTTTTCATCGTCTTCAACAGCGAAATGGCCTTCGTCGTCGACTCCATATAACGAAAATGGTATCCGACCGATGTGATAACCGGTTTGCGCTGCAATTCCGCCAAAATTTGCGACGGAACTTCCAAATCGGTCGCAAGCGGCTTTTCCACGAAAAAAGGAATGCCCCGCTCGATTAGAAGACGCTCGATCTTGCCGTGCGCCATCGGGGGCACGCAAATATACACCGCGTCCAATGGGATGCGGTCCAACATTTCCTCGACAGACGCAAAGGCCGTCGCGTCCGGCCAGTCCGCCGCAAATCTTTCCGCTTTCTCCATGCCGGAACCGCAGACCGCCCTCACTTTCACCCCGTCCATGCGCGACAAAATTTCGGCATGCGTTCCCGCAAACCATCCGGTTCCGATTATTCCTACGTTGACATTCATACGATCAGCCCGCTCCCATGAATTAGATTTTACCAGATCTCGGGAAAATCATAGCACGATTCGGCGGTTCCGATCAATGACCGTGCGGGTGAAAAGTCAATGAAGCTCGATATCCTCCGATCGCTAACTTCCGTAACGAATTACAACCCCGAGCGCAACACCCCGTTCATGCCGCAGCATCTCGTATCCTTCCGCCGCGCGCTCCAACTCGATTTCATGCGTAATGTAAGACGATACGTTCAACAGCCCTGCCTCAAGCTGCCGCACATATTCCGCCATATTCCGCGCCTCGGTCCATCTGACATAGCCTTGCGGATAATCAACGCCCTTCTCTTCATAAGTTGCATCATAACGCCCCGGCCCGCCGGCTCGGGCGATAACGATATCGGCTTCCTTCCGGAACAGCTTCTCGCGGTCGAACGCCGTCGGCACGTTCCCCACGATTGATAGTACTCCACGAAATGCCAGCCGGTCGAGACACATATCCAACATGCCTTCGCGTTTCGTATGCGCGTTAAGCGATACGGCGTCGAAGCCGCAGCCGCCGGTATATGCCTGCATTCGTTCGTCCAGGCGGGCATCGTCGGCCGTATAAGCGTCTCGAATTCCGCTCCGCTGCGCCAATTCCACGCGCTGTTCATTCTTATCCGTTGCGAACACCCGATAATTGGCATTGGCGCATACGCGGGCAATCAGTTGTCCGAGCAGTCCCAAGCCCACGTTCCATACCGTTTCGCCGAATTGCAGATTCATTCTGCGCACGCTATGGATCGCAATCGCTCCCAATCCTACGAACGCGCCCTCGCGCAGCCGTTCGGCCGACGCCAACTTCACGCACAGCCGTTCGGGCACGGAGAGCAATTCGCCATGGTATACGTAAGGGCTCCCGTAACAGGCTACCAAATCTCCCTTCCGTAAAGTCGCCACTTCCGGCCCGATCTCGACGACCTCTCCCGCAGCGCTGTACCCCAGGGCGAATCCGTCGGGGGTGTGCGGATTGTTCAACAGCCCGAGTTCCGTCCCCGGACTAATCGCCGAATATCGCAATTTGACAAGCGCCCTATTCGTCTGTTCCGGCCCAAGCCCCGGTTCCGGCGTATCCGCCAGCTTCGCCTTGCCGCCGGAAGCAACCAATTGCTTCATTCGCGCATTCCTCCCCAAGTTTGAGTTTGGCGTCATTTTATCCCCACTGCAGAGCATATCCGGCTTCGATATCGAGGATGTCGAATTTTTCCCCGGATCGAAACGGCCTAAGCAACTCGATCTCCATTTTCTTCAAATCGAGCATTTTGCGAATAACGGCCTCGCCGCCGAACTCTCCCTTAATCTTCTTGCCGCTGAAAGGAGATGCGATCTTGTCGGTCGATGCGTCGATTCCGAGCGGCAGCGGATAATAAGATTCCAAAATGCAGCCGTCCAGGTTTTTCACGATTCCTTTCGACAAGACGACCGAATCCTTCAACGAGATCGTCACGCGCCCCTGCATCTCCCTGACGCTCCTGACAGGATAAAAGACGCTTCCTGACCGATGCGGCGCTTTGATCCTCACATATTTCGGTTCCTCGGGGGGCAGATGTGCGGAAACGGTCAACGTTCCTGCCGCAACGTCCAGCCGTTCGATCGTATGCCACGTCCGGTCCCGTCCGGCATACCGTTGTCCGCGGAATGTCATCTCTTCTCCGTGAATGCAAGCGGCGTCCAGCACCGCGCCGCCGCGGTCAAGGCGCACCCAGGCGCATCGTCCGTACACCCTCCATTCTCCATATTGGGTATCAAGCTTGATCCGGCCGTCTTGCGGACGGTAAGCCCATAAATCGGTCTTTCCGTCGCCGAATTCGACGCACAGGGCCGTCACATCCGGATCGCCGTAAAGCAGCGGCCGCATGCGAAAGATCGGCGCTTCCCCGTTAGCCTCGCGTGTAAAGGATACGGCCGCGAACTGTTTGACCGGCCGGACGCTCCGCTGGATCAGGAAGGGGTGCTGCGTCTCTCCTTCCAGACTGGGCCCAAGCCCGGTAAACAGACGGTCTTCCCTGTCGCACAAGCCGAGCCAATGATGTTCGAAGCCGGTGGACGATGTCCAGACGGCATGCGCCGCTCCGTGCGGTGCGCGAAACTCCTCGACGCGATGAATATAACCGTATCCGTTGTTCGGTTCCGCCGTCCACTCACGCTCTTCCTCCCCTTCCAGCAAGGAAGCGAAGGTTTCCCCTGTCGTCAGGCGCTCGCCGAAGCTGAGGCCGGGCGCGTCGTAGTCCGGTTTCTCCGCCTCGTCGACCCCCGCCAGCGTCCAATGCCCGGCTGCAACGGGAAGCGCCTCCTTCAATTCCAATTCGCTCCGCTCATGAAACGCATGGAAGGCGTAATCCGCCGTTTCCGCCCCTTCAACGTAGAAGAAGTCGACCGTATAGGACGCCCCGCCTGCCGGCACGATCGCCAGCATACGCTGATACGCCTCGATGCCGTACAGCTCCGGAGTTCTCCCCTCCATTGCCGCGATCCGGTCCGATTCGTATACGAAAGAGAACTCCCCGCCGGCGAACGGCTTGTAAATCCGATTTCGCTCCATCGTTCGGTCGCAATTGACGACAACCGTATTGTGCGCAACCGCTTTGGAAGCCCAGCCGTAGTGGCCGTTGGTCCCGTAGATGCCGTAACCGATGTCGGCGCTGATCTCCTTGCCGAACGCATAGTATTGATAGGCCAGGATGTCGTCATGCGCATGCGTACGGTTCGGACCGACCCGCATGAGCGCCGTCGTGCCGTTCGCGTCGCGCAAGACGGCTATTCCCGCCTGCCCCATGATCGTGTTATCTTGCGGCAATGCGAACGGTTCCGGCGCGGGTTCGTCCGGATGAGCGAAGAACAGATCGACGCCGCGATCCCCCAATTGCGACTCGAGCAGCGGGGCCAATTGGACGAGCACCCGCTTCGCTTCCGCCTTCATCGTCTCATCCGGCGTGAACTGGTAGAAATACAGGGCTGCGCGGTACGTCTCCGCGATAAGCTTCGGATTCGCCTCGCGGCTGGCCGCCCCGTCCCTTCCCCAATCCCCGAAGCTGGGCAAATGGCCTTGGCACATCATCTCCAGCGGGTTTTGCACCGCAAAACGGAAGAACCGGCCGCAAGCGAACGGATGGAACTCCGCAAGCTGTTCGCCGTTCGATGCGCGCAGCGCCAGCATGGCAATGTCGAGAAATACTGTGCCGGTAAACAGCGAGTAGCCGTATGAACCTTCGTAATACATGCCGTCGCGGCCGATCGCGTTATAGAAGTACGCTTCAACAGCGCGAACGCCCCACTCGCAATAATTCCGCTTGCCCAGCATGAGTCCCGCCGCAAGCATAGCCCTTACCCCGTCCGACTCGTGGTTTTGCAAGTTTGTCAAATTCCCGTCCCGCAAATCGTATTCCGGACCGCCCGCTTCGGACAACTGGTAGTCTTCCAGCATCGCCACAATATTGGCGCGAATCGTTCCGCTTCGGCCGAGCGCCGCCAAGGCGGGCGACGGCTCATCCATTTCCGGCAGATCATGCAGCCAATCGTAATCTGAAGCGAGGCACACCTTCACGCGGTGAACGATGCTGGTTAACAGATGAAGCCGGCCGATCTCGAAATCGCTGCCGAACGGCGTGAAATCGCGCGGGCCCTTCGTTCCCGGATTGATGGCAGAGAATGCGTCGAGAATGACAATCGCCTTATGCGCGTAAGCTTCGTTCCCGGTCAGCATGTACATGTACGTTAGTTTGGTCGCCATGCCTTCATGGTTCCTCACTCCGCCCAGCAATTCGCCGCCCATATAGAAATTCCACATTCCGATCAAGTAGTATCCTTTCCGATCCCTTTCAATCCCCAATCCTTCGTCCGGACATTGTTCGTTTGGAAATACGGTGCTGCATGACGGGCATTTTAATTGTTTGACCGGCAAATCTTCGATTTTCGAAAACAGCGGACGCTGCTGCTCCGGCTCCATCGGAAACGGCCGGCCGCATACCGGACAGCCTGAGATGCCGTAAGCGAACGTCTGACCTTGCATCCCCAAGACGCAATCGTAGATTTGTTCGTCGGAGTACTCGAGGAACTCGTCACATTGGCGCTTCATGCGCTCGTACGCCTTTTGCGCCCAATGAAATTGTCCGATGTTGCGCCAGGCGTTGCCTACGTCCCGGGAAGTAAAGCAGATTCCGTACTTCGGCTTGATCGTTTTCATCTTACGAACCTCACCCTTTCAACGAGCCGATCATAATTCCTTTCACAAAATATTTCTGTATAAACGGGTAGACGCAAATAATCGGAATGGTGGCGACCATGATCGTGGCCGCTTTAATAATGCTCGGATTGACATTGGCGGCGTCCTTATTGAACGCTTGCTCGTACTGCTCGAATTGCTGCGAGCCTTCGATGACGATTTTCCGCAACACGGTGCCTAGCACCGTTTTGTCGGGATCGCGAATGTAGAGCAAAGAGTCGAACCAGGCGTTCCAATGCGCGACCGCGTACCAGAGCGAGATGGTGGCGATGATCGGGAGCGACATCGGCAGCACGATCCGGAACAAGATAAGCAGGTCACCGGCTCCGTCGATTTTGGCCGATTCTTCGACTTCGGCAGGCAGTGACATGAAATAATTACGCACGATAATCATCGTAAAGGGAGCGATCAGCCCCGGTAAAATTAGCGACCAGCGGCTGTCCATCAAGCCAAGCTCGCTGATAAGCAAATAATTGGGGATAAGACCGCCGCTAAAGAACATTGTAAATATAATGAGCAGGGTCCACAGGTTACGGTTCGGCAAATATTTTTTGGAAAGCGGATACGCACATAGCACGGAGAAAATGACGTTTAGCAGCGTCCCCACCAAAGTGCGGAAAAGCGTATTGTAGTAACCAGTCCATATATACTTGTTGGAAAACACCATCTTGTAGCCTTCCAGCGTAAATTGTTCAGGCCATAAACGCAAACCGAACGTATTGGAAGCCGACGGTGTGCTGAAAGAAACCGAGATTACATTAAGGAACGGATATACGCAAGTGACCGCAAAGATAGTTAACAAGACAACGTTGCACAGATCGAACAACTTGCTGCCGAGCGATTTTTTACCTATAGTCAATGACATGGCCTCTTCTCCTATCCTTACCAGATTCCGTAATCATTGAAACGCCGAGTGATAGAGTTGGTGACGATTATTAAAATGAGAGCGATCAAGTTGACGAACAATCCTGAAGCGGTCGACAATCCGTATTTCATTTGCGTAATTCCGATACGGTATGTGTAGGTGCTTAGCACATCCCCAACCTCGTATACGTTTTCATTATAAAAGTTAAAAACCTGATCGAAATCGTCGTTAATGATGCCGCCTACGGCGAAAATAAACATAATGGTCACGACCGGCATAATCGCCGGCAGCGTAATATACCTCATCTGTTTCCAACGGTTAGCGCCGTCAACGACCGCCGCTTCATACAATGTCGTATCTACATTCGATAACGCGGCCAGGTATACGATCGAACCCCAACCGATGCTTTTCCATATTTCGGTGGAAACGAGCAATGTTCGAAACCAATGTTTATCTCCAAAGAAAAAAATCGGATCCCCGCCAAACAAAGAAATAATATAGTTGATCGTCCCTCTCGTCGGTGAGAACAACTCCATGAAAATACCGGCCAGTATAACCCAGGACAGAAAATGGGGCAAATAACTTAATGTCTGTACAAACCGTTTAAAAAAAACTTTGCGCAATTCATTTAATAGAAGCGCAAGAATAATCGGCGCCGGAAAGCCGAAAATCAGTTTGTAAAAACTTAGAATGAGCGTATTCTTCAACGCGCGCGGAAACTCCCGGCCTTCGAACAGAAATTGAAAGTTCTCCACTCCGACCCAAGGGCTGCCGAAAATGCCTTTGACTACTTTATAATCTTTAAAGGCAAGGGTAATCCCGTACATCGGCAAATATTTAAAGACAAAGAAAAATAATAGACAAGGCAGCAGCATTAGCAGCAAATACCGATGCCTGTAATATGATTTCAGCCATCGCTTGAATCGCCCTGGTTGCTTCACCGGAAGAGAAGGGGCCGTGTCCTCAAGCGCCGTATTCATGTCCATCCCTCCATCGGAAAGGGCGGTCAATGCCTGGGGAACCGACCGCCCAACAAAATGCGCTTACTTCAAGCTTTCCATCCACTCGTTCGCTTCCTTCGTTAGCGTCTCGCCGCCGCGCTGATACCATTCCTTGACGAAATTGTCGAATTCGTCGAGCGGCTTCTCGCCGTTAATAATGGCTGCGAACGTCTCCTTTTGCAATTGCAACAGGCTCTCGTAATATTTCGAATCGGACGGAAGCGACGTCTTCAACGCGTTCTCATATCCTGCGCCTTCATGCTTATACAGTTGATCGGCAATGCTAAGCGCAGTTGGGTTCGTCACTTGCTCGCGGAATTTGGGCTGATCGAACGGAGCGAACGTAATATTCGCGCCAATCGCAGCTTGTTTCTCGTTGTTGCCTTGATACTCTTCCTTCCAGGCGATGGACACCCCATCCGGCGCTAATTCCGAATGCTCGCCGAACGTACCGTACTTCATCTGCTTCCATAGTTCGAAATCTCCATAAATCGCATCCCAGATTTGCATGATGCGATGTTTCTTGTCCGGATCGTCCCCGGTGTTTTTCCCAAATGACATGTAGGTTAGTCCAACCACGCCGGGAGTGATGTTGCCGAATTTGCCTTGCGGGCCTTTCGGCGGCGCTCCGTAAGCGATTTCGGCTTTCGGGTTCGCTTCCTTCACGGCAATCCAGTTGTTGCCGCCTGCAGAACCGGTTTTCTCGTCCCCGGGCGTCCAATGGTAGTTCATCCCGTGGCTCGATACCCCGATCTTCCCGTTGATGAAGTCGTGCGACAACGCCCAGTAATCGCCTTGGTTTTCGCCTGTTTTCAATACCCATTCCGGATTGATCAGATCGTCCTTTTTCCATTTGGCGAGAACTCCAAGCGCCTGCTTCGTTTCCGGCAGCACGCCGCCCCATACCAGCTTGCCGTCGCGTTCGAACCAAAATTCCGGATACAGGCCAAACGCCCCGTAAATATTTTTGAAGCTCGATACGGACATGCCGTACGTATCCTTCTTTTTGTTGCCGTCGGGATCGTTATTGCGGAACTTATACATCGCTTCTTCCCATTCCTCCAACGTTTCCGGCACTTTCGATATGCCGACGTTATCCAGCCAGTCTTTGCGCCATGCGACCGCGTCGCTGCGAACCCCTTCGGCGTTAATGCTCGGAATCCCGATATATTCCCCTTGATATTTTACATATTTCCAAATATTAGGATCGTAGGAATCGACCAGTTTCTTATAATTCGGCATATACGTTTCCAATTCTTCCTGCGTATAACCGACCGTTACGCCGTCCTCGTAAAATTTGCGCAAATCGGCCGCGCTGTAAACGGTCATAAAATCCGGAAATTCCTTGTTTGCGAGTCTAGTGCCGAGCAATTCTTCCCGCTTCGTGACGTCGAGGTACCAAATGTTGAACTTGACGTGAAAGCGGTCTTCGAGCATTTTTTTATTGACCGCATTTTCGTCGACAGGCCCATATTGGTAGGTAAGCCATTCAAGCGTGTACGATTTCTCTTCGGGCTTCTTGTCGGCATCCCCGGACTTCGAACCGGCATCCGTCGTCGGCGTTTGCGTTCCCGTTTCCGTTCGCGCTCCTTTCTCTCCTCCGCTGCAGGCAGCGACGACAAGCATCAGAATAACCAGCATCGTTGCCGAGAAGCGTCTGCCCCATTTTGTCATGCTCATAGTGAACCCTCCCCAATCGTAATCGTTTTTGCACGGCAAGATAAACCGCTTTCATTTCGTTGTTTTACAACTGTAAAGCTTACATTTTTATCTTAAAAGGCAGTAAAATTAAAGACAAGGACTTTATATCGTCTTTAAATAAATGAGAGACTGATTGTTACAAACTTCCGAGAATAGCTTGCATTCGCTCAATCGAACGAATCGTGCCTTCCTTCTGCTCCTCGCTTCCCTCATATTCCACCGTCAGCCAACCGTCATAACTTTTGTCTTTTAATACCTGCAAAATATGTTCCAAATCGACAATTCCTTCGCCGGAAACTTTGCCGACGAAACGGCGCCCGGATACAGAAACGTAGACACCCCCTTGTTCATCGTCTACCGGCAAGAAATCTTTGAAATGAACGTGCGAAATATAATCGATCAGTTCCGACAAGGCTTCGTTCGGGTCTTCGTCTACAAGCAGAAAATTACCCGTGTCGAAGGTACTGCGCAGAGCCGGCGAATCGACTTCGCGTATAATCTCAAGCACTTGTCCTGCCTTGCCCGCGAACAAACCGTGATTCTCCAGACAAAGCACAATCCCCTTCGCCTCTGCATATGCGGCGGCTTCTCTTAATCCGTCGATAATACGCCGCATCGCCGCATCGAACGTCGAACCCCGCTCCTGGTCTCCGGAGAAAACTCGCACGACATTAGCGCCAAGCCGTTGCGCCATATCGATTGAATCGAGGATATCCCTTACTTGCTCCCGATGTTTCCGCGGGTCGGCAACGGCCAAATTGTTGCAAGCGCCGAAACAGGCCAATTCCAGCCCGTTCCGTTTGAGCGCTTCTTGAACTAACGGCACTTCCTTGTCCGGATCTCTCCAGTAGGCGCTGAGCAATTCGACGCCCTGCGCTTTCGTCGTGCCGGCAAAATCGATAAACGAGACATTGTCCATCACCTTCCTGTCGATATAATCGTGCACGCTCCAAATGCTTAAACTGATTTTCATCCCGTATCCCTCCCGGTTAGGTTCCTTGTCGAAGATCCGCCTGCAATAACGCCTTGAACTCTTCTCTCATCCCGCTTAGCGCGACCGCTTCCCCGTTTTGAAGGCGTGACCGTTCGGCGGCGAACGCGATCAGATGGCTCTGTACGGAAATTTGGGCCGCAGTAAGCGACGATACGTCCGGATCTCCCGCCAATTCGCGGATGAAGCTGCGAATTAGCGCCTCGTCTCCTCCTCCGTGGCCCTCCTCCGTCGCATGTACCCGAACCTCGTTCTGCCGCTGTGTCGCAAAGTCGTAAATTGTAAATTTCCGTTCTTCCATGCAGCCGCGAATTTCTCCCTTCGTTCCCATGATATGGACGTGGCGGGAGCAGTCATGAGTAAAGCCCGACATCGAGAAAACTGCCGTCGCCCCGTTTGCGAATTCCATCGCGACGACCTGATGATCGACGACATCGTTGTCGCAGCGGTAGACACAGCGCCCGTAAGGGCCTTCCCGCAACGCCTGCAGAATGCTGCCGTTATCGGTCGCGTCCGTGAAATGCAGCGCCCAGTCCTTCCCTTCTCCCAAGTAAAAACGGGATGCGGAGAAAGCGCATTTCGCCTCATGAGGGCAGCCGTCCGTACATCGCATAGGAGCACCTTCCGGCGCGTTCCCTTCACGGAAATGGAACAATGAGCCGTACGAAGAGACGCGTACGCACTCCTCGCCGACAAGCCAGGCTATCAAATCGGTGTCGTGGCATGATTTGGCCAGAATCATCGGACTGGATTGTTCCGAACTGCGCCATTTTCCGCGAACAAAGCTGTGCGCGATATGAAAGTAGCCTACGTTCTCGCTTAGCTGCAAGCTCACGACGTCGCCGATCGCCCCGCTCGCGATCGTCGCGTGGAGTTCCGACCAGAACGGCGTACAGCGGAGCACATGGCAAATCGTCAGTTTTCTGCCATAGTGCGCAGCCGCCCGCTCCATCCGTAAACATTCCGCCGGATCGGGCGACATCGGCTTTTCCAACAAGACGTCGTACCCAAGCTCCAACGCTCTCATCGTCGGCGCGAAATGCATGCGATCCTGCGTGCATATGATGACCGCGTCGGCGAATTTCGGCTTGCGAAACACCTCCTCCCAATCGGCGAATACATATTCGGCCGGAATCGAATGTTCGGCCGCAAACGCTTCGCGTCGCTCACGCCATGGTTCGGCGACAGCGGCGATTTCCAGCTCATGCGGGTATTTCCGGGCGTACGGAGCGTAAGCCAAAGCTCCTCTGGCACCCGCCCCGAGCAATATTGCCCTAACTTTCCTCATGCCGGTTCCTCCTCCGATATTCGAACTTATGCCCGTTCTCCTAGAATCGAATTTCCTCGCCTTTGGCGCTCGATTCGTAAATGGCGCCCAATATTTTCATCATTTCGACGCCGTCTTCCACAGGACTGAGCGTCTTGCCGCGGCCTTGGCAGCATTCGATGAAATGGTCGATTTCACGTTGAAACCCGTCGGCGAAGTCGAATGTGGGCGCATCGATTTGCGGGGCCAGATTCACGATCGTATCATGCATTTCGGTCGCGATCGCCAGTCTAGGTTCCAATTCCGCTCCGCCCCGATCCCCGTAGAGCTCGACGGAAATCCGATCTTCCTTCGCATGCAAGGCGAAGCTGACGTCCACGAACAGCGAAGCTCCGTTCTCGAAGCGGATGAGCGCGTTGGCCAAGTCTTCGACCGTGTTGCGATCGACTTCGTCGGCGGCTTTATAATAGGATAAATTGCGAATATTGCTCCGATTCCCTAGCCGGCGGTACGAATTGCCGGTCACCGAGCTCACTTTCGGCTTGCCCATCATGTACCAGGCGAGGTCGATGACGTGCACGCCCAGATCGATCAAAGGGCCGCCCCCGGAACGTTCCCGATCCGCGAACCAGCCGCCCGGATTTCCCAGCCTTCTCAAACAAGAAGCTTTGGCATAATAGATTTCCCCCAAATCACCCGCATCGATAAATTTCTTCAATACCTGCGCATTCATACCCAGCCGTCTCACATAGCCGACCTGCAGCGTTTTCCCGCTTTCGCGCACCGCCGCTTCCACCGCCAGCGCTTCTTCCACCGTTTTGCAAAAAAGCGGCTTTTCGCACAATACATGTTTTCCCGCCCGCAAAGCGGCAATGCTGATCTCCGCATGGCTGTTATTCCATGTACAGACGCTGACCGCATCTATTTCCGGATCTTCCAGCAATTGGAGGTAGTCGACGTATACTTTGCCGATCCCGTACGCTTCCGCCTTCCGCTTGGCCCGTTCTTCGTTCATATCGCAAATCGCCGCCAGTTCCGCGTCCTTATTATTTTTGTACGAGTTCAGATGAACGTCGGAGATGCTTCCGGCTCCGATGACCGCCGCTTTCACTTCGCTCATTTTCCTTTCCTCCCCCGGTTATTTTCCAGTAAATCAATCAACTTCCGCCAGAGATACGGCTGTTCCGCGCAGCCTGCTTGCTTCCGCCGCTTCCAGGAAGCGCACGGTCTCCAACATTTCATTCCAGCCAAGCTGCGGCTCGCCCGTGCGGAACATCGACATGACCCGTTCCAGCATACTGGCGTAAAACGGCTTGCGGCCCGCCCCAATGTCGATTGAGACAGACGCGTCGGCGCGATGCGCCAGCGCACCGAAACGGCCGATACCGCACCGGTTGCCCCTGATCGTTCCTATTCGCCCGTCCCGCCACAGGCCGGTAATAAACTCGTGCTCCCGGGCGGACACGACGGAGCATTGGACGCAGCCCGGCCCCATCAGTGCGAACAACATTTCCGCCGTATGATTTCCGTACCAGAAATAATACGATTGCGTCGGCTCGATCGGCATCGGCCCGTACACATCCGCCCCGGCGATATCCGCACGCTCCCTTTGTTCGAGTTCGCGAACAAGGTATTCCGCATACCGCAACGCGGAACAACTCATAACCGGAACGTTCCGTTCCTCGGAGATGCGCCTGATTTCGCTAGCTTCCCGATACGACAACGCCAACGGCTTGTCGATGAAGACAGGCTTGCCGTAAGGAGCGATGCGCGCGAACAGTTCCCGATGGGCGCGGCCGTCCGCGGCCGTCAACAGCACCGCATCGCAGTACTGCGCCACTTCTTCCGGCGTGCCCGCACGCGCGACTCCGTATTGTGTACGTAGAAGCTCCATATATTCCTCCACGCGGCTCGCGCTTAGCGCAAAATCGGGCGAACCTCCGGGATAAGACAGCATGACTTCGCCTCCGGCCACATGGAAGGGATCGGACGGAACGTTCAATAGCCGGGCGAATGCGATCGCATGGGACGAATCCGTCCCGATTAAACCGATTTTTAAACGTTTCGGCATAAGACAATTCTCCTTATGTCAATGGCATTAGCCATTCCTGAAGATGCTTCGAAACGAACTCGTCGTCGTTCAGTTCCGGGTACTGCTTATAAATGCGGCTAATTTCTTCCGACTGTCCCGGCGACAACGTTTCTTGCGGATTCAAGCACCATGTTCCCTCAAATAGCCCTTGTCTTCGCAGCACCTCGTGAATGCCCGGAATACAGCCGGCGAAACCGACGGAAGGCTGCAAATAAAATCCGAAGAATAGCGGGTCAGCGCGCGCTGACGGCGCTCGTCAAGCTTGCGGCGTTTGTCCAGTGCGAGCGGATGGGCGGGGATGACCAGACCGGCATGCAGCGCTTGCCGCTGTTCGAATGTAACGTCCCGCGAAGGGCCATTTTAGAACCTCCCCTCTCTCTCCTGAAAGTACGTAGCCTTATCCCAAGTGATTCCTCCCGCTTGAATCCATTCCGCTATCCAGTCGATCATTTGCAGCAACGGTACGCGCGGATATCCGAACCAATGATACGACTTGGAGGCGTTGCTGAGCAGGGCGGTATCCGCTTCCGTTCCGGTGAAACGCGCTTGCTTGCCGAGCCGTTTCGCGAATTCGCCAGCGGCCCAACGCACCGATATCGTTTCCGGCCCCGTTATATTGACGATTTGCGGCGGATTCGCGCATTTCGTCAGGCTCCGCAACGCCATTTCGGCGGCGTCCCCTTGCCAGATCACATTCGCGTGGCCCATCGTCAGGTCGATGGCCCGCTCCTCATGCACCGCTTTGGCGATTTCCAGCAATACGCCGTAGCGCATTTCAACGGCGTAATTCAAACGGAAGAAAAGCATCGGCGTGCCGTGCTCGCGTGCGAAATATTCGAATATTCGCTCGCGGCCCAGACAAGATTGTCCGTATTCTCCGACCGGTTCCGGCGGCACGGATTCGTCCGCTCCGCCACCCCCGACCTTGGTAAGCGGATACAAATTGCCGGAAGAAAATACGACGATACGGGAGTCGTGAAATTTCTCCGCCACCTTGCCGGGCATATAGGTGTTCATCGCCCAGGTGAAATATTCCCTGCCAACCGTCCCAAACTTATTGCCTGCCATAAAAATGACATTCCGCGCTTCCGGGAGCGCTGCCAATTGTTCTTCGTTCATCAAATCGCAGGAAATCGTCTCGACCCCCGCTGCCTCCAATTGCCGTCTTACATTCCGGTCGGAGAAGCGCGATACGCCGATCACCCGTTTCGCCCGGCCGCCGAAACGAACGGCATTGGCTGCCATTCGCGCGATGCTCGGCCCCATTTTCCCTCCGACTCCAAGCAGAAGAATATCTCCATCGATAGAGTTTAACTCGTCGATCAGCGCTTGGGACGGCTCCGCCATTTTTTGTTCCAAATCTTCTACATTCTTCACTTGAATTCTCTCCTTTCCGGTGCATCCGCTACCTTTATCATAATGCCCCGATTATAAAGAGACAAGTCTTTTAATAGTCTTTAATGTAGATGAATCAATGCTTAGTTCAACGGAGCTGTCGATCATGCCTCGCTCCCCGTACCGAAGCCGCGAATTGACAGTCTCGTCATTCAGATTGAAACGCCATGTACGACAACATGAGCGAAGGGGATATCGACAAAGGGATGGGAAAACGTCATAAACAACCGAAAGTCGGCACCGGCAACAAAAAAGCCAATCAGAATATCCTGCTGACCTAATGAGACGAAAAAAGCTTCCCTCTAGCGGTATTGAGAAGCTTTTGAGTCGCTTGTTTATTTATTCAGCAAAAAGGAAAAACGAAAAATTTGTCTCGGCCGTCCTTTCGCTACTTTTTCGATGCCCGCAATATCGACTAAACCGTTGTCCATCCACAGCAACAGAAGGCGATGCGCGCTTCTGTCCGTAATTTGCAGCACCGATGCCAATTCGTGAACGTTATAATCCGTTCTTCCGTAACGAGACATTTGATGAAGAAGTTTGCTGAGATACGAGCTCGTCATTCCTGCGTCCTCCGCTTGCTTGATCAGTTCGGCATGAGTCGGCGACAGAACGGCTTGCATCGGTTCCGCCATTTCGAGCGGCCCGATCAGAGTCTGGTCTTCACGGACGATAAAGCAGACGTTGCCTCCCGCTTCCTTCGCTCGACGGAGCGCCTTGCGCGCGTTCGTTCCCGCTTCGTTGCCTGTCATGCCGAAGCCAATCCCCAAGCTTAAGGTGATTCCGTATGTTTTCTTGGCGTCTTTAGCTAAAGGTATCGTCTTATAGCCGCCCGTTTCCCGTTCGAATACGCCCCGGGTCGTAAAAAATAGGAACTCGTCACCGCCGAGAGACGTCAAGTATCCGTCCAGCGATTCAACATATTCGAGCAGCATGCGGTGAATATCGAGTTTCAGTTTCTGGATCTCGTGCTCGTTCTCGCGTTTCATCACAAGCGAGTTGAAATTGTCGACATTAATGACGCCGACCACGATTTGCGATTCTTTGTCCCGGCGCGAAGCCGTGGACAGAAGCGCCCGTTCCAGCGTGACGACAATGTCCTGTTCGGAAGGAACCATCCATTCGTTCGCGAGCGAAGAACGGGTCAGCGCCTCCGCCACTTCTTCCACTCCGGTAAAAGCGACGGCGCTCTTGCCCTCGGCCGCAAGCTGTTTATGAAAAGCCTCCAGTTTGTCGGGATGGGAATAATTAGGTCCATCGTAAACGGCAACATCGGCATATTGGAGATCGAGATCTTGCAAAGCCCTCATAACCATCGTTTTCGTCAATGTATCGACAGAGATGCCCCCGACCAATTTGCCCGAGCGGTACGCCCGGAACAACGCTCCGTACAGTGCGGCATCGGTTACCGGGATGTAATGAACCGGAACGGCTACGCCCCTTTCTTTCACTTGCCGATGCTGCCGCGCGCCGGAGACAAGAAGAACCTCCACTTGATCGGCCAACTCCTCGGCAAGGAAAGAGGAGGCCTGCTCGCTCTCCACCATTCTCGCGACGGGAAGAAACGTCGGGAACCATTCGATAACCTTCATCACTTTTGCGACCATCGCGCTTGTTCCTACGATTCCTATTTTAATTTGCGTTGCCTCTTGCTTCTCTTCGAACATATCGTCCCCTCCCGCAAATGTTGAAGCGTTGCACAGCGTTATCTCAATCGTTACCTGATACCCTTTAAATCCGATCTTTCGGCAAAAGCGAATGACCGTCATCTCGCCAACGAGCGGCGGGTAAGAACTGTTAATGGTTCGCCTTTAAATCCATTAGTTTACCGCCTTTTGCAAATAAAGTGAAACGGCTCCTAAGACGCCGGCTTTATTGCCGAGAGACGCCTTCACCAATTTGACGTTCGCAAAGCTTTCCATCACCAATTCCTTCGTTCTTCGCTCAACCATATCGACGAGCCGTTCCTGTTCCATGACGCCGCCTCCGACGATGATAGCGGAAGGATTAAAAATATGAACGAATGAGGCCAAACCTACCGCCACGTCATTCACCCACTGCTCTAAAACGCGTTCCAGCTTAAGGTCGCCCCTGTCGATTTTATCGAAAATGATTTTCCCGTTAACGCATTCCGGATCTGCGAGCATCGCATTTCGCACAAGAGCGGTCGTTGACGCGTACTTCTCGTAAAAATGCGCTCTCTCCCCGTTGCCGGCGGAAGCATGCGTAATAATATGGCCGAATTCGCCCGCGACGCCGCCGGCCCCTCTATAGATTCGACGGTCGATGACAATGGCGCCGCCAATGCCGGTTCCATAGGTCAAGCACAGGAAATCTCGAAACGATCGGCCCGCGCCGAAGTATCCTTCCCCCAACGCCGCGGCGTTTACGTCGTTTTCCACCTTGACCGGCTTGCGGAATTCTTCCGTTAAAATATCTTTTATTCTCGTTCCCGTATATCCGGGTATATTCTCATTGGCGTAGACGATATACCCTTCATCGGGGTTCACTTGTCCGGCCGTGCTGATCGCGATCGCATCGAAATCGCGAAATTCGCCGATCTTCCGAATCAATTTGTTGATTACATGAATGCCGCCTTTTTCGCTTTCGGTATCATACTCTTGAAACTGCTCGATTCGGCCGTTCTCGTCGCTGATGCAAATCTTGGTTGATGTTCCGCCGATATCCGCCGCTACAAATTTCATGCCCGATTCGACCTGCCCTTCTAGGCTTACCCAATAGTTTCTTTTCCAGACTCATGGTAATCATTCCTCTGCAAAAGTTGTAATCTTTTCTCCTACTCCACTATAGCACTATTCCCAGGATAGGTAAATATTTTTTCCTTTTTCACACCCCATTATAGGAGTAATTCTCCATCCATTCGTCTAGGCCGAAAAATAGAATAGCATGATAGCTCCCTCGGGAGTTACCATGCATTGTCTAACCGCTTTTCTATTCATTGGCGCGCTTGCCTCCGATCAATATTCCCACACCGCTTGCAAGGTGCGGCCCGTTCGAATCGCCTCTTCAATTTGGCAAGCCAAATATACGTCCAGCAAAGCTTCCTGCAAACTGTAAAAGCCGACGCCGTTCTGCGCGTAATCGCCCATCTTCTCCAAACATTCGGCGATGGCGATTTCTTCGTCGCTCAGTCGCGCGGGCGCGAACGGATTGCGGTACAGCCACCGCTCTCCGGCAATAATGCCTTTCAAATAATGGCCTTCCAAATTGCCGCCCGCTCCTGCCGACATTCGCTTGCATTCCGTTTCGATCGGGGTATCGTAATCCGCCAAATACCGCAGGCCGCTGTTAACGATTTCCCCTTTCTCCCCACGGATCAAAATCCGCTCTCCCCGTATCCGGGAAAAATATTGATCCCGCGCAAAATCGAACACGCCCAGCTTCCCCCCGCCGAATTGCAGCCAAGCCATATCCTGCACCGAATCGGTCAATCCCGCTTCCGTCGGCATTCGATCCCGGTGCGGCCCTTCGACGATCGGCGATATGAAACGGGAAGCGGTTATCGACACTTCCATCCTGCCGCCGGCAGGAATACCTACATAAGCGCGGATTAGGCCGATGCCATGGTATCCGTGCGCCGCGGAAACTTGCGCTTGCGTAATCTCGCCCAGCAGTCCCAAGCGGATCGCTTCCAGGCGCGCCGCATGGAGCGGTTGAAACGGGTACTGCTCGGCAACTTGGATTCGCGCCTGCGGGCCGATCTTCTCCCGCAGGGCACAAATGCCCGCCGTATCGGCGGCGGGAGGCGTTTCCGCAAGCAACGGCACGCCCAGCCCGGCCAACCGGACGAGCATGTCGGCTGCCGCCGATTTGGAGACAGCGGATACGATGAAATCCGGATTGGCCGCTTCGATCAGTTCCTCGGCCGTTTCGTAGCCTTTCACGTTCCACGATCGTTCGATCCCGCGCCGTTTCTGTTCGTCGCGGACGACTACGCCCGCAAGCTGAAACCGTTCAGGCAGCGACGAAGCAATCCGGCTGTAAAACTGTGCGCGCCAGCCCGCGCCGATCAATCCGAATCGAATCGGTCTCATGTTCATTCCTCCAATCGATTTTGAGTTATTCCGGCATGACGAGAACGCCCCCGGCGAAACGGTTCTCGCCTTTAAACGCCAACTCGCCGAGGCCGATGCCGTTTTGATTGCAACGCCTGAATATAACTGGTCGATTCCCAGCGTTCTGAAAAATGCGCTCGACTGGTCGTCCCGCGTTGAGAAAGTCATGATCGGCAAGCCGACAATGGTCATCGGCGCGACGCAGGGAATGCTGGGCACGATCCGCGCGCAGCTTCATTTACGCGAAATTTTGGCGAGTTCCGGCGTAGGCGCTCGTCTAATGCCGACGGGTGCCAGCGAGTTTCTGATCAACAACGTTCAGCAAAAATTCGACGAATCCGGCCGGTTTACCGATGAGCCTACGCTCGCCTTACTGGATAAAATCGTCCATCAATTCGTCGATTTCTCCCAAGCAAAGTAACTGCGTTTCTAGCAAAACGGCCGCCATTCCTCCGAAAAGCAATGATTTGGATTTGAGCAATTGCCCCACATATTATATAATTTTTGAATAGTGGGGTATATCATAAGGAGGAATGCTTTATCCGTAAAGTAGGAAGAAACGATCCGTGCCCTTGCGGCAGCGGTCAAAAATACAAGCGTTGCTGTTTAGAAAAAGATAAAGCCAGCAATGTCATACCTATTACTTCCGGGAGCCGCGCCTCGCATAAAGAGAAAAGCGACGGCAATGCGGAGCCGCAATTGCCGAGCTTTCAACCCGAAAGCGTGAAAGAGCTTATCGAAGATGAATTGAACTGGGAGAGTCCGCAATATCAATCGATTGCCCGCCTCTTCGTCGACAATACGGCGGGCAAGTACGAATGGGACATCATCGGCGCGACGGTATGCTTCTGGCATATGTACGCGCACAAAACGAAACCGAATATTAAAAAAGCGGGAGTTTTCCCTGCAGCGCTCGAATATTTTGTCGGTCAGGCATACGGTTTCGAATCCGTGACACGCTCGTATTTATCCGAGAAATATGATATATCGGAAGGTACGATTACCCAGCGCACGCGGCAGCTGATAGAATTCGCCGAAGAGAGCACCGGCAGGGCGCGATAGATTTATATTACCACTCAAAAGATCGGAGGCAGCGTTAGCGCCTCCGATCTTTTGTTGTTCCCGCTTATCTCCAAGGTTGGATGCACACCGGCTTGCCGACGTGAACTTCCTCGCCGACTTGCCGCAGCCGTCCCGTATCGCCGTCAATTTCGTACGTAACAAGACTGTCTGTGTTTTGGTTCGCCGCGATCAGAAACTTTCCGTTCGGCATAAGGGCGAAATTGCGGGGAAACGAACCGCCCGTCGGAGCGAATTGTACCGGCGACAATTCTCCCGTTTTAGCGTCGATCGAATAGACCGCAATACTGTCATGCCCCCGATTGGATCCGTATAAAAACCGCCCGTCCGCAGAAATATGGATATCCGCGCACCAGCTTTCCCCGGCGAAATCGGCGGGAAGAGTGGAAATCGTCTGAATCTCCGCGAGCGAACCATGTCCCCCGTCGTAAGCGAAGGCTGTAACCGTACTGTCCAGTTCATTGATTACATAACCGAATCGTCCGGAAGGATGGAAGGCGAAATGGCGCGGCCCGGCGCCCGGTTTCAGCGGAACGGCGTCATGGCGGACAAGCGCGCCGCCCGCCGAATTCGTACGGTACACGACGATTCGATCCATGCCCAAATCCGGCGCGAATAGATACGACTCGGACCTATCTGCGACGATGGAATGCGGATGCGCAGCCTCCTGCCGATCGGGCCGTACGCTGCTGCCGATATGATCGATCTTCTCCGTCATGGCGCCGATCCCTTCGTCGCTGAGGGGATAATGGCAGATGTTCCCGCTCGAATAGTTCGTCACGTATAACCGCTTGCCTTGCGAATCGGTCATGACATAACAGGGATCGGCGCCGAGCGTCGGCTGTTCGTTCAAATAGACGAGCTTGCCGGACTCGGGATCGATCATATAACTGACGACGGAGCCTTCGGCGGTTTCGCTGACCGAATACAGACGATTGCGTTTCGGATCCAACGTTAAGAACGAGGGATTCGCTATATTCGAATAGCTTTCAATAAGAGTTAAAACTCCCGTCTCGGCCTGAAACGAAAATAAATAGATTCCAGGCGACGACTTGTCGGCATAGGAGCCGACATATACAAATATTTCATTCTCATTCGCTTTCATAGCATTCCCCTCCACATAAAGAAACTGTTAGTCTAAACATTTCGACATCAAAGATGCAATCCCTCTAAACATGCAGCACGATTTTCAAGTTGCGGCGAGCCTGTAGAAGCGCTTGCTTTCCATTATTTTAACATCACGAAGATTCTCCCTTTCTGGTAGTATAGTATTAATTTCATATTTTGAGTGGAGAGTCGAATATTTTGAAAGTTTTACATATATTTGCTATGTTATTCGTTATATGCTCCGGAACAGCCGGTCTATTTCCCGGATTGGCGGCGGCGCAACCGGATCCGCCTTTCGGCGATATTTCCAATAGTTTTGCCAAAGATGAAATCATAGATTTGTATGAACGGGGCATCGTTACCGGTACGGGCAATCATACGTTCGATCCGAAGAAACCGATCGCCCGTGCCGAATTTATCGCATTATTGATGCGAATGTTCGGCATGCAGCCTGTGAACGCGGCCGTCCCCGCTTTCTCCGATGTGCCGGCAAACGCATGGTATTACGGATGGGTATACGCCGCCTTGCATTTGAATATCGCAAACGGAACGGGAGAAGATACGGCAAGCCCCTTAAATCCGATTACCCGACAAGAAGCCGCAGCCCTTATCGCACGGGCGCTTAAGCAGGAAGGCGCTCAGCCGGCAAACGATAACCTGCCTTTTGCGGATGCGGACGATATTTCCGGTTGGGCGAAGCCGCTTGTCGCGTCAATTCGGCAATTCGATCTGATGTCGGGCGACGAGAGCGGATTCCGCCCGCATGATCCGATCACCCGAGAGGAAACGGCTGCCGTATTGTCCCGCATCCTGCGCTATCCCCGGCTCAAAACCCAATTCGATCGGGAATCCGGTTCCATGCTGCAGATCGGCTGGCAGTATAATGAGCCGGCGGAACAATTTATCCGAAGAGCGGAACAATCCAATCTCGACGTCATATCGCCCCGCTGGTTTTTCCTGGACCGGAACGAATGGTTTCGCGATGAAACGGATCAAACTTTATACGCTTGGGCCAAGCAGAGCGGCATGGAAATATGGGCGATGCTCGGCAACCGGTCCGACGCGGAACTGACGCATGACATGCTGTCGGACGATGAACGGAGAGCGGCATTAGTCCGCACGGTCGCGGACCGGGTACAAAGTTACGGGCTGGACGGCATCAACGTCGATTTTGAAAATGTTGCTCCAGCGGACCGCACCGGAATGACCGCTTTCATCCGGGAGCTTGCCGACGCGCTGCATGCGCTGCAAGCGACGTTGTCGGTTAACGTTTCGCCCGATTTAGGATCGGATTGGACCGCGGCGTTCGATTATCAAGCATTGGGCGAAGCGGCCGATTACATCGTATTAATGGGGTACGACGAGCATTGGAACGGCGCGCCCTCCGCGGGATCGGTCTCTTCTCTCCCCTGGCTCCGCCAAGGAATCGAGACATTGCTGGGGAACGTCCCCGCCGGGAAAACGATACTGGCGCTCCCTTTCTATACGCGCGATTGGGCCTTGCAACCAGAAGGAGCGAAGGCGACGGATATGACGCTCGAGGGGCAAAATGAATGGATGCAGGCAACGCGGGCCAAGCCCGTATGGAACTCTACGCTCGGGCAATATGTCGCCGGATATAAGGTCGGCAGCGTCGAACACCGCTTATGGCTGGAGGACGGCCGCTCCTTGTCCGCCAAATCCGCGATGGCATCGGAATACGGAATCGCGGGATTCGCCTACTGGCATGTGGGAGGGGAAAGCCCGGACATATGGGCAAGCCTGAAAAATGCGGAGCGGTACGCTTTATTTGGGTTCGGGGAATGAGAAATAAATAGCAACGGCCTTAACTCGATCGTTCAAGTTAAGGCCGTTCCTATCAATCTTCTTCGATTAAATCCCGATTCAGATACGTTTCCAATATGTTCGTTCCCCGAAAGACGGTATGCGCCAATTCGTAGTTCGGGAAAGCATGCTCGCATTGTTCTTTATAAGCCATATCGGCGTCGTAATGCGTCAGATGATCCGCCACTTCTTGTTCCGACAAGCCTTGCTGGCGCTGCCTTTGCACGACCGTATCGCGGTCCGCAAAGATGAACAGCCGCACGACATGTTCTCCGTACATTTGCTTCAGGATCTCCGCCCCGTGCGGATTAACTACCAGATAAAACGATCCGTTCTGCTTGAACGCTTCTTCGATATCGCGCTTATTAATCCCGTACCAATTCCCGTTAATTTCAACGCTCTCCAGGAATTCTCCGTTCGCTTCCGCTTCCTTAAATTGCTCCAATGTCACGAAATGATAATCTTGCCCGTTCAATTCGCTAGGACGAGGCTTTCTCGTTGTGTATGATATGACTCTCTTTATTTCCAATGTCGATCCAATCGAATGCGCTACCGTTTTGCGCCCAACGCCGTCCGGGCCGGTAAAAGCAAAAATGAAATCGCGATCCTTCAATTCATACATACTATCCCCTCCTAAAAGTTTGTGAGCGACACTTCAACGATGCGACAAATCGTTTGGGCGAAGCGTCGGATTCGTTTCGTTGCGGAATAAAGCGCTTACTCATGTTTTACTTTCGCAGAGCACAAAAAAGTTGCGTATACATTATTATACAATAAAATTAATAAACATGTGAACCTTCTTTTTTAGGAAATAACGTAATTTACAGCCAAATTCCGCTCAAAAGCTTGATTCCCTCGTCAATCCGCTCCAGCGGAATGCCGCCGAAGCCGATAAAAAACTCCTTTCGCGCCGTCGCGGGAGGACTAAGCCAGGTGAACGCCGCCGAACTGACTCTTATTCCCGCTTCTTTCGCTTCCCGCACCATTTGCTCCTCCGGCTTGGGGCTGTCAACCTCCAATAAAATGTGGAACCCCGCATCCTTGCCGATAACGTTCGCTTTCTCTCCAAAGTGCGTCCGAATCGAATCGATCAACAGATCGTGCTTTTTCCGGTAAACGTTGCGCATTTTGCGGATATGTTTTTCCAACAAGCCTTTCTCCATAAAAAGCTGGAGCGTCGTCTGGTGCAAAGGAGATGAAGACTGCTCGAATAAAAGATCGTATTGCAGCCGCTGATAATCTTCGAGCAGCGAATAGGGAAGAACCATGTAATTGACACATAATGCAGGTGCCAGCACTTGCGAGAATCCTCCCAAATAGATGACGTTGCCGTTTCGCCGTAATCCCTGTAAAGATGGAATCGGCCTGCCGTGGTACCGGAATTCGCCGTCGTAATCGTCCTCAATGATATATCCGCCCGTTTCATCCGCCCATTCCAGCAACTGCAGCCGTTTCGAAATCGGCATGATCATGCCTCGCGGAAACTGATGCGACGGTGAAACGCTCACAAGCTTGGCGCGGCTGGCATTCAGTTCACGAATATCGATGCCGTCCTCCTCAAGCGAAATGGGAACGATCCGGTAGCCGTGCTTCCGAAACGTAGACGAAAACAGAACGTATCCGGGGTTTTCGAACGCGATTTCCCCCGACCGGTCTTTCAGCATCATGCTCAAAAAATTCAATAGCAGATGCTGATCCGCCCCGATTACAATTTGTTCGGGCGAGCATGCGACGCCTCGGAAGCGATGAAGGTACTTGGCGATTTCCTGCCGCAATCCGGGCTCGCCTTGAGGATCTCCATAGAACAGCAACCCGGAACGTTCCGGGCACAGCGCCTGACGGAACAGCTTGCGCCATGTTTGGAACGGGAAGTTCGTAAAATCGTTTTTGGACAGATGGAAATCATATTCATACACCTTATTGTCCCGGGTCGGAAAGGCCCGTTTCCCGTTATATCCGTCATCCGGTCCGCCGTCGTTTCCCAGGCGCGCATAAGGCTCCGGCAGCTTCCTGACATAAAGCCCACGCCTTGGTTCGCTCTCCACGAATCCTTCGGCCACGAGTTGTTGATAAGCGAGTTCGATCGGCGTTGCGCTTAAGTCAAGGAAATCGGCCAGTTTGCGAACCGACGGCAAGCGGTCGTTCTCCTCCAGCCTGCCGGAGACGATCTCTTGTTTGATATGCTCGTATAATTGTACATATTGAGGGACCGGACTGCTCCCGTCCAGTTTTGGAATGAGCATCGCATTCGCACCTGCCAATCTGTCCTTTTCATTTTTGCAAAACTGCATATTTTCAAGTATACAATGATCGGCTATAGTAAGCTATACAAAGCGAAGGAGGTTCATAACACATGCAATCGCAAGCGGAAACAAATTCAGCCGTAAAATTATTGGAAGGCGACAAAGTCTACTTGCGGCCAATCGGCGTGGACGATACGGAACTCTATTTCCGTATGCTGTTTCATCCAGAAACGCGGAGGTTGACCGGAACGAAGAAGCATTTTACAAAAGAACAGATCCGTCAATATATCGAAGGAAAGACGCATGATTCTTCCACCGTTCTCCTGTTGATTGCGCTATGCGAAACGGACGAGGTCATCGGCGACATCGCTTTGCAGGATATCGACGCGACGAACCGCAACGCCAATATCCGCATCGCCATTGCCGGGAGCGGCCATCAAGGAAAAGGATACGGAAGCGAAGCGTTGAACTTGATGCTTGATTACGGCTTCGGCATCCTCAATTTGCACCGGATCGAACTGAACGTTTTCGATTATAACGGTCGAGCCGAGCATGTTTACGAGAAATTGGGATTCAAGCAGGAGGGCGTGCAGCGGGAGGCGCTGTTCTATGATCATAAATATCACGACTCGATAATGATGAGCATTCTGGAGGACGAATACCGACTCATGCGAAATATCCGGTAGGCGGGACGAGGCTAATGCAACGTTCAAATTTGTAACGGAAGTGAAAGAACTTAAAGTGGAAAGAATCAGGTTTTGCGGATTCTAACGGAAATCAGCGCTCTTATTCGTAGTTTTGCCGGCGAGAAATAAACGAATGACCGCAAATAAGGCTTCTCACTTCCGTTACATTTTGAAAAGTCCCGAATTTTCTTAAATAGCGTTCCGTGCATCCGTTAGCCGTAATGTCGAACCGCAACCGCCGTATTCTTGCTTCAAGACGATTGCAGTTCGGTCGCTTATCGATCGGCAAATCGGCAGAAAGCTACAAATTCGGGATTTGCCAATCGATCTCCTCCCGGCCCTGCTCCCGCAGCCATGCATTCACCCGGGAGAAATGCTTGCACCCGAAAAATCCGCGGTGCGCGGACAAAGGGCTCGGATGCGGCGCCCGCAGCACCAGATGCTTCGTTCGGTCGATCAGTTGCATCTTGTTGCCGGCATGACTCCCCCATAATAAGAAGACGACCGGTTCTTCCTTATGATTCAACGTTTGAATGACGCGGTCCGTAAACTGTTCCCAGCCCATCCCTTTATGGGAATTCGGGCTGCTCTCCCTTACCGTCAGCACCGTATTGAGCATCAGCACTCCCTGTTCCGCCCAATGGCGCAAATAGCCGTTATTCGGGATGTAGCAGCCGAGATCGTCCCGCAATTCTTTGAACATATTCAACAGCGACGGAGGCGTCGCCACGCCCGGCTTCACCGAGAAGCTGAGGCCATGCGCTTGCCCGGCGCCGTGATACGGGTCTTGTCCGAGAATAACGGCCTTCACCGCCGCGAAAGGCGTATAATGAAGCGCGTTGTATATATCATGCATATTCGGATATATCGTTTGCGTCGAATACTCTTGTTTCAAGAAGCTTCTTAATTCGGCGTAATACGGCTTTTGGAATTCTTCGTCCAGCCACTCCGCCCAATCGTTTTTCAAAATCGGCATATTCCCTCTCCGCCTTTCTCCGCTGCAATTCTACTCGCCGCCTATTGTAACATGACTATATTCGCTTGAGAATAGGACATGCCTCCCGATGAAGAAAAAAAGCCGAGATTTTAAGAAAAAAGGATTTTCGACCGATAATCGCCCATAATCCCGCTTCCTTTCCGTTCTATGCAAAGTCACCTCTTCATTTCACTCCAAATCTTACGATAACTTCCAATTCCGAACCATTGCTCTCCCTCCCCCGAATTCGCCTTGTTTTCCGTGCTATAATATGGATATTGTGTGGAACGAGGAAACAAAGGTAAAGGAGATTGCAGCAGTGATCGTGGAAGATAACGCAGCACCAAAACGGGTAAATCGTTGGCTTGTATTGGCGAATGTTTCCGTAGGCACCTTTATGGCAACTCTGGACGGGAGCATTGCCAATGTGGCGCTGCCTACCATTGCCGAAGAACTGCAAAGTCCGGTACATGTCGTGCAATGGGTTTTGACCTCCTATTTGCTCACCATTTGCGCCTTGCTGCCCATCATGGGGAAAATATCCGATTTGCTCGGAAGAAGCCGGATTTACAATTTCGGCTTTTTGATTTTCACGGCGGGATCGGCTCTTTGCGGTTTATCGGATACGCTGGCTCTGTTAATCGCGGCAAGAATCGTGCAGGCGGCGGGAGCCGCTTGTTTAATGTCCAACAGTCAGGCGATCGTAGCGGAATTGTTCGCGGGCGGGGGACGAGGCCGAGCATTGGGCATCGTCGGCACCGTCGTGTCTCTCGGATCGCTAACCGGCCCGGCCATCGGCGGCATTCTCGTCGGCAGCCTGGGGTGGCCGTCCATCTTCTGGATCAACGTTCCGATCGGCATCGCCGGCATGATCGCGGGATGGTTCATTTTGCCGCGGCATTCGGGCAAGAGAGCGCAGGAACCTTTCGATTTTCGCGGCTCCGTCCTCTTTATCGTCGGCATCGTCGCCTTCCTGTTTACGGTATCGAACGGCCAAGATTGGGGCTGGTCCTCTCCGGCTACATGGGGACTCGGTATCGGGGCATTCGCGGTGCTCGGCTGGTTTTATCTATGGGAAAAGAAAACGCGCTATCCGATGCTCGATTTCGGGCTATACCGCATTCGTGCGTTCGCCTTCGGCAATATGGCCGCATTGTTGTCGTTCGTCGCCCTTTTCTGCACGAATGTGATGATGCCGTTCTATATGCAGAATGTGCTCCATTATTCGCCGGAGAAGACAGGTTACGCGATGATGCTGTATCCGCTCACGATGGCCGTTATTGCCCCGCTGTCGGGATGGCTGTCCGATAAGATCGGCTATATTTGGTTAACGACAACGGGGCTTGCCGTCAATGCCGCAGCCTTCGCGCTGCTCAACACGTTAACGACGCAAGAAAGCGTCTGGACGGTCGGACTGCATCTTGCCCTGTTCGGGCTTGGAGCGGGATTATTCCAATCGCCCAATAACTCGAGCGTCATGGAAGCCGTTCCCCGGTCCAAACTGGGAACCGCCGGCGGATTAAACGCTTTGGTCCGGAATATCGGCATGGTGCTCGGCATCGCCTTGTCCGTGTCGCTGTACTCTACCCGTTTATATCAAAGCGGAACCGTCTCCGGCGCGGACCCCGCCGCCGATCCGCAAGCCATATTAAGCGCGCTGCATTGGGTGTTCTGGACGGCGATGGCGGTTTGCCTGCTCGCCCTGTTCTTCTCGTCGCTTCGCATTCGAAGCAAGGAACCGTCTGCGCAAAACTAACGGTTGCCGGCGCAATGCCCGTAAATACGCGTAAAGGGGATGATGCTGTTGAACGATCGGGGCTTGCTTATCAGTTATGTCAAAGCGAACTGGCCTTATTATTTATTAGCGGTAACTCTTATTATCGCGTCGAACGTCGACCAAGCCGCCCTCCCCCGCGTCCTCGGCCAATTTACCGACGCTTTGAAGGACGGAACCGCCGACCGGTCCTCGATCGTCAAGTACAGCTTGCTGCTGCTGGCGATCGGCGTTTCGTACGGCGTATTGTTCGGCCTTGGACAGTATACGGTCATGAGGCTCGGGCGCAAGTTCGAATTTCAAACGAGACAAAAGCTGTTCCGGAAATTTACCGATTTAAGCGAGCATTATTTCTCCAAACAAGGAACCGGCAAACTGCTCAGTTACGTGATGAACGACGTCACGTCGGTGCGGGAATCGATTTCGAACGGCGTCAATCAAATGACGAACGCGCTGTTTCTGCTTCTTTCATGCATCGTCATGATGGCGTTAAGCTCCATTCCGGCGTCGTTAATCGCGATCAGCATTTGTCCGCTGTTGGTCATTCCGTTTCTTGTCGTCTATTTCGGTCCGCAAATCCGCAGACGGTCCATGAACGTGCAGGAAGCGCTGGCCACGATGACGGAATCGGCGGAAGAACAACTCGGCGGAATCCGCGTGACGAAAACGTTCGCCGCCGAAGACATCGCCAAACGCCGGTTCGCCGGGCCGGTGGACGGGGTTCGCGACGCGCAGCTTCGTCTGGTGCGGCTGTCTTCCGTTTTCCAAGCTTTGCTGCCGTTTCTCGGCGCGTTATCGTTGGTCGCCTCTTTGCTCGTAGGCGGATATATGACGATTCAACATACGATCACGCTAGGCAACTTCGTCGCGCTGACTCTGTATTTGCGCATCATTATGGGCCCGCTGCAGCAAATCGGCAACGTCATCAACATGATGCAGCGTTCGCGCGCGTCGCTTGAACGGGTGAACCGGCTGCTGTCCGAAGTGCCGGACGTGCGCGAGTCGGAGATGGCCGCTCCGCTTGAGAAAGTCGGCGAAATCCGCGTCAGACGCATGTCGTTCGCTTATCCGAACGCGAATGGGCCTTCGCTGCGCGATATCGATCTTGCCGTACGCCCAGGCCGCACTCTCGGCATCGTCGGCAAAACGGGCAGCGGCAAAACGACGCTGGTCAAGCTGCTGCTGCGCATTTACGAGCCGCCCCGGAATACGATTCGGATCGACGGCAAAGATATTCGCGACATTACGTTGGAAAGCCTTCGCTCCAAGCTCGCCTACGTGCCGCAGGACGGATTTCTGTTCAGCACTTCGATCCGTGACAACATTGCGTTCAGCGACCGCGAGGCACCGCTAAGCGAAATCGAAAAGGGCGCGAAGCAAGCGATGATCTATGATAATGTCATTCAATTTCCGGAAGGCTTTGACACGAAGCTGGGCGAGCGGGGCGTCACCTTGTCCGGCGGGCAGCGCCAGCGCACGAGCTTGGCGCGGGGACTGATGAAAAAAGCGCCGGTACTCATTCTGGACGACAGCATGAGCGCGGTGGATGCGGTAACGGAAAGCAACATTATCGCCAATCTGAAGAATGAACGAAAAAATAAAACGACGATCATCATCTCGCACCGCATTAGCGCCGTAAAGCATGCGGATGAAATTATCGTCTTGGACGAAGGCCGAATTGTGCAACGCGGCACGCATGAGCAACTGATTATGGAAACGGGCGGCATCTACGCTTCCTTGCACCGAATTCAAGAGGAGGGATTGCAGCATGTCGAACCGTGACCGAACCGGCGGCGATTCGGCCCCGCATGCGCCCGGCAGCGGGCGGGCCGCCTCCTTCAAAGCGGTATTGTCGTATGCCAAGCCGCATCGCTTGACGTTTCTGGCGATTTTCCTTTGCTCTATCCTTGGCATATCGGCGGAGCTGCTTCAGCCTTATCTCGTGAAAATCGCCATTGACGATCATCTTGCCGCGGGCAATGCGGAAATGAAATTTCTGATCGTCATCGCGGCCGTTTATTTGGGGCTTTCCGCCGTCAGCTTCCTGTTTACTTATTTGCAAAACAATTTGCTGCAATATGCGGGGCAAAATATCGTCGCCCGCATACGAAAAGAGTTGTTCGCCCACATCTCAAAGCTGTCGATGTCTTTTTTCGACCGGTTTCATATCGGCAGCCTGGTGACGAACGTATCCAGCGATACGGAGACGATCAGCCAATTTTTCACCCAGGTCCTTCTCAGTTTAATTCGCGACGGGATGATGCTTGTGCTTATCATCGCGTTCATGTTTCATCTGGACGCCACTTTGGCTTGGTATTGTCTGCTTGTGCTTCCGGTTATCGCAACGATCGCCTTCTTGTTTCGCAAATATTTGCGCCAAACGTATCAACAGGCGAGAAGCCGGCTATCGCGGCTGATCGCGTTCGTCGCCGAAAACTTATCCGGCATGGGGCTCATCCAATCGTTCCATCAAGAGGACGAGCAAGTCAAACGTTTCGCGGTGCAAAATAAAAACTACTGGGAAGCCAATATCCGGGAAATACGCGCCCACGTATTCTTCAACCGCACCTTCGATATTTTGGGAAATGTGGCCCTTGTGCTTATGGTGTGGTTAGGCGGGATGGCGGTATTTCACGAACAGATTCATTTTGGGGTGTTGTACGCGTTCATCAGCTATATCCGCCAATTTTTTCAACCGATCAACCAAATTACGATGCAATGGAATACGTTTCAATCGACGATCGTCTCGATGGACCGGATATGGAACATTTTAAGCGTCTCGCCGGAAGTGAAGGATCCGAATCCCGAAGAAACGATTGACGTTCGTCCGGAACATGTTCGGGGGAAAATCGATTTTAACGGAATCCGGTTCGGATATCGGGAACACCGTCCGGTCATCCGGCAGCTCGATTTGCATCTGGAGGCCGGAGAAATGGTGGGCGTCGTCGGCGCGACGGGAGCGGGCAAGAGCACGTTGATCGGCTTGCTGAACCGGTTCTACGATGTGAATCAGGGCAGCATCGAAATCGACGGCACGGACATCCGGCGCATTCCGCAGGAGACGCTGCACCGGATCGTGGGCTTGATCCAGCAGGAGCCGTTTCTGTTCTCCGGCTCGATCGTCGATAATGTGCGCCTGTTCCGGGAGGACATATCGAGGGAAAAAGTGATCGAAGCGTGCGAATTCGTCGGGGCCCATCCGATGATTATGCGCTTGTCCCGCCAATACGACACGGTTTTGTCCGAGCGGGGAAGCGGACTGTCCGTAGGCGAGCGGCAGTTGATTTCCTTTGCAAGAATCGTCGTATTTCAGCCGAAAATATTAATTTTGGACGAAGCGACGGCGAATTTGGACTCGCAGACGGAACAATGGGTACAGAACGCCCTGCAATCCGTGTCTGCGGGACGGACGACGATCGTGATCGCGCACCGGCTTTCCACCGTAATGCAAGCTGACCGCATTATCGTGATGAAGAACGGGCATATCGCGGAGCAGGGTACGCATGAGCAATTGCTCGCTATGCGCGGATATTACGAGGAACTGTACCGTCATGCGCGAAATGCGGGAGGCGATCGCACAGAAACGGCGCACGGCGCGGTATGAGTTTAACACGAGGCTAGCTGCGGCTAAGTAAATGATCGGAACCTTCCGGCAAGATGCTCGCAGCGAGCGTTTCGGCCTTCTCGGACCTGCCTTGCCCCCCTTTATTCGCCTTTTGCCGGTATCCCGCTCGCTCATGGCATGGTTTAGCGACAGTCAGAGACCGGCGTTCTGAACGAGAGGGATATCGACAGAAGGGCTAAGAATAAAGTAGAAAAGCCATCCTAGGGAGAATATCTACCCTATGATGGCTTTTTGATTGATGCATTGGATGGCTAAGTGCCGCTTGCCTCCCTCTCGACTCTTACGAGCCGGATATTATCGATATAAATGTTGTAAGGAGCGGGAAGCTCCGCATCCGATTCGTTCCTGCCGAAATCGAACATGAATTTGTACGAGCCGTCATTGCCGACGCGGATGATGCCCTCATACGCTTTCATTGTTTGATCGACGGTAAAAGTTTGCTTGGGGACGCCCGAACCGACCAGTTCCACATAGACCGGTCGGCTATTGTCGGAGCGCATATCGAACGCGATTTTGTAGGTGCCGCTCGTGACGCTGACAGGCTCCTGATAGAATTGAATATGCCACCAATCCCAGCCTTCCGCGGCGATCTCCACCTTCGCTTGGCCATTGTCCGCCGTAATGTTCGCGTCTCCGGCCCATTCTTCATAGTCGCCTTGGTTATGCGTTTTCCATCCGTCCAGCCCGCTGTCGAACGTTCCGTTCTCTATCGCATTGTCCCCGACCTCGATCCAGCCTTCTACGGGACCCGGATTCGTTCCGCCACCGCCAACCTCCGTTAATTCCACATCGTCAAAATAAACCGCATGCCGCTCGCCGGGAGTCGCCTTCGCCCCGTTCACGACATTGCCGACGCAGAAATTCAGCTTCAAGGAAACGTTCTGCGCGGCGGTAAATTGATAGGTATAGACTGATTGACGATCGTCGGTAATGTCAAACTTCGCTTCCTGTACGGGAGACGTGTTTGTAAATTCGACGCGAATCGGACGATCGACGGTCGACCATGCTTTGAAACGGAGCTCATACGTTTTGCCCGCCTGCAAAGGAATGCCTTCCTGGAACAATTGCGTAGTCCAATTTTCCGTCCCGATCGCGCTAATATCGAGCTTGGCCGTTCCGTCCTCCACGGTAAATACGGACGCTCCGCCGTTTCCGGCCCAATGGCCCCAATGCTCGTTCCCGCCAGTCCAATCGCCGTTGCGAATCAAGTTTCCGCTTTCCGCGATAATCGTCTGCTTCACTCTCGCATGGGCATACCCTTCCGCCTCGACTGCAACCGTATACGTTCCCGGCTCGGGGAAACGGTCCGCTGCAATCTCCAGCACCCCTTCCTGCAATTGATATTCGCCGTGCTGCAGCGCCGTGCCGTTTATTTTCACCTTGGTCACCGCCTGTCGCCACTCTTCCCGATCCGCATACGTAATTACAACCGGCCGTCCCGCGGAAGCAGGTTCAGCATACAATGCCGGCGGCCGTTTGACCGGCGCGTCTTTCACTTCAAGCGCGACATTGTCGAGAAATAGATCATGCGCGTTCAAGTCCGGGTCTCCTGCAATTTTACCCAGCAAAAACTTCAAGTCGACCGTTTCGTCCCGCGTCATGCGGAACTCGAACCGATAACGCTTCATGTCCTGTGTGAGATCGACGGTTTGGTCGAAGTAACGGAAGTATCCCGCATTTTCCACCGTAACTTGCATTTTCCGGTTCGCGGTGGAACGCGCGTCGAATTCGAGAATATAGTCGATTCCGGCCGCCAGCTTCAATCCCGATTGAATCATCAGATTCCCATGGGGCGCAGATCCCCGGTTCGCGATTTGCAGTTTCGCTTCCCCGTCTACAACCGAACCGGTGATGGCACCGTCCACCGCGATCACCTCCCACGAATCCAGAGCGCGGTCGAACCCGCCGTTAACGAGCGGATAAAATTCAAGCTCCGGATCGTAATATACGCTCGTACGGATCAGCTTGATATTGTCCATCGCGATCGTTCCTTTCGCTCCGCCCAAGTGAAATACGATTTGCGCCTCGCGGTCCGTTGCGCTCGCCATGGAGAAGGAGGCTGTTCTTGAAGCAAAAGAAGAGTCCAAAGCGACGGTTTGTTTGCCGTAGGATGTCTTGCCGTCTTTGCTTGCGAGCTCGATTTCGATCGTTCTGTCCGTAGACGCGCTTGCATCGAACGTTAACTTGTAATCCTGCCCTTCGATCAAATACAATCCCTTCTGGGCCAAGCGGACGCTATGCTTCGAACCGTCGCCCGGATTCGCGATATTCAGTCTCATCCTGCGCTCCGCTTCGCTCACGCTTGCCGACGCTTCCGCGCCGGAATCGGCATACACATGCCAGTATGTCATGCGATCCGGCTCGCCCTGATCGAACGTGCCGTTGTAAATATGATTGCCGTCGCCGCTCAGCGGCGTTTTCGGGGCGTCGTGGTCATACTCGATGCCGTCGATTTCTTCCATTCTGACGTTGCCGATCCAGACCGGGTCGCCGTTCAAGCCGGCATTGAATTCGATGCGGGCGGCGATGTCCGTATCTTGCTTCATCTGAAATTGCAGTTCGTACCGTTTAAATTCGCCGGTTAACGACAACGTGGAAGAAGGCGAATAAGCGGCAAATCCTCTAGCCTCGCCTCCCGTCACTTTCACGCCGATGTCCCGCGCCGAAGTCGTCTTCGCGTCAAAGCTCAATTGATAATACCGTCCTTTGGCGACGGACACGTCCTGCAGCAGTTGCACGGAATAAGGTTGCGTGCCGGGCGAGGCGATATTCATTTTCAAATAGTTGGCGTCGCCAATCCGGTCGATCTGGACGCTTCCCGCACCGCCTTCCCCTCGGAAGAGTCTCCAATAGTCCGTATTCGGAACATCGTCGAGGTTCGGAACGTCCGGTTCGTCCTCGTCGAAGTTGCCGTTATAGACCAAATTCCCGTCCGGCAGCGGCATTTTAGCGTTTGGCGGCAAATCCTCCTTCGGAATGACAGGCGGCTTCGGTTCGCGGTAAGGCCTTCCCGTCAACTCGTACATGCGCACATAATCGATTTCCATCGTTTTCGGAAATACCGTAGTGTCATCGGGATTGCCGTCGAAATGTCCGCCGATCGCCAAATTCATAATGAGATGGAACGGCTGGTCGAACGGCGCGGGATACGTATTGTTGGCAGGTTGATACAAGCTTCTGCTGTACCAATCGTTTTGCGTCGAATACAACTGCCCGTCGACGTACCACCGGATTTCGCCCGGTTCCCACTCGATACTGTATACATGGTAATCCTCGATCGTTCCGCCGTTCGGGAACTCGTATTCCTTGCCCGAATACGTATTATTCGGCCAGTTTCCGCCGTAATGAATCGTGCCCCCGACCTTATGCGGCATGCTTCCCCAACCTTCCATGATGTCGATTTCGCCGGAAGAAGCCCAGGTTCCGTAAGCGTCGTGTTCCGGCATCATCCAGATCGCCGGCCAATAACCTTTGCCTGCGGGCGCCTTGGCGCGAATTTCGAATTTGCCGTACTTCTGGCTGTACTTTCCTTTCGTCTTAATGCGCGTCGACGTATAATCGAAGCCTTCATACGCTTCCTTTCTGGCCGTTATGACTAAAGCGCCGTTTTCGACCTTCACGTTTTCGGGACGATCCGTATAATATTCCAGTTCGTTATTGCCCCAACCGCCTTCTCCGTTTCCGATGTCAAACGTCCATTTGCCACGGTCGATTTCATCGCCCTCGAACTCGTCGTTCCATACGAGAGTCCACATCGGGCGTTGCGGCGTGCTTCCTCCGCCTCCTCCCGATCCGCCGGAGCTGCCGGAACTGCCGGATCCGCTGCTTGCGGCGCTTGGAGTCTTCCCGGGCGGTTCGTTCTGCCCGCTCGAAACAGGTTTCCCGTTCCAATATACGTCTTGCGCATGATTGATTAGACTGCCGATTTCCCCGCTTCCTTCAATGATCGTCCCTTGCGCCTCTTCACTCACGATCAATTCGGAAACGACGGCGCCTTCAGCCAAGATCACCTTCATCTTGCCGTTCAATACGAGCTTGCCGATCTGGCCCGCGATATGCAGCGTTCTCTCCTTGCCGTCCGTCGCGTTCACCTCGACCTCACTCAGCCGGGAATCGTTCAAATTTACGACTCGCCCGCCGTTAATATAGGTAGTTCCTTTTACCGTTGTCCGTTGCAAACTCACTTCCCCTGTTCCGATCCCTTCCGTAATATACAGATTGCCGTCGATGACACTATCTTTCAAAATAACGCCTCCGCGGGCCACGATCGCATTGCTTCCAACGTCCCCCCCTGTACGTTCTCCCGCTTCATTCGCCAGCAATCCGATCATCCGGTCGACGATAGCAGCGAGCTCCGCTCTCGTCATCGCCCGTTCCGGCCGGAATGTTCCGTCGCCGTAACCTTGCACATAACCGCTTGCGGCCAATGCGCCGATTGCTTCTACCGTCTGCGGATTCAGCGCCCCGACATCCGTAAATATGTATCCGCTTTCACGTTTCGCGTGGCCGAAATCGAACAATATCTCGAATGCAAGCGCAGCTTCCGCTCTGTTCAAAGACTTGTGCGGATACGATTTGCGTTCCCCATCCGGCATCAAATATCCGGCCTTCGCAGCCTTCGCCATTTCCGGGCCGTACCAGGTTGCAGACGGCGCATCCGCAATCGGTTCCGTCACGGTCGCCTGCAGGCCTAGCATCCGGTTCATGATTGCGGCGAATTGCGCTCGGGAAACGTTTTCATTCGGGCGTACGGTTCCATCGCCATACCCCTGGATAACGCCTAGCTCCGTCCAACGTCGCATCGCGTCGGCCGCCCAATGATTGGCGGGCAAATCCTTGAATCGGCTTGCCTCTAATCCGTCAGCCAAGCCCATACCGTGCGGCAGCGTTGTAAAGATAAGCAGACAGGCCAGCAACGAGATTGCGTATTTCCTAACATACCGCTTTACCATTCCAATTCCCCTCCCTTAGAGAATTTTTTGCAATTGTCCCACGTGGGACAATTGCAATTAAAATATATAACGAACCGCTCATCGTTGTCAATGAAGGTTCGTTATACGCTAAGGGCCGCAGCAGGAATCGCGGACGACGAGCTCGGCCGTAAATTGCGGGGACGGCCGGGCGGTTTCCCGCTTCTCGATTAAGTCGATGACGGCATCCGTGACATAGACCGCCATTTCGACCCGGGGGACTCTCATCGTCGTGAGCGGCGGGTGCATATATTGCGACACTAGCAGGTCGTCGAATCCGATCACCGAAACTTGCCGCGGTACGGCAACCCCAAGTCGGGCCAATGTTTTGAGAACGCCGTATGCCGTTAAGTCGTTGGAGCAGAACAAAGCTTGCGGCAGATCTCCCGCCGCTATCCACCGTTCCGCTGCCGCAGCGCCGTCTTCTTCGGTATATTTGCCGTAATAAATGCGCGATTCGGGCAACTCTATCCCACGGTTCCGCAAAGCGTCCGCAAATCCGTGCAATCGTTCGGCCGCGCTTCGATTATTCATGTCTCCGGTCACGATGCCAATGTCGCGATGGCCCAAATCCAATAAATATTGCGCCGCCGCATAAGCGCTCCGGTAATTGTCCAATATCGGCACGGGGATGCCGTCGTTTCCGGGGCGAATCGTGTTCTGGTCGAAGACGCCGACATGAAACCCCGCCCCGGCAATTTGGTCGACGATCGCCTGCAAATCGAACCATCCGACCAGCATGCCGGCGTCGATGCTTTTTTGCTTGTACAGGCTTAATAACGAATCGGTATTCGAAATGTCGTGAATCGAGACGAGCGCATTATAGCCGTGTTCCGCGCAGCGGCTGATCATGGAGCCGATCACGGCGCCGTAAAACAAATCGTCGGAATACAATTTGTAATTTCTTTCATCCTGTACGATAAAGATGCCAAGCGTATTCGTTTTGCGGGCGGACAGCCGACGGGCGGCAGCGTTCGGCTCGTAATGATGTTCCTCCATAATCTTGCGCACCTTGTCCCGCGTTTGTGCGGAAACGTTCGGCGCGCCGTTCAACACCCGCTGGACCGTCTTGCGCGAAACGCCCGCAAGGCGGGCGATGTCGAAAATATCCATTAAAAATTGAAATGATCGGGATCCGGGCCGATGCGGCGATTTTCGTTCAACGCGTCGATTGCGCTCATATCGTCGTCGCTTAATTCGAAATCGAATACCCCTTCTTGAACCTTGTACACGCCCAAGCCGAGCCAAGGCATCTTCACTCCGTTATGAAGCGTTGTCGTATCCTGCAAATGTGCTGGCATATGTATCCTCCTTTTTGTGCAACCTGTCGTGTAATACGTTGCGAAATTACTTGTTTACCACACAACATCTATTATGAAAGAAAATGCGGAAAAATAAAAGCTTTGTGCGGGGCGGCAAAAAAATCGCTTGCTTTTTATTCAAATTTGAATATAATAATTTCATGTTATTTTCTATTCAAATTTGAATTCATTTTTTGGAAAAGGAGTACATAAGCTATGGTTTCTAACAACAGTAAAATCGGCTTCGTCGTCGCGGGCTTAATGCTCGGCATTTTGATGGCGGCGATGGACAATACGATCGTCGCGACAGCGATGGGCACGATCGTATCCGATCTCGGAGGGCTCGATAAATTCGTGTGGGTCACTTCCGCTTATATGGTCGCCGTCATGGCAGGGACGCCGATTTTCGGCAAACTGTCCGACATGTACGGACGCAAACGATTTTTTATATTCGGTTTAATCGTATTTTTAATCGGCTCGGCTTTATGCGGACTTTCGCAAAATATCGTGCAACTGAGCATTTTCCGGGCCATTCAAGGGATAGGCGGCGGCGCATTGATGCCGATCGCGTTCACGATTGTATTCGACATCTTTCCTCCGGAGAAACGCGGCAAAATGTCCGGCCTGTTCGGCGCGGTATTCGGCACCTCGAGCATATTCGGACCGCTGCTGGGGGCGTTTATTACCGACTCGATCAGTTGGCACTGGGTATTTTACATTAACGTGCCGATCGGCATCGTTTCTTTCGCGTTCATCGTCTTCTTCTATAAGGAATCGGTGGAACATTCCAAGCAGCGCATCGACTGGGGCGGAGCGTTTACGCTCGTCGGCGCCGTCGTATGCCTCATGTTCGCCCTGGAGCTTGGCGGCAACCAGTATGCTTGGGATTCCATCGTCATTATCGGCTTATTTGCCGGATTCGCCGTCTTATTCGCCCTATTTCTGTTCATCGAGACGAGAGCGGCCGAGCCGATCATTTCGTTCAATATGTTCAAACAGCGTTTATTTGCGTCAAGCTCGATCGTAGCCTTGTGCTACGGCGCCGCATTTATCGTTGCAACCGTATATATCCCCATTTTCGTCCAAGGGGTGTTCGGCGGTTCGGCGACCAATTCGGGATTGATTCTGATGCCGATGATGATCGGCTCCGTAGTCGGCAGCCAAGTTGGCGGGCTTTTGACGACGAAGACGAGTTTTCGCAACATTATGGTCGTTTCGATCGTATTTTTCGTCGCGGGCATTTATACGTTAAGCACGCTAGCGCCTGACACGGCCCGCTCCATGGTAACGTTGTACATGATTCTTACCGGATTCGGGGTCGGTTTCTCGTTCTCCGTATTGAACATGGCGGCGATTCATAATTTCGATATGCGCCAGCGCGGCTCGGCAACGTCGACGAATTCGTTTCTGCGCTCGCTCGGCATGACGCTCGGCATTTCGATTTTCGGGATCGTGCAGCGCAACGCTTTCACGAACAGGATGGCCGAAGCGTTCGGCGGCGGCGGTCCCCTCCCCGGAGGAGGCGACCCGCGCGCGGCGTTAACGCCGGAAACGCGCGAATTGATCCCGCCGGACGTACTGAAAGTCATTACCGAAGCGCTGTCGTCGTCCATCGCCCAAACGTTTATGTGGGCTCTGGTTCCCGCCGTACTCGGAGCGGTGTTCATCCTGACGATGTCCAACGAACGGGTGGAAATCGCGCCGCAGAAACAATGGAAGCCGGAACCGAGGAGGTAAGCGGCCGTGTCGATGAAGCTCGCGATTCTCGGTTTGCTGCTCGAAGCGGATATGCATCCGTATGAAATTACATTGAAAATGAAAGAACGCGCCATGACCCATTATACGAAGATGCAAATGGGCTCCCTCTATTACGCCGTAGATCAGTTGGCGAAAGAGGAGCATATTGAACCGGTCGAGGTGATCCAGAGCAGCAACCGGCCGGACAAAACGATTTATCGGATTACGGAAAAAGGGAAGAAATTATTTCATCAGCTTTTGCTGCAAAAATTTAAAGAACCCGAGCCCATCTTTCATCCGATGTACTTGGCGCTGGCGTTCTCCGACCATGGCGACCAGAACAAAATGGCCGACTTGTTGGAACAACGAATCAAACAAATCGAGCACCAGGTCAATTTCTATTACGCTTTGTACGAGGATCATATCGATCAAGTGCCAAAAGGAGCGCTTCATCTGATGATCGGCATGTACGAGCATTCCAAAACCGAATTGCATTGGTTGAAACGGCTCTATGCCGACGCCCAGCGCGGCAAGCTCGGGGAAGTCGGAGTTCCGCTCGATCTGGTCGAATAGCATAACAATCAAGAAGGCGAAGATGCCGTCATCGGGGCGCATGCTTCGCCTTCGTCTTTTCAAAGCGAGGCGTTGGCGGGCATACTACGCTTTACCTGCTCGCTCCTCCCCCTCCGGACGAGCCTCCTCCTCCCCGTCCCCCGCGGCCGCCCGGGCCTTGCCCGAAACCGCCGCGCCGGAACATCGACAACAACGCGAACGTTACCATGCCGCCCGTAAACTTGAAATCGAGAATAAGAAGGATGATCAGCACGGCCAGACCCAATAGTTTCATATAACCGGGAATCCCTTCGAACAAGCCCGCATCCCCGTAGCCGTCATATGCGCCGGTCAAATCCGTATTGTAAATTTCAGAAGGATCGATGCCGTACTCGGCGGCAACTTCTTGGATGATGGCGGACTGCGTGTACAGAAACGCATCGTCGGTATTCCCCGCGCTCATATGCGGGAGAAAATACGTATCCAGAATGGCTCCCGCTTTCCCGTCCGGAATCGCTCCCTCCAAACCGTATCCGACTTCAATGCGCACGCGGTTCTCCGCAGCCGCATACAGCAGCAGCACGCCGTCGTTCCTCTCTCTGCTCCCGAGCCCCATTTCCCGAAATCTCGCGACCGCCAATTGCTCGATCGTCGAACCGCCAAGCGAAGGCAGCGTTACGACTCCCACCTGCGCCGACCCTGTACGGTCATGAAGCCACGCCGCGTTTTGATAAAGCGATTGCCTTGCCCCATGCCCGATCAAGGACGCTTCATCCTGAACGTATACGCCGTATTCCGACGGGGCGCGCGCTTCGGCATGAAGCGTTCCGGCAGGGAGAAATGTTAAGGCGAGTCCAATGGCGGCATAACGGACCATGTTCCGGAGTTTCATGTTCAGAAGCTCACTTCCGGTACTTTTTCCGCGCCTTCCGTCGCTTTATACAATTCCTTTCTTTCGAAACCGAACATGGAGGCGTATATCGAATTCGGAAATCTTCGCAGCCGGGCATTGTACGCGGACACGGCGTCGTTATAATCTTTGCGCGCCACCGCGATCCGATTTTCCGTCCCGGACAATTCATCCATCAGCCGCGCAAATTGCGTATCGGCTTTTAACGTCGGATAATTCTCCACGACAACCAACAGCCTCGACAACGCTCCCGTCAGCTCCGCATCCGCCGCCGCTTTTTCCGCGGGCGTGCCGGCTCCGACCAATCTGCTTCTGGCGTCGGCAATAGATTGCAGCACTTCCCGTTCATGCGCCGCGTATCCTTTTACCGTATTGACCAGATTCGGAATCAGATCGGCGCGCCGCTGCAAATTAACGTCGATTTGCGAAAATTTATTTTCCACCGCCGTCTCCGAGGACACCAATCCGTTATAGGCGCCGATTCCGCTAACGAGCGCAATGGCTATAATCGCTCCAACCACAATAAGACCAATTGAAGAACGCCTCATGCAAACACCCTCCATCCTTTTCCAAGTAGTGTTTGCCATTTTCACGGAAAATATATTGGACTTCTTCCTGAATCTGAGCGACGGGGATTTTCACAGAAGGACGAAAAAACGGCTTGCGAAAAACCGTTTTGCGAGAATTATTATTATTTCTTGGTGAGCTCGTCGAAAGCGAGCTTGGCCGCCCCCAATAATCCGGCCTGATTCTTGAACCGGGCGGGGAGAACGACGGGACGGCGCACCGCCTCATTGGCGTAGCGGCCGATCTTCTCCAGCATCGCATCCCACCAATACGATTGCGTCTCGATTAGTCCGCCGCCGATAATGAAGACTTCCGGATCGTAAATATTGCATAAGCTGGCCATAGCGATCGCCAGATCGTCCGTAAACGCGTCGAGCACTTGTCTGGCGATGCCGTCCCCGGATTGCAGCAGGGCGAAAAACTGTTTTCCGGATGAAACCGCATGTTTCCCGCAAAGCTCGTTATACGTTTTAAATAATGCCGTACCGGAACAATACTGCTCCATACAACCCCATTGTCCGCAGTTGCAACGTTTTCCCTTTGGATACAAAATCATATGTCCGATCTCTCCGGCGCTCCAATGGTGTCCGCGCACGATTTCCCTATTGACGAAGACGGCCGCAGCAACGCCCGTTCCAAGCGTCAAGCAGACGACCGAAGAATACTGCTTTCCGGCGCCCAGCCACATTTCGCCGATGCCGGCCGCGTTCACATCGTTATCGACTACGGTTGGGATGCCGAATCGATCTTCCATATGTTGTTTCAAGCGGACTCCGGTCCAATCCGGCAAATTCGGCGTAGCGTAATAAACGGTTCCTTCATAAACGTCAATTCTCCCTGCGCTGCCGATGCCGATGCCATCCGCCGAAGTTTCCGCGAGCAATTCTTCCGTCAGACGTTCCAAATTTTCCAGAAGATACGCTTTTCCTTTTTCCGCTTCCGTCGCACGTTCTACGCTCCGAATCATGTTGCCTTGCTCGTCGACAATGCCGCCGACTATTTTTGTGCCGCCGATATCGATCCCGATTGCCAACATCCTCCTGTTGCCTCCCCACGGATTAAATTGAACGCAAGCTGGTTAAATAACGGTTGATTTCCATTACATTTTTTTGCGTAATAATTTGCGGCCGGGTAATACCCGCCCCGATCACCACGGAATAAGCGCCGAGGGACATGGCTTTCACCGCATTTCGATAGTCCCAGAACCTTCCTTCCGCCACGACGGGAACCTCGATGCGATCGGCCAGTTCCGATATAATATCGAAGTTCGGTTCGCGCAATTCCATCGGCAAATCGGATTTCTCCCTCGTATATTCGGTATAGCCCGCCAATGTGGTGGCAACGATGTCCGCGCCGGCCTTCCATGCGGCAACGCCTTCTTCCGCCGTAGATACGTCTGCCATCACCAACAGGTCGAACCGTTCTTTAATATGATGAATGAATTGTTCGGTCGTTTTGCCGTCAGGCTTTAACAGCTTTGTCGCGTCGACCGCCACAATGTCGGCCCCGGTGTCCGCAACCTCCTGAACTTCCCGGATCGTCGGCGTAATATAAGGATAACAATCCGGATACTGCCGTTTAATAATCCCGATAACCGGAATGGACACCGCCTTACGCACCGCAACGATGTCCGGAACCGTATTTACCCGAACTCCGATCGCGCCTCCCATTTCAGCCGCGACCGCCATTTTGGCCATATAGTCCGATCCGAAGAAAGGCTCGTCCGGCTGCGCTTGGCAAGATACGATCAATCCCCGTTTGAATTCATGTATGTTCAATAGAAACCCTCCGTTTTTTCGTGATGTAGTCGAAGCTGACGGCCGCGAGCAACACGCTTCCCTTCACTACCAATTGGAAATATTCGCTAATATTAAGCAAGATCATGCCGTTCGTCAAAACTCCCATAATAATAATTCCGGTAATGACGCCGGTAATGCGCCCTTCGCCGCCGTTCATGCTGACGCCGCCCAGCACGACGCCGGTAATAACGTCCAATTCGTATCCGGTTCCCGCGATCGGTTGGCCGCTATTCACGCGGGACAATAGAACGATACCCGCCAAAGCGCTCAAAAAACCGCAAAAACAATACGTAATATACTTCACTTTGCGAATGTTGACCCCGGACAGTCGGGACGCTTCTTCATTGCTGCCGATGCCGTATACGTAGCGGCCGAATTTTGTTTTCTCCAGCACAATATATCCGATGGCGAAACAAACGACCATAATGATGACCGGGACGGGAACGCCCAGAACATATCCTTGTCCGATCGCACTGAAGCCTTTGGGGAAACCGTATACGGGGAGCCCGCCAGTTATTAAGTAAGCGACGCCGCGCAATACGGTCATCGTGGCCAGTGTGACAATTAACGGCGGAATTTTGATTTCATGTATAAAATAGGTGTTCAAAAAGCCGATCCCAACGCCCGCCGTTAACGTAATGATAATGGCTATGACGGGATGAACTCCGGAAACCATCAGTTGTGCGGTCAAGACGGCCGATACACCGATCACCGCTCCAATGGACAAATCGATGCCGGCTGTCAGGATGACGAATGTCATGCCGACCGCAACGATTCCGATGACCGCCACCTGTCTCAATATGTTCATAAAATTGTCTACGGATAAAAACGCGTCGGACGCGATAGAAAAGAAAACGATCAGAAATACCAGGACGACATAAATCCCGTATTTCGTAAATATATTCCGCGCACTCATTCGCCTACCGCCTTTCCATCTGATTCTTCGCTTGTAGCCAAAGTTAAAATACGTTCTTGCGATATTTCGGCACCGCGGACTTCTCCTTTGATCCTTCCGTCCTTCATGACGAGAATCCGATCGGACATGCCGATCAGTTCCGGCATTTCCGAAGAAATCATAATGATCGATCTTCCTTCCAATACGAGTTCCCGCATCAACTGGTAAATTTCCTGTTTCGCGCCGATATCGATCCCTCTCGTCGGTTCGTCGAAAATCAAAATATCGCATTGCATCGCCAGCCATTTGGCGAGGACCACTTTTTGCTGGTTGCCTCCGCTTAAATTTTTGACGTATTGATGCTCGGACGGGGTCTTCACGGCAAGGGCGCCGATAAAGCGGTTCGCCATTTCTTTCTCTTTTTTCTTGCGGATGAAACCGTACTTTGAAAGCTTCGGCAAGGAAGCGAAAGAGATATTAAATTTGATATCCATTTGCAGTAAAGCGCCGTGTTGTTTGCGGTCTTCCGGGATGAGGCCCAATTTATGCTTAATCCCGTCCAGCGGATGGCGTATATTCACTTTTTGTCCGCGTACGACAATCTCGCCTTTCAGAATCGGGTCCGCCCCGAATATCGCCCGGGCCAGTTCCGTTCTTCCGGCGCCTACCAATCCCGCGATTCCCAGGATTTCGCCCTGTTTCAGATGAAAAGAAACGTCGCGAATTTTGTTCGTCGATACGCCTTTGACTTCGAGGATGAGCTCTCCTTCCGACCCCGTCTTCGGCGGATAGTTTTGCCCTAGTTCGCGCCCTACCATTAAACCGATCAATTCCTGGCTGTTCGTCTCCCCGCAGGCCAATGTTTTAATATACTTGCCGTCTCGCATCACAGTAATGCGATCGGACAAGTGGAACACTTCCTCCAGCTTGTGAGAGATATAAATGATCGTTACGCCCTTCCGTTTCAGCTTCCATACGATTTCGTACAGTTTTTCTACCTCTTTATCGGTGAGCGGCGCTGTCGGTTCGTCCATAATCAATACCTTTACATCCCTCGATACCGATTTGGCTATTTCCACAATTTGCTGATATCCGACACTCAGATCTTTGGCCAGCGTTTTTGGAGATATAGGAATATCCAACTCAGACAAGATTTGTTCGGACTTGCGATTCATCTCTCGCTTGTTCAAAAAATATTTTCCTGTCATTTCCCTGCCGTAAAAAATATTTTCCGCTACCGTCAAACTCGGAATTAAATTGAATTCCTGATATATGGCGCCGATCCCTTCCCGCAACGCATAAATCGGATCCATGAACGGCATTTCAACGCCCTTGTACGTGATGAGCCCCGATGTGGGCTGAATGGCGCCGGTTATCGTTTTGATCAGCGTCGATTTACCGGCACCGTTCTCTCCTACGATCGAATGGACTTCCCCTTCCTTAAATTCGATGCTTAATTGATCCAACGCGACGACGCCGGGATACACTTTCCGTATTTGGTCGAGACTTAATATGGTACCGTTCACATGCTTTCCCTCCTGCCACAAGAATCCCTCTCCGAGATGATATAATGCGGAAATGAACATGCTGTACTCTGCGAGAGGGATTCGGTATCGCGTACATCGGTCTACTGCTTGATATATTCGGCTACATTCTCGGTCGTAACCGCTTTCATAGGAACGGCGATCGTTTCCTCGATCGGTCCTTCTTGCACCACTTTCGCGGCCGTGTCGACAATCAACTTCCCTGTGCCGAACGGATCGATATCGATCGTTGCCCGGTAAATGCTATTCTCGTTAATTTTGGCAATCGCTTCTTTCGTTGCGTCCAAACCTCCAATGAAGAAATCGTCGCTATTTTTGTTCGCGGCCATGACCGCTTCGAAAGCTCCTAACGCTCCGGCATCGTTGACTCCCGCCACCACTTTCACATTAGGGTGCGCCTGCAAAATCGTCTCCATCGCCCGCATTCCTTTTTCCGGCGTATTCGCGGATTGGTTCGCCACGATGGTTGCATTCGGCGCATTCTTCAAGATTCCGTCCTTGATGCCGTTCGCCCGGTCGATAATCGGCTTCAATTCCGGAAAATCGAGAATGGCGACCTCGGCTTCCCCGTTTAATTTGTCCGCGATCCATTGACCTGCGACCTCCCCGATGGCAAGTCCGTATTCATATTCCGGCACCGTAATGAACGCGTCGACTCCTTCGACTTTCTGATTGGCGCCGATGACGCGAATTCCCGCTTCTTTGGCTTTTTGCACGACGGGAACGAGCGATTGGTCGTCAATCGGGCTAATGACGATGACATCCATTTTTTTCGTAATAAAGTTCTCGATCGCGTTAATTTGCTGGAGGGCGTCCGACTTGCCGTCATGAATCGTGATATCGTATCCCAGTTCCTTGCCCCGCGCTTTTACGCCTTCGGATAAATCGACAAAATACGGATTGGAAAGATTCATCACGGTGTATCCGATTTTCAAAGATGGATTGGCCGGGTCGTTTTTTGTATCTGTTTCGTTCCGGCTCTCCGCTTTATTCCCCCCGTTATTTTCCTGAACCGCCGCACCGCTCCCTCCGTTGGAACAAGCTGCGGCCAACAACGTGAAAACCAACATTGTTACGATGAATACCGTTTTTTTCATTTCGATTTTCATTCCCCTCGTTGTCAATAGTCTGTTACTACCCGAAACGCAAACGCTTTCAAATTGTTCTAAAACGAATGTTGCCTGTTTAGATATTCACCTCCCTTCCGTACCGTTCCCGCGCGGTTCGCTGAATTGGCATTAGCGCAGCACAACCTTATATTTGTACTTGTCCCTATTCACGATGCGATGATTGAATTCGATCGGCGTCTCGTCGGAATAGGTAACGCGCTTGATTAACAATCCCGGCGTATTTTTATTAATTTCCAGAAGATCCGCATTTTCTTTATTGATTAAGATAGCGTCGATCGTTTCCTCGGCCACATTGGCGACGATGCCGTAATGTTCCTGCAACGTCTGGTAAAGCGAATGCTGTTCAAAATCGTATTGTTCGAGTTCCGGAAACAATTTGCACGGCAAGTAGGAGCGGTCGATGACGATAATTTCCCCGTTCGCTAACCGCAACCGTTTGATCAAATAAACTTTCTCCTGAATGTCCATACTCAAAGCCGTTCTTATCTCTTCGTCCGGATAAACGACTTCAATATCGATCAGCTTGGACGAGGGAGTAAAACCTCTAATTTTCATTTCTTCCGTAAAGCTGTAAAATTTCGAAAGCTCTTGACTGATCCCGGCAAACTTCACAAATGTCCCTTTGCCCGGTTTTCTTTCGATCAGACCTTCGTGCTCCAGTTCGGTCATCGCTCTTCTGGCGGTGATTCGACTGATATTGTATTGCTCGCACAATTCGGTTTCCGACGGGATTTTATCGCCGACTTTCCATTCCCCGTCGTTAATTTTATTCATAATAATTTGCTTCATTTGGATGTATAAAGAAAGCGGATTCTTTTTATCCAACATCGAACGATCCTCCTTTGAATTATGATAATATTATAACATTATAATAATTAAATTTGTCAAATCTTTTTTTTCGCTGCAGGCGAAACGACAAAAGGGAAACTTAATTGACATTTTTTTCGTATTATTGTTGTACAAGTTCAGTAACGGAGGTGGCGGGAATGAACGGATTTTTTCGAAACACGGCGTTCCGGGCGGCGTTAAAACAAGCTGCAACCCTGTCCTTTTTTTGTTTTATGTTCTTCTTTTTTGCCCCTGTCGCCAAAGCGGGTTTATGGGACAATTTGAAGCAATTTTCCGAACTGCCGTCCGAGGTCAATGAATTGAAGCAAAATTACCGGCAAACTTTGGATAACTATAATGAAACGTTGACGAAGCTGGATCAAGCCAATGAATCGATCCGTTCGTACCGGGAAGAAAACGATAAGCTGATCGAGCAAAACGAAGCGCTCGCCTCAATGGTGCTGGAGTTGCGGCAGGCGGAACAAACGCGCGAGGAAAACGCTCGAAAGGTTAGATCGTTCCTGTTCGCGGCAATCGGCGTTCTGGCGGGGTACTTTATGCTGCTGCGCGCGATTCGTTTCGCGATGCGCGTACGGACGAGGCAGCATGGATAGAGAATCACTTATGGCGGATGAACGCAGCCAATGCGGGATACGGGGAGGGATTGCCGAATGAATATCGTTTTCGAAGAACAAGGCGGATACGGAAGCGGACAAGCCGTCCGCTTTTCACTGCAGCAGGGCGAACTCGTCCATGTGCTGCATCCGCAGCAAATTATCGCGTACCGCGGAAATCCCGAAGGAAGAGCGGACAGCCTGATGAACATCAAAGGCATGTACCGCAAAAAAAAGCTGATCCAGGCGCGCATTTCGGGACCTAGCGAATTTCTGGCCGCCCTTCCCCCCAGCTTCAGCATGAAGGCGATCCGTCTCGAAGGGGAAAGCGATCTGCTCTACGATGCCCGCCATCTGTTCTTCTACAGTACGGGCGTTACGATGAAAACCCGAATTCTAAGCGTCAAAAATATGTTCGTTACCCGCGATGCGGTCAAGATGAAATTTGCCGGAAACGGAGAGATCGGCATTTTGACGCAAGGGATCGTATGCGAAGCCGAGCTTCACCCCGTCGAACCGCTGTTCGTGGATGCGGGGAGCGTCATCGCTTATCCCGAGAACGCCAAGCTTGAACTATGCGTCTACGGCAATCATCTCGCAAGCCAGCATATGAACTATCATTGGAAAATGACCGGCCGCGGTTCGGTTCTGATCCAAGCGGGACGGCAAAACGACAAGCTGGAGCGGGACATGAAAGACGACGGGCTCGTCAAGCGGATTTTGCGGGAGGTTATTCCGTTCGGCGGCATTGTGATCAAATGAAAAATTAACGGGAAAGTTTGCGAAAAAACTTTATTCCTAGCGAATTATCTAATACAATAGATGAAATAGACAATGTAAACGAGGAGAATGAGAGATGGAATTTGTCAGTACGCGCGGCGGAGTGCGCTGCGGTTTCATAGAGGCGTTTCTGCAAGGATTGGCGAATGACGGAGGATTGTTCGTTCCGGCCCATGTTCCGAAGGTGTCCAAGGATGAGTTGAAGAGCTGGCGCGGGCTTTCCTACCAAGAGCTATTCTTGAAAATCGCAGCTCCCTTCGTCGGCGACGAAATCCCGGAGCAAGATTTGAAAAAATTAGTGCACGACAGCTACAGCACGTTTCGCAGCCCGGAAGTAACGCCGGTACAGCCGATCGCAGACGGATTGTACGTACTGGAACTGTTCCACGGCCCGACATTTGCGTTTAAAGATGTGGCTCTGCAGTTTATGGGCAATCTGTACGCTTACGTTTCGCAGAAATACGGTGAAAAAATACACATTATCGGCGCGACTTCCGGCGATACGGGCGCGGCAGCCATCCACGGCGTCAAGTCCAAGGAAGGCATCAAAATTTGCATTTTGCATCCTCACGGCAAAGTTAGCAAAGTGCAAGAGTTGCAAATGACTTCGCTCCTTGACGACAATGTGCTGAATTTGTCCGTGCGCGGCAATTTCGACGACTGCCAGCAAATCGTAAAGGAATTGTTCTCCGATGTCGCGTTCAAAAGCGAGCATTCGCTGCGCGCGGTCAACTCGATTAATTTCGTGCGCATCCTGGCGCAAACGGTATATTACTTCTACGCTTATTTCAAAGTCGCGGACGACAGTATGACGGAGGAAATCCATTTCAGCGTGCCGACGGGCAATTTCGGCGATATTTTCGCCGGTTACCTGGCGCGGCTCATGGGATTGCCTGTCGGCAAATTTCTGCTCGCGACGAATGAAAACAATATACTGGAACGGTTCGTCAACGACGGCGTATATCGTCCCGAAAATTTCAAAACGACGTACAGCCCCGCCATGGACATCCAAATCGCCAGCAACTTCGAGCGTTACCTGTATTATTTGCATGGAGAAGACGGCACGGCGGTCACCCGCATCATGAACGATTTCCGGGAAAAAGGCTTGATCGCCGCCGAGGGAGATACGCTGCGCCGCGTGCAAAGCGACTTTGCCTCTTATGCCGTCAGCAACGCGGCATGCCTCGAGACGATCAAAGATTACAACGAACGGCACGGCTATTTGCTTGACCCGCATACGGCTTGCGGCGTCGCAGCCTACGAACGCATGTTCAAGAACGGCGGCGGCAAATGCGTCGCCCTTGCCACCGCCCATCCGGCCAAATTCGACGAGGCGATCGCCGAATGCGGCATCCGGCAAACGTTCCCCGAGCCGATTGCGGAACTGTGGGATAAGCCGCAGCGGATGACCGTCGTCGATAGCGACAAACAACAAGTGATCGAACAGCTGCTGGCGTTTTTTAAATAAGCAAGGCGATGCCCCCATAGAGTTGCGGGACGAGTTGGGAACGATGTTGTCTTATTCGCGAATTGATATTCGTTCATAAGGCGGCATCGTTTTTTTTGGCGTAATTTTATTTTTCCGATCTCGGCATCCTCCTTATTTTCCTTTTGTCGATATCCCTTTCACTCAGTTCTGAACGAAGGGGATTTCCACAAAAGGCCGAACTTCACGCAACTGCCGAATAACGTTTTCGACAGACAGCATCCCTCCTTCCGTTCAAATTGTCATAGCAAACTATCTCTACCTTAATTCCAAAATGGTCATAACAAATGAAACAACCCGTTTTAATCGGGTTTAAATTATTGTAAAAATAAGTAAATCAGACTTCGACTCTCAAAAACAAACTATTGTTTATTCCATTTTGGTATTAAGTATAGTATACTGGAATCAATCCAAACTGAAAGGTGATTACAATTGAATAAAACAGATGCAAAACTGCTCCTTCAGTTGTTTTGGTCGTTTGCCAAGCTTAGCCCGACTTCGTTCGGCGGGGGGTACGCGATGATCCCGCTCATCGAGCGGGAAATCGTCACGAAGCGAAAGTGGCTCAATCAAGAGGAATTGACCGACATGTTCGCCCTTACCGGCTCATTGCCGGGCACCGTCGCCATCAACTCGGCAACGCTCATCGGGTATCGTACCGCCGGGGTGGCCGGGGCCGCCGTAGCGACGTTCGCCATCCTCCTTCCTACGTTTGTCATCGTGCTCATACTGTCCGTCTTATTTACGCTCATGAACGATTCGCCCAAAATCAATGCAGCCTTCGCCGGAATCAAGATCGCTACCGTCGCGCTGATCGTCTATGCAGGAATTCGCGTCGGACGAACGGCGATTTCGGACAAGACTGCGCTCGCAACGGCAATTATAACGATATTGGTGCTGTTGTTTACGCCGCTTCATCCTTTGCTCGTCATTATCGGAGGCGCGGCAGCCGGAATGGCGATCATGCCGTTGAAGAAAAAGTTGGGACATTCCACCGCTCCCCGCAACAAAAATGAGCAGCATCAAATTGAATATTATATATAGAAGGGACGAAAAACCGGTATGCTATGGCAATTATTCTATACTTTTTTATTCATCGGTTTCGTTTCCTTCGGCGGAGGCTATGCCATGATTCCTATGATCGAACATGCCGTCGTCGAGCAGTTCGGGTGGATGAGCGCCGCCGAATTCACGGATACCGTCTCGCTGGCCGGCATGTCCCCCGGTCCGATTGCGACGAACATCGCCGTCAGCGTCGGGTACCATACGGCCGGTGTGCCGGGCGCCGTCATTTCCACCGCCGGAATTGTGTTTCCTTCTTTTTTGCTCGTCATCGTTATCAGCGTCTTTTTGTATAAATATTATGCCGACAAATGGGTACAATCGGCCCTGTACGGACTGCGTCCCGTCATTACGGCCATGATCATGTACGGTGCGTACCGCTTCGCCGTAAACAGCGGCATGATCGGATCGCTCGGTTGGAACACCGCCATCGTTTTCGCTTTATTCGTTTTCTCGCTTTTCGCCTTAATCCGCTTGAAAATGCATCCGTTGTATGTCATATTTTTATCGGGACTGATCGGGATTGCCGTTTACAGCTAGCCCAAGTTCCCGATTTCATCGGATAAAGGAAGTGGAAGCGTGCTACGTATCGAAGATCGGATCTCTAATCCGAAGCATAAAGCGATCTATCGGCTCATTCGAAACCATCCTACCGTTTCGAAATTGGAATTGTTGGAACAGACGAAAATGCCTGTCAGCACGTTAACGAGATTATTGGAAGAACTCATTCAGCAGCGATTCATCGTAGAAGCGGGTTTCGGGGATTCAACCGGCGGAAGAAAGCCTGTTTTGTACCGAATTCATTCCGATTATGCTTATGTATTCGGTCTCGAAATTTCCCGCACAAGATCGAAGCTGGTTCTCTACGATATGGATCTGCAAAAACTGGCTTCCGAGCAATGGAGAATGGACGAGCATAGCACGCCCGATTATTTGCTGCAAAGCATCGCGCAAAGCGCTCGCTATATGTTGGCCGATCGACAAATTGCCAAAGAAGACGTTCTCGGCCTGGGCATCGGTTCGGTCGGGCCTCTGGATCGGTCAACCGGCACGTTGCTAAAGCCTCAGCATTTCCCGGCTCCGGGGTGGGTCAATGTGCCTGTCGCCGACATCCTGAGCCGGTCGCTTGATATCCCCGTCTTTTTGGATAATGGGGCGAATACGGCGATCCTTGGCGAATATTGGCATGTACGCGACAAAAGGTACAAGCACCTGCTCTATGTTCATGCCGGCGCCGGCATCCGTTCGGCGATGATCGCCGGCGGCAGCGTCGTATACGGCGCTGTCGATACCGAAAACGCGATCGGTCAAATGATTATCCAGTCGGACGGCCATCGGCTTACTCCCGACAGCAACTTCGGATCGCTGGAATCTTACGTCTCGATCCCGGCCATTGAACGCGAAGCCCGCTCGAAACTGAAGCAAGGGCGGCAAAGCGTTGTAACGATGATGGAGCCTGATCCGGAAAAAATCAGTTTCATTCATTTGCAGCAAGCGTTGACGGCGAACGATCCGCTCGTGACGGAAATTTTCAAGCAAGCGTCCGCGTATCTGGGCATCGGCCTCGCCAATTTATTAAATATATTGCATCCCGAGAAAGTCATTCTCGGCGGTCCGATTTTGTACAGCCATCCGTTAGTGTTTGAAACCGCTGTCGAAGTCGCCAATCGCAACACGTATCATCATTCGGATTACCGGGCCGAGTTCAGCCGGGGGAATCTCGGCGAAGAAGCGTTAGTGCTCGGCGCGGCCGTAATGACCATTCATAAGCTTGCCGATTAAGCAATCAAGTCGAACGGAGGAACAACATATGACGAACCCGCAATTGAAGCCGTGCTGCGCAGCCCGCAGAACTTCCGCAGGAGAACAGGCGGCTCCGGCTCCGTTATCCGAATTAAACGTCGCCGCTAAGCCCGGCGCCTCATCCCGCGAAGGAATGATCTATTTGGACGGGGGCGAATTTTGGATGGGAACCGACGACCGGGAAGGATTTCCGCAGGACGGAGAAGGGCCTATACGCAAAATTACGTTGAAACCTTTTTACATTGACCCGTGTGCGGTCAGCAACGAACGGTTCGAGCAATTTGTCAACGAAACGGGATACGTGACCGAGGCGGAACGATTCGGCTGGTCTTACGTGTTCCATCTTTTCCTTGACGAAGCGACGGCTCGCGATGCCGTTTCGGTACCGCAAGTCCCTTGGTGGAAAAAAATCGACGGCGCCAGCTGGAAGCATCCGGAGGGACCGGCATCCGGCATAACGGATCGTATGGACCATCCGGTCGTGCATGTGTCGTGGAACGACGCGGCGGCTTACTGCAAGTGGTCGGGCAAGCGTTTGCCGACGGAAGCGGAATGGGAATACGCCGCCAGAGGCGGTCTCGTGCAAAAGCGTTATCCTTGGGGAGATCTGCTCAAACCGGACGGCGAACACCGCTGCAACATTTGGCAAGGGAAATTTCCCCTCAAAAACAACGCAAGCGACGGGTATATCGGAACGGCGCCGGTCATGTCCTATCAACCGAACGGATACGGATTGTTTAATGTCGTCGGCAACGTATGGGAATGGTGCGCGGATTGGTTCAGCCCGACCTTTCATATCGACGGGCCGCGCGTCGATCCTCAAGGCCCGCCGAACGGACAAGCCAGGGTGATGCGGGGCGGTTCGTATTTATGCCATAAGTCGTACTGCAATCGTTATCGGGTCGCGGCCCGCAGTTCCAACACTCCGGACAGTTCCACCGGAAACATGGGATTCCGCTGCGCCGCCGATGCGGAATAACCGGACAAGTATCAATAGCGTGATTATGTCAGAGAAGGAGAGGTTTTCGCTATGGCAGCAGCATGTCTATCCTCGAGTCGGCCCGAAACCTTCGGGATGATGTGGAAAACGGTTTCGGAAGATTGCAATTTGGCGTGCGATTATTGCTATTACAGCACATGCCAAGGAAAACCGGGACCGCAAATCAATAGAATCGATCCGCGCATCCTCGACAAATTGATCCGGGAGTATATGGCGCTATCGAACGGGACCGCGTCGTTTGCCTGGCAAGGCGGCGAACCGCTGCTCGCCGGGCTTGATTTTTTTCGCGAAGCGGTCGCTCTGCAGGCCAAGTACGCCCCTCCCCATACGAGAATCGGCAATTCGTTGCAGACGAATGCCACATTAATCGATGCGGAATGGGCTCGTTTTTTTAAGGCGTACAACTTTTTGATCGGCGTAAGTCTGGACGGGCCTCAACCAATCCACGACGCTAGGCGGACCACCGGGTCGGGCAAAGGCAGCTATCGGCTCGTAATGCGCGGCATCGAATATTTGCGCGATGCGGCAGTCGATTTCAATATTTTAACGGTCATTCATGAAGATAATGTGGGAAAAGCGAAACAACTGATGGAGTTTTATCGGCAGGAAGGTTTCGGATTCGTCCAATTCATTCCATGCATGGACTTTCGTTCGCAGCAAACGGAAGCGGAGGGCAAATATTTAATCACTCCCGAGCAGTACGGCCGTTTTTTATGCGAAGCGTTCGATATATGGTATAACGACGGGATGCCGGAACTTTCGGTGCGTTTCTTTGATAATATGTTAAGCGTCTACCTGCACCGCGAAGCGGAATTATGCATCCATCGCCCCGAATGTGCAAGCACGTTCGTATTGGAGCGCAACGGAGACGCTTATCCTTGCGATTTCTATATCAACGACGATTACAAATTGGGAAATGTCGGTATCGATTCGTTGGAGTCCTTGTTCTCCAACCCTGTGTACGAACGGTTTCGGGCTATGAAGCCGGCGCTGCCGAAACGATGCGCAAGCTGCCCTTGGTTGAACATGTGCTTTGGCGGCTGTCCCCGCAACCGCAATTGGAACGCCGCAAACGATAGCTACGATGCGGATTATTTCTGCGAGAGCTATCGGCAGATCTACGCTTACGCGCATGAGCGAATGACGACGCTCGCCGAAGCCGTCAAGAAGCGGTGGCTTGCAAGCTACAAGTCGTCCGGCCGGCGCCTGCCGGGCAGAAACGACTTATGCCTGTGCGGCAGCGGGAAAAAGTTCAAACAGTGCTGCGGCTTAATCTCGTGAGATGTTGTGCCGTTCCCTCTCATCCCGTAGATTTGAGCGGACTCCAGTGACCTTATTCGGCATAACAGCAGCCTTTTGGTAGTGCCAGCGGACTCAGATGATCTTATTTGGTAAAAATGAGGCGAAAATCGGGGATATTGCATGAAATAAGCGCATCTGTGTCCGGAGTATGCGATAAAACAGCCCGTTTTGCGGAAATAAGGGCTCTACGGTCCGTTACGAGTTTAACTGGCCGCTTGTCGACATAGGATACGATAATTCGATCGAATTCGCCTCGATCTCTCCATTTTATATTCGCTATAAAACGATCCAATATAGTATAATGGTGAAAAGTACGATGACTTTAGAGAGGAGGACAAGCAGCATGAGCGACCAAATTTTAAATCAAATTTTGGAGGAACTCGGTGGAATCAAAACTGAACTTGGTGGTGTCAAGGAAGACATTAAGGGAATCAAAGCCGAACTTGGTGGCGTCAAGGAAGACATTAAGGGAATCAAAGCCGAACTTGAGGAGGTTAAAGCCGAACAACGCAAAACCAATGAACGGCTTGACCGGTTGGAGACCAAAGTCGACCGCCAAGAAGTCACAATTAACGCTATCTTCGAACAAACCGCCAACCTTATCGAATTTCGTTCTGAAGCAACCTCGAAGCTTGAAACCATCATCGAAGATCAAAAATCGATCCATGAAATTCTGGGCGAACATGAAGTATCGATCCGAACCCTTCGCAGAAAACCCGTCTAACATTGAAAAAAAAAGCACCTGTACGGATTATTGATATATATGATAAATGAATACTCTTTACATGGAATGAAACTCCCCCTTATTATGCATCTTTCGACTGATAAGGGGGAGTTTATGTTGTCAGGACGACTTCCTCATGCGCGACTTTCCGTTGTCCTCCGGGCTTGGACGGCTCCGGTCGACGACCGGTTCCGCTTCCCCGACCTCCCGCATTGGGCACAACAATCTCCCCTGCATGACATTCGCCCCGCTTAAGCACCTTAATTCCCACCGCACAAGCATCGAAATAAATTCGAGATTATTGAACACCAACTCATCGATTCAAAATAAGGATAGCTAGCAGTTTTTTTAATATTGCATTTCATATTCGTATGCGATATATTACATATTAATATTAAAGAAGGAGACAGAAGACATGCCTATCCCCGCCAATTATTCGACGCCGGTCCGAATCTCTGCCAAAGACCGGGCTTTATCGCAAATTCAACGATGGATCATCGACGGAACGCTCCAACCTGGCGAGAAATTGAACGACGCCGAGTTGGCCGAAGCTTTGGGAGTCAGCCGGACGCCGGTCAGAGAAGCGTTGCAATTGCTTGAAGTGCAAGGATTGGTTCAGATGCAACCCGGCAGAGATACGAGAGTGACAACGATTGAAAAGGAAGACATCCTGAAAATGTATTCCACCCTCTCCGCCCTGCACGCGTTAGCCGCCGAACTTGCCGCCCCGCTCATTCTGCCGGAGCAGATCGAAATGTTAAAGCGACTTAACGCAGAGTTCGCGCAGGCGATCGAAACGGGACAGCCATATCAGGCGATGGAACTCGACGAACAGTTTCACGGCATGATTATTGACGCGGCGGATAATCCTTATATTTCATCGTTCAGCGCGTCGCTCCAAATTCATATTCGCCGTTATAAGTATGTATTTTTGAAACGGCCCTTCCCCAGCGCCAATGCTTCGGTACTGGAGCATGAAGCGCTCGTTGCGGCATTGGAGAAGGGGGACGGGAAGTCCGCGGCCGATATCATGAAGCAAAATATATGGCGGCCGATGACGGAACTCCAACAATTCATTTCTAAGGAAGAAGGGTGATACCATGTCCAAGCAAGAAGATTTACGAATTCGCAGCCGTGCGATCAGCGAGGGCGTTAACCGCGTCCCGAACCGTGCCATGCTGCGGGCTGTCGGGTTTCAAGATGAAGATTTCCAAAAACCGATGATCGGGGTGGCCAGTACATGGAGCGAAGTGACGCCCTGCAATATCCATATCGACCAGTTGGCCAGAGAAGCCAAGCTCGGCGTTCGAGCTTCCGGCGGAGCGCCGCTCATTTTTAACGCGATCACCGTATCGGACGGCATCGCGATGGGCCATGACGGCATGTTCTTCTCGCTGCCGAGCAGAGAGGTCATAGCCGACTCCATCGAAACGGTCGCCGGCGCGGAGCGCTTCGACGGTCTCGTCGCCATCGGCGGCTGCGACAAAAATACGCCCGCCTGCCTTATGGCGATCGGCCGGTTGAATCTTCCCGCCGTATACGTATACGGGGGTACGATCCAACCCGGCAAATTGAACGGCAAAGATATCGATATCGTATCCGCATTCGAAGCGGTGGGCCAATTCCACGAAGGCGCGATCGACGAACGCGAACTCCATCAAGTGGAATGCCATGCCTGCCCGGGCGCGGGAGCTTGCGGCGGTATGTACACGGCGAACACGATGGCGGCCGCGGCCGAAGCGCTCGGCATGAGTTTGCCCGGCTCCTCCTCCACGCCCGCGATTTCCCCGGGCAAAGCGGAAGAATGCGGACGAGCGGGCCGAGCCGTGATGGAGCTTCTGCGGAACAATATTGCGCCGAAAGACATTATGACCAAAAAAGCGTTCGAGAACGCTATTACGGTAGTGATGGCGCTCGGCGGATCGACGAACGCGCTGCTGCATTTGATCGCGATCGCCCACTCGGTTCAAGTCGATTTGACGTTGGACGATTTCGAGCGGATTCGGCGCAATGTGCCGCATTTGGCCGATCTGAAGCCGAGCGGCAAATACGTCATGCAGGATTTGAACGATATCGGCGGCGTGCCGGGCGTGATGAAGCTGCTGCTTGAGCAAGGCATGCTGCATGGAGACTGCTTGACCGTTACCGGCAAAACGTTAGCCGAAAATTTGGCGGAGGCCGCTCCATTGAAGGAAGGCCAGCGGATTATCCGGCCGTTCGACAATCCGTTGAAACCGACAGGCCCGTTGGTCGTTCTGCGGGGAAATCTGGCCCCGGAAGGCGCGGTGGCCAAAATGTCGGGCTTGAAGATTCAACGTTTCACCGGTCCCGCGCGCGTCTACGATAGCGAACGGGAAGCGACGGAGGCGATCATGAACGATGATATACGCGAAGGCGACGTGCTGGTTATCCGTTACGCCGGACCGAAAGGCGGACCGGGCATGCCTGAAATGCTGTCGGTGACGGCCATGTTGGTCGGCAAAGGGCTCGGCGGGAAAGTGGCGCTCCTCACGGACGGCAGATTCTCCGGCGGTTCCCACGGCTTCGTCGTCGGTCATGTCGCGCCGGAAGCCCAAGTAGGCGGTCCGATCGCCTTGCTGCAGGAAGGCGATACGATTACGATCGACAGCGAGACGCAAGAAATTTCGTTCGACGTGAGCCGGGAAGAATTGGAGATGCGAGCGAAACATTGGGTGCGGCCGCCGTATAAGTTTACGACGGGCGTATTGGGCAAATATGTCCGGCTCGTGTCGTCCGCCTCCAAAGGCGCGGTTACGGATCTCGAACACCCGTCATTCTAGGCGTGAGCGCCGGTTTGCACAAAGTTGTACGTTTTACAACATAATACAGGGTTGAATCGTATGGTTGGGACGTTATGTTGCAGAATATACAACAACATCGCAAAATCGCAGGCCAAATCCGCTCATTTTCCCCAATAACGTTGTAAAATTTACAGCATAGACGCAAACGACGGGGCAAAAAGGGCTTATAGTTGTATATTGTGCATTATACGCCCGCACACATCGTCGAATCGCAATAAAGAGAACCTGACGCAATGGGTCAGGTTCTCTCCATGCATGAATCATTTCTCCATGAGGGAAAGCAGATTATGCATCATTTTGGCGCTCTCCGCCCTTGTCGCATAGCCTTCGGGCTGAAATTCAACGCTCGAACGGCCGTGAACGAGCCCGAGGGCATAAGCCGTTCGAACAGCGTTCCGCGCCCATTCCGGAGCGGAACGCGTATCGGCGAACGGCAGCGGCGCCGTTGCGTCCGCCTTCTTTCCAAGCGCGTATTCATACGCGCGCACGATCATCGCCGCCATTTCCTGCCGCTTGATTTCGGCATCCGGCGCGAAGGACGTTCCGCCGACACCGACGATCAATCCGGCTTTCGCGGCAAGAGCCACCTCGTTCGCGTACCAGCGATCCGCCGGCACGTCGCTGAATACCGCATTGCCTTCTCCTTGCAAGCCGAGCAGCCTTACGAGCAATGCGGCGAATTCCGCGCGCGTAACATGCCGGTTCGGCAAGAAGCGGTCGCCGGACTCCCCGTTAACGATATGTTTGGCCGCCAGTTCCCGGATCGCATCCGCTGCCCAGTGTTCGGACGCCATATCGGAGAACGTCTTGTTGTATTCGAGCACGGAGTAGATGCCGACGCGATCGATCGATGCGGTCCACGCTCCGCCCGCCCAAGTTCCGCCGGCATATTGCAGCGCTCCCTTGCTGGCGATGCCATACATGCCCGCCAATTTACGGTTGACTTCCGATTGTGTCCGTAGTTTCAGCGAGACCGGTTTTGCAAATTCGCTCAGCGCGCGCTCATGCCCGTCCTTGGTTTTTATGGCGAAGCTGAACTTGAATAACGGTGTCGCGGCTTGCAAGCGCGCGCCCGAACGCCGTTCCGCAGTCGCCAACAGCTTCTCCGCTTCGGGGGCGCTTAACGGAACCGATTTGAGAATCATTTTGGCGGCCCCCCTCTCCTCCTCGGACACCAGCTGTTCCAGCGCGCGGATCACCTCGCCCGGAATGGCAAGCTCCATCCATTTCGATACGATCGTAAACCGCGCATTCGAGGTCAATGTCGCCGCATTCCCCGGCAAAACAAGCTCATGCAGCGCTTGATCCGTTTCAATGACGACTCCGTCCGGCCCGGCCAATTTCTTGATTTGCTCAGCCGTTAATTCCATTCGGCCTGTCCGCGTTTCCGGTTTCGGCGCCCGCTCCGGCTTCGTTCTGCCCGACGCTCCGGACTCACCTCCGGACGGTGGAGGAGATGTCGTCGCTCCTTCCACGGTAAGCGAAAAGCTCGCCGACCATTGTTCGTAGGTAGCCGTAATGACGGTAGAACCTTGACGAAGCGCCTTGACGAGCCCGTCTTCATTCACGGAGGCTACTTGAGGAAGGCTGCTGGCGAATGCGACCCCGTCCTTCAACGGTTTGACGCTCTCGTCGCTGTAACGCCCCAGCGCTTCCGCCCGCTTCGCAAGGCCGACTGTCATCTTTGATTCCAGTCCGTGAATTTCCAATGCTACAAGCTGCGGTTCCGGAGCGATCCGCGGAATGACGGTCAATTCATATCCTGTCGTTATCGCGGCATACGTCGCTGTAATGACGGTCGTTCCTTCCTGATGCGCCGTAATCGTTCCCGCGGCATCCACCGTAGCAACCTGCTCGTTGCTGCTGGCAAAGGCAACGCCTTCCGTCAATACTTCTTGCGAGCCGTCGCTATATACCGCCTTCGTAACGGTTTGGCTCGTTTCGCCGACTTGCAGCATAGCCGGACCCGTCAATGAAATATCGACAAGCGAAGGCTCATCAAGCGACACTCGCAGCATATAACTGTCCGTAAATCCGGAATATGTCGCGGATATGACCGTTTCGCCGACTTCAAACGCCCGAACCTTCCCGTTGCCGTCGATGTCGGCGATTTGCGGGTTGCTGCTGGCGAACATAACTCCTTCCGCAATCGGACTGCGCTTCCCGGAGGCATGCAGCGCTTCAACGGCAACCTGGTCGGTTCCCCCAGGCTTCAGCATCGTCCGGCCCAGCAACGATATTCCAGCGATCGGATCGGGTTCTCCCATCTCCTTCGTGAGCGTAAAACGATCCACTTCCCGTCCGTCAATCGTTCTCGCTTCAAAAGTTAACGTATTGCCCTTCGTCTCGATCGACGTATAGATTTGCGTGTGTTCGTCGTCGACGATTTGATTCCAAGGCCGCTGTGTCAGACCGTAAAATTTCGGGCCTGTCGAGCCGGCGACGACGTAGGTCGTTCCTTCTCCCAGCATTTTTTTCTCGCCGTCCTTCATCGTCGTGCGCAAGTAAATATGGTCATGCCCGTTCAACACCAGATCGACGCCGAACTCTTCCAGAACGGGCACCCAGTTGCTTCTCACCACTTCCGTGTCGTATTGGCTGCCGTACGGCCCCCGATGGAAAGCGACGATCTTCCACGGTTTTTCCGTCTTGGCCAAGTCGTCCCGCAGCCATTCGGCCTGGCGCTCGTATTCGTATTCGCTATTCAGAACAACGAAATGCACGTCTTTGTAATCGAAGGAGAAGTTGGTGCCTTCCAAGCCTGCCAAACCGTTGCCGGGCTGATTGAAATGCGCGAGAAAATCGCTGTTCGCTCTCGTTCCCATCACTTCATGGTTTCCGATAATCCCGACGAGCGTCGTATTCATGAATGCGTCTTGCGCTTCGTCGAACCACATATTCCATTCCTTTTCCAAGTATCCCTTATCAACCATATCGCCCGCATGCATGATAAACTCGGCATCCGGATGATCGGCGATCGCTTTATGCAAAATATTGCCCCATAGCTCGAATCCCTTCTGATCGCCCGCCTGGGAATCGCCGAAAAAGAGAAACTTCGTGCCGTCGCCCGACGCTTCGGCGGTTGCGAAGCTGCCTTGCCCGCTTACATTGCCGTCGCCGTCGCCCACCCGATACACATAACGGGTGCCCGGCTCCAAATCCGCAAGGACCGCCTTATGAACTCTCATCAAGCCGGTGTCCTCAGTGAGATACAAATAACTTTCGCCGTCTGTTCTCATGACATTCGGCTGCCGGAAATCGGTAAACTCCGCTGCCGTCGCAAATTCCACTACCGTTCGCTCGGCGAGCGGATTGGTTTGCCATGTAAAGGCGCGCGAAGCGGCGGGATCCGCACCCATATTGACGGTTACGTTGCGCGGAAGCTCGGATCCGGCGAGCGGGGACACTTTGAACGTCACAACCGGACTGAACCGCAGGTCCTTGGTCGCCTGAAGCCGGTATTGCTTGACGTCCCGCGTCAGGGCGTCCGTCGCGAGCGCACCCTCTTGATCGGTTAACAACACGCCGCTGCCGTCGCCGACTTCTGCGCCGTCCGCCAGCAGCTTGGCGCCCGCTACGGGCGAGCCGCTTTCGTCCGTCACGCGGAATCGGGTCGTAAACCCTTGCGCCGCGCCCGTTTCATCCCATTGGAGCGACAGATGATGTTTCACCGCCGCTTCCACCGGCATGCCGATGTATTCCTTGCCTTCATCCGGCCCCCCGTTCAATACGATCAAACCGGATTTGTAGTCGATCACATTTGTGCCGGAAGCGTCATGTTTGACCGTGAACCGGATTTGCCCGAGCAAATCATTGTCCGTTAACTGCGCGGAGTTCAACTGCTGCAAATTCAATCGAACCGTCCCCGATTCTTCGTCTACGGCCGGTTGAAGCTGCTCCTCCGTCAGTTTGGCGCCCCGTACGACGTTCAAACCTTCCACCTTGGACGGATCGAAGCCGAATTCGACATGCCCGCCGCGAAGTTCCGCCGCTTTCTCCGCCCCTACGTTCAATTCGTACGTGTTCCCTGCATAGACCTCCGCCGGACTGTCGTATACGAATTTGGGCGATCCCGTATCGACATTGAATATCCATTCGCGAATCGTTTGATTGCCGGCGAGATCCCTAACGGCCAGCTTCACCCGATGAACGCCGTCCGCAAGCGGTTCGTTCGGCGTATAAGAAATTCTCCCTTCGGGCGGATACAGCGCATGATCGACCCGTACGCCGTCAACGTACAGCCGGATCTTGTCCGGATCGATCAATGTCGTTCCCGGATGAAGGGAAGGATCGTATCCGTCATCTTCCGCATAAGCCCTGATCGTCGGCATGTTTGTCGTTAGCGTGCTTTTATCGGCAGGACCGATATCTCGAATCAGCGGCGGATCCGTATCGTCGTCGGTCGCGCCGTAAAGGGCCCGTATTTGGTCGACATAGATAACGCCGGCATCCTTCTTGCCGTTATCGGTTTCCATATATCGGATCATCTGGTCGAATTTCAACGGAAGCGGTTTTCCCGGGGGCACCTCCGCCTCTACGTATTTCCACCCGATCCAATCCACGCCGACGGTCTGGTCGGTGAAATCGATCGGGACCGCATTCCCTTTCCCGTCCCTCATTTGGCCGCGGAGCCAGTGGCGTTTCCCGTCTCCGTACACCCACATGCCGATCTTCTCGGGATACCCGGGTATATCGACATAAGTCCCCGTTAACGTCTGCAAATACGCTCCCGATGTGCCTTGGGTTCCGATAAAGTCGTATTCGAGTTTTAGCGAGTGACCGCCGAAGCGGACGATGTCTTCATCCCTTTCAAGCGTCGCTTCCACTTTATTGTAGCGGGCCCCGGAGGCGATATAGCGATCCAATCCGCTTTCGAAATCCTCCAAAACGACCGGAGGCAACCCCACTTTGACGTCCATAGACGTTTCAACATCCTTGTACTTTACGTAAATTTTGCCGCTTTTTTCGTTTTCGTTCGTGGCGAGGAAGCGTCCGTCGCCGTCGATCGTGCCGATCTCGCCTTCGACCCGCCATTCCAATCGGCTGTTGTCCGCCTGGATGACTTGGCCGTCGCGCAAAGCGGACACTTGAAGTACGACCTCGGCCCCGGATTCGAACGTTTTCTCCGCATCGGGAAATTTCAATTCCGTCAAGCGATCGACGACTTCCACCTCGCCTTTGCCCGTCAAAGTTCCCGCTCGAACTTCGATCGTCCCCGTTCCCGCGGCGGCGCCAGCCGTAAAGGTTCCGGCTTGATCGACCGTGCCTATCGCCGTATCCGCGCTCCATAGCCGGACGCCCTCAAAGGTTGCGGGATGGCCGCTCGCATCGACCGCGGCCGCTCCGAAAGAAAAGGACGAGCCCTCCAGCACTCTCTCGAAATTCGGTTGAACCACCAATTTGTCGGCGGCTCCTTCCGGTCCCTTATTGACGAGCAAAAGCCCGTTCGCCGTCCGTCTCTCTCCGCCGTCCGAGCCTCTATTCATCATGTTGCGGAACGTTTCCCCGGGAAGCCTTGCGACGAACGTCGACGAGCCGCCCCCATCCAAGTTCATGGCGTTCACGACGCCGAGGTCCTTCAAAATGTTGGCCAACTCCAGCGTCTCTACGCCTTCGCTGAAACCGGGCGAACGGCCGTCGATTTCGAACAAGACGACCGATCCGTCTGCTTTCGTGCCGATGGCGGTCCGGGGATGAACGCCTTCCGGCCCGATCCCGTTGTGCACCACGCCGTCCTTAATAAGCAAGCCGGAACCGCCTACCACCGTTTTGGCTTGATCCCACGGTTCAGGCAACGCAATCGTTACGGTTGCTATATCCCCGACCCGTAGGCCTGCCAACAGCTGTTTGTATTTCCCGGATGCGGATAAGACAACGGTTCCTTCCGCAAGCGGAGCGTCGCCTTTGCCGTTTCGAATTGCGGACACTTGCAACTTCAGCGTTTGTCCGCTCTTGACCTGCCCTTCCAAGACGTTCAAAATCGCTTCGTCCCCTTGATCGCTCGTCTTCGTGGAAGCGAAGAAATCGGCGGTATAAAGCACAAGTTCTTCCGCGCCTCTCGGCCGGTTAATATGCGTAATCGTCTCCGCCGCGCCTCCGATCGAGACCGTTTTGATAAGCTCGGGACTCGAACCGTATACGGTCGTGCCGTCCTCCAACATGCCGAATGCGTATCTGCCGTTGACGGGACTGTTCAAAATAATGCCGTCATCGACGAAAAGCCCGTACGGAACGCCGTTGGACAAATCGTAGAAATCGGCGTTAATTCCGGCAATGACCCGATTTCCCGCCCGGTCGGCATCATCCGCCATTTTCGTCACGCCCTGGAACCCGTATACTTTGCCGTTCGATCTCCCGGCCTGCAATTCCAGGTTCGGATTGGCGGGATCGAACTCCACGAAATGGACTTTTTGCAAGCCTCGATCCAGTTTCATATTGTACCAATAATAATCCGCATCCGGCGCCAATTCCCCTGTCCGCATATCGAGCACTTGTCCGAATGACGTTTCCGGCATCTCTTGCGCAGCCGCATTCGGGATAGGCTGCATGAGAGACAGCAACAATAGAACGACAAGAATGATACCCGTGTTTTTTCGCCGCTTGTTCATGTTAGATCGTTACCTCCATGCTTCATTTGTCTAACGCCATTCCATTCTCCTGAGCGACATATGCGAAGTTCCGGAGCACTCCTCCCTTCATCTCAACCTATGAAGCCTAGCTATCAATAAAATAAGTATGATATAGGATTGTTAAACGATGACCTCATCAGAGTAAAATCTCTGTTAAGGGGCAAAATAAGGAAGGAAGTCTCATTTTCGATGTGTACGAAACAAAATTTCACAAAATATTCTAGTACTTGACTCATATGTTTCATATTTTTGCTCCCGCCGTTGGATAGCGTTACAATAGAATTGCAAACGATAGTAACGACAATAACGACTACAAATACGCAGAAATGAGGGATGATGGCATGAGCCAACTTTTTTCGCCAATAACCGTGAAAGGACTCGCCTTGAAAAATCGAATCGTCATGTCGCCGATGTGCATGTATTCCTGCGACGCCCGAGACGGCAAAGTGACGAATTTCCATAAAACGCATTATACGAGCCGGGCTGTCGGCCAAGTAGGACTCATCGTAGTAGAAGCGACCGCCGTTACTCCCCAAGGAAGAATATCCGACCGCGATCTAGGCATTTGGAGCGACGAACATATCGCGGGATTGAAGGAGCTTGTCGATCTGGCGCACGAAGCGGGGGCGGCGATCGGCATTCAGCTCGCCCATGCCGGAAGAAAAGCGGAATTGGAAGGACCGATCGTCGCACCGTCGGCGCTCCCGTTCAACGAGCGATACAAAACCCCGGAGGAGATGACGCAGGGGCAAATCCGCGAAACGATCGAAGCTTTCAAGCAAGGGGCAAGCCGCGCCAAACAAGCCGGTTTCGACGTGATTGAAATTCATGCGGCGCACGGATATTTGATCAACGAGTTTTTGTCGCCGCTCACGAATCGGCGCAGCGACGAATACGGCGGTACGCCGGAGGGAAGATACCGCTTCTTGAGCGAGATTGTCGAGGCGGTGAAAGAGGTTTGGTCCGGTCCGCTGTTCGTCCGCATTTCCGCAAGCGACTACCATCCCGAAGGATTGACCGTCGACGATTATGTCGGCTACGCGCGTACGCTGAAATCGCAAGGAATCGATCTGATCGATTGCAGCAGCGGCGCCGTCGTTCCCGCCCATATCGATGCGTTCCCGGGGTACCAAGTTCCGTTTGCGGAACGGATTAAACGGGAAGCGGAACTGATGACCGGCGCGGTAGGGCTTATTACAACCGGAACGCAAGCGGAAGAAATCATACGGGGAGGACAGGCCGATCTCATCTTTATCGCCAGGGCGCTCCTGCGCGATCCGTACTGGCCTCGCACCGCGGCCAAAGAATTGGGAGCAACGATTCCGGCCCCGCCTCAATACGGGCGCGGCTGGAACATGTAGGAACAAGAAACCGCTGGAGTTCTCGCTCCAGCGGTTCTATTTATTAGTTATTCGCTTACGATCCGCAGCCGCATCAGATCGAATGGTCCGAGACAGGCCCTCCCCTCCCGGAAGAAGGGGGGCGGAGGGAGGCGCGAAGTCATTTCATGCCGATGCCATCCACCACTTTATCGACCAAGCCGTATTCCTTCGCTTCGGCGGCGGTCAAGAAATGGTCGCGGTCCGTATCGCGCTCGACCTTATCGAGGGGCTGGCCGCTCGTTTCCGCGATAATGCGGTTCGTCGTCGTCCGCAATTTAAGAATTTGCTTGGCGTGAATCTCGATATCGCTTGCTTGGCCTTTGATTCCGCCGGAAACCCATGGCTGATGAATCATGATCTCCGAATTCGGCAAGGCCAGCCGTTTGCCGGGATGGCCGGCCGTAAGCAATACCGCCGCCGCAGAAGCGGCCATGCCGACGCAAATCGTGGACACGTCGGGCTTGATATGCCGCATCGTGTCGTAAATGGCCAATCCGGACGTGACGCTGCCCCCCGGCGAGTTGATATATAACGAGATATCTTTCTCCGGATCGTCGGCCGAGAGAAACAGCAATTGGGCAATGATCGAATTCGCTACTTGATCGTCGATTGCGCTGCCCAAAAAGATAATGCGGTCGCGAAGCAAGCGGGAATAAATATCGTAGGAACGTTCCCCGCGCGACGTTTGTTCAACAACAATAGGAGTGAAATTCATGCAATGATCCCCTTTCCCAAATCAGACTTAAGCGGCGCATCTCGGCGCCGACGAGCGATACGTCGCCTGCACGTTGCCGAATCCCGAAGAGACGCGCGTGATGACGAGCGGCTTTCTTCCCTCTTCCAGCGGTATGTGCAAACGAACAAACGACGATTCGCTTGTTTGGACGGGAAACGGGATGACATGGCCGGATTCGGATCGGTCCCGCTCCTCCCTCCCATTCGCAGTTTCCCAAACAATGGTCGGCTCATTTTGTTCGGCTGCATTCGTCTTTTCCGTTTCATCGTTTTTCACGTTTCGGATCCTCCTTTGTCCGTATCCGGCTCCGGATAAACGGCTGCCAACACTTGATACGCAACCCCTTCCCCGGATCCCTGGTATTTCTCGGCCAACTTCTTCATCGTCTCTACATACTCCCGGACGAAGGCTTCGCGCTGCTTCTCATCCGTGAGATGAATTTGCAATTGCAGCGAGGCCGAGGGCACCTCTTCTCCTTCGTCGGAAACTTCCATCAGCCGCAGCGCATCCTGTTTCAATCGGGTGGAAGCAGCGACCAAATGCGCAAGCGAGCTCTGATCTTTCATTTTCTGCACCGTATCCGCGTTCCATCCGAGCTGATCCGCCAAAATAAACGTGCGGGCAAGCGCCTGATACAGCACTTCCACCAAATTGCGCACATTGCGCGTGCCGACGCGCCGGACCAAACCGACTTTCTCAAGCGCCTTCAAATGGTAATTGACGCGCTGCGCCTGCTCGTTCATCGCTCTGGCGACTTCGGAAGCGGACGACGGTTCCCTTAAATAAGTCAACATGTCCGCGCGGAAGGGATTCATCAAGGCCATTCCTTGCTCATGCGACTCAACGACATACGATTCCAGTATTTGATGCTCCATATTTTCCTCACATAAAAATAATATTTTACGTAAAGTTATTTTATTACGTTATTACCGTTTTGTCAAATCGTACTTTTCCTCGCAAACGAACCGTTTTATACTTAATGAAGCGCCGAACAAACCTAAGCTGCCTGAAAGGAGAGGAATCCGGCATGAAGTCGTTTCCCCAAGACGCGCAATTCATTTACGAATGGAGAACGTATCAGCAAAGAGCTCTCGACGAGTTGGATCATCATCTCCGCAACCGGCATCTCCATCTTGTCGCTCCGCCCGGTTCGGGCAAAACGGTGCTGGGACTGGAAGTCATCCTGCGCCTGAACGAGCCGACGCTTATTTTGGCTCCCACCTTGACGATCAAAGAACAATGGGTCGACCGGTTCGTCGCTTTGTTTTTAAACCGGACGGACGTCCCCGATTGGATATCGACGGATTTGAAAAACCCGCGTTTTCTGACGGTAACTACGTATCAGGCGCTTCACAGCCTTGTTTCGAATTCGGTCGGTTACGAAGCCGGAGCGCAAATCGAAGAGGATGCGGCAACTGCTGAAGTTGCGGATGAGGAATCCCGCTCGGATGCGGCTAGCGATATTCCGGCAGCCGATGAGATCGATGTGACGGCAAAAGCCCGGATCGAAGCGGCGATTCGGGACATCGGGTTTCAAACGATCGTGCTCGACGAAGCGCATCATCTTCGGTCGGAGTGGTGGAAGAGCGCGGTGGAATTTCGCAACGGGTTAGACCGGCCCAACGTTGTCGCACTTACCGCTACCCCTCCCTATGACGCCGCCCCTGCGGAGTGGGACAGGTACATCGAGCTGTGCGGGCCGATCGATCTGGAAATCAGCGTTCCCGAACTGGTGAAGGAACGGGATTTATGCCCTCATCAGGACTATATTTATTTTTCGGCACCTACGGCGAAGGAACGCAACATCATCCATACGTTTCGAACGAACGTCGGGCTTGTTCGCAACCGCTTGCTGGAAGACGAAGCGTTCGTCCGCATGATCGACAGCCATCCTTGGATTGCACAGCCGAACGAACATCTCGAAGCGATATTGTCGAATCCGGGGTACTTCTCGAGTTTGCTTATATTTTTGAAGCAGACGGACAGCCGGAGATGGGAGCGACTTATTCCTATATTAGGCACGGATCAACATTCGGTTCCCGATTTGACGTTGGAATGGTTGGAGGAATTGTTGACCGGCTGTCTTTTTCAAGACGAATATACGAAAAACCGGGACGATATTTTGCATGAACTAAAACAATGGCTTCAGCAAATCGGGGCGGTTGAACGCAGGAAAGTATACTTGCGGACGTCAAGCCAAATTAACCGGATTCTCGTAAGCAGCGTATCCAAACTGCAGAGCGTCTCCGATATCTTCCGTTTCGAGGCGGGCGTCCTGCAAGACCGTTTGCGGCTGGTCGTTCTGACCGATTATATCCGGTTGCCCGATTTGCCGAAGAGCAGAGAGGATGAGAAGCCGCTTCACCGGCTGGGCGTCATACCTATTTTTGAGAAATTGCGCAGAGACGATAAGGAGCCGCGTCTGAAACTCGGAGTGCTGACCGGATCGATCGCCATCATCCCGGCGGATGCTGTCCCCGCTTTGGAAGCTAGTACGCCGGAACTGGAACAAGAGCGTATTCGCTGCACGCCGCTTCCGCATGACGAACGGTACGTATCCTTTCAAATGAAGGGCAAGCAACATCAGCAATTGGTGCGCATCATTACGGATCTGTTTACACAGGGGGAGATTCACGTTCTCATCGGGACGACGGCCCTGCTAGGCGAAGGCTGGGACGCCCCATGCATAAACGCGCTGATTCTCGCTTCCTATGTCGGCACCTTCATGCTGTCAAATCAAATGCGGGGGAGGGCAATCCGGGTTCAACCCGGAAATGAAGATAAAACGTCGAATATATGGCATTTGGTTTGTCACGATCCGACGCAGAGCGAACGCGGCTACGATATGGACACCTTGACGCGCCGATTTCAATCCTTTGTCGGCGTCTCCTATGAAGGATATCGCATTGAGAGCGGAATCGGGCGTCTGGAATTGGATGCTCCTCCGTACGATGCGGACACGATCGAACGCATGAATGAAAGAACGTTCCGGCTCGCCGGAAATCGGCAGCAATTGCGGCATCAATGGAACGAAGCGCTCGGGGACAAGCCGAAACGGATGACCGAAGCGTTCCGGACGGATCCGGAAGTTTTGCCAAGGCCGTTCATCTTGCAAAATACGATTCGCATGTTATTGCTGCAAGGTTTGTCTCTCGGAAGTTCCGTCGCTCTATCGCTGCTCAATAGCATCGACGCGCATCATCGTCTTCCTTATCAAGCGCTCCTAACGTTTGCCGTGTATGCGCTGATTCTGGGAATGATCGCCGCCTTGCCGAAAACGGTAAAAGCGGTGCGGCTCTTGATCAAGCACGGCACGATCGAATCCAGCATGAAGCAAGTCGGGCTTGCGGTTTGCGACACATTGCAGCATATGAACCTCATCAGAACCGCATCGAAACATTTGCGGATCCATGCGGACCGCGATGCGAACGGCTTCGTCACTTGTTGGATGGACGGAGGGACAACGTACGAGAAGACGCTGTTTCTGGACGCTGTCCAAGAGGCGGTCGGGCAGATCGACAATCCGAGATATTTGCTGGTGCGGCAGTCCAAATGGGGTCCCGTTGCAAGAACCGATTACCATGCCGTTCCGCAGCACATCGGGCGGGCGAAAGACAGCGCTCAATATTTCTGCGAAGCCTGGAAGCGGATCGTCGGGAAAGCGGAACTGATCTTTACCCGGAACACGGAAGGAAGGCAACGATTGCTGCAAGCCCGGGCCAAATCGATGTCATCCGCTTTTGTCAAAAAATCGGAACGGATCAGCGTATGGAGATAAAGTCAGTCTTTACGGGCGAAATAGATATGTTTCGCTTCGATGCGGGCGCCGACGCGCAATAAGCCGAACGAATACTTCTGCTGAAATCTTTTGTCCGTCGGCGATCCGGGATTGAACATGAGAATCCCGTCCCTGACGTCCTTGTACGGGACATGCGAATGGCCGAAGACGATCGCATCGACATGTTGTCCCGCGAAGGCCTGAAACGCATTATCCGGCGTCGACCGCCCGTAACCGTCTCCGTGCACGATGCCGATCCGTTTTCCTCCCGCTTCGACGATTCTTTTGCGCCCGAAGCGGCGGACAATGTCCGTTCCGTCATTATTGCCCGCCACCGATTCCACCGGGGCGAACCGTTCGAGCATCGCAATCACATCGGGCGATGTCCAGTCCCCCGCGTGGATAATAAGCTCGGTACCGGTCAAGCCTTCGATCAGCGCTTTCGGCAAAGCCTTAGCCTTATGCGGCATATGGGTATCCGACACAACTCCGATCAGCATATCCTCACTCCTTCGATGCATGGTAAATTCCGTCGCTTAAACTATATTATATTATAAGGATACGGACGTTTTTCGTATACCAAGTTTGCCGCATAATCTATGAACTTCGCCCGAATGCCTCGCGGACAAGCGACCGCGTTTGGGGAAGGGGTTCCGAAACTCGCCGTAACCGCCCGCGAAGAGGCGGTTCTTCCTCTCGGCGGGGGGAATCGCGGTTCGATCCGGCCGCGACAGCATGCGAATTAGGGCACTTTTCCTCTCGGCGGCGGGGAATTCCGGTTCGCAAAATGACAAATTATCGACTTTTGGAACTAAACAACAGAAAATGCCCCCCGTCTCCCCGCCTCCCATTGGAAAATATCCAACAGAAAATGCCCATTTATCGTTCCAAGCGGCCTTCCATTGGAAATTGTCCAGCGGATCCCCCTCATTCTTCATGTTTTAGCGCTATTTCGAAGATTTCATTGGATCATTTCCAATGAAAAGGCCAAGTCCCGGTTCAATACGGGTAAACCATTGGATAAAATCCAATGACCCGGCTTGACCTCATTAGCACTGCATTAGCTTCTTCATACCTTTCGTGCAGATCAAGCGTTTTTTCGGCCCTTTGTGAAAATCCCCCTCATTCAGAAGTTCAGAAAGCCGGGTTCTGTAAGTTAAAATGCGACCGGATCGATGCGTGAAGTTCCGAATAAATGAACTTGTCCGCGGGAACTGCCGGTATTGTTCGATACCATTACGCCTCAGGCGTATATCGCATCCTAATTGCCTTTATGAAATTGGAGTTGTTATGTCGGACACACCATTTCATTCTGCTGAGCGAAGGGGATTTCGACAAAAGGGGGGAGAAGAAGATGCCTCGGATCGACAGAACCTTCGAGCCGTTATGAAACGGACTGTAAGCCCATTATTTCGATCTTCATCGCCGTTACCGACAAGCCGGCGAATAAGCGCGGACTTACGATTTACGGCAAGCATTTCGGCAATTACAGCCAGGATCTACCGGCTCGCGTCCTGTACGACGTCCGCGACGGGAACGTCTGATCCGGCGGCAGGTTGCCGCCCCCGGATCAAAGGCCTATGAATCAAGCCTCGTTCAATGCCCGCAGCAGCGTATAACGGTCGCGAAGCCGATGCGCTTCCCGCAAACTTCGGGCAAACAATTCGTCGTCGATCCCGAGCTCTGCCCGATCGGTCGGTCCGCCGGCCTGACTTAACAGCTCGCGGATTTGCGATTCCCTCGGCACGGCGGCGAGCCACTCCCTGATTTGGCCGCCGTACCGCCGCAGTTCCTCGGGTTGCCGCCCCGGATAAATGCCTCGCTCCGCCGCCTCGTGGTACATGCGCGAAATTTCGGCGCAAGCCGCGCCGACTTTGGCGCCATGCAGCAAAGCTCTATTGCCGCGGCGCAAGTATTCCATTTCCCAGTAATGGGATAGATGATGCTCCGCGCCGGAAGCCGGATGCGACCGGCCGAACCGCAGCATGGCGATGCCCGATTCGATCAAGGCCGCCATCAGAACGCGTATGCCGCGCTCCGTGCGTTCGCCGATTTCGCGAACATGCTCCACGCAAGACGCCAAAGCCCGTTCGGTCATCGACGCGACCGATTCGTCGTAAGGTTCGCCCGCCGCCAAATGCGAGAACTTCCAATCGAACAGGGACGTATACTTGCCGATCATATCGCCGAATCCGGCCGCAATGAGCGGCTGCGGCGCTTTGGCGAGAATATCGGTATCGGCGAAGATGGCGACAGGCGCGGTTGCCTGCACCGTCTTCTTCACGCCGCGAACGATCAATGGCGCTCCCGCGGACGTGAAGCCGTCCACGGAAGGAGCCGTCGGCACGGAAACGAACGGCGTACCGGTCGTAAAGCCGGCGAAGCGAACGATGTCGTGAATCGTCCCGGCTCCTGCGGCAATGAGCATATCGGTCCTCCCCGGCTCGATTTCGAGCAGCAACTGGACGATCGAAGCCTCGTCGGCGACGACATCGCCCGCGTCGCCCGGCGTGACGAGGCACAGCCCGACCTGCGCCCCTGCCTCCCGGAGCGTACGCTCGATCGCTTCTCCCGCCGCTTCGTAAGTATTGCGGTCGCCGACGAGCACCGTACGCGCGATGCCTCGTTCGTGGAAATAAGAGACTATTTCCTTCGTCGCCCCCGGCGCCAGCACAAGACGTTCGAACGGATGTTGTTCGATCGTATTCATGGCTATTCCACCGATGTCTTGATTTGTTTCAACCGTTTCATCACATCGTTCGCTCCGCGGCCGAAATAATCATGCAGCGCGTTGTACTCTTGATACAACCGCTCGTATACTTCCACGTTCTCCGGAATCGGTTTGAACGTTTCTTCCTTCACCCGCGCCATCTTGGCCGCAGCGTCCAGAATCGTGTCGTAACCGCCGGCATCCGCTCCGGCCGCCACCGCCGCGAACATCGCCGCCCCGAGCGCGGGCGTTTGTTTCGAATCGGCCACGAATATTTCGCGGTTCGTTACGTCGGCATAGATTTGCATGAGAAGCCTGTTTTTTTGCGGGAGTCCTCCGCATGCGTACAGTGAATCCACGCTCACCCCGTTCGAGTGAAACGCATCGACGATTTTCCGCGTGCCGAAGGCGGTCGCTTCCAGCAGCGCCCGATAAATTTCCTGCGGCTTTGTTAGCAGCGTCATGCCGAGAATGAGTCCCGTTAAATCGGTATCGACCAAGACGGAACGGTTGCCGTTCCACCAATCGAGCGCCAGCAAACCGGTTTGTCCGGGCTTATACGCCGCCGCTTCCCTCTCCAGCCATTGATGGACGTTCAATCCTTCGCGTTCGGCGGCTTCCTTGACATAAGCCGGCAGCGCCTCCTCCACATACCATTCGAAAATATCGCCTACGGCCGATTGGCCCGCCTCGTATCCGTACAGGCCGGGAACGATTCCGTCCTCGACGACGCCGCACATGCCCTCAACCTGCTTCTCTTCGGTGCCAAGCAGCATGTGGCAGATCGACGTTCCCATCGCCATAACGAGTTTGCCCGGCGTCACGACGCCGACGGCCGGTACCGCGGCATGGGCGTCCACATTGCCGACGGCAACCGCAATGCCCGGTTTCAATCCCATCATGTCCGCCATTCGCTCCGTCAGCCCTCCGGCATTCGTTCCGAGCGGAATGACGTCGCCGCGCAGCTTCGTTTCGACCAAATGCTCCAACCGAGGATCGAGCGCTTTGAAATATTCCTTGCTCGGGTAACCTTCCCGCTTGTGCCAAATCGCTTTATAGCCCGCCGTACAACTGTTGCGGACAATATTGCCGGTCAATTGGGAGATAACCCAATCCGTAGCTTCGAGGAATAGATCGGTCCGTTCGTAAATGTCCGGGGCTTCGTCGAGAATTTGCCAAATTTTGGCAATCATCCATTCGGACGATATTTTGCCGCCGTATCGCGGCAAAAACGCTTCGCCGCGCTCCGCGGCGATCCGGTTGATCTTGTCCGCTTCCGGCTGGGCGGCATGATGTTTCCACAGCTTCACCCAACTATGCGGCCGATCGGCGTATTCCGGAAGAAGACATAACGGTTCTCCCGCTTCATCTACCGGGAGCATCGTACAAGCCGTGAAATCGATGCCGATGCCGATCACATCGTCCGGGCTTACGCCGGATTGCCGTATGACGGCCGGGACGGACTGGCGCAGCACCTCCACATAATCCAGCGGATGCTGCAGCGCCCAATCATGTTCCAATTTGACGCCCGAATTCGGCAACCGTTCGTCGATCACATGATGCGGATACGGCGTCACGTGGTCGGCTACTTCGCGCCCGTCCGCCAAATCCACTAATACCGCGCGGCCCGACTGAGTGCCATAGTCAATTCCGATCGCATATTTCTTGTCCATGTCTTTCCCCTCCAATGACATTTTTAAGCTTCTCGGAATTCACATTCCGTTGCAGACTCTAGCTTCCTAGCTAGGGTCTTCTATTGTTTCACCCCCAAACATGGGGTGCGAACAAACATTCCTCTTGACTTTTCAAAATCACCCCAATAATCGCCGAGAAGGCTTTTTTTATTTCTAATGAATTGGGTGATTTTCATGAA
>NZ_JAHLPR010000021.1 GCF_018918005.1 Paenibacillus sp. MSJ-34 | reverse complement strand
GTAGACTTCACCTAAAAGGTGCTCCTCTCTTTGGGTGTAGTGTTCTCGACAAACACCATTCTACCAAAGATTTGGGCACTTTTTTATGTTTTCAATGAACGGTACTTTCGAAATTTAGGATAAATTAAATGAGGTGAAAGGGGAAAGGTATGAACATGAAGGGTAAGAAAAAATGGATTCTTGGCGTCCTATCCGCGATCGTGGCCTTGTCGCTTATCGTAGGATGCAGCGGGGGCGGGGGCACTTCGCAGGGGCCGGCGGAACCGACGCCCCAGACAGGGCAAGAGCAGACGAACGAAGGGCAAGGACAACAGCAAGAGGAAGCCAGCGACCTGTATCCGCTCGGGAAAGAGCCGCTTGAGATTTCTTTTTACGGACACTACGACTGGTATTCGACGCCTCCTTGGGGCAAGGACGAAGCTTCCAAATGGATTAAAGAAAATTTGAAAGTGAATATTAAACCGATCCAATCCGGCAACGAAGCCGAGAAGAAGCTGCAAACGATGATAGTGGCAGGACAGTTGCCCGATATTATATGGACCGAACGCGGAGCGGATGTGGAGCGGCTGCGCGAAGCGGGCATGCTTGTCCCGCTGGACGATTATATGGAGAAATATCCGAACTTGAAAAAATGGCTCGGGGAAGATACGTTGAAAATGCTTCGCTCCGAGGACGGCAAATTGTACCAATTCCCGAACTGGTACACGAACCAGCCGAACGGAAACGCCGGCTATGCCGTCAACAAGAAAATTTACAAAGAACTAGGTTCGCCTAAGTTGGAAACGACCGACGATTTGTATAATTACCTCAAATTAGTAAAAGAAAAGTACCCGAATGTCATTCCGTTCGAAACGACCACGGCGAAAGAAGGCAACGGCATCGACCAGCTTTATTCCGCTTTTAAAGAAAACAACCGCAGTTATACAAGACATTTCTTCGTGCCGGACGGCGATAAAATGACATCCATATTTTTGGATGAGCCGTTCCGCGAAGCGACGGTATACGCCGCCAAATTGTTCCGTGAGAAATTAATGACGCAAGATGCGTTTACGCAAACGGAAGACAAAATTACCGAGAAGGTGATGAACGGGCGCGTAGCTGTATTGGCGAGCTCCGATCCGATGAAATTCGCGATGCCTGCCGATGCGGAACTGTCCAAAAAGGATCCGGATGCAGGATACTTTATGATTTGGCCGATTTATAAAGAAGGCTTGGATAAGAACAAGATTTATCCGGGAAGCTATAACGTGCTTGGATGGAACGTCGCGGTCATTACGACGAGCGCCAAAGATCCGGAAGCCGTTTTCGCATTCCTTGACTGGTATACCGGTCCGGAAGGGCAAACATTGTTGATGTGGGGACCGGAAGGAAGATTCTGGGACGGATGGGAAGAGGACGGAATTACGCCGAAATTTACGGAAAAATATGTAACGGAGAAAGATGAACTTGCCAAGCTGCAAGGCGAAACGACCAACATTACTTGGGTCGGCAATACGGTGTATGTCGATAACGTCAAAACGAAATACGAATCAACGCTGGATGAGAATGACCGCAACTGGGCTACGCGTTGGCAATCGGAAGTGACGTGGAAAACGCAAAGCGATGCGACCGAGTTCGTCAACCTGGCTCCGATGCCGGAATCCGAGGAAGGCATCATCTACCAGCGCGTCAAGGATATTTGGCTGAAAGTAAGATCGCAAGCGTTGACCGCCAAGACGGACCAAGAGGTTCTCGACATTTTGGATAAGGCTCATGCCGACTCCGTTAAGTCCGGCTACGACAAACTGTTGGAATACTACGACAAAAAATGGAAAGAAAATTTGAAAGCGCTAGGCCGCTAATCGTTTATTAGCTTTAAGAAATGGCGAGGGAATGCTATGATTTTAATAGTATCCCTCGTTTCTTCTCATTATGAACGGCAAGTCTCGTATTGTGGGATCGTTATAGAATGTAAAGGATCGGCAAGTGAAATCAACCTACCGTGTTATTTAAAGGTCTATAGGGGCGAGGACGATGAGAGTTAGCATTTTCGATGTAGCGAAAAAGTCCGGATTGTCGGTAGTTACCGTATCGCGTGTTTTGAACAATTCCTCGTCGGTACGGGAGAAAAACAGACAAAAAGTGCTGGATGCGATGAGAGAATTGAATTACCATCCGAATGCGGCTGCAAGAAGCTTGGCGAAGGGAAAAACGCGCATTATCGGCCTGATCGTAACGACGTTGCAAGACTCCTTCTTGGATGAGGTTGTGAATGAAGTTACAAATACGTTGGAGGCGCATGGCTATTATTTGGCGCTTTCCGTATCCCCGGGCTTGGAAAACGAAGAACATTACTTGATTCAAGAAGATCGAGTGGACGGGCTGATCATTTTATCCCCTATTAAGGAAGAGCAGTATGTGGTCGAATTAACGAAGCGCAAAATTCCGTTTGTACTGATCGACAATCAGAAGATCATTCCATCCGTCTTCAATGTGATCGTCAATAATTTTCAAGGAGGTTACGATGCCACCCGGCATTTAATCGAATTGGGACATACGAAAATCGCGCATATACGAGGTCCGGAATATTTCTTAAGTTCGGTCGAACGGGAGAAAGGTTATAGGCAAGCGTTGCGGGAAGCCGGCTTGCAGCCTTTCGCGATCGAACAGGGCGCGTTCGCGATGGACGACGGTTATCTAATCGGGCGCAAATGGATGGAAGCCGACCGTCTGCCGACCGCCGTTTTCGCATGCGACGACAACATGGCAGTCGGATTGATCAATGCTTTGATGCAGGAGGGCATTCGCGTGCCGGATCATGTATCCGTCGTCGGATACGACGATCAGTATTTCGCCTCTGCGCTGCACCCGCATCTTACGACCGTGAAGCAGCCTACGGTACAGATCGGGCGGACGGCCGTCGACTTACTAATGAAGCAAATCAACGGCAATGCGATACGCAGCAAAACGGTCAAGCTCGAGCCCAAGCTGATTGTCCGCAATTCAACGGCAGCGCCGCGCATGTAACATGATGACGACATCCGAACACTCTTTATCCTTTATCCGCTTTCCTTGCAATCGTAGGAGGGCGGTTTTTCCTTTTGGGACGACAGATCGAACGTTTGGAATGGAAGAAGGCGTTATTGTGAACAATCGGAAGCGGCGTGCATTTTTGCGATAGATTATAGTAAACTGGTTGTAAAACTTGCTGGAAAGCGAATGATTAGCCAATGCGCAATGATATTTGTCATACATGTTCATTTCCAAAACGATCTACTTTATGGTTGCTGGCCGTTCTTGGGATATTCATATTCTCTCTCTGCCTTCGGCCGGTTGCCGCGCAAGCTCATGCCGTGATCGAGCGCATGGTTCCGGATGCGAATGAGCGGCTCCAAGAGGCTCCGCCGGCCATCGAGCTTCAATTCAACGAGAGGATCGAGGCGGATGTCGCTTCGCTTACGCTGCTGGATTCGAACGGGAAACCGGCGGCGGCAGCGGAACCGGAGCCGAGCGAAGACCGCAAGACGTTGCGGCTGTCTCTTCCTGCATTGGAAGACGGCGTATATACGGTAAGCTACCGCGTCATTTCCGCTGACGGCCATCCGGTTTCGGGCGCTTATGTGTTTACGGTCGGCGAACCGGACAAGCGGATCGACGCGACGACGTTCGTTCCCGGCGGACAAACCGGGCACGCGGGCCACGGCGGCCACGGTCACGGCGAATCGGACGGGGCGCTAACGTTGGAACAGTTTTTGTTCTACGCTTCGCGGGTTTTCTACTACGCCCTGCTGCTGGCGGTGGCCGGGACGGCGCTATGGCACGCTCTGCGTCGCGGCGGGACGGAAGCATGGACCCGATTGCTTCGCCAGGCAGGCAAATATATGTTGCCGCTCCACTTGGCGGCGCTGGTCGTCTATATTTATTTTCAGGGCAGCAGCTTGCTTGCAGGACAACCGATCGGGGATTGGCTGAAGCTGTTCCTAAGCACGAAGATCGGCTTGTCTTGGCTCGCTTCGTTCGCGCTCGGGCTCGCAGGCTTTGCCGTTTGGATGCGCGGCCGCTGGTTGACCGCGCTTTGGGCCGTGCTGCTGCTCGGCGCCAAATGCTGGAGCGGCCATAGCGCCGCGTTTGAACAGCCGGCGTATACGATGGCGCTGAACGGCGTACATTTGCTTGCCGCTTCGATTTGGGCCGGCGGCCTCATGTTATTGTTCGCGCTATGGCGGACTCGGAGCGAACCGCTGCAGCCGTTCGCGCAGCAATTCTCGAATGCGGCCGTTTGGTCGATGATCGCGTTAACGGTGACGGGCGTCTTGTCTACGTTTGCATTTTTGCCTGATCTTAGCTATTTATTGCTGACGGCCTGGGGGAAATTCCTGATCGTCAAAACAGCTCTGGTGCTGCTTGTCATTGCGACCGGATATTTGCTTCGCCGCCGCGTGCGCCGCGGGAATCCGGTTTCCGGTTTGCTGCTTCGCATCGATGCGGCATGGCTAAGTGCCATCGTATTGATCGCAGCCATCTTTACGTATTTCAGCCCGCTGCCGGCCAATGAAACGCTGCTATGGCATGAGATGGGCGACGAATTGCATACGACGATCAAGATTACGCCGAACGCGCCGGGGGACAATCGCTTTATCGCCAAAGTATGGCTTCCCGAACAAAGCGGCACGCCCAAACGGGTGACGTTCCGCTTAAAACCGCTTGACCGCCCGGAAGCAGGCGCGATCGACGTGCCGCTAGCCCCATACGAAGATAGGGAATTGGACGAGTTTGAAGGATTCGTGAAATATTCATACGACAGCAAAGGTCCTTATATGGCATTCCCCGGCCGCTGGCAAGTCGAATTGCGCATTATGGACGCCGATGACAATGAATATGTGAAACGTAAGGAGTTCCGGATATACTGATGTCATATAAACAAATTAAATGTTTGATCCTTTGGGTGCCGACGGTCACAATCGCGCTTTGGGAATATGCGCGGCATTCCTTTCTTCTCCCCTATATTTCCATGGATTTGGGGAACTTCTTGGCGGTCGTTCTCGTGTTTCTGGTGACGATTACGATTATGCGCCGCTTGTTTGGGCTGCTGGAAGATACGCAAGAGAGGCTGCAGCGCGAACAACGGGAGAAAGCGGCGCTGAAAGAGCGGGAGAAGCTGGCGCAGGAGTTGCATGACGGGATCTCCCAATCTTTGTTCATGCTGTCGGTGAAGCTGGATCAGTTGGAAGCTTCCGAGACGGCCGAGGAACGGGATCTCCGGATGGACAAATTGCGGCAAACGGTGCGCCATGTATACGATGACGTTCGGCAAGCGATTGGGAATTTGCGAACGGAACCGGCTGTTTCCGACATGCCCTGGTCGCAATCGGTAATGACGATGCTTGAAGAATATAAGCAGGATACGGGATTCGATGTCATCGTCGATTGGCGGATGTCGGAAGACAAGTTTACTTCCAAAGAGAAAATCGAATTATTCGCATGCTTGCGCGAGGCGCTCATCAATGTCCAAAAGCACGCCCAAGCCACGACGGTGCGGGTTGTCGGCGAATCGGAAGGGGAACAGTTCCGCTGCCTCATTGAAGACGACGGAATCGGTTTTGCCGGAGATCCGTTTCAGGCGAAAGGGAGGTATGGGCTGGTCATGATGCGGAGCCGGACGCAGCTAATGGGGTGGAAGCTTGACATAAAACGAAGCGGGGATAGAACGATCGTTGAAATTTGCAAATGAAACGAGGAGGAGCGGGGATGGATTCATTTCGCGTCATTATCGTTGACGATCATGCGCATGCGAGAGAAGGGATGCGCGACATTTTGTCGGTCGATCCGATGTTTGAAGTCGTTGCCGAAGGGGTGAACGGCCTTGAGGCGATTGCGTTGACGGAACAATATATGCCCGATTTAATATTGATGGACATTTCCATGCCGGAAATGGACGGGCTGCAGGCGACGAAACGGATTAAAGAGCAATTTCCTTACGTGAAAATCGTCATGGTGACCGTCTCCGACGACATTACCCATCTGTTCGAAGCGTTGAAAAAAGGGGCGCAAGGCTATTTGCTGAAAAATTTGCGGCCTTCCGCGTGGCATGAGTATTTGCGGGCGATCGCAATCGACGAAGCGCCGATGTCCAAAGAGCTTGCTTTTCGCATTTTGCAGGAGTTTTCAAGGAAAGAAACGACGAAGATGCCCGTCTCCACGCCGCTAACGTCTAGGGAAAGGGAAATATTGGAGCGCGTGGCGAAAGGCGAGTCGAATCGCGAAATTGCCGAACGGCTCACCATTTCCGAGCATACCGTCAAAAATCATCTGAAAAATATTTTGCAAAAACTGCATTTGGACAATCGCGTGCAGTTGACACGGTATGCATTGGAAAACGGTCTAATCGTAAATTGAAATGGAAACAAGTTATTGTTGAAATGGTGAACGACCGTAGCCCTGTTGAGTCATGCAAGCGGCGGCTTCGTGTTATATACTTTTGGATAAGACAAAGTGGAGAGAGGATTGGGTTCATATGAAAAAATGGTTCGTGGCAATGCCGTTGCTGCTCGTATCTATGCTGCTGTTCGCCGGTGCGGCAAGCGCGCATGTTGTCGTGTACCCGCAAGAAACGAAGCAGGGTGCTTACGAGAAATTTACGGTACGCGTTCCGAATGAGAAGGATATCGCGACAGTGAAGGTGCAAGTGAGAATTCCGGAGACAGCGGCCATATCCCGCGTCGAGCCGAAACCGGATTGGAACTATGAAATGGAGAAAGACGAATCCGGCACAGTAACGAGCATTACTTGGACAAGCACAGGCGCCGGCATTCAGGACGGCGAATTCGTCGAGTTCAATATGCAGGGCAAAGTGGCCGACGATGCTGCGCAGATCGTCTGGAAAGCTTATCAAACCTATGAGGACGGCAGCGTCGTCGAGTGGACCGGCGCGGAAGATTCGGAGACTCCCGCCTCGGTGACGAGCGTAAACGGGAAAGCGACAGGCCATGGCGACGGGCACGGCGGGGGCGTTGACGCCGCTGCAGCGGGCGAGGCGGCTGCAGCCGATGAGGAAGCGCCGATCGACAATTCGGCCAGAAATTCGATTCTTGCCCTTAGCTTCGGTATTGCCTCGATGATATTAAGTGTAATCAATTTGATCATCTTATTATTCAAAAAAGCGAAAAATTAACTCGGATCGGCCGTCTTTTACGCGTTTGCGGGGATGGCGGCCTGTTTTCTTTTTCTACCATACCTGCCTCTATATGATGTTTTTCTTCGCCTTCTGTCGAAATCCCGTTCGTTCAGGAGGTTGCATCTGCTTCGCCAGACGGTCGTCCCCACATGCGTGGGATCCCGCATACACAACCGCTAGTTTAGGAAAAATTTGTCTCGTTTTCGTCAATATCTCGCCGACTTTTCAAAAAGGTGGTCGACTTTGTTGATTGTCTCGCATTCATAAGGGAAATTTCTTGGCTGGTGGTCACACATGTTGTACGGAGTACAACATTTTTGGGACAGGAAGGGTCGAATCGTAGGTTATGTTGCACAATGTACAACAAAATCGCAAATATAACGGGTTAACGCCCCCCATCTGCCCTCGAATTGTTGTAAAAAATACAACATAGGCGTTGTTTTCCTATAGATAGGGTGCTAAATGTTGTATATTGTACATCATACCCAGCTTTCTCATATACCTGAGCGGGTGATGGGAATCCTCAACATCTCGATGGAAATGCGAGCCTCCGGCTCGCGGAAAAGAGGGAGATGTTGACGCTCGTCCTATTGGGGCTGCTCCAATGAGGCATGCACGGACGGTCGCCCCCACACGCGCGGGTTCTCACCCCACACAACCGCCAATTAAAAAAAACCACCCGGAGGTGGCATGCTTTATGTATGGAGCGGGTGATGGGAATCGAACCCACGCTACCAGCTTGGAAGGCTGGAGTTCTACCATTGAACTACACCCGCAAATACTAAAATGGTCGGGACGACACGATTTGAACATGCGACCCCCTGGTCCCAAACCAGGTGCTCTACCAAGCTGAGCTACGTCCCGAAGTATTTGTTTTCCGCCGTTAACAGCGACAAGAAATAATATATCACGTACTCGTTCCTTTTGCAACTGGTATATTATTACATTCACTCCAATCCTGCATTTCCTGATCTCCCTTTGTCAGTATCTCTCTCATTCAGAAAGTCAAAGGTTCAAACAATGAGCTCTTCTGGTATTGGATGCGATCTGCGATCTTATCTTGAGTCAGTCTGAACGAAGGGGATTTCGACAGAAGGCCGAAAAAGTTTAATAGATCCGAGCTTCGTTTTAGCCATACGTTTGAAGAAATTCGCGCGTCAGCGGCGGGATGCGGTACGGGAACCGTTCAAACAGCCCGCAACCAAATGAATTAGCTGGATTTCCTGGCGTTAATTTGTTGGAATGAACGGGAATTGGAAGTCTAGCGGTAGAATGCGGCGTTAATTTCAAGCATGTGGGGCGATTCGGTCGATTTGCCAATGATTAACGGTAGTATTTCCATCTAATTCGGCATCACAGTAGGGAAGGCATAAATTAACGCCAGAAATTGGAGCAAATTAAAGGCAAAGGCGGCAAGGGCGCATCATCCGCCGCCTCATTTTCAAAATATCGGACAAAGCGATATAATAGCGATAAGGTTAACACAGGGAGTGGAAAGAAATGAAGTCGATCACGATTTTAATAGCCGACGATGAGACGGAAATTGCCGATTTGATCGAGTTGCATCTGCAAAAGGAAGGGTACCGTTGCATAAAAGCAGCCGATGGGCTGGAAGCCGTGCAGGCGGTGAAGGCGCATTCCGTCGATTTGGCGATATTGGACATTATGATGCCGAATTTGGACGGCTATGAAGCGATTAGGCAAATTCGGGAGCATTATTATATGCCTATTATTTTCTTGAGCGCCAAAGCGACCGATCTCGATAAAATCGCGGGGTTGATCAGAGGCGCGGACGATTATGTGACCAAACCGTTCAACCCGATGGAATTGGTCGCCCGCGTGAATGCCCAATTGAGGCGTTCCATGCAGTTCAATCAACAGGCGCAGGGGAATAAATCTACCCTGGAGGCGGGAGGATTGATCATTTATCCCGAAGAACGGACGGTTTATCTTTACGGCAAACCTGTCGAGCTGACGCAGAAAGAGTTTGACATTTTGGCGCTGCTGGCCGGTTACCCCAAGAAAGTATTCAGCTCGGAGCATATTTTTCAGCAAGTATGGGGCGAGGCCTATTACGAAGGCGGCGGCAATACGGTGATGGTGCATATTCGTTCTTTGCGGAAAAAACTCGGCGAAGATACGCGAAAAGACAAGCTGATCAAAACCGTTTGGGGAGTAGGTTATACGTTCAATGGCTAAATTGATTCGAAGTTTTCGCTCCAAAATGATATTGCTGTTCGGCTTAAGCATGGTCTGTTCCGGTATCATAACCTACATCATTTATAAAATTCTTCAACTCTATTATCATACGACGAAGGTTGAAGATCCGTTGACCAAAGTCCGTTATTTCATAAGAGAAGTAGGGGACGTTAATTCCTTTTTAATTATTTTCATTCCGCTCGCGATTTTATTTTTCTTTCTCTTCACTAAACGGTATGCGACGTATTTCCAGGTTATCTCGGGCGGCATTCATCAGCTTGCGAACGGCGATTTTGACAGTCGCGTCTCGATTCCGACCAAAGACGAATTCGGCGATATTGCCAGAGATATTAATTTGGCAAGCGAAAAATTGCGGCTGGCGTTGGAAAGAGGAGATTTTGCGGAGAGCAGCAAGGAGCAGTTGGTTTTGAATTTGGCGCATGATTTGCGTACGCCGTTGACCTCCGTCATCGGGTATTTGGATTTCATTCTTCGGGACGACCGGCTGACTCCGGAACAAACGAAACATTACACGAGCATTGCCTTCGCCAAGTCGCAACGCTTGGAGAAGCTAATCGACGAATTATTCGAAGTTACCCGCATGAATTACGGCAAGCTTACCGTCGATAAGAAACCGATTGATCTTAGCGAGCTTCTTACCCAATTAACCGAGGAATTATACCCTCTTTTTGAGAAAAACCGTTTAACGACGCGACTGCATATTACCCCGGATATCACGATTCAGGCCGACGGCGAGCTATTGGCGCGCGTATTTGAAAATTTGCTGACGAATGCCGTCCGCTATGGCAAAGACGGCCAGTTTATCGATATTCATTGCCATATCGATGAAGCGGATGCGGTCGTTCAAGTGGTCAATTACGGCGATTGCATTCCCCCGGACGAGTTGCCGCATATTTTCGATATGTTCTATACCGGCGACCAATCGCGAACGTATCGTGAAGGCAGTACCGGACTAGGATTGTTCATTGCGAAAAATATCGTCGGGCAGCATCAAGGCGCCATTTCGGCTCAAAGCGACGTCATTCGTACGCTCTTTGAAGTTCGCCTGCCTTGGGAAAACGGCGAATCCGAACGTCCCGAGTAACGGTTGTGCCGACCATTTAAGGAATATTTTAAAAATACCCCACTTCTTTTTTTAAACATTTCGTCCTATTCTCTATGAATGAGGGCAGGAGGAAATGAAGAATGAAGAAGTGGGTTTTTTGGCATGGATTCGCAATGAAGACGAAAAAATGGTTCCGCAGAGACACGGCGGCGGCATGGCTGTTTCTCGCCCCAAGCGGAGCGGGATTTGCACTGTTCTATCTTATTCCGTTTGCCATGGGCGTACTTTACTCCTTTATGGACAGTACGATAGACGGTCATTTTGTCGGGGTGGACAATTATCGCGAACTGCTTGCGAGCGCTTCGTTCCGAAAGGCGGCGTCGAATACGTTTTATTTCACCGCGGTTAGTGTGCCCGTTATGATTGTGCTGTCGCTAGGCTTGGCGATGCTGCTGAATAAAAATGTTTATTTCCGAAAATGGTTCAGAACTTCCTATGTGCTGCCGCTTGTCGTTCCCGTCGCCTCGATTATTCTGATCTGGCAAATGCTGTTTGATTGGAACGGCTCCTTGAACGCTTGGCTAACTCAGTTCGGATTGGAACGCGTGGATTGGATGAAAAGCGATACCGCTCGAATGGTGGTGATTGTCGTTTATCTATGGAAGAACATCGGCTATAACGTGATTTTATTTTTGGCGGGACTACAGCAAATTCCGAAGGATTATTATGAAACCGCTCAAGTGGAAGGCGCGGGGCGCTTACGGCAGTTTGGCAGCATTACGCTGGTCTATCTCACGTCCACCATGTTCTTTGTCGTCATGATGTCGATCATTAATTCGTTTAAAGTATTTCGGGAAACGTATTTGATCGCAGGCGATTATCCGCATGACAGCATCTATATGCTGCAGCATTATATGAACAACATGTTCGCGTCGTTGGACATTCAGAAGCTGACCGCGGCGGCGACTTTGATGGTTGGCTGTATTCTTCTGCTCGTCATGGGTTTGTTTGCGCTGGAACGCCGGTATCGGCAGTTCATGGAATAGGGGGGAGGAAAGAGCGATTGCAAGTGACCAAAGGTTTGCGAAAAACAAAAGGTTTGCAAAAAAGCGCGTTAACGGTCGTCATGGGCGCTATTGCGGTCCTGTTATTATTCCCGATCGTGATCACTTTTACAAATTCGCTTATGACGGAACTGGAAATTGGAATCAATTACGGGCCCATCGGGAAAGCGAGCGAAGCGGCTGCAGGGACAGCCAATCCATTTGTTAATTTAAAATTGCTGCCGGATCAAGTCTCTTTGGAGCAGTACGGCAAAGTGCTGGTAAACAGTCCGAAATTTTTAATGATGTTCTGGAATTCGGCGTTTATGGTGGTGCCGATCATCGCAGGTCAGACCCTTGTAGCGGCGTTTGCCGCCTATGCGCTCTCCAAGCTTCATTTTCGCGGCCGCGATACGCTGTTCATTGTCTATCTCTTATCGATGCTCATGCCGTTCCAAGTGACGCTCGTGCCAAATTACATGATGGCGGATACATTGGGGTTGCTGAACAGCCCGGGGGCTATTATATGGCCCGGCATATTCGCGGCTTTCGGCGTGTTTATGCTGCGCCAGTTCATGCTGCATATTCCGTATGCCTATATCGAAGCAGCTAAGCTTGACGGTGCCGGTCATTTACGGATTTTCTCTACGATCATCGTCCCTATGATCAAACCGGGCATAGCCGCGCTTGTGATCCTGTTATTCGTCGATTATTGGAACATGGTAGAGCAGCCGCTTATTTTTCTGGACGATTCGTTCAAGCAGCCGCTATCCGTTTATTTATCGAGGATCAACGAGGGCGAGCAGGGTGTCGCTTTCGCTGCATCGATCCTTTACATGACTCCGATGGTGCTGTTGTTTCTATACGCGGAAACGTATTTTATCGAAGGCATTCAACTGTCCGGCATCAAGGGGTAGGTTTGCAGAGCGGATGCCAACGAGGCGAATTTCGCTGAAGCATAAGCGGTTAGGAGGTGAAAGACGTGGACATGGAGTTACAAAATGAGACGGCCGATCGAAGGCGCAAACGAAACATTCAAGTCGCATTCATAGCTTTTATAGGGTTGCTGGCGATTTTGACGTTATTCGGCAACACGTTGCAGTCGCTGACAATGCCGAAGGTGAGAACGGAAAAGGCGGTAAACGGAAGTCTTGTACATACGCTCGAAGGCAGCGGCATCTTGTACCCGGTTGGCGAGGAGAAACTATCGAATCCTGACGGCTGGAAGATCCGGAAGATTCTCGTAAAAGAAGGAGACCATGTGAAGAAGGGGCAAAAGCTGATCCTCTATGACAGCAAATCTGCCGAGCGAGAATTGCAGGATGAGGTCACCCATTTGGAAAAGCAGAAAATCGAGCTGCAAAATACGCAAGATCAGTTCATCCAGGCAACGATGGAAGGGGACGAACTCGAGATTCGCAATGTAAAACGCGAGATCGAAACGCGCAAGCTTGATCTGGGCGTGCAGGAACGTAAAATTGACGAATTGAGAGACCGACTGGCAAGCCAGAAGGAACTGACGGCTCCGTTCGACGGGATGATTACGAAAATCAACGCGGTTGAAGGATTAGCGTCTGGAGAAGGAGATGTTCTGATTGCAAACGATCGTTTGGGTTACCGGTTTGAAATGACCGCTGATGCCAAGCTGTTATCCGGCTTAGGGATATCGATTGGGGAAAAGATCGAAGTCCAGGTCAATACCTCCCAAGAACAACAGACCCGTATCGTCGACGGCACGATTGATGAAATGGCGAATGCGGAACCGCGTACCGACAATTCATCGAGTTTGGATTCGGGCAAGATCCGGACCATTCCTCAGAAGGTTCTTCGCATCAAGGTAATTGATGCCGAACTGAAGGGGGGGGAGCAGGCATGGGTCAAACTCGAGAAGCGCTCGAACCAAGAGGGATTCGTCATTTCCAATGCGGCGATTCATCAGGATCGGGAGGGCATGTTTGTGTATAAAATTGATGAGCAGCGGGGCGCATTGGGCAATGTCTTCGTTGCGCGTAAATTCAAGCTTGATTCGAGTGAAACGAATGACAAGGAAACGATGATTCAATCGGGCAGCCTCTTTGAAGGGGAGCTCATTGTTGTGGAGAGCAGCGAACCATTGCAGGACGGCGATCGTGTTCGTCTGCAATAGAAAAATAGATTCGATATAGTAGAGGAGTGGAACTCATATGACGAAAAAAAGGCTATGGATGGTATTCATTGGTATGATGATGATCGCAATGACGGCATGCAGTTCCGGAGGCAGCGGGGAAGAGAAGAACCAAGGGAAACCGGTCAAGTCGGATGGGAAAACCGTCCTTACTTTGACGATCCTGCAACCGGACGAATTTTACCAGACCGTAAAGAAAAAGTTTGAAGAGAAATACCCGGAGATCGACCTGCAAATCATATCTTATAAGCAACAAGCGGGGGAAGAGTGGACGGTTGGCGATTTCGAAAAGTACCAAAAAACGACGAATACGGCACTGCTATCTGGAAAAGGCGCGGATATTATCGAAATAGGCGGCTTGCCTCTCAAAGAATATATAAGCAAACAGTTTCTCCTGAACATGGAAGATTTATTGGAACAAGACAGTACATTGAATAAGAGCGAGTTGCAAACGAACGTTTTGGAAGCGGCGAAGAAGGCGCATGGCGGCTTATATGCGATGCCATCCGGATTTTACCTGGAGGCGTTCGTGGGAGACGGAGACATTCTCGCAAACGCAAGCGTGAAAGCGGACGATAAGATCTGGGGCTGGAAGGAGTTCGGGGAGATCTCCAGAACACTGAAGCAGCAGGCAGGCGAGAGCGGCTTCGCTTTGGCAGGCACCCCGCCGGAACGAATCCTTTATGAAACGGTTTTTGATCATTTCGAACAGTTCGTTGACAGTGCGGCGAAGAAGGCAAACTTCGACTCTCCCTCATTCGTGGAAACTATGCAACAATTAAAAAAATGGTATGACGAGAAGGTGATGACTGCCAATCAAGCGGAAGCGGGTAAACAATTGTTCTACAATACCTATTTTTACTCGCCGGCCGACTTGATCAATATTCCGTATCAATTCTTCTCGAATCCGAAACTGCTGCAAAAGCCGCATGCGGAAGGACAAAACGGTGTAACAATCACACCTTCATTCGAGTTTGCGATTTCAGCCAAATCGTTAGTCAAGGAGGAGGCATGGAAATTTGTTTCCTTCTTGTTATCCGAAGAAGTGCAATCCTTGCAAGATGGAATTTCATTGCATAAATCTGTGAATGAGAAGAAGCTGAACGACATCAAGGAGCAAATGAAGAATGGAACGTTCAAGCTTCCAGATGGGAAAGCAATCAACGTGCCGAACGAACAATTTGCCCAAATCCAGGAGATCATCAACGCGGCAGATCACTATATGAACTACGATCCTAAAATTGTTCCCATGATCGAAGAGGAAGCCAAACCGTTTTTCAACGGACAAAAGACTGCCGAGGAAGCAGCGAAGCTGATTCAGAACCGGGTGACAACCTACTTAAACGAGTAGAAAGGGCAGTCGAGAAGCGTAGCTCGGGCAATGCGCCTCGAACCGATCCGGTTCGAGGCGCTTCACATCATCAGTCCCAGCACGCCGCGAATCATTCCGAGCGTGAACAAGGCGCCCATGATCATGGCCAGGCTTGCCATCACTCCCTCGATGCGGCCGAATTCGAACGCTCTCGTCGTTCCGATGCCGTGCGCCCCCATGCCGAGCAGCAGCCCCCGCGACACGCTGCTTCGAAGGCGGAACAGCCGGATCATGGGCGGGCCGATCACGACGCCGATAATGCCTGTCATAATAACGAATACGGCCGTTATCGCAGGGATGCCGCCAAGCGATTGCGAAACGTTCATCGCGATCGGCGTCGTAATCGAGCGCGGAGCCATGCTTTCGATCAATTGGGCGTCCATTTGCATCCACTCGGCCAGCAGCACGGAAGTGACGATCGCAACGAAGGAACCGAACAGGACGCTCGATATCATTTCCAGAGCATGTTTTTTGAGCAATTGAAAATATTTGTACAACGGCACGGCAAACGCAACAGTTGCCGGTCCGAGCAGATCGGTCAATACCTGCGTGCCGGCATGGTACGATTCGAACGGGACGCGGAATGCGAGGAGACCGGCAATCAATAGAACCGGCACAATGATGACCGGAGACAGATACGTTCGTTTGAAACGTTGATACAACCGGTCCGTTCCCCAATAAATGCCGACGGTAAGAAGCAGACAAGCGATGGCGATCATGCGGTCTCCCTCCCTTTTTTGCGCGAGATGAACTCGGCAAGCAGCCCGGTGCATGCCATCACGGCAAAGGTGCTGAGACCGATCACCATAATAAGCCGGAGGACGGAAGAAGCGATCAATTGTTGGTACTGAACGATGCCGACGACGGAAGGTATGAAAAACAATAGCAGTTTGGAAAGCAGCCAATCGGCTCCTTGCTCGATCCATTCAAGCCGGATCCATTTCAGTTGCAGCAAGGCGAACAGGATGCCGAGGCCGATGATGCTGCCGGGAATCGGCAAGCCGAAATATTCGGATATGACGTTGCCAAGTAAAGTTAAACCGGTCAGAAGTCCAAGCTGCCCGATGATTTTGGCGATTTTCCACATGTTGAATACTCCTCTCGATATTGAGTATACTTCGCGCTTCAGAATAGGTAAAATACATATATTGAATGATATTTATGCTTTTTATCTATAAATCACGGATACAAGATCAGATGTTTATCTTGTTTTAGGAGGAAACGCTCGAATGGATATCCGGCATTTAAACTATTTTCTGGAGGTCGCGAAATATCGAAGCTTTACGAAAGCGGCGGAAACGCTGCATGTGACGCAGCCGACGATCAGCAAAATGATTAAGGCGGTCGAAGAGGAATTGGGCGTCTTATTGTTCGACCGTTCCACCAAACATATCGAATTAACGGACGCGGGCCGGGCGATTCTAGTGCAAGCGCAGCAAATCGTGCATTCCTTCGATCATTTGGCTTCCGAACTGGCGGATGTGATGGAAATGCGGAAAGGGACGATCCGCATCGGCATTCCTCCGATGACCGGCGCGCCTTTCTTCCCTGCGGTCATCGCCGAATTTCACCGGTTGTACCCGGGCATTCGCATTCGCCTGATCGAAGAAGGGGGACGAACGATCGAGCGGGAAGTGGAGAACGGCTCGCTCGATATCGGGGTGGCGGTGCTGCCGGTCAATGAAGCGCAGTTCGAAGTGCTGCCGTTTGTGGTGGACGACCTCAAGCTTGTTCTGCATCCAGATCATCGGTTGGCGGGACGCGAGTCCGTGCGGCTGGAGGAATTGCGCGACGAGCCGTTCATCATGTACCGCGAAGATTTCGCTTTGCACGAGATGATTACGACGGCGTGCATTCGCGCCGGTTTTCGCCCTAACATTGCTTATAGCAGCTCCCAATGGGATTTTATTAGCGAGATGGTCGCGGTCGGACTCGGCGTGGCGCTGCTGCCGCAGACGATTTGCCGCAAGCTCGATCCCGGCCGGATCGCTGCGGCGAAGCTCGAAGCTCCGGCGATTTCATGGAATTTGGCGATGATATGGTCCAAAGACCGGTATTTGTCGTTTGCGGGACGCGAGTGGCTCCGATTTGCGCGTACTACATTTTGCTTGCCGCAACCAACGCAAGAAGAATGATAAACAACAACATCGGTCATAAAAACACATAAAACAAACAAAAAATCATTGACATTCGTCATGAATCAACCTTAATATGATAGTGAAACGACAGGATCGACGAAAGAGTTCTGTTCGTTTCGATTCCGGTGATGTATGGGGGATAGGATGTCCTTAACTTTTGAAGAACGGAAAAAAACGATTTTGCAGCTGCTGACGCAGGACGAGAAGGTACGGGTGCCGCATCTCGCAGAACGTCTGAACGTCTCGTCGGAAACGATCCGCCGCGATTTGGACCGCTTGGAGAAGGAAGGGCTGCTCAAGAAAGTATACGGCGGGGCCGTAAAGGCGCGAATGCATGCGGCGGAGCTGCCGTATTTGCAAAGAATGCAAACGAATCGCGAGGAGAAGGAAGCGATCGGCAAGTTGGCCGCCGGCCTGGTGAAGGACGGAGAGACGATTATGATCGACAACGGCACCACGACGATCGAGGTGATCCGCCATTTGCACGAGCGGCCGGACGTCACGATCGTGACCCATTCCGTGTCGGCCATGATGTTGGCTATGGAACGCTTTCCGGGACGCGTCATTTTCGCCGGAGGCGAGATCGACGTATCCTTGCAATCCGCGGGAGGGGCGTTAACGGAACGCTTGCTCGAGCAGTTGAAGGTACATAAAGCTTTTATTTCGGTCGGAGGTATTTCGCTGGTCGACGGGATTACGGACTATGATTTGAAGGAAGCGAGCGTGTCCCGCAAAATGATGGAACGTGCGGAAGAAGCGATCGTGCTCGCGGACCATTCCAAGCTGGGGGCGTCGGCTTTTGCGAAAATCGCGGATTTGCAGGAAGTTTCGATGATGATCATCGGCCGGCAATGTCCCGAGGAATGGATCGAGCATTTGCGGCGGAAGCAAATTGAAATCGCACTGGCGTAAAGAGGCGGAAGCGGGATGAGGATTGACTTCGCTTCCGCTTGAAGGGGAGCGGGACGGCGCGGGCAACAACGAAGAAGAATGAAACGGAAGGGGAAGGGCTGTGATGAAACATGCTTTTACGTTCCGCGAGAGCGGTACGTTTACGATCGCGCAATTTACGGACGTTCATTGGAACGACTGGGGGGAGCCGGGCTTGAACAGCGAAGAGGAGAATGCGCGCTCCCTCGCTTTGATGCAGCTAGTATTGCGGGAGGAGCGGCCCGATCTGGTCGTATTTTCCGGAGACGTCATCTCCGCGGGCAGATGCCGCGATCCGCGGGAGTCGTTCCGCGCCGCCGTATCGGCTGTGGAAGAAAGCCGCACGCCATGGGCGGTGGTGTTCGGCAATCACGACACCGAAGCGCAGATTACAAGACAGGAGCTGATGGAGGTCGCGGCGGGATTCGAATACGCGGTTGCCGAACCGGGACCCGCGGCTGTCAGCGGCGTCGGCAATTACATTCTGCATGTGCGGGATGGCGAAGGAAACGTCGGAGCGGCGCTTTACTTTTTCGATTCCGGCAATTTGTCCGCCTTGTCCCATGTGGAAGGGTACGACTGGATTCGTCGCGATCAAATCGGCTGGTACGAACGGGAATCCCGCCATTTAACGAACGTCAATGGAGGCCGGCCGCTGTCGGCGCTCGCCTTTCTCCATATCCCGCTGCCCGAATACCGCGAGGTATGGGAAAGCCAGACATGCTACGGGCATAAGTATGAGGAAGTATGCTGTCCGCCGGTCAACAGCGGATTGTTCGCGGCGATGGTCGAAATGGGCGATGTGATGGGCACGTTTGTCGGGCATGACCATATTAACGACTATACCGGTACGCTGCACGGCATTCGACTATGTTACGGCCGGGCAACCGGATTTAATACGTACGGGCGCGAAGGATTTCCGCGCGGGGCGCGGATGATCCGAATGAAGGAAGGCGAGCGCGATTTCGATACTTGGCTCCGGCTGGAAGACGGCTCGAAGGTGACCAAGCAGCCCGAGCACCGTCCTTGTGGGTAAGCGACAATACGGACGCCGCGTGAGCGGCAATGATGGATACGGTACGGACTTGCAGACTGCGTTATAGCAGCCTCTGCAAGTCCGTTTTCGTTATCGTTCGTTGTTGCAGTACAACTCCGGCGGCCCTCCCATTGCTCAAACGTCGGTTGGTTCATACGCAAAAGTAACCGTTGTGAATCCGGTTTCAATAATGATATAGTAACAATTACATTAGCGGTTGAACGAGCGAGGAGGAAGAGGATGGAACATCAATGGTTGGCATGGGCCAAAAAAATACAAAGCATCGCGCAAATCGGATTAACATACGGCAAAGACGTGTACGACCTGGAGCGGTATGAAGAGCTCAGGCAGCTTAGCGTGGAGATGATGGCGGCCTATACGGATACGCCATTCGAGCGAATCCCGGATCTGTTCGCAAATGAAACGGGCTATGCGACGCCGAAAGTCGATATTCGCGCGGTCGTGTTCCGGGAGGGCAAACTGCTGCTCGTGCGGGAGAAAATCGACGGAGCTTGGTCGCTGCCGGGCGGCTGGGCCGATATCGGACTGACGCCGGCGGAGGTTGCCGTCAAGGAAGTGCGCGAAGAATCCGGATTCGACGTCAAGCCGGTTCGCCTGCTCGGCATTCTTGATAAAAAATGCCATCCGCACCCGCCTTCGCCGTATCATGTATACAAAGTATTTATCCGCTGCGACATTACCGGCGGAGAAGCCAGCCAAGGGGTCGAGACGAGCGGCGTCGGCTTCTTCGGTCCGGACGAGCTGCCGGAACTTTCGACGGAACGGAATACGATCGGACAGATCGGACGCATGTTCGAATTTTGGCATCGTCCGGACGCCCCCGTTTTGCTCGATTAAGGAGAGGCAACGATGCTGGCCAAACTGCAGCGATACGTGAACGGGATCAACTTGCAAAACAAGCTGATCGTGCTGTTTCTGCTTCTTTCCGTCATTCCGCTGGCGCTACTCGGCACGTTTTCATACTACAAATCGTCGAATGTTATCCAGGAAAAAGTATATCAAACGGTGTTGGAAAATTTATCGCAAGTCAATTTCAGCCTCAATTATTTCGTCCGGGATATCGAGCAGCTTTCGATGTATATATACGGAAGCTCCGACATTCAAGAGGTGCTTGCGAAAGATCCGAACCGCAGCCTTGTCGAAAAGTACGAAGACGAGAAAAAAATGAACCGCATTCTCGAATCGTTTCTCGGGTTCAAAAATTGGGATATTGAAATTTATTTGCTCGGATTGAACGGGGACCGGTATTTTACGGGCGATTTGCTGCCGAATCCGTACGCGGAATTTAACCCGAACTGGGGGTTGTTCCGCAAAGCGCGATTAGCCGAAGGCAATGTCGTATGGGATACGCATTACGCGATGAAGAAAATCGACGACTTCGGCGTCGTGCTCAGTTCGGGCAGATTGATCAAAAAAATCGACACCAACCAGCCGCTCGGCTATTTAGTGATCGATATTATGGAGCCGGCGCTGGCCGACAAATACAATAAAGCCCATTTATACCCGGGCGGACAAGTGTTTCTGCTGGACAGAAACGGGTATACGATATCCAGCATTCCGTCGAAACAGCAAGTCGGCACGAAGCTGAACGAAAGCTTCCTGCCCAAAGTGCTGGAAGGCAAAAAAGGCTTCTTCAATGTCAAGGAGCCGTCGGGCGATTCGTCGATGATCATTTACGATACGTCGGAAGCGACGGGCTTTAAATTGATCAGCAAGGTGCCGGTTGCGGCCGTAACGAAAGACAGCCTCAGCATCCGCAATTTAACGGTCGCGGTCATCGTTCTGGAAGTGATCGTATTTTTCGGGATTGCTTATTTAATTTCGCGCACATTGACGCAGCCGCTCCGCAAATTGCGCTCGCTCATGCGCCAGGTTGAAAGCGGCAACATGAACGTCATGTTCCCGTCCCGTTACGACGACGAAATCGGGCAGCTCGGGCAAAGCTTCAACAATATGCTGCAGCAAATCAAATTGCTGATCAACGAAGTGTACGAGAAGCAGCTTATGGTGCAGCAGGCGGAATTGAAGGCGGTGCAAGCGCAATTCAATCCCCATTTTTTGTACAATACGCTCGATTCGATCAACTGGATGGCACGCATTTACAAGGTGGACGATATTAGCCGCACGGCGATTTCGCTTGGCGAACTGCTGCGGTTCAGCATCCGCAAGGACGGGCCTTTTATTCCGCTCGGCGAAGATATGAGGCAAATCCGCAATTATTTGGTCATTCAGCAAATCCGGTACCGCGACAAGTATGAAGTGACATTCGATCTCGATCCGAGCCTCGAATCGTTGTATACGCTGAAATTGCTGCTTCAGCCGATCATCGAAAATGCGATTACCCACGGCTTGGAAATGAAAGTCGGCAAAGGGAAGCTGGATATCCATGTGGCCAAAATCGGCGACCGCATCCGGTTCGTCGTTCGCGACGACGGAATCGGAATGTACCCGGGAACGGCCGAACGGATTATGAGCGGCGGGTACGCTTCGGATCATCCAGAGAAGACGGGGATCGGGCTCGAAAATGTGCGGAAGAGGCTGCTTCTCTATTTCGGCCGAAATTATCGGCTTTCCATCGACAGCGCGCCGCAGCAAGGAACGACGGTGCAAATCGAAATACCCGTTTTGAATAGCGCGGAGGAGGGAGAACATGTATCGAATCGTCATAGCGGATGACGAATGGGTCATCCGGGAAGGATTGAGACGGACGATTCCGTGGGAATCGTTCGATTGCGAAATTGTCGGAGAAGCGGAGGACGGCATCGGCGCTTGGGAGCAAATCGAATGCAGCGCGCCCGATATTTTGCTGACCGATATTCGAATGCCCGGCTGCGACGGGCTGGATTTGGCGACGCAAGTGTCGCGCCATTATCCGCAAGTGAAAATCGTCTTCCTGACAGGGTTCGGCGAGTTCGCATACGCGCAAAAGGCGATTAAAGTCGGCGCGGCGGATTATATTTTGAAGCCGACCGATCCGGACGAGTTGATGAAAATTATACGCCGCATAACGGGCGAGATTGCGGAAGAGCGGCGCAAAGTGGACCATATGAAACGGCTCGAATGGCAAATCGCGATGCTGAACGGCACGGAAGAACAGGAGCCGCCCGCTTTGCAGCTTAAGGAAAAATACGATTTCAGCGCCATCGACGACTATTTGGAACGGCATTATGACGAGGATATATCGCTGCAGGAGGTGGCCTCGATCGTGCATATGAGCGAAGGCCATTTCTGCCGTCAGTTCAAGAAGCAGACCGGGCTGAACTTTGTCGAATATTTGACGAAAATCCGCGTGGAGAAGGCGAAGCCGCTGCTCGCCGATCTCAGCCTGAAAATTTACGAAGTATCGGAAAGGGTAGGTTATCAGGATTCGCGCTATTTCAGCCAAATTTTCCGCAAAGTAACCGGCGAAACGCCCACGGAATTTCGCAAGCAGTTGCAGCAAACGTGACACGCTGCAGTCCGCGCAAGGCGGATGATGAATCATGTATTTTATGCCTGCACCATCGCAGCTTTTTCCGCGTCGCTCGACGAGACGGATGGAGAAAATGCGATAGTGCAGTTTTTTTATGATTCCCGATCCATAAACGACCTTCCTTTGCCGCATCGATCAGGCGGAGTAACAAGGCCTGTTCAAGTATAATCCTGCTCAGGTATGCGAAAAATCGTACAAAACAAGCGGCTCACACTTCCAATCCATCGACTTAGTTCGAAATTTCATACATACTCGCCGATTTGAGCCCTGATCCTGCAAAGGTATACGAAAAATCGTACGAAACGAGCCGCGCACGCATCGAATCCGACTATTTTCGGCTGTTGGCGCAATTAGCGTCTCCTGTGTCCGCGAACTTGGGGAGCAGGGCGGTAGAAGTTAATGCAACAAAGCCAGTGGTTCAAGACCGAAACGGGGGAATTTTCGCCGAATAAGGGATCCTCTGTCCGCGGTTGCGGCAAAAACTAGCCTTGCAAATGCAATTTTACGTCGATGGATTCGAGTAACGCGTCCCGGACACCTATGTCAATTTTTTAAACGATTTTCGCAAAATCGTCACATTGAAAGCGCTTCATACTGGGTTTATAGTGAATTCAGTAATTGTTAAAGACATTCAGAGAGGGGTAACAGAGATGAAAAAACGAGTCATGTCAGGCGTGATCGCACTGCTCATTATCGCATTGGCTCTTGCGGGCTGCGGCGGTTCGGGAGGAGCGGGAAGCAACGAAGCCGGAGGCGAATCGGGTAGCGGCGAGGCGGCCAAATCGAAAGGGAAAATTACGATCTATTCGCCGAACGCGGCGGAGGTCAACAATCCGATCGTCAAGGAATTCCAAGATCGAACCGGCATTGAAGTGCAGCTCATTTCCGGCGGAACGGGCGAGCTCTTGAAACGGGTGCAGGCGGAAGAAGCGAATCCGCTCGGCGACGTATTCTGGGCCGGAGGCGCCGATTCGCTTGAAGCGTACAAGCAATACTTCGAACCGTACAAAACGTCCGAATTCGACAATTTGCAGCCGGAGCAAATCGGCAGCTCGCAGCACTGGACGCCGTTCGCCGCATTGCCGATGGTCATTATGTATAACAAGGAACTGGTGAAAGAGGACGAAGTGCCGAAAAGCTGGATGGATTTGCTGGATGCCAAATGGAAAGGAAAAATCGCCTTCGTCGATCCGGCGAAATCGGGCTCTTCCTATACGCAGTTGGTAACGATGCTGACCGCATTCGGCAAGGACGGCGATCAAGGCTGGAATTATGTGAAGAAATTCGTGGAGAACATCGACGGCAAGCTGTTGTCCTCCTCCGGCATGGTATATAAAGGGGTAGCGGACAAGGAATTCCCGGTCGGGGTGACGCTCGAGGAAGCGGCGCTGCGTTACGTTGAAGGCGGCGCGCCGGTAGGCATCATGTATCCGGAAGAAGGAACGTCGGCCGTACCTGACGGGGCTGCGATTATTAAAGGCGCGAAAAACATGGAGGAAGCGAAGCAATTTATCGATTTCCTCGTAGGCAAAGACGTTCAATCGCTCATCCAGAAGGAATTCAAGCGCCGTTCGGTGCGGAAAGACGCCGAGCCGATTGAAGGCATTCCGGCCATTAGCGAAATGAAGCTGGTCAATTACGATTTCGACTGGGCGGCTGCCAATAAAGACGAGTTGATCAAAAAATTCAACAGAATCGTAACCGGACAAGAATAAGCGATGCCTAAAGAGATGCCTGGCGGAATGCAAGCCGACAAGGCATCTCCCCTTTTCCGCATCTAAGAAACAATCCGATCAGAAGGCTGGAGGGATGATAGACGTGCAGAAAATTAGATTTGACCACGTCAGTAAATATTTCGGCGAGCAGAAAGCCGTCAACGACGCACATTTTACGATCGAGGCGGGCGAATTTTTTACGCTGCTCGGGCCGAGCGGCTGCGGCAAAACGACGCTGCTGCGCACGATTGCCGGTTTTTATCAGCAGGAAGAAGGGGACATATGGTTCGGCGAGCAGAAAATAAACCATGTTCCGACGTACAAGCGGAATATCGGCATGGTATTTCAGAACTACGCTATCTTCCCGCATATGACGGTATTCGATAATGTCGCTTATGGCTTGCGCGCGCGCAAAGTCGGCAAACAAGAAATCGAAAAACGGGTGATGGAAGCGCTGGAATTGGTCGAACTCAGCCATTTGCGCGACCGGATTCCGTCGAATATGAGCGGAGGCCAACAGCAGCGGATCGCTTTGGCGCGCGCGATCGTCATTCGGCCGGGGCTGCTCTTAATGGACGAACCGCTGTCCAATTTGGATGCGAAGCTGAGAATTAAGATGCGTTCCGACATCCGCAATTTGCAGAAGGAATTGAACATTACAACGATCTACGTCACGCATGATCAAGAGGAGGCGCTGGCCGTCTCGGATCGGATCGCGGTCATGAGCGAAGGGGTCATTCAGCAAATTGACACGCCGCAGAACATTTATTCCTTCCCGCAAAACCGATTCGTGGCCAATTTTATCGGCACGTCCAATTTTATGGAAGCGCGCGGGAACGGTTGCGACGCCTCGACCGGAGCGACGAAGATCAGTGTGGCGAACCGCGATTTTCACGTACGGTTGAACCGGCGCTACGAGGGCGACGTGCTGCTCTCGATCCGTCCGGAGAAAATCTCGATTTCGCCCGATCGCGCGCAGAACGAAGGCGATTTGCTCGGGGAAATCGCGGACGTTACGTATTTGGGGGAAAAGGTCAGCTATCTGGTGAAACTCGCGGACGGCAGCGTACTGGACATCCAACAGCACGCGATCGAGCCCGATTCGCTGCTGCGGGCCAAACAGCGGGTCAATGTCAATTTGAACTTGGAGAAGGCGGTTATTTTCGACTCGAACGGGCAGGAGGTGCTTTACAGTGCAGCAAACGGCGCGAACCGGCCCATCGCCGCTACTGAAAAGGCTTAGTCTGCGCAAGTGGGATTTCTGGACCTTTATCATTTTAATCGGCTACATTTTTTTCTTTGCATTCGTCATTTACCCGCTGTTCAGCCTGTTTTTTTCCAGCTTGTACAACGAGGACGGCAAATTTTCCTTTTCGAACTACGCCGACTTTTTCAGGTTGAAATATTTCCGCAGCGCCTTGCTTAACAGCTTTATGGTATCCGGGCTTGCGACCGTGTTCGCGATTTTGATCGGGGTGCCGATGGCTTACGTGACGACCCGGTATAATATCGCCTGCAAAGGGCTCATCAATATTTTAATCATCATGTCGCTGCTTTCCCCGCCGTTTATCGGCGCCTATTCGTGGATTTTGATGCTCGGCAACAACGGGTTTATTACCCGCTTCTTGAACGATATCGGCATTCCGTTCGGCTCGGTGTACGGCTGGCAAGGCATCGTATTCGTCTTCACGCTGCAATTTTATCCGCATATTTATTTATACGTTTCGGGGGCGCTGAAGACGATCGACACCTCGCTCGAGGAGGCGGCGGAGAGTCTCGGCCGTTCCAGCTTCCGGCGTTTATGGAGCATTACGCTGCCGCTCATCTTCCCGACCTTGTCCGCGGGCGCGCTTATGGTGTTTATGGCATCGTTTGCCGATTTCGGCACGCCGATGCTGCTTGGCCAAGGGTTCAAAGTGCTCCCGATTCTCGCTTACGAGCAGTTCATTAGCGAAATGGGCGGCAACCCGGCGATGGCCAGTACGCTCAGCGTCGTTTTGATCCTATGCTCTACCACGATCTTATTCTTGCAGCGCTATTTCGTGTCGCGCAAAAATTACGCCATGTCCGGCATGAGAACGCCGAAAGTGGTGAAATTGCGCAAGACGCCGCGCATTTTGATTACGATCGGAGCGTTGCTCGTTGTCTGCGTTTCGATGATTCCGCAGGCGACCGTCATCGTGACTTCGTTCATTAAAACGAAAGGCCCGGTATTCCATCGCGGCTTCAGTCTCGATAGCTACAGAGAAATTTTGTACCGGGTGCCGCGGGCGATTATAAACACGTACAGTTTCTCGTTGATCGCGATCGTCATTATGATCGTGTTCGGCATGCTGCTGGCTTACGTGCTTGTCCGCCGCTCTTCCAAGCTAACGGCAACGCTGGACGGATTAATTATGATTCCTTACGTCATGCCGGGAACGGTGCTCGGGATCAGCTTAATTATTGCGTTCAATAAACCGCCCCTCGTATTGACGGGCACGTGGATCATTCTCGTCGTCGCCTATGTCGTGCGGAAGCTGCCGTATACGATCCGCTCCAGCACCGCTATTTTGCAAGGATTGGATCGCGGGGTGGAGGAAGCTTCCATCAGTCTTGGCGTTCCGCCGATGAAGACCTTCTTCAAGACGACGGGCCGGCTCATGATTCCCGGCGTATTATCGGGAGCCATACTGAGCTGGGTCACGACGATTAACGAACTAAGCTCGACGATCGTCCTTTATTACGGCGCGACCGCGACCATATCGGTGACTATCTATAGCGAAGTGTTTACATCCAATTACGGCACGGGGGCGGCGCTCGCTTCTATCTTATCGATTTCCACGCTCATCTCGCTGTTGATTGCCAATAAGCTGACCGGCAAAAAAGATTTGCAAGTATAGCGGCTGAAGCCGGAACGCCGGTTTTGCGGTATAATAGGCGCAGAACGGATGGATCCGGGGGGAAACTGATGCAAGCAATCCGGCCGAAAGGCAGAAAGAAACGGTTCATCGGACTGGCGCTTGGTACGGCGCTCGCGGCGCTGGCGATTGTAAGCGTATGGCTGCTGCAAACGCCGAATCGGGTGGCCGAGCAAGAAACGGGAGCGCCCGTCTCGATCGAATGTTGGATTTATACGAAGGAACTGGTCGAGTACATCAACGAATTTGAAGCCGAAAATCCGGAATTCCATGCGGAAGTAAGAGTATTTCGTTCGGCGGGGCAGTTGTACGAAGAATTGAGCGCGGCCATTTCCGCGAACGCGGCGCCTCAACTCGCCGAAATCGGCGGGATGTACGGACTGGCCCAACTGGCGGACAGCGGCATGCTGGCGCAGTTGGACGACCGGTTCGGGGCGGACGCGTGGCGCGGATTTCATCCCGCGATGCTCGCCCCGTTCACGTATAATCAATACCGGTGGGCTCTCCCTGTCGGCGGGGAAGTTCCGGTCATTTATTATAACGGCGACATGGCGAGACATGCCGATCTCAATCCTTCTTCGTTCGTGTCGAACGTCTACGGCATGACGCAAGCGGCGAAGAAGCTGACGGTAGACATAAACGGCGACGGCATCGTCGAACATTGGGGCCTTGCGGTCGATTCCGATACGCCGTGGTATTTATTGAACTGGGCGGGAAGCGCGCCTTCGCCGCGCGGCGAAGACAGCTGGTTAAGGGCGTTTCGGATGTGGCAGCAGTTCGTGTTCGAGGACGAAGTGATGAAGCCGCTTCAACATCATTTTGCGCTGAGCGATTTTATCGACGGCGATGTCGGCATGCTGATTAGCTCGTCACGCAAAATGCCGCTGCTCGACCGGTATATCGGCGGAAAATTTCAATACGGCGTTTTGCCTTTCCCATTGTTCGAGGGACAGCAGTGGACGCCGAACGCGAGCGGACTAGCCATGCTGCGGGCATTGCCGGAACAGGAACGGCTGGCGCTTCGGCTGATGGAATATATGACGAACATCGACGCGCAGCTTGGCATGCTTCAGCGAACGGGGAAGATTCCTTCCCGGCTTGCCGCGATCGATCGTATGGCTCTGGATGAAGCGCTGGGGCCAAGGGAACGTACGGTGATCCGGCTGCAACGGGATTTCGCCAGCATGTTCCCGAGCGCGGACGATATGGAACGATGGGAGCGGCTGGCGGAAATAACGGAAAAGCTTGAGTCGAACGCCGAACTGGAGCTTGCGCCTTATGCGCATCGAATGGCGGAATACGGCCCGTTAATGCCGGGCGCCGCCGCCCATGACTGAAATAGTGGCACAATAAAGGGGGAATTCACTCGTGAAGGTGGAAACGTTGACGATAAAGGGGAGCAACGAGTGGAACGAAGACGCTTTAATTATGAACGAATCGGTTCGTTTGTTCGGCGTGCTGGACGGCGCGACGTCGCTTAGGCCTTTCCGCGGCCCGAACGGCGAAACCGGAGGATATTTGGCGTCGCAACTGGTCAAGCGGGAATTGGAACGTTTGGCGGCAAGCGATCTGGACAGCGTCCCGCTGCATAGCGCGGTATTGCGGGCCAATGCCCGGTTGCGGGAGGAGATGGCGGAGCACGGCATCGACGTCGCGCGGAAGGAAGATCTATGGACGACGGGCGTGGCGGCCGTACGCATCGGGGAGAACAATATCGAATACGCGCAAGCGGGCGATTGCATGATTGCCGCGTTTTATAAAGACGGCTCCATTCGCACCGTTTCCTACGATCAGGTCGATCATATCGACCAGCAAACGAAACGGATGTGGGAAGACGGCGTCAAGCAAGGAATGACGACGCGCGAACAATTGCGCAAACTGGTCGAACCGACGATTTTGTATAATAAAAGAACGATGAATACGTTGGACGGGTATGCGGTGCTCAGCGGGGAACCGGAACTGGCCGAGTTTCTCGAGTACGGCCGGATCAGCCGCATTCAATTGTCGGGGCTGCTCATTGTGACGGACGGCCTGTTCTTGCCGGCAGGCTACGAGCTTTCGGAGGCGGAGCGAGCGGCGGGGATGGAGACGTTGGTGCGGCTCATTCGGGACAAGTCGCTTCGCGGATACGCCGAATGGCTGATCGATTTGGAGGAGTCCGATCCGGAATGCCAGCGTTACCCGAGATTTAAAAAATCCGACGATAAGACGGGCGTATTATTGACGTTCGAGTAACGATAACTTGCGAGTTCAAAAAGTCAACATTTCAGCAAATGAGAAGGTCGCTTGTGGAGACATGAGGAAACGTTGACAAATCATTCCTAAAATGATAATCTGAATGAAACGAGGCATTCCGCCCTTACTGGGCGGGATGCCTTCGTGCATATTTATTGCAATTTACATTAAATGGTGAAAATCAAACGGGACGGTGATGCGATGGTTTTTGCTATTTGGGACAATACACTACAGAAAACGCTTACAACAAGGAGATTTAGCGATGTACCGTAAGAAAGAAAAGCAACGGCCTTCCGAAACGGAAACCGATGTGTGGATTTGCACGCATGCGGCTTGCAACGGTTGGATGCGCGCGGAATTTACGTTTGACGAGAAACCGGAGGAGCTTGACTGCCCGTTATGCGGTTCTCCGATGGAGCGCGGCGTTAAGATGCTGCCGCAAATGTAACGAACCGATTGGAAAGTATTATTGCGAAAGAAGGATTATCTGTATGAAAGATAACGATATCGTCCGCTATTTAAAGGAACAACTCTCCTATTTTAAAGAAAGGAAATTGGAGTTTATCGATACGCATTATCCGCAGCCCGAGCATCCGGCCCGCGCGAAGACCGACTCCTTGCTGTCCCGGTATACGTCACGGGTGCAACAGCTTATTGAGGAGACCGGGGAGAGCGGGCTGCGGTCGACCGATATAGTCGTCATCGGCAGTACCGTTACGATTTGCGATTTGGATACGGGAGGAACCGATACGCTTACGATTTGTTTTCCGGATCAAGCGAATATTGACGGCGGGGGCATTTCCTTTCTGTCGCCGATGGGTTCGCAATTGCTGCTTGCCGGAAAGGATGAGACGGTGACGATTGAAGTTCCTAACGGCAAGCTTCCGATCCGGATCGAACAGATCGAATTCGAAGCCCGGACATAATTGCCGCGCTGCGCAAGATGTACGATATACAACATGTTGAATGGCGGAAGGGCGGAACGGGGCGCTATGCTGCATATTGTGCAACAAAACCGCAATGAAAAGCGGCAATTCCGCCCGAATCGACCTGGAACGTTGCACATTTTACAACATTAGCATCATTGCCGCGAGGAAAGGGGCGCAAATGTTATACTTTGTACAATACGAATCCCGGTTCCCGGTCGTTCCCGCCGGCGGAAGAAGATCCGCTCTTGCGGCAAGCGGCTGCACCGGGGTAATACGCTTGCAATCTAGCTTAGGTTTGCATATAATAGCTTGTAACGTATACACTATTCAAATGCAACGATGGAGAAGAGTAAGCAGCGCCTCTATACAGGGAGGAGATGCCGCAGATTGAGAGCGTCTCTACAGAATCAGGCTGCCGAAGTTCGCTCCGGAGCAGTTCCTTGAACCGGCAACGCCGAAGTAGAGGATACCGGTTTCGAGCCGTTAATCGATCGAGTGAGAGAATTGGCGCGCCGCAAATGGTTTTGTTCGCATATTTCCTGCGGCGGAGGTACGGCGATTCTCTAACAAGGGTGGTACCACGGTCTTTTCGTCCCTTACGGGAGAAAAGGCCTTTTTTGTTGCGACGGCAGACAGGAATGACGGAACAAGACGGAACATGTTGCACAGCAGAACGAAGGAGGAGATCGATTCATGAAGGAAAGACTGGAAGCATTAAAAGCCGAAGCGCTCGCAAAATTGCAGCAAGTCGACGATCCGCAGCAATTGAACGATTTGCGGGTGAAATATCTTGGCAAAAAGGGAGAATTGACGGAAGTGCTGCGCGGCATGGGCGGGCTCAGCGCGGAAGAACGCCCGATCATCGGCCAGGTGGCCAACGAGGTGCGCGCGGCGATCGAACAAGTGATTTCGGCCCATCAGGAACGCTTTTTGAAAGAAGAAACGGAAAAGAGGCTGCAGGCGGAAACGGTCGATGTGACGCTGCCTGGCAGACCGATGCGTGTCGGAGCGATGCATCCGCTTCAGAAGGTGATCCATGAAATCGAAGATATTTTTATCGGCATGGGATACAAAATCGCGGAAGGCCCGGAAGTGGAGCAGGATTATTACAATTTCGAAGCGTTGAACTTGCCGAAAAACCATCCTGCGCGCGATATGCAAGATTCGTTCTATATTTCGGAAGAAATTTTGATGCGTACGCAAACTTCGCCGGTACAGATTCGCACGATGGAAGCGATGAAAGGCGAAGTGCCTGTGAAAATCATTTGCCCGGGGAAAGTGTACCGCCGCGACGACGACGATGCGACGCATTCGTTCCAATTTTATCAAATCGAAGGTTTGGTGATCGACAAAAACATTCGCATGAGCGACTTGAAAGGAACGCTGCTTCAATTCGTGCGCGAAATGTTCGGCCCAAATACGCAAATTCGTTTGCGTCCGAGCTTCTTCCCGTTTACCGAACCGAGCGCCGAGGTGGATGTCACTTGCGCGAAATGCGGGGGCAGCGGCTGCCGCATCTGCAAACATACCGGCTGGCTTGAAATATTAGGTTCCGGCATGGTTCATCCGGAAGTGCTGCGCAAAGGCGGGTACGACCCGGAAGTGTACAGCGGCTTCGCTTTCGGCATGGGGCCGGACCGGATCGCGATGCTGAAATACGGCATCGACGATATTCGCCATCTGTATACGAACGATCTGCGTTTCTTGTCCCAATTTGCGCGCATATAATTCATGAATAAAAGGAAGTGAGCGTACGATGAAAGTATCCTATCAATGGTTGTCTGAATATATCGATTTAAGCGGCGTAACGGCCGAGGAACTGGCGGATAAAATTAGGCAGGCCGGCATCGAAATCGACGTTGTCGAACATCGGAATCAAGGCGTAACCCAAGTTGTTGCCGGTTACGTAAAGACGAAGGAAAAACATCCGGATGCGGACAAGTTGAACGTATGTACCGTGGACGCGGGTACGGGCGAAGAACTGCAAATCGTTTGCGGCGCGAAAAACGTGGCGGCAGGACAGAAAGTGCCGGTCGCATTGGTCGGAGCGGCTCTGCCCGGCGGATTGCAAATCAAGAAGGCGAAGCTGCGCGGCGTGGAGTCGCAAGGAATGATCTGCTCGGCGAAAGAACTGGGCATGAACGACAAGCTGCTGCCCAAGGAACAGCAGGAAGGCATTCTTGTGCTGCCGGACAATACGGAAATCGGCGCATCGATCATCGACGTGCTTGCGCTCGGCGACGACGTGCTGGAACTCGATCTGACGCCTAACCGCTCGGATTGCTTGAGCATGATCGGCGTCGCTTATGAGGTTGGGGCGATTCTGGGACGCGATGTAAAGCTGCCGCAACCGGACAAGGACATGACGGAGAGCCCCGTGCGGGCAAGCGACCGCGTTCGCGTTACCATTACGGCACGCGAGCAATGCAGCCGATATACGGCGCGGTACATCGCCGGCGTGAAGATCGGCCCGTCTCCGCAATGGATGCAAAACCGGCTGATCGCGGCGGGCGTACGCCCGATCAATAATATTGTAGACATCACGAACTATGTAATGCTTGAGTACGGTCAACCGCTGCATGCGTTCGACGCCGACCGATTGGCCGGCGGACAAATCGACGTCCGTCTCGCCCGCGCAGGCGAGACGCTCGTTACGCTCGACGATCAGGAACGCAAGCTGGAGCCGCATATGCTGTTAATTACCGACGGCGAGAAGCCGGTCGGGCTGGCCGGCGTGATGGGCGGCGCCAATTCGGAAGTGACGGATGCGACGGTGAACATTGTGCTGGAATCGGCCAAATTCGACGGCGGAACGATTCGCAAGACGTCGCGTCAGCTCGGATTGCGCTCCGAAGCCAGCGCCCGCTTCGAGAAAGAAGTCAATCCGGAAGCGGTCGTTCCCGCTTTGAACCGCGCCGCCTCATTGATGGAACGCTACGCCGGCGGGGCGGTGGCCGGAGGCATTGTGGAAGCGGTCGTTTCGTTGCCGGAGCCGACCATCGTTCGCGTCGCCTTGGATAAAGTAAACCGGCATCTCGGCACGTCGTTTACGCTCGCGGAAGTGAAATCGATCTTGGAAAGGCTGCAGTTTGAATATGAAGAACTGGACGGCGGCGTATTGGAAGTGAGCGTCCCGAAACGCCGCGGAGACATCGCGCTTGACGTCGACTTGATCGAAGAAGTTGCGCGTTTATACGGCTACGACCGGATTCCGACAACGCCGATCGAAGGCGCGACGACGCCGGGGGGATATACGAAAGAGCAAAAAATTAGACGCGCGTTGCGCGAATTGCTGACTAGCGGCGGCATTCAGGAAGTCATCAGCTATTCCTTTACGCATCCGGGCCATACGGGGTTATTCGCGGCAGCTTCCGAGACGCTGCGGCCGATCCGCGTCGCGATGCCGATGAGCGAGGAGCGGAGCGTATTGCGCACCAGCCTGCTGCCGAATTTGCTCGATATCGCCGCTTACAATCGCAACCGCAAGCAAGAAGATATCGCCATCTTTGAAATCGGGCACAGCTTCGCCACCGAAGAAGCGGCCTTAACGAAATTGCCGCAGGAAAATCCGATGCTGGCTCTATTGCTCGCGGGCCGCCGCGAAGCCGCTCAGTGGAACGTCAAAGCGGAGCCTTGCGATTTCTTCGATTTGAAAGGCATTTTGGATGCAGTATTCGCTTATCTGGGCATCGCCGATCGGGTTCGCTACGAAGCGAACAAACCGCAAGGGTTCCACCCCGGACGCTCGGCATCCGTATACTTGACCGGGCAAGGCGAAGAACAATATTTGGGAACGATCGGCCAAATTCATCCGGAATTGCAGCATGCGAAAGATTTGGGCGATACGTACGTGTTCGAAATCGCGCTCGAGCCGCTGTACGCCGCCGCCGATTTCTCGATCGAATACCGGGCGCTGCCGCGCTATCCGTCGGTCGAACGCGACCTCGCGATCGTGCTGGCGCAAGAGATCGAAGTCGGCCAAGTCGTGCAAACGGCGAAGGAGACCGCCGGCGATTTGCTTGAATCGGTGCATGTATTCGACGTCTATACGGGCGAGAAGCTCGGAGCCGGCAAGAAGAGCGTGGCGATCTCACTCGTATACCGCCATCCGGAGCGTACGCTGACCGATGAAGAGGTGAATGAAATCAATAGCCAGATCGTGGCGAATTTGGAGCAAACTTTTGCCGCAGAATTAAGAAAATAGCAGGAAAACGGTACAGCCGCATCGAAATGTTTACTAGACGAATCGATGTGGCTGTATTCGTAGACGAATTGAAGGAGGGCGCGGCCATGGCAGCAACAGACCGAACACGAGTCACCGTTGATATATATGGATCACAATATAAGCTTGTCGGAGCCTCTAGCACGGATTATGTAAAAAATGTAGCGGCATATGTCGACGAACATATGCATCAAATTGCGAAAAGCAATTCGCGGCTGGATATGCCTCGCATCGCCGTACTTGCGGCCGTGCATATGGCCGAGCAAGTGATGCGAAGCAAGCAGGAGCAAGCGGAACAAGCGATGCGCAGCAAGCACGAACAGCAGCAGCTTCAGGCCGTCCAAGCGGAGAACGAGCGGCTGCAGCAGGAACTGGGCCGGCTGCGCGCCGAATTGGAGCAACAGCGGGAAGCGATGGCGAAACAGGACGATAAATTGAAAGGCCAAACGGCCCAAACGGCCGAACTGCAGCGGTCGCTTGCGCAAGCGCGCGAAGGCGAACAAGCTGCCGCAGGACAAACAAGCCAATTGAAAGCTCGCGTCGGAGAACTGGAACGCCAGCTGGAAGAGGCGAGATCGCAGTCGAATAAGACGAAGGAACGTTGCAAGCTGCTGGAATCCAATCATAGCCGTTTGCAGGACGAACTTCACAAAACGAAGCAGAGCCAGCAATCGTTGAAGGAACATAATGAGAAGCTGCAGCAGCGCGAGAGCGGCTGGAAAGCGGAAGAAGCACGGCTGAAGGAATTGGTGGAACAATGGAAGCGGCGCTCCAACGAACATTTGGCGAAGTACGACGCGTTGGAAAAACGGTCGAAAGCGCAGTACGAAGAGCTGGAAAAACGTTCGCAAGAACAATATTCCGAGTTGGAGCAGCGCTCGCAAGATCAATATGAAGAATTGCAGAAACGGTCGCAGGAACAATTGGCGGCTTTGGACAAACAATGGAAACAAAAATTGTCCGAATTGGAATTGGCCGCTCAGGAGCAGTCCGCGGATTTGGAGTTGCGTTCCAAGGAACAGTACGAGGAACTCGAACGGACTTCAAGGGAACGGTATGAGCAGTTGGAGCGGAGTTCCGCGCAGGAGCGGGATCGGATGAAGACAGAAGCGCAAAAACAATATGAAGCGTTGAAACGGAGCGAAAAGGAAAAGTACGACGCCTTGGAACAACGTTCCAACGAAAGATATGAAGCGCTGCAGGCGAAAGCCGAATCGGAATACGGCTCGTTGAAGCAGCGTCTGGACGCCGCGAACGAGGAGCTCGATTCTTTAAAAGAACAATTCGAACTTGTATCGCATCAATACCGTCTATTGCAAGTGGAACATGAGATGGAGACGGAGAAAGCGAAGGAAACGTCGGAAGCGTACAGCCAACTGCAGGAGGAATACTCCAAGCTGCAGAACGAATATAACGAGTGGATCGAGCTGATTGAACAAGATCGATGACGTTTCGTCGCCTTCTTTCGCGATGGCCGCGGGCGTTTCGTTTAGAACATGGATTGGACAGGAACGAAGGGGAGCAGAGTGACTTTTAATACATTGGATTTAATGATATTCGGGGTCGTCGTTGCGGCTTGCATTTACGGCTATATTCGCGGATTCGTTCATTCGCTCATTTCCGTATTCGGGATATTCATCGCCTTTATCGCGGCGGTGATGTATTACGACGACGTAGCCCCATGGCTGCAGCGAACGATTCGTTTGAACGCGACGTTTGCCGACGTTCTCGCGTTTATCGGTTTGTTCGTTCTCGCGAAATTCGGCTTGACGATCGTGGGCAAAATATTGACCGTGATTGCAAAAGCTCCGGGCATTCATCGATTGAATCGATGGTGCGGAGCTTTGCTTGCTTTCGTCGAAAGCTGCGTATTGATTGCCTTCATTGTCTTTATTATGCGCTTGTTCGAATCGCCGAACATTCAAACGCTCTTGAGCGGCTCATGGGCGGCGGGTCAGGTGGTGCGGTTGTTCCCGGATCTTGTCGCGGCAACGTTGCAGTTTGTCGAGCATATTACGAATAAATAATTTTCTCGCCCGAGAAACCGTAAACCGGAAGCGAAGCCAGCCGGACGATTTCCGCCGCTACGGTTGCCGGGTCTTTCCCGGTGCCGTGCATTTCCGACTTGATCATGCCGGGATCGAATAGATTGGCTAGTATGTTATAGTTCGATTCTTCGTCGGCGACCGTGCGGGTGAGCGATTCCAAACCGGCTTTCGCGGCGCTGTAAGCGCCGTAGCCGCCGGCGCCGTTCGCGGCAAGAGACGACGTAATGTTGACGATGCGGCCGTATTTCTGCCGTCGCATGATCGGAAGCGCGGCTTTGGTCATGAGGAACGGACCGGTCAAATTGACGTCGATTTGACGCCGCCATTCGTCGGGCTCCGTATCGAATATATTCGCGATATCCAACACGGCGGCATTGTTGACAAGAATATCGACTCGATGATAGCCCGCAAGGGCGGTTTCCACCGCATGCCTCACATCCGACTCGACCGACACGTCGGCCCTGACGGCGATTGCGCTTCCGCCGAAATAGTCGATTTCTTGCACCGTCTCCGTTATTTTCGGCAGCCTTCGTCCAATGGCGACGACGTTCGCCCCTTCTTTCGCCAAAGCAATCGCCGCCGCTTTACCGAGTCCGGTTCCGGCTCCGGTAACGATGGCAACTTTAGTTTGCACATCACCCATAATTCCGACCTCCTTACTGGTATTTAATTCAATATACCAGACTTTGGCTTTTATGGAAAGAGGGTTTGCGCCGTAAAAGGGGCATAAAACAAAAAAAATTCCCCTGCATCGTGAAGCAGGGGGATCCTGGCGATTGCCGGCATCGTAAACGAAAGATTAACGTCCGGCTTCGTACGGGGTGCTGATGGGGATGAACAAGTCGATAATCCCGATTACCAAAGCGGCCAGAATGGCTCCGATAATCGAAACGCTGACCCCGCCGACGAAGAACTGCGCGACCCAAATGACGAGCGCACTCGCTAGAAAGCCGACGATGCCTCGACCGAACGGCGTTACTTTTTTGCCGAATATGCCTTCGATGATCCAGCCGAACAAAGCGATGACAAGGGCCAGCACCAAGGCGCTCCAAAATCCGCCGACATGAAATGCCGGAACGAGCCATCCGACCACCATGAGCACAATTGCTGAGACAACGAAACGAACGACATGTCTCAGAAAAGTCATGTGAAATTCCTCCTTAAGATCGATATTCCTCCGCTCTTGCAAAGGTTCGTGAACTGATGAGTAAGACTCGATTCAACCATTATTGTACCCGAAGGCCAAACTTCTATTAGTGGAAGGATTCGTAAGGAGTGGAATAGCTAAACCTTATTGGTTCGGATATAATAACAACGAGGGGAGTTGTTATCGTTTTGGACGACAAAATATTAAAAACAATGGAATTTTCCAAAATTTTAAATAAATTGGCTTATCACGCCGTGACGAGTCTCGGCAAGGAATACGCGGAATCTCTTCGCCCAAGCGGCAATCTCGAAGACGTAAAGCGCCGTCTGCAAGCGACGGACGAAGCGTATAAAGTCGATCGCTTGAAGGGCGGGGCCCCGTTCGGCGGCATCGCTGACATACGTTCCGCGTTGCAGCGGGCGCGAATCGGCGGAATGTTGAACACGCACGAGCTGTTGGATATCGCGAATACGATTTACGGCGGCCGTCGCTTGAAACGGTTTATCGCCAATATCCATGAAGAGGATCCCGTTCCTTTGCTGGATGCGCTCAGCGAGCAAATATCCGAACAGAAGCCGCTCGAGGATGCGATTAAAGCATGCATCGACGATCAAGCCGAAGTGATGGACAATGCCAGCAGCGAGCTGGCCGCGATCCGGCGCGAGCTTCGGACAGGCGAAGTTCGAATCCGCGAGAAATTGGAGCAAATGATCCGTTCGAATTCGGTCGCGAAAATGCTGCAAGAGCAACTGATTACGATCCGCAACGACCGATTCGTCATTCCGGTGAAACAAGAATATCGTTCCCATTTCGGGGGCATCGTACACGATCAATCCGGTTCGGGCGCAACCTTGTTCATCGAGCCGGAATCGATCGTTGCCATGAACAATAAACTGCGCGAGGCGAAGTTGAAGGAAGAGCGGGAAATCGAAAAAATATTGCATCGCTTGTCTTCGCTTGCCGGCGAGCAAACGGAAATGCTGCTCTACGATGTCGATATACTCGCCCAGCTTGACTTTATATTCGCGAAGGCAAGGCTGGCGCATGAAATGAAGGCCTCCTTTCCGCGCATGAACGACCGCGGATTTCTTAAATTGCGCAAAGGACGCCATCCGTTGATCGCGACCGACAAAGTCGTTCCGCTCGACGTCGAGCTGGGCAATTCCTATACGTCGATTATTGTGACCGGACCGAATACCGGCGGGAAAACGGTGACCTTGAAAACGATCGGCTTGCTTAGTTTAATGGCGATGTCAGGCTTGTTCATTCCTGCCGAAGACGGCAGCCAATGTTGCGTATTCGATGCGATTTACGCCGATATCGGCGACGAGCAGAGCATCGAGCAAAATTTGAGCACCTTTTCAAGCCATATGACGAACATCATTAACATATTGCGGCAAATGACGGGGAAAAGCCTGGTGCTGCTCGACGAATTGGGAGCCGGTACGGATCCGGCGGAAGGCTCGGCGCTTGCGATCGCCATTATGGAACATATTCACAGCTTGGGCTGCCGCATGGTGGCGACTACCCATTACAGCGAACTGAAAGCGTACGCTTATGAGCGCAAGGGCGTTATTAACGCCAGCATGGAATTCGATATCCAAACGTTAAGCCCGACATATCGGTTGCTCGTCGGCGTGCCGGGACGAAGCAATGCGTTCGCCATCGCCGAACGGCTCGGTTTGCCGCAGCAAATGATCGAAAGAGCGAAGGGCGAAGTGAAGGAAGAGGATTTGCGCGTCGAGAGCATGATCGCTTCGCTCGAAGAGAACCGGCTTACCGCCGAAGCCGAACGCGAAACGGCGCAGCGTCTCCGCCAAGAACTGGAAACGCTCCGTCAGCAAGTCGAGCGGGAACGGGATCGATTCGAGCAGCAGCGCGACAAAATGCTCGCCAAAGCGGAACAAGAAGCGCGCGACGTCATCGCCAAGGCGCGGAGCGAAGCGGAGCAAATTATCGCCGATTTGCGCAAATTGGCGAAGGAAGAAGGCGCCTCCGTCAAGGAGCATAAACTGATCGCCGCGCGCAAGCAGCTTGACGAGGCGGAGCCGAACGAACGACGCGCGAAGACGGTTCGCCCCGGCGCGAAGCAAACGCGGAACATCGAAGCCGGCGACGAAGTTGTCGTGTACAGCTTGAATCAAAAGGGGCATGTCGTCGAATTGGCCGGGTCCGGCGAGGCGATCGTGCAAATGGGCATTATGAAAATGAAGGTCAGTTTGAACGATTTGGAGCTTGTGCAGCAGGCGCCGGCCAAAGTTCAGCAACAGCGTCATGTCGCCAGCGTGAAACGTTCGCGCGACGAGCATGTCCGTTCGGAGCTGGATTTGCGCGGTTCGAATTTGGAAGAAGCGCTCATCGAGGCGGATCGGTTTATCGACGAAGCGTTTCTGTCCAATCTCGGGCAGGTGTATATTATTCACGGAAAAGGCACGGGAGTGCTGCGCACGGGCATTCAAGATTATTTGCGCAAGCATCGGCATATTAAATCTTACCGTTTGGGGAATTACGGCGAAGGCGGCGCGGGGGTAACCGTTGTCGAATTAAAGTGATGGAACGGGGGAGTGAAACAGGGTGGAAGTCGATTTGGAAACGCTGCTCGCCAATCCGTATTTCGGAATGGTCGCTTATTTTTCGGTTGCCGTCTTGGCGCTCATCGTGTTTTTGTATTGTTTCGAATTTGTGACCAAGTATCGCTGCTGGGACGAAATTAAAAAGGGCAACATGGCTGTCGCCATGGCCACCGGGGGGAAAATATTCGGAATTTGCAACATTTTTCGCTTTTGCATTACCGCCAGCGATTCGATTTACGAGTCGTTGATCTGGGCATCCTTCGGCTTTGTCCTGCTTTTAGTCGCATACTTTATGTTCGAATTTGTAACGCCCGTGTTTCGTATCGACCATGAAATTCAAAAAGACAATCGCGCCGTCGGCTTTATCGCCATGATGATTTCGATTTCGCTATCTTATATTATCGGAGCGGGTTTATCTTAATATTAAGCGTTGATATGGGGGGACAGGCATGAAATACTTGTGGGGATCGTTATTCGCACTGGCTATTATCGTGTTCGCGGCCGGCATTATTTTTTGGATCAATATTGAATGATAGAACAAAATAAAGGAATGATATGTGATGAATACCATTTGTCCCTGGTGTCAAACGGAAATTGTATGGGATGAAGAACTCGGTCCCGAAGAAGAATGTCCTCATTGCAACAACGAGCTGACAGGCTACCGCACGCTGCAAATTCAAATTGACGAGAACGCGGACGAGAACGATTCCGAGGTATTCGAAGCTTCGGTCGAAAAAGTGCTCGATTCGCAGCAGGAAGCGCCGGAATGCATCTATTGCCGGGAATATATGCTGCTGGCGGGAGAACAGACGGTTCGGGCCGACTCGTTTAAGCCGAATGTCCCCGCTTCATTGGGCCAACCGGTGTTGGAAGCGCCATTCCGGCTTCATGTCTATGTATGCCCGGGCTGCTTCCAAGTCAATACCGTCCTGTCGGACGAAGATCGGCAGCGGATGATCCAAAGATTGATCCGTTAATATCCGTTCACCATCAATGCCAATTCGAAAACCGTTTAAGCGGACTGCCCGCGAGAACGGTTTTTCGTACAAGTTCGAAGGTGAAAAAGCAGCATTTCGGTTGGCACATCGCGCAAATTCGTTGTATTATTATTATTATGGTTCTTTGGAGGTATGGGGTATGAATGAACTCAAAATGAAAATTCTGGATATTCTTAAAGAGGATTCCAGAAGAGATGCGGAACTGATCTCTACGCTGCTCGGCGTGTCCGAAGCGGAAGTGAAGGCGGCGATTGCGGAAATGGAAGAGGAACATGTCATCGTCAAGTATGCGACGGTCGTCAACTGGAGCAAAGTGGAAGACGATAAAGTGACGGCTCTGATCGAAGTGCAAATTACGCCCGAACGCGGCCGCGGATTCGAAGGAATAGCCGAACGCATCTACCTGTTTCCGCAAGTGAAATCCGTATACCTCATGTCGGGCGCTTACGATCTGCTCGTCGAAGTGGAAGGGAAAAGTTTGCGGGAAGTTGCAAGTTTCGTATCCGACAAACTGTCTCCGATCGAATCCGTGTTATCGACCAAAACGCATTTCATTCTTAAAAAATATAAACAGGACGGCATTATTTTCGAACAACGCGAAGATGATCACCGTCTGTTGATCTCGCCGTAAAGGAAGTTGCGCCATGATTAAAAATGAAGAAAAACAAACGTCAATGAACTCCTATCTGTCTCCGCTCGTTCGCGACATTCCCCCGTCGGGTATCCGCAAGTTTTTCGATTTGGTGAGCGCGAGCAAAGACAAGGACATCATTTCGTTAGGTGTTGGCGAACCGGATTTTTGTACGCCTTGGCATGTGCGCGAAGCGTGCGTGTATTCGCTTGAACGGGGGATGACGAAATATACGTCGAACGCCGGGCTCATCGAATTGCGTGAAGAAATTGGAAACTACTTGCATCATCAATTCAAAGTGACATACGATCCGGCGAAGGAAATTATGGTTACGGTCGGCGGCAGCGAAGCGATCGATTTGGCGTTGCGCGCGCTCATTGCGCCGGGAGACGAAATATTGATTCCCGAGCCGTCCTATATATCCTATTCGCCGATTGCGTCGATCGGCGGCGGCAAAGTGGTAGGCATTGAAACGTTCGCGAAAGACGAGTTCAAGCTCACGGCCGAATCGTTAAAAGCGAAATTGACGCCGCGCTCCAAAATTTTAATTTTATGTTACCCGAGCAATCCGACGGGCGCCATTATGTCTTACGAAGATTTGCTTCCGATCGCGAAAGTCGTCGAAGAGCACGATTTGATCGTCATTTCCGACGAAATTTACGCCGAATTGACATACGACCGGAAACATGTCAGCGTCGCTTCGGTGCCGGGGATGAAAGATCGGACGATTCTCGTCAGCGGATTTTCCAAAGCGTTCGCGATGACCGGCTGGCGTATGGGATACGCTTGCGGACATCCCGATTTGATTTCCGCCATGTTGAAAATTCATCAGTATACCGTCATGTGCGCTCCGGTCATGGGGCAAGTCGCCGCATTGGAGGCGCTCCGCAACGGGATGGAAGAGAAGGACCGGATGATCGAATCGTACAACCAGCGCCGGCGTCTCGTCGTGAAAGGATTCCGCGAGATCGGCCTGGAATGCCATGAGCCGCAAGGGGCGTTTTATGCTTTCCCTTCGATTCAAGCGAGCGGCATGACCTCGGAACAATTCGCGAATCGGTTGTTGGAAGAAGCGAAAGTGGCGGCGGTGCCGGGCGATGTGTTCGGTTTGGGCGGAGAAGGATTTTTGCGCTGCTCGTATGCGACTTCGATCTCCCAATTAAACGAATCTTTGGAAAGAATTGGGAAATTCATGGATAAAGTGAGAAATAATTTATAATAAGGTACCAATCATAGGATTATTTTGTTATAATATAGCATATATTTTCCTTTTTGTTGTCTTTTTGAAATGCTATAATTGGATTTTGGCGGGCAATTTTTACTCCGGGGGGGGATCGTGTTGATTTGTGTAGAAAATGATTTGCTCATAAGTGATGCAAATAAGTCATCTTCGTCAGCGGTTACTCTGGAAGACGAAATTCAGTTTTTGCGTATTCAAATGGAACAAATGGTATTGCAAGAACAATCCTTCACGTCGGACACCGTCATACAGATAAGCAGTCTGCTGGATTTGAAGATAAATGAATATATGAGAAATAATCCGAGAAAATAAGCTAACGCTAGGCAATCGTTCGAACGATAGACTTCCCGAGGAAGGTTCCGCCGGAACCTTCTTCTTTTTTTGATTTCCGCATTTATGTTATATTGTTTAAAAGAACGATGATAACGACGCGTGCGAGAAGCCGTTCCAAAATAATTGACGATGGAGGGGTTCGATTTGCTGATGATGGTAACGGGCGGGATCGGCAGCGGAAAAACGGATTTTGCGCTTCGCTACGCTGCAGGTTTGGGAAGAGAAGGCATTTATATCGCGACCCGTGAGCCGAATGGAGAAGCCGAACGTTCCGCTCCGAACGGTTTCCTATGGAAAGTAATGCATGCCGGGCTCGAGTTGCCGCACGTTATCGATCAAATCAACCGGGAATCGAATATTTATCGCGCGCAGCGGCGGGTTGTCGTCGTCGATAGCATTGCGTCGTGGCTTTATGAGGAGTACCGGCATTTGTCGCGCATCCATGCGCTCGTTTCGACGTTGGAAGCCGAACTGTCGGCGCGGGCGGAAGCGATGATCGAGGCGGTTATGTCGTTTCAAGGGATGATCGTTGTCGTTTCCAACGAACTTTATGGCGGATGGGACGATCCGCTGCCGGAGAAGTCCGCTTTTTTCCATACCGCAGCTGCGGTCAACCGGCGGCTTGCCGCGGAATGCGCCGAGTTGTTTCTGCTGACCTCAGGCATTCCCGTCGAGCTGAAACGCATGCGCAGCCGCTAACTGTACCGGTTCCACACAAAATATGCTTACGGAGAACGATCATGACGAACGATTATTACGATCCGATCTCTTATTCGGTTCCGCCGGAAGAGGACGGATTTTTATTAAAGACGATTTTGCAAAAGCGGCTGAAGGTGTCGCGCAAACTGCTTTCCCGCCTGAAATTGACGGAACGGGGCATTACCGTCAACGGAGAACGCCGTTATATTAGCGTTCGCGTCGCCGCGGGAGATTGCGTGCAAATTCGCATGGAGCGGGAAACGTCGGAAGATATATTGGCGCAGCCGATCGATTTCGAAATCATATATGAAGATGAGCATTTGCTCGTTGTCAATAAAGAAGCGGGCAGGATCGTTCACCCGACCCACGGCCATTACGTGGATACGCTTGCGAACGGAGTTGTGCATTATTGGGCGGAACGCGGCGAGAAATACCGGTTTCGACCCGTCCACCGTCTGGATCAGGAGACGAGCGGCGTGCTTGTTATCGCCAAAAATCCCTACGTACATCAGCATATTTCCGAGCAAATGATAGACGGGGCCGTGTTGAAGGAATACGTCGCTCTCGTACACGGACATCCTGAGCAGCCGCAAGGCGTCGTAACCGGTCCGATCGATCGCGATCCCGGCAATCCGCATGTGAGAATCGTGACCGCGGACGGCTATGCGGCGGTGACGCATTATGAGACGAAGGAAGCCTATTCGCATGCTTCTTTGGTCGGATTGCGGCTTGAAACGGGGAGAACGCATCAAATACGCGTACATATGCGACATATCGGATGCCCGCTTATCGGCGACAAAATGTACAAGACATGGGATGCCGACAGGCTGGCGGAGGATGGACGGGCGAAGCGAATGGCTTCTTTGGACGGTTTGATCGACCGGCATGCGCTGCATGCATGCAGCATCGGATTCATTCATCCGATCACGCGGCGCGACATTCGGTTTACGGCGGATTTGCCGCAAGACATGCGGCGTCTGCGCCGAATATTGTCCGCAGGCCAAGACGAAATCATATGTTAATGGAGTGAAGAGATGAGTCATTTGACCGTATACCAATATCCGAAATGCAGTACATGCCGCAGTGCGGTGAAGTGGTTGCAAAATAAAGGGAAAACGCTGGAATTGCGCCATATTGTCGAAGAAACGCCGACTCCTTCCGAATTAACGGAAATCATTCGAATCAGCGGATTGGATATTAAAAAGTTTTTTAATACATCGGGCGAAGTATATAAAGCGTTGCAGCTCAAGGACAAGCTGCCGAACCTATCCGAAGAGGAAAAAATACGCCTGCTTTCCTCTAACGGCATGCTGATCAAACGCCCGCTCGTAACCGACGGGAAGCGGGTAACCGTCGGATATAAACCGGAGGAGTACGAACGCCAATGGACTTGACTTCGAGAATGAAACAATTGCGCTCCTCCCGCTTGAACCGAATGGCGAGCGGCATATTCGCCGAAGTGGCGCAATGGAAAGAAGCGGCGCGCGCCCGGGGAATCGACGTGATCGATTTGTCCATCGGCAGTCCCGACCGTCCTCCATCCGCGAGGATTATGGACGCGCTCTCGGAAGCGGCGCGCGATCCGGAGAACTACGGCTATCCGGGCTCGCGCGGCAGCCGGGAGTTTCGCGCCGCAGCGGCCGAATGGTACAAGCGGCGCTTTGGCGCCAGCCTGGACCCGGAGCGCGAAGTGTTGGCGCTGATGGGCTCGCAGGACGGCCTCGCCCATTTGGCGCTCGCTTTGACCGACCCGGGCGATACGGCGATCGTGCCCGATCCGGGTTATCCGATATATGCGGCGGCATTGGCGGTAGCCGGGGTCCGGCCTTACTATGTGCCGCTTCGCGCGGCAAACGGCTTTCTGCCGCAATTGGATCAAATACCGCAAGAAACGGCGGAGCGCGCGAAATATATATTGCTGAACTATCCCGGCAACCCGACCGCGGCGGTGGCGGACCGTGCTTTTTTTGGAGATTTGGTCGCTTTCGCGCGCAAGTCCGGTCTGCTTATCGTGCATGATTTGGCCTATTCGGAATTGGCGTTCGACGGCTTCCATCCGACGAGCATTCTCGAAATCGAGGGAGCCAAAGAAATAAGCATCGAGCTTCACTCGTTGTCGAAGAGCTTTCATATGGCAGGCGTAAGGCTGGGGTTCGCCGTCGGCAACGCGGACGTCCTCGATGCGATCGCCGCGCTGAAGAACGGGATCGATTTCGGCGTGTTCGCGGCGGTGCAGGCTGCCGGCGTCAAGGCGCTGCGCGACGATATCGCAAGAATGGAAGCGTCTTCCTCCGCGTCCGGCGGAAGCGGGCCGGACGGCTCGGCGGCGGGCGTATATGAAGCGAGGAGAGACGCGCTCGTCGCGGGCATGCGCAGCATCGGGTGGAACGTGCCGAACCCGAAGGCGACGATGTTTATTTGGGCTCCGATTCCGGATGAGCGGTCTTCCCGCCAATTCGCGCGGGATTTGCTGGAACGGGCGGGTGTGGCCGTTGTGCCCGGCGACGCCTTCGGCAAGGAAGGCGAAGGCTATGTTAGAATCGCGCTCGTTCAGGAGGAAGAACGATTGCTGGAGGCGGTGGAGCGGATCGGACAATTTTTGCGCGACCGGTAGAGTTAAGCTTCGGTCAGTACCGGATGTTCGCCATGTTCTCTTCCCCTTCGCGGCTTACCGTTATTTGGAGCATGGCTGCCGATTCTATCATGCTGTTTCCGCTATAAATTATGATATACTAGACTTCTAGCCTATGTTTTGCGAATTTTTTAGAGTTAACAATGTTGGGAGAGAGTTCGAGTGAACGAAACGAATGAACGGCGATTGCTGCTTGTGGACGGAATGGCCCTTCTGTTTCGGGCGTACTACGCGACGGCTTACGGCGGATACATACGGAAGACGCGCGCCGGCGTCCCGACGAATGCGGTGCATGGATTTATCCGCTATTTCTGGGACGCGGTCGGCAAGTTCAAGCCGACGCATATCGCCTGCTGCTGGGATATGGGCGGCAGGACGTTCCGGACGGATAAATTCGACGATTATAAGGCGAACCGGGCGGAAGCGCCGGACGAATTAATTCCCCAGTTCAGTTTGATCAAAGAAGTGATGGAAAGCTTCGGCATTCCGAATGTCGGCATCGAAGGCTATGAAGCGGACGATTGCATCGGCACGTTGGCCAGATTGTACGCTCCGCAAATGGAAGTGCTGATCTTGACGGGCGATCACGACATGCTGCAATTGATCGACGAGCGAATCCGCGTCATCATTATGAAGAAAGGCCATGGCAACTATATGGTGTATGGCGTGGAATCGTTAATGGAGGAGAAGCAGCTGACGCCGCGGCAAATCGTCGATTTGAAAGGGCTTATGGGCGACACGAGCGACAATTATCCCGGCGTGCGCGGCATCGGGGAGAAAACGGCGTTGAAGCTGATACAGCAGTTCGAGTCGATCGAAGGCATTTTGAGCAATCTCGATCAGCTCAGCAAATCGGTTCGGACGAAGATCGAGAGCGATTTGGACATGCTCCATCTATCGCGCGATTTGGCGCGGATCCGTTGCGACGCGCCGGTACAATGCGATCTGGAATCGTGTTTTTTCAACGTGGACCATGGCGAAATCAGACGCAAGTTCGAAGAACTTGAAATGGAGAGCTTACAAAAATTGATTGAGGTGTAGCAGAATCGTTATGACAACAATAAAATGGGCGGCAGCGATCGCTATATTCAGTCTATTATGCGCGTCTACGGCATTCGCCGCGGAAACGCCGCGGAAACAGAACGCGAAGCAGGAGACGAAACAGGCGGCAGCGCAAGCGAAACTGTCCTTCCAACCGAAAGTGGAAACGAAAAAAGTAACGGTGGGCAAGCGCACGTTTACCGTACAAACCGTAACGCTGCCCAAGGAAATGCAGGCAAGCGTCGGACTGCCCAATCATGTGGTCGGCAAAACGGGGCATTTAAAAGATATCGTCAAATTATCCGGCGCGCGGTTCGGAATTAACGGAACGTATTTCGAAGCGTACGGCGGCGCCCCCGAACCGTGGGGAACGATCATAGCGAACGGACAGGTCGAACATATCGGCAATACGGGAACGGCGGTCGGCTTTACCGATGACGGCAACGTTCTTATGGATCATTTGCGGATCAAAATATCGGGAACGGTAACTTCGCCTGCGGAGAAGAAGGCGAGTTGGTACGTCTACTTTGTGAACCGTACGCCCAAGGAGAACGGAAACGGCGCCATCTTATTTACGCCCAAGCGAGGCGCGAATATCGGTTTCAAATTCGGCAACGCCGTTGTCGTCGAGGACGGCGTCGTTACCAAGGTGACGAATAATGAAAATGCCGCTATTCCGAAAAACGGCTACGTGCTCGTGTTCGTCGGTGTGGAAGCTTCGATGGCGGACCGGTTCGAGGTCGGATCTACCGTTGAATATAAAGTAAGCTATCAAAATCTTAAGGGAGAAGAAATTCCTTGGGAAAACGTAACGACGGCGATCGGAGCCGGCCCGCGTCTTGTGAAGGACGGGAAACTGGCCGTTAATCCGAAGGAAGAAGGCTTCACGTCTTCCAAAATAGTAACGGACGGCGGGGCGCGCAGCGGTATCGCCGTGAAGAAGGACGGCAGCGTCGTACTGGCGACCGTCGGCGGCGCTACGATGAAGCAATGGGCGGAAATTATGCTGAAGCTTGGAGCTCAGCAAGCGATGAATTTGGACGGCGGAGCTTCGTCCGGACTGTTTGCCGACGGCAAAACGGTAACCGCTCCCGGACGCTTGATCGGCAACGCGTTGGTGTTCGGGAAAAACGAATCGAAATAGCGGATATGACGAAGGTTCGGATATGACAATAGGAGGAGAACAGGTACATGAGCATTCTAGGAGCAATTGAAGCGGGCGGAACGAAATTCGTGTGCGGAATCGGGACGGATGACGGCAAAGTGCTCGACCGGATCAGCTTTCCGACCACAACGCCGGAAGAGACGATCGGCCGGGTATTCGATTATTTCGACGGGAAAGACATCGCGGCGCTTGGCGTAGGATCGTTCGGTCCGATCGATCCGAAGAAGAACAGCCCGACTTACGGTTATGTAACGAGTACGCCGAAACCGCATTGGGGACATTACAATTTCCTCGGTGCGCTGCAAGAGCGGATTTCCGTTCCGATCGGCTTCGATACGGACGTTAACGTCGCCGCCTTGGGCGAATGGACTTGGGGGGCGGCGCAAGGTCACGATAGCTGTATGTACATTACGGTTGGCACGGGAATCGGGGCGGGGATGATTGTGGAAGGCCGCCTGCTGCACGGTTTATCGCATCCGGAGATGGGACATATTCTTGTGCGCCGTCATCCGGACGATACATATGAGGGCAAGTGCCCGTATCATCGCGATTGCCTGGAAGGCGTGGCGGCAGGGCCGGCGATCGAGCAGCGTTGGGGCAAGAAAGGGTTCGAACTCGGCTTGGATCATCCCGCATGGGAGATGGAAGCCGATTATTTGGCGCAGGCGCTCATGAACAGCATATTGATGCTGTCGCCGGAAATTATCGTCATGGGGGGCGGCGTCATGAAGCAGGAGCAAATGTTCCCCCTCATCCATACGAAAGTGCAGCATCTGTTGAACGGTTATGTGCATCATGCCGCCATTTTGGAACGGATCGATCAATATATCGTTCCGCCGAAACTGGGGGACAACGCCGGCTTATGCGGCGGGCTCGCGCTGGCCAGACAGACGCTCCTTGAACAATAGCGCCCGACGTACGCATAAGGAACGAACCTTTTATTTAACGGTAAAACTTGGAGTTATTTTGTTCTCGTCGAGTGGAAAGTGAGATTTTGCGGTATTTTACGGAGTTAATTTCGTGCGGATTTCATGAATTGGCGAATCTGCTATGGGCTAGCTCCGGTTTTTCCTTTTAATGACCGGATTCGGCGATCGAGTCGCAGATAACGCCGGATTTCGGAGCTATTTCGAGATAGGGGGAGACGCAGGGGGCTGCGCTATCATGTTGGATAACGAGCGCTTCATCCGACTAAGAATCGAAGCAATGCCGCCGGATTGGAAGCGTTCCTTCCCCAGCCCGGAAACGATAAAAACCCCGTCTGAACGACGGGGATTTCGACAAAAGGGGAGCGGCGCATTCATCCGCTGCCAAGGCCGGCCGCATCGGACGAAAGCGAATCGCTTCGGTCGAAGCGATACCCCGTTAAACGACCGAACCTTCGCCTTGCGCTTCAATCAATCCGTAAAATTGACCGTTCCGACGATTTGGGATAAAAATTCGCGCAATTCTGCCGCTTCTTCCTCGGATAATTTATACACATGCTCCAAATAGCCTTCTTCTTCCAAGTCGTCAGGCCCGATAATGGCCGTAATTCCGTTTTGCAGATCGACCACCAGTTGTTTGCCGTAGAAGCGGTTCGTTTTCGTAATGGCCAGATCGAATCGTTTATAGCTGTTTCCGATAAAGGTAACGAATCGGGTGGACGTATCTTCCGTATGATCGGATAAAAAATCAAATTCCAGCATGGACATCGCATTAAGCTCCTTTAAGGTTTCGTAGATTCGTACTCATTATATTATAAACCTTCTGCGATGCCAATCCGAAGAGGCATGACGGAAGTTTTCGATGGAGGATTGACAGGAAGCGGTTGCATGGTATAATAAGGGTAATTGAAAAATCGGACGGGGGAAGCACCTCTCTTACATGACGTAGGAGGGGTGTTTTTTGTTTGTCCGGAATTTTTTCAAACGATAATAAAGGAGGAGCAAGCAGTATGAATATTGTGTTTTTGAACAGTTTGGAGAAACGGACGGAGCACGACCGGATCGTTACGGCTCAGGTGTCGATCTGCGAACGGCACGGTGAGTGGCATTTGTTCTGGGACGAGCCGAAACCGGACGGCCATGCGGAGCAAACCGTGTGGTACGAGGGGGGATCTTGGCAAGAGCTTCTGTCGGTATTTCGCCATGGAATCGCGGTGAAGCTTGGAGAAGGATATTCGCCGGTTATTGACGGGATGTTGGACGACCGTACGGACAAAACGTCGAAAATGTACGGCGCGCAAATGCTCGCATGCTATAGCGATTTGAATCCGAACGAAGCGCTGTATACGGCGTTGACCCAATGGAGGCGTTCGCAGGCCGCCGCCGTGAAGAAAGCCCCTTATTTCGTCGCCACCAATCGAATGCTGCGCTTAATCGGCACGTTTATTCCGCAAACGCCGGAGGAATTGCTGCAAATCCCCGGTTTCGGCGAGAACAAAGTCGAATTGTACGGAACGGGCATTATCGAAATTACGAAAGAGGTACCGCGCGAGCATCGTTTTCCGCTCGATTGGGTGAAGGAGAAACTCGATCCGCTGGAATTTACGCAGTGGCTGTACAAGCAGAAGGAAGTGAAATATAAGCAGGAAATGGACAAGCTAACCGGGCGTCGCCGCCTTCTCGAGGGGGTCCAGCAAGGCCGGTCCATTGCGGAACTGCAAGAACAGTGCGGCATGCAGCGCCGCGAATTGGTGCAAATGCTGGAAGAGCTTGAACGGGACGGCTACGATGTAGAACCGGTGATCGAACGCGAGCTTCGGGATATGCCGGCGGAAGAACAGGCTTTGATCTGGGAGGCGATGCAAACGAGGGGCGATAAATATGTAAAGCCTGTCTTATTGCAAGCGTACGGAGACGATATTATGAAAGCGGACAATATCGATTTGTTATATGAGCGGATTCGCTTGCTGCGGCTTCGTTTCCGGCGCCAAGGCGAAGCGGTGAAACAGGCGGTGTAGCGCCATTCATACCGGCATAAGCCGGCATAAGGCCGTCCCCTGGCGGCGGTTCAACTTGCCGATGGGGACGGCCTTATCCGAGATCAGCCGATATATCGGCTGATAGCCTTTTACAACCAATCCTTCTTGCGAAATATATAGAACATGCCGAGGCCTAACGTCAGCATGAAGCCTAGTACAACGTAGTAGCTGAAATTCCAATGAAGCTCCGGCATATTGTCGAAATTCATCCCGTATATGCCCGTTATAATCGTTAGGGGCAGGAAGATGACGGTCATCGCGGTGAATACGCGCATAATATCGTTGGCGCGGTTCGCGATGCTCGATTGGTAAGCTTCGCGCAAGTTGCTCATCAAGTCGCGGTACGTCTCGAATGTTTCCGAGATTTTGACCGCGTTTTCGTAAATGTCGCTGAAATATTTTTGCAACTCGTCGTCAATCAATTTCAAATCTTTCTTATTTAATGTAGCGATCACTTCTTTTTGCGGGTTAAGCACTTTTTTCAACCATAAAATTTCGCTTCGCAATCCGATAATTTCATTCAGATGCGTTTTCTTCGTATGCATCAATATATCTTCTTCCAAATTCTCGATCCGGACTTCGATCCGATCGCCGACGGAAAAGTAGTTGTCTACGACCAGGTCGACGAGATGATACAAGAACCGGTCGGGCTTGTCGACTTCTTGTTCCCAGAGCAGCGGTTTGACCGCTCGAAGCTCGTTGATTTTTTGCTTTGTAACGGTAATGATGTAATGCCTGCCCAGAAATATATTCAGCGCGCGCAGGAAAATTTCCTCATCGTCAAAACGAATGCTGTTTATGACGATAAAATAATGGCTCTCATGAATTTCGATTTTCGGGCGTTGTTCTTCTTCGCTTAAACAATCCTCCACCGCCAAATCATGCATGCCGAACAACGGCTGCAAAACGACAAGATCGTCGACGTCGGCGTCAATCCAGTAAAAACCTTGACTCGGCGCATCCAACGCTTGATGGATGTTATCGATCAATGTAAACGCGCCGTCGTGTACCAAACGTATTTTCATCCGATTTCACTCCTCTTCGATTGCCTTACTGCTTGCATTGCGCGCAAGAGCAGAGGAAGAAATCAGGCATGCGAATATAACGCCGCGGTTTACCGAATATGCAAGCAATAACGATAACGGTTCGTTCCACCGGACGTCAGACATCGAACGCTGACTTCGTTCCTATGCAGTTGCGGGAAGTTGCGAACCCCTTTCGGCCTCGGATCGCCATCCATTCCGGCTTCACCTCTCCATTTCGTTATTCAAGCACTTGTTTAGTATAACGCGCGTCCATTGATGTTTCAAGACAAAATCATGACGCCGACCTATCATAAATTATGGCGTCCGCCGGCAAAATGTGCGGCGGTTTGCAAGGCCGAATCGTTCGCACGCCGGATGCTCGAAAAAGTCTTGACTGCCGCCTGTATTTCGATTAAAGTAGTTATTAAAATTAACTGAATATTGCATAGCAATTCTTATCAAGAGTAGGTGGAGGGACTAGCCCAATGAAACCCGGCAACCGGCTATTAAGTATAGTACGGTGCTAATTCTTGCGGAAGCGTAGCTTCTGACAGATGAGAAAGGCTCATGAACGAACATGACAACCTTTCTCGTATGAGAAAGGTTTTTCTCATTTTATATTTGAGACAAAGGAGTGAGCTTTATGCCGATCAAAATTCCGGATTCGCTTCCGGCCAAAGAAGTGTTGATTCAAGAAAATATTTTCGTTATGGATGAATCGCGGGCATACCATCAAGATATACGGCCTTTGCGCATTGCTATTTTAAATTTGATGCCTACGAAAGAAACGACCGAAACGCAAATATTGCGCTTAATCGGCAATACGCCGCTGCAGGTGGAATTTGTGCTGCTTCATCCGAAGTCGCATAAGTCGAAAAACACGTCGGCCGAACATTTGGAAACCTTTTATAAAACGTTTGATGAGATCCGCCATTTGCGGTTTGACGGGATGATCGTCACCGGGGCGCCGGTCGAACAAATGGAGTTCGAAGAAGTGAATTATTGGGAAGAATTAAAAGAAATTCTCGAATGGAGCAAGTCGAACGTTACTTCGACCATGCACATATGTTGGGCTTCCCAAGCGGGGCTGTACTACCATTACGGAATTCGGAAATATCCGCTCGCGGAAAAATGCTTCGGCGTGTTCGCCCATACGGTCAATAAGCAGAACGTCAAGCTGCTGCGCGGTTTTGACGACATTTTCTACGTGCCGCAGTCGCGGCATACGGAAGTGCGCAAAGAGGACATCGAATCGGTCGAGTCGCTGGAAATTCTGTCGGAATCCGAAGAAGCGGGCGTCTATATCGCCGCGACGAAAGACGGCAAACAAATTTTCGTCACAGGCCATTCCGAATACGATCCTTGTACTTTAAAATGGGAGTATGACCGCGACGTTAGCAAAGGGCTTCCAATTGCGGTTCCGAAAAATTATTATCCGGACGACGATCCGACAAAGCCGCCGCTTTCCACTTGGCGGTCGCATGCAAACCTGTTGTTCTCGAATTGGCTGAACTACTATGTCTATCAAGAAACGCCATACGATCTGAATGCGGGAGTCGAAGTCGACTACGGCGCTTGGATTTGAGCGAATACCACGATCGGGGGGAGCACCATCCTATGTCAGATTTAAAAATAGAGAGCCGCTTGGCGCAAATCGGCTCCGTAAACGAACCGGCAACCGGGGCCGTTAACTTTCCCATCTATCAAGCGACTGCCTTTCGGCATCCGCGGTTGGGAGAAAGCACGGGATTCGATTATTCCCGCACGAAAAATCCGACCCGCGCGGTGCTGGAGGAAGCGATTGCGGATTTGGAGCGCGGAGACGCGGGATTCGCTTGCAGCTCCGGGATGGCGGCGCTGCAGACGATATTCGCATTGTTCGGGCAAGGCGATCACCTGATCGTTTCCCTCGATTTATACGGAGGAACCTACCGCTTGTTGGAACGCGTGATGAGCCGGTTCGGCGTAACGGCCACTTATGTGGATACGAACGATTTCGACGCGCTCGAGGCGAGCTGTTTGCCGAATACGAAAGCGGTGCTGATCGAGACTCCGACGAACCCGCTTATGATGATTACCGATATCGGGGCGGTGGCGGCATGGGCCCGCAAAAAGCAAATTCTCACCATTGTGGACAATACGCTTCTGACGCCTTTCTTCCAGCGTCCGCTAGAACTCGGCGCGGATATCGTCATACACAGCGCGAGTAAATATTTGGGCGGCCATAACGATGTGTTGGCAGGCATAATTGTGACGAAAGGACAGTCGTTATCCGAACAAATGGCGTTTCTGCACAACTCGATCGGCGCGGTGTTGGGCCCTTCCGATTCCTATCAATTGATGCGGGGCATGAAAACGCTGGCTTTGCGGATGGAAAGGCATCAATATAACGCGCTCCGCATTGCCGACTATTTGCGGGAGCATCCGCAAGTGGAACAAGTGTATTATCCCGCGCTGCCGGATCATCCCGGTTACGAGGTGCAGAACAAGCAATCTTCCGGCAACACCGGCATCTTCTCGTTCAAAATGAAAGATAAACGGTATATCGAGCCGATACTGCGCCATATTCGTTTAATCGCCTTTGCGGAAAGCTTGGGCGGCGTCGAATCGCTTATGACTTATCCGGCCGTGCAAACGCATGCCGACATTCCGCCCGAAATACGGGAAAAAGTAGGCGTCGACGATCGTTTGCTGCGTTTTTCCGTAGGCATCGAACATGTAGACGACCTCATTCAAGATCTTGGCCGGGCGATCGAAGCGGCAAGACGGGAAATCGAAGGAGAATAGACGATATGACAGATCAGAACAAGAAGCAAACTTCGGATCGGCAGCGCAGCTTCGCAACCCGGCTGTTGCATTTCGGCGGGGAGATCGACGGGGCGACCGGCGCGTCCAGCGTGCCGATATATCAAGCGTCGACATTTCATCATCGCGACATTAACGATCCGCCCCCGTTCGACTATTCCCGTTCCGGCAATCCTACGAGGGACGCTTTGGAGCAATACATTGCCGTTTTGGAAGGAGGGGCGGGCGGTTTCGCGTTCGCTTCGGGCATGGCGGCCATTTCAACGGCGTTCATGTTGTTTTCCAGCGGCGATCATGTCATTGTGACGGAAGACGTTTACGGGGGGACTTACCGTTTTCTGACGACGATTTTGAATCGAATGAACATTGCAACGACGTTTGTCGATATGACGGATCTCGACCGGGTGAAGGCGGCTTTGCAACCGAATACGAAAGCGGTCTTCCTGGAAACGCCGTCCAATCCTACGTTGAAAATTACAGATATCGAAGCGGTCGCAACATGGGCGAAATCGCATGGGCTGCTCACGCTGCTCGACAATACGTTCATGACACCGTATCATCAACGGCCGATCGAGCTCGGCGTCGACATCGTGCTGCATAGCGCGACCAAATTTCTAGGCGGCCATAGCGATGTGCTGGCCGGGCTGGCCGTCGCCGGCAGCGAGTCCCTCGGCCGCCGGCTGAAGCAGCTGCAGAACGGGATGGGGACGGTGCTCAGCGTACAGGAGTCGTGGCTCCTTATGCGAGGGATGAAAACGCTCGAAGCCCGTATGGCTCATTCGGAAGAGAGCGCCCGCAAGCTGGCGGCTTGGCTTACGGAACATCCGAATATCGTCAAAGTATACTATCCGGGATTGGAAGATCACCCGGGACGGGCCATTCACGAGAAGCAATCGTCCGGCTACGGGGCCGTCGTGTCCTTCGACGTCGGATCGGGAGAGAAGGCGAAGCAAGTGCTCGGCAAAGTGCAGATTCCGCTTGTTGCCGTTAGCTTGGGCGCGGTGGAAAGCATCTTGTCCTACCCGGCGATGATGTCTCATGCGGCGATGCCGCGCGAAGTTCGGTTGGAGCGGGGGATCGGCGACGGATTGCTGCGGTTTTCGGTAGGATTGGAGCATATCGGCGATTTGATCGACGATTTATCCCAAGCGCTGCAAGATTGATCTTGTATAAGGATTTCAAGGAAGTCCGCGCAGGAACCTTGCATTTTTTCGATAAGCGACAGCGCCGAAAGGTGCTGTTTTTCTTTGCAAATTATGTTACGATGAAACAAACGGACGGAATTCGTATATTGTAAAATTCATAACAAGGGAGATGCTATACTACGATGGGTTCGATAGATCGTATACTGGATAAAGCTTTGCAAGGGGAACGGATCGGCCTGGAGGAATGTATCGCGCTGTTCGAATCGGATCAAGTCGAGAAAATGGGCCATGTCGCCAACGAAGTCATGAAGCGATGGCATCCCGAACCGATAACGACGTTCGTTATCGGCCGAAATATTAATTACACCAACATTTGCGACGTATATTGCCGCTTTTGCGCATTTTATCGTCGTCCGGGGCATGAGGAAGGCTATGTATTGCCGGATGAGACGATTTTCCAAAAAATACAAGAAACGATCGACGTGAACGGAACGGAAATATTGATGCAAGGCGGAACCAACCCGAATTTGCCGTTCAGCTACTATACGAATTTGCTGCGGGAAATTAAGAAACGGTTCGATATTACGATGCATTCCTTTTCTCCCGCGGAAATTTTGAAGATGAAAGAGGTATCCGACGGTTTGTCGCTGGAAGAAGTCATTCGCGAGCTTCACGAAGCGGGACTCGATTCGTTGCCGGGCGGCGGAGCGGAAATATTGGACGACCGCACGCGCAGCAAAATAAGCAAATTAAAAGGCTCCTGGCGCGATTGGATGGACGTTATGCAAACGGCGCATAAAATCGGCATGAATACGACGGCCACAATGGTCATCGGATTCGGAGAATCGATGGAAGAGCGTGCGCTGCATTTGCTGCGCGTCCGCGAGGCGCAGGACGAATGCATTGCGAATAAATACCCGTCCGCCGGGTTCCTGGCATTCATCCCGTGGACGTTCCAACCCGATAACACCAATATTCGGGTCGAGCGCGCGACGCCGGAAGAATATTTGAAGACGCTCGCGATCAGCCGCATTACGCTTGACAATATCCCGAATTTCCAATCTTCCTGGGTTACGATGGGGCCGGAAATCGGCAAATTAACGTTGTCTTACGGCTGCAACGACTTCGGCAGCACGATGATCGAAGAGAATGTCGTATCCGCGGCCGGGGCAACGCATAAAGTCAACATCGGTTCGACGTTGCAAATCATCCGCGAAGCGGGGAAAACGCCGGCGCAGCGCGATACCAAATATAATATATTGCGAATCTTTGACGAGAATGCGAAGGTCGAGCGCGATTTCGTCATGCAAAATTAAATAGTTCGACGGATTAGATTACGCTTTTAACCCTGGATAGCTTGACGCTTTCCGGGGTTTTTTCCTGTTTCTTGCGGCGGAGTTTCCAAATTCATCGTCGTATATCTGTTTCGGAAACCCCATATACTGAATAAGGCATCAAAGAAATCGCGTTAACGGATATACCAAACGTTGAGGAGTGAGTCCATGGAACTTTTTACAGTATCGATGACGGAAACTTCCGCGAGAGACATTTCCAAATTATACGATTGCTTCACCCGTGAATTCGACGATTTACATACAGAAGAGGAAGGAGTCCACTTTCGTTTCGCGACGCGAGCGGGTGAAACGAATTTCATCTGTTACGGACCTTCATCCGATGCAAACGGCGATTCCGGTACGGAAGAAATATATAAAAAAGCGGCAAATGCGTTGGCGGAATACGTCTTGAAGGAAAAGGAAAGCATGCTGCTGCGGAAAATGATCGCGAAACAATGCCGCTTCGAAGGAACAGATGCGGTAGAGCAAGTCGAGGAGTACTGTATGCGTTTGTTGAATGGGACGGATCTCGAAATGAGCGAGTACGAAAACCGGGATCGCCGGAAAAGAACGGTAGCCTCTTCGTTTCTGCAATATTTTCGCGATAAGCATACGAAAGTGCATTTGGACGGATTTATTCATTTTCGGATGGAACAGTATGCGAAAGAGCTGCGCGAAATCGTCGAATATGCCGTGGACGAATATATATTGGACCAGCAATACCACGAATTTATCGCACTCTTGAAATATTTCGTGTATTTGCAGGAAACGAAAATTCCGGTCGCGCATTTGATGCATAAAGGCGGACATCAATTCGAATTGCTCAACGAGCATATGGTTCAAATCGAAACGACGCAAACGGAAGGAATCGTGATCGAGCTCCCCGATCAAGAGCTGGAGATGGAGGATATGATCGTCAGCACGCTCATTTCCGTTTCGCCGCAAAACATTTATATTCATACGCGCCATCCCGAAGAGCAGGTCATTCAAACGATTCGGCAAATATTCGAGAACAGGGTCCAAGTATGCGTGTATTGCTCGGACTGCGCGCCGTATTTGCATACCGACAAGCAGCACCAGGATCAATGCACTTGACCGCCGGCGCAAATGGATTTATAATAACTGATATTATATGGAGCTTGAACAGCGTTGACAAAGAAACGAATCGCCCTTCGGTCTGTCCAGAGAGAGGAAACGTAGGCTGCAATTTCCTCCAGTAACCGCCGGCGGTTTACCCCTTTGTAGCTGCACGTTTGAACCTTGCGCGCCAGGCGGATGGATTGCCGCGGGCGAAAGAGCAGTAAGGCGTGCCGATTCATTCCCGTTACCGAATGCGCTTAAGGATCCGATGCCGCTGCAGGACAGCGCCGGATCGAATTAGGGTGGAACCACGAGTCGACAACTCGTCCCTTTGCGGGACGGGTTTTTTTGCGTTCAAGCGACTACAGGGAGGATTGTTTTTCAAGGTCCTTTCACTACGTTGAGGAGGTTAAATCCATGTCAGTTAAAGTTACTTTGCCGGACGGCGCGGTGCGGGAATACGAGAGCGGAAGCACCATTGAGGACGTAGCCGGCTCGATTAGCAGCGGCTTGAAGAAAAATGCGATCGCAGGAAAAATAAACGGTAAAACGGTCGATTTATATACGCCGCTTACGGAAGACGCCGCGGTCGAAATCGTAACGCTCGATTCAAAGGACGGTTTGGAAGTATACCGTCATAGTACGGCGCATTTGATGGCGCAAGCGATCAAACGGATTTACGGCAATCAGGCCGTCAAGCTCGGCATCGGTCCGGTCATCGAAGACGGGTTTTATTACGATATCGATATGGAGCATTCGCTCAATCCCGAAGACTTGGCGAAGATCGAGAAAGAAATGGAGAAGATTGTGCAGGAAAATTTGCCGATCCGCCGCAGAGTCGTCAGCCGCGAGGAGGCGCTCCGCATTTATACGGAGCTTCAAGATCACTTAAAGCTGGAGCTAATTCGCGATTTGCCGGAAGATTCCGTCATTACTATGTACGATCAAGGGGAATTCTTCGATCTGTGCCGCGGGCCGCATTTGCCTTCGACCGGCCGGATCAAAGCGTTCAAGCTTCTTAGCGTAGCCGGCGCTTATTGGCGGGGCGATTCGAAGAACAAAATGCTTCAGCGGATTTATGGAACGGCCTTTGCGAAAAAATCCGAGTTGGAACAGCATTTGCATTTTTTGGAGGAAGCGAAAAAACGGGATCATCGCAAGCTTGGCAAAGAACTGAAAATATTCGGCTTCTCGCGCGAAGTGGGACAAGGCTTGCCGCTATGGCTGCCGAACGGCGCGAAGCTTCGGCGCACGCTGGAACGTTATATCGTCGATTTGGAAGAACGTCTCGGATACCAGCACGTATATACCCCGGTTCTGGCCAATGTCGAATTATACAAAACATCGGGACATTGGGATCATTATCAGGAAGATATGTTCCCGACCATGGTCATGGACAACGAGGAATTGGTGCTTCGCCCGATGAACTGCCCGCATCATATGATGGTGTTCAAGAGCGAAATGCGAAGCTACCGCGACTTGCCGATCCGAATTGCGGAGCTCGGCACGATGCATCGCTATGAAATGTCCGGCGCGCTTACGGGCTTGCATCGCGTGCGCGCGATGACGCTGAACGACGCGCATATCTTTTGCCGTCCCGATCAGATCAAAGAAGAATTCGCCCGCGTCGTCAATCTGATCCGGACAGTATATGAAGATTTCGGCATTCAAGATTACCGTTTCCGGTTGTCTTACCGCGATCCGCAAGATACGGAAAAATATTTTCAAAACGACGAGATGTGGGAAATGTCGCAGCGGATGCTGCGCGAGGTCGTCGAGGAATTGGAGCTTCCGTTCTTCGAGGCGGAAGGAGAGGCGGCGTTCTACGGCCCGAAGCTGGACGTGCAAATTCGCACCGCGCTCGGCAAGGAAGAAACGCTTTCCACCGCGCAGCTTGATTTCCTGCTTCCGGAGCGGTTCGAATTGGAATATGTCGGCGATGACGGTCAGAAACATCGTCCTGTCGTGATCCACCGCGGCATCGTTAGCACAATGGAGCGGATGACCGCCTTTTTGCTGGAGAACTTCGCCGGCGCGCTGCCGCTTTGGCTTGCTCCGGTTCAAGCGAAGGTGCTCCCGGTTTCGATGGCGTTCGACGATTATGCGAAGCGGGTCGAAGAGCGGTTGAAAGAAGCGGGCATTCGCGTAGAAGCCGATTTGCGGAACGAAAAGCTCGGCTACAAAATTCGCGAAGGCCAGTTGGAGAAAGTGCCTTACATGTTCATTGTGGGCGAGAACGAGCAGAACGCGGGCTCCGTTTCCGTGCGAAAACGGGGCCAGGGCGATATTGGCATGAAGCCGGTCGAGGAGACGATCGCCGAGTTGTCCGAAGAAATCCGCACGCACAGCATTTTCTAAGGAATAGATAAAAAATTTCGCCCCGGCGTATAATTTGCGTTATCCCTGGACATCCTTCGCAATAAGGGGGAGGTATCCATATGATAACCAAATGTTGCGATTTGCCGAGGCGAATCTTGATCGTTGTGATCGCGGCCGTTGCGGTTGCGATGTTCGGAATGGCGGAAAGCCGCGTCTATTCGCAAAGTTTGCCGCCGGATGTCGTTTCATATTTGAAACAACAGAAATTTCAGGAAACGTATTACACATCCGATATCCGCAACCATCTTATGATTGCGCAAGAAGCGCCGGAGGTTAAAGAAAAGCCTAAGGAGCCGCAATCGACGACGGTGAGCGCGCCGAGCCAGGATCAAGTGTTGGAGACGGTGAAAGTCGTTGCAACCGGTTATACCGCAGGCGTGGAATCGACGGGGAAAAAACCGGGCCATCCGGAATACGGCATTACGTATTCGGGCATTAAAGTAAGGCGCGATCAAGCGGGCATTTCGACAATTGCCGCCGATCCGAAAGTGTTTCCGATGGGAACGATTCTTTATATTCCAGGCTACGGCTACGGAATCGTCGCCGATACGGGCTCGGCCATTAAAGGCAAAAAAATCGATCTTTACTATAATACGACGAAGCAAGTATATAAAGAATGGGGCAAAAAAACGGTCAACGTCCAAGTGCTGAAGCGCGGCGACGGCAAAGTGACCGAGGAACTGGTCGAACAGGTCAAGGAAGCCTTCATTACGCATAAAACGCCAAAAGACGCCGCATAATATCCGTGGAGGTGAGCGCAAATGGCTAAAAATAAAAATACGAAAATGGGCGTGAACCAAAAATTTAACGCGGAATTTGCGGAAGAGGCTGACGCCGCTTCTACGAATGCCGCCGCGAAACGGGCGGGGCGTACGGCGGAACGTAACAATAATAAATAAATTGTCAGACGAGAGGGCATAACGACGATATGCCCTCTCTTTTTGTAAATCGGTCTCGAGACCGATTTACAGTTCAACCCCGGGGCGCTGTCTTTTTGCTTGAACAACCTTTACACTGTATATAATGAAAGATGTTTATCAAGCGGAGGGCGTTGCAGATGAATTCAAATATTTTTTCCAGGCTGATCGGAGGACTGTTTCTTGTCGGCATTGGCGTACTGTTTCTATTGCGGCAAATGGGCATTCTCCCATTCAGCATAGGAGATTTGATTAGAACGTTTTGGCCGGTTATTTTGATCGTAATCGGGTTATGCAATCTCGTCGGGACGGGCAGGCACCCTAACAACCGCTCCATTTCCCTATTCGGTTTCATCATGATTGCGATCGGATGTTATTTTCTCGGACAAAATTTGGGTTGGTACACCTTTTCGATCGGGGATATGATTAAATATATCATTCCGGCGGGATTGATTCTCATAGGATTATATGTGCTGCTGAAACCGCGCTCAAGAGAGCGGCATTACGATTCGTCCATGCCGCCGATCGGCGACGATCCTCATCACCAAAGTCATCATGACGATTGGACCGATTGGGGATGGGATTCGAAAGCGATCAACAAATCGGGCTTTATCGGCGAGGTCCACATGGGGCAGGATTATTGGGAGTTGCGGCCGATGAACATTTCCCATTTCATCGGTGACACCGTGCTTGATTTAACGAAAGCGCAAATTCCTTACGGCGAAACAAAAGTGAATATTTCAGCGTTTATATGCGATGTCAAAGTATTCGTTCCGAACGATGTGGAAGTCGGCGTTACGGTCTCCTCCAGCGCTTTTATCGGAGATGTGAAGGTGCTGGATCAATCGCAAGGAGGCTTTATGCGAAGCGTGCAATCGGAAACGCCTTACTACATGGAAGCCGGCAAAAAAGTGCGGATCATTGTCAGCACCTTTATCGGCGACGTGAAAGTGAGCAGGGTAGGATAGATGATCACACGGATATTGAAAAGCACGAAATGGAGATTGCTGCTATATTTCGCTTTGTCAAGCGTTCTGACTATTGCGGCCTTATTCGTCGGTTGGTTGAAATGGTATGATGAACTTTTCCAATCCCATGCTTGGATCTATTACTTGCTCGGAATCGTCATTTTGAACGTCTTTATCGGTTATGTGGTCTCGCGGGCGATTCAACGCCGGATCGACACGCTTCATCTGAGCATGCTTCAAGTATCCAAGGGGAATTTGTCCGAACGGATTCCCCCTTCGGACGATCCTACCTTTTCGTGGCTATACTATGAATTTAACGCGATGGTAGATTCGATGGAGAAGAAGATGAAATTGCTGCAAAAATTGGGCGAGCAAGAGGCGTTGGAGCTGGAGAAAACAGCGGAAACGGCTGTGCTGGAAGAACGCAAGCGGCTGGCAAGAGATTTGCACGATACGGTAAGCCAGCATTTGTTCGCGATTCATATGTCCGCCTCGTCTTTGCCGAAGGTGCTCGATCTGGATATGGATCGGGCTAAAGCGGTGCTTGCGCAATTGATCAATATGTCGTATTTGGCGCAAAAGCAAATGCGCGGCTTGATCGCCCAGCTCCGCCCGCTCGAATTGGAGGACAAGACGCTGGCCGAAGCGCTCGACCGTTGGTTTCCCGATTATTGCCGCCAGAACGGATTGCAGGGCAAGAAAGATATCGACCTGCAAGGGGAAATGTCGGAAGGGAAGGAGCATCAGTTATTTCTTATTATCCAGGAAGCGATGGCCAATATCGTCAAGCACGCTTCGGCGAAACATGTCAGTTTGTCGTTGACGGAGCGGGGCAGCCAATATTCGTTAATTATTAGCGACGACGGGCAAGGCTTTCAACAAATGGAGAACAAAACCGGCTCATACGGTTTGTCCACGATGCGCGAACGAGCGGAGAAATTAGGCGGAGATGCCGAAATTATTAGCAAACCCGGCGCGGGAACGACCATTCGCGTGCATATCCCTAAATTCGAGGAGGAGCGAGACGGACATGGAACAGATGAAAGTCATGATCGTTGACGATCATGAGATGGTGCGTATGGGACTTCGCACCTATTTGATGTTGGAGCCGAAATGTAAAGTGATCGGCGAGGCGGGAGACGGAGAAGAAGCATTGGCCGCGTTGCGGAAGGGATTTGACGACGGATTGCCCGACGTCATTCTGATGGACTTGATGATGCCGAAGATGAACGGCGTTGAAGCGACGAAGGCGATCATGGAACAGTTTCCGAATATGCGGATCGTCATTTTGACCAGCTTTTTGGAAGATGAGCAAGTTGTCGAAGCGATCGAGGCGGGAGCCGTCAGCTATGTGCTCAAAACGGTGTCCGCGGAAGAGCTGATCTACGCATTGCAAGGCGCTTACCGCAACATGCCGGTCATGACGGGGGACGTATCGCAGGCGTTGTCGCGGGGCCTACGGTCCCGAACGGCCAAAGGGGAGGACGAAGGTCTTACCGATAGGGAAAAAGAAGTGCTGCTCTTGATCGCGGAAGGGAAAACGAATAAAGATATTGCCGAAGAACTCCATATCAGCATTAAGACGGTGAAAACGCATGTCAGCAATTTATTGATGAAATGCGAGCTGGAGGACAGGACGCAGCTTGCCATCTATGCGCACCGCAAAGGCTGGGTAGAATAGCTTTTTAGAGGTTGTTCAAAAAGCCCCTTTTTGATCACGGAGATGAACTGGGAGCGAACTCGACATCGAATCTTGCGTTCACCCTCGAAGTCCGGTGCTCATGTAGGTTTTGCCTACACTGCGCTCCTCCTTCTTCGGGTTCTCGCAGCCTTCTCGGTGCTGAAAAGTCGACTTTTTGAACACGCACTTTTATTTTCTTTTTACTCATTTTTAAGGTTGGTTTAAGGTTTATAGTACATGATAATCATTGTAAAGAAGATATAGTCGATGTTGAAGGAGGTTTTCGTGATGAGCGAAGACAAACGCAATGATGAACAAGGTTTATTTCATAATCATAAAGACCTAGACCAAGAGCCTGCGAAAGAAGAGGAACAGGAAAGACCATCCTATTACTATTCTTACGGACCGTTCAAGTCCGTTCAACCGGAGTCGCCTCAGGCAACGAAATCGGTTTCCGGAGACGGCGAAACGTCCGATGTGGATATAACGCCGCCCGAGCCGATTCGCTCGATTCCGGTGCGGTCCTATTACAACTCTTCCGCCCCCGCGGGAAACGGCGGCGCCAATCACGGAGGATATCCGGCGCCGGGGCAAGTGAACCCCAATTGGCAGTACAGCGGCAAAGCGAAGTCGCCGTTTAAATCGATCGTCGCTTCGTTTTTGGCCGGAATGCTTGTTGTCGGTACGCTCATGTTTGCCGCCGATCGCGGCAACTGGTTCACTCCGGGCGAGACGGCTTTGCCGAACGGCAACGGCAACGGCGAGAACGCCGTGACGGCGAGCGCCAATCCGAGCGGTCTTACGATCGACAAACCGGGCAACGTAGCGGCGATTGCGAAGCAGGCGAGTCCGGCGGTCGTACTGATCGAGACGTTCCAGAAGCAAAGCAGCGGCGGGCGGAGCTTCTCGAACAATCCGTTTTTTGACGATCCGTTTTTCCGGCAATTTTTCGGAGATAATTACCCCGGCCAGTCGGATAACGGAGATAGCGGCAAGAACGATTCGTTGGTTCAAGTCGGTATCGGCTCGGGGTTCATTTTCGATAAAAGCGGCTATATATTGACGAACCAGCATGTGATCGGAAATGCGGACTCGATCAAAGTGACGCTGCAGGATTACAAAGAGCCGTTTACGGCGAAACTGCTCGGATCCAACTTCGATCTGGACTTGGCCGTACTGAAAATTGAAGGGGATAAAGATTTTCCTTCCGTTAACTTGGGCGATTCGGACCAAATCCAAGTCGGCGATTGGGTCGTTGCGATCGGGAATCCGCTCGGATTCGACCATACGGTGACGGCCGGGGTATTAAGCGCGAAAGACCGCAAAATCAGCATTCCGGATCAGGAAGCCCGTAAAAACCGCAATTACAAAAATTTGCTGCAAACGGACGCTTCGATCAATCCGGGCAACTCCGGCGGCCCGCTGCTCAATACGAACGGCGAAGTGATCGGCATGAACGTTGCCGTTAGCGCGCAAGGGCAAGGCATTGGTTTTGCGATTCCTTCGAAAACGATCCTGGAAGTGGTCGAGCCGCTCAAGGCGAACAAAGAGATTCCCAAGGAGCCGGTTCCGTTCATCGGAGCGGATCTAGCAACGATGACTGAGGATATTGCCAAGGAATTGGGAGTCGACTTTAAAGAAGGCTCCATCGTATCGCGGGTCTATTTCAAATCGCCGGCATACAATGCGGATCTTCGTCCGTACGATATCATTACAGGCATTGACGGCACCAAGTATAAAACGAATCAGGATTTGATCGATACGATTCAAACGAAAAAAGTCGGCGAACAAATTACGCTGCATATTATCCGCGACGGCAAAACGATGGACTTGAAAGTGACGATCGGTGACAAAAACAAATTCGGCGCGATTGAGCAATAATTGCAAAAAGCGTGTTGACGGGAAGCGGGGGAGTCATATCTTCTTCGCTTCCTTTTCGCTATTATAGAGAGGAAGGGAGTTGGTCCGATGCGGTCAAACGTATTGGTCGTCGACGACGACGAGAAAATCACCTCGATGCTGCGCAGAGGTTTGGCGTTCGAAGGATATCATGTCGTAACGGCGCGCAACGGCGCCGAAGGATTGAAATTGATCGCGGAGAGCGAGCCGGATATTATGATATTGGATGTCATGATGCCGCAGCTTGACGGATGGGAAGTATGCCGCAGGGTCAGGGAAGCGGGCAGTTCCGTGCCGATCTTGATGCTGACGGCGAAGGACGAGGTGCAGTCGCGGGTGAAAGGGCTCGATCTCGGCGCGGACGATTATTTGGTCAAGCCGTTTGCGCTGGAAGAGTTGCTGGCAAGAGTGCGCGCATTGTTGCGCCGCAAAGCGGAGCCGGCAGCGGAGACGCCTGTCCGCAGACTTGCGTTCGAAGATTTGGCGCTTGATCTCGATACGCGGGAAGCGACGCGCGGCGGGCATAAAATCGAATTGACGACAAAGGAATTCGAACTGCTGCATTTGCTGATGCAAAATCCGAACCGGGTGCTGGCCAGAGATATCATTATGGAAAAAATTTGGGGATACGATTTCAGCGGCGAATCGAACGTGCTGGAAGTCTATATCGCGATGCTGCGGCAAAAAACGGAGGAGCATGGAGGCAAACGGATCATTCAGACGATTCGCGGTGCGGGCTATGTATTGAGGGGAGATTCGTAACGATGTCGATTCGTTTACGCTTGACGTTATGGTATTCGGCGATTGTTGCGTTTACGTTTATCGTATGCGGCTTCGCCGTTTATTGGTTTGTCGCCCAGAACATATACGGCGATTTGAAGTCCAAAATCGTGGCGCAGGCCAGTCAAAGACCGTTCGATGTGAATATCGATTTTTGGAACGGTTCGTTCGAACTCCGGGTCGGCAAATTCATTAGCCAGGAATTTTTTGTGCAGACGGTAAACTATTTGAATGCCAACATTCAGACGTCGGCTAATTTGAAACCGTTCCATTTTCCTTATCCGCAAAAAAATTCGAAAGCGGTACAAGCGTTTCAACATGTTACTGTGGAGGGCGCACCTTTCCTCATTTACAATATGCCGCTCACTTCGAACAATCAGGTGGTCGGACTCGTTCAAATCGGCGTGCTGTCGGTGAAGGAAGAGCTGCTGCTGGCGAAACTGAAAAACATATTGACGGGCGTTTCCATCCTGGCGCTTATGATCGCTTTCTCGCTCGGATTATTCCTTGCCCGCAAATCGTTGAAACCGATCGACAATGTTATCCGGGCGGCCAATCAGATCGAGAGCGGCACCGATTTAAGCGTGCGCATTAAGCGGGAAGGGCCGAACGATGAAATCGGACGGCTGGTGGATACGGTGAATAGCATGCTGTCGAGGATGGAGACGTTCTATAACGAACTGGACGATGCTTACAAGACGCAGCGCCGCTTCGTATCCGACGCGTCGCATGAATTGCGTACGCCGCTCACGACGATTCGCGGCAATGTCGATCTGCTCGAAAAAATGTGGGAACCGAATCAACTGCAGGAATCGCGTTGGGATGAGGAGACGCTCAAACATATGTCGGCCGAAGCGATTCGGGATATCGCCGACGAGGCGAAGCGCATGAGCCGGCTCGTGAACGATTTGCTGGCGCTGGCGCGTGCCGACGCCGGTTTTACGATGGAGATGGAGCAGCTTGAGCTGAAACCGATCGTGGAGGAAGTAGCGCGGCGGGCGCAATTTTTAGAGCGGAAGGCGGAATGGATCACAGGCGACTTTTCCGGTTTGGAAGGGATATTCGTGAACGGGCAGAAAGAATATTTGCAGCAAATGCTGTTTATTTTTATCGAAAATGCCTTTAAATTTACGCCGGAAGGCAGTGTGACGATGGATACGGTCCGCCATGGCGACCAGATCGGGATCCGGATCGCTGATACGGGAATCGGAATGGATCGCGAGGAGGTTCCGCATATTTTCGACCGTTTCTACCGCGCCGACGAGTCGCGCGGCAAAATTGCGGGCACCGGGCTCGGGCTTTCGATCGCAAAATGGATTATTGACGAGCATAAAGGTTCCGTGGAAGTATTGACGACGCTCGGGAAAGGCACGACGTTCATTGTGTGGCTGCCCATCGCTTCCCTTCCCGCCCTCGAATAGGCTATAATAGAGGAAGTTCAAGAAGCCCCCTTTTTGAACACGTTAATCGTTATTATAGTGGAAGTTTCGTTAATAGAAAGCAGGTGCGACGATGGAAGTTGTCAAAATAACGCCCCGCGGCTATTGCTACGGCGTTGTCGACGCGATGGTGCTCGCTATGCAAACGGCCAAAAATTTGGATTTGCCGCGTCCGATTTATATATTGGGAATGATCGTTCATAACAGCCACGTAACTGAGGCGTTCGAACGGGAAGGAATCATTACGCTGGACGGAAACAACCGTCTCGACATCTTGAATCAGGTAGACCGGGGGACGGTCATTTTTACCGCGCACGGCGTTTCGCCGGAGGTAAGGCGGATTGCCCGCGAGAAGGGATTGACGACCGTCGACGCGACATGTCCGGACGTGACGCGAACCCATGATTTGATCCGCGACAAGGTGGCGGACGGATACGAGATCGTCTATATCGGGAAAAAAGGGCATCCGGAGCCGGAAGGCGCGATCGGCATTGCGCCCGAGCATGTCCATCTCATCGAGAAGGAGCAGGAAATTGCGGAACTGTCGCTAAATACGGAACGAATCGTCATCACGAATCAAACGACGATGAGCCAATGGGATATCAAGCATTTGATGAACCGCTTGATCGAGAAGTTTCCGACCGCGGAAATTCATAACGAAATTTGCCTCGCGACGCAAACAAGGCAGGAAGCGGTGGCCGAACAAGCGAAGGAAACCGATCTGGTCATCGTCGTCGGCGATCCGCGCAGCAACAATTCCAACCGTTTGGCGCAAGTATCCGAAGAAATCGCCGGAGTGAAAGCGTACCGGATTGCGGATATTACGGAATTGAACTTGGAATGGCTGAAAGGCGTGCGCAAAGTGGGCGTTACCTCCGGAGCTTCGACTCCGACGCCGATCACGAAAGAAGTGATCGCCTACTTGGAGCAATACGATCCGGACAATCCGGAAACGTGGGAACTACGCCGAACGGTCAATATGAAGAAGCTGCTTCCGACGGTCCGTGAGAAAGCAAAGTAAGTAACGTTAGAATTCAAAGCGCAAGCCGTTCGCAATGGAACTCCATGGCGGACGGCTTGATTTGCGTAACGTTCCCTTGGCGGAGTCATATGCCGCCACGTCATCGCGCGCATGTTGTATAAAGTGCAATATAAAACGATTAACAGGCGCACCGGACGGGCGTATGTTGCATAAAGTGCAACAGTTGAAGCAGGTTGGGAGCCATCTCGACTATTTTCAAAAGATTATATTGTAATTTCTACAACATAACGTCCCATTTCCGCTCTAAACGTCCTCAAATGTTGTATTCTATACAACATTGCGTTGGCAGCAGTAGGGGGTGTTTTGAAGAACAATCGGCTTGAAACGCAAGCAAAACACTCCATACAACGTGCGGGAGCCACAGCGCGACCTTTCCAGGGGAACACGGCGCTGCGCCCCTTTTTCTCGATTCCAACATTTCAGGTTGACGTTCAACGCATCTTTTTATATAATTACTTTAATACTTAAAAGCGTATAAGCGTCGAAGCGTTTAAGCGAGTTAGCGAACGGTAAAAAGCAAGTTCCATAAAACGCTGTACCGGAATTAATTATGAAACATGGGGGAGAGCTAAACATGATCGCGATTGTATCCAACAAAACATCGGAAGAACGGGTGGCGGAAATTGTCCGCGTCATTGAAAAGGCAGGCGTACAGGCGCATGTATCGCGCGGCACGGACCGAACGGTCATCGGCATTATCGGCTCAGCGGAGCCGACGCTGGCCGAGCATTTACGGCAAATGAAAGACGTGGAGAACGTCATTAAAATATCGAAATCGTATAAATTGGCAAGCCGCGATTTCCATCCGGACGATACGATTATCGAGATCAAAGGCGTGAAAATCGGGGGGAACAATCTGACCGTCATGGGCGGGCCATGCGCGGTCGAATCGCCCGAGCAAATCGACGAGATCGCCCGCCTGGTCAAGGCTGCCGGCGGCCAAGTGCTGCGGGGCGGAGCGTTCAAGCCGAGAACCGGCCCTTACAGCTTCCAAGGCGTCGGCGTGGAAGGACTCGTCATGATGGCCGAAGCGGGCAAGAAACACGGCTTGCTTACGATCACGGAAGTCATGACGCCGGAATATGTGGACATTTGCGCGGAATACGCGGATATTTTGCAAGTAGGGACGCGCAATATGCAGAACTTCGACTTGCTGCGCAAGCTCGGGCAAACGAATGCGCCGGTGCTGCTGAAGCGCGGATTCAGCGCTACGTACGACGAGCTATTGAATGCGGCCGAATATATTCTTGCCGGTGGCAACCCTAACGTTATGCTGTGCGAACGCGGCATCCGCACGTTCGAAACGTATACTCGCAACACGCTCGATTTGACGGCCATCCCCGTATTGCAGCAATTAAGCCATTTGCCGGTCATCTCCGATCCGAGCCACGGTACGGGCCGCCGGGAATTGGTTGAAACGATGTCCAAAGCGTCGGTGGCGGCCGGAGCGAACGGCTTGATTATCGAAATGCATACCGATCCCGACAACTCGATGACGGGAGACGGGGTACAATCCTTGTTCCCGGACCAATTCGCCAATTTGCTCAAAGATTTGGAGAAGCTCGCCGCTCTGATGGGCAAAACATTCGATACTCCGAAAGAGCCGGCCGAAGCGTTTCAAACGTGGAAAAAAGTATAATCGTACGTTCGGTTTCAAATTCCCGCAAAGGCCCGGCTCCGGGCAGCGGGAATTTGCCGTTTCTATCCGCTGCATTTGTGTAAAAATACTACTTGAACGAAGATAGGAATATTGCTATCATATCCATATCTAATTTGTGAAAATAGAGACAAGGTGGAGAGGACGATATGAGTCAAAGAGCGTTTAACTTCAATGCCGGACCGGCTGCGCTTCCGTTGGAAGTATTGCAAAAGGCGCAATCGGAATTTGTAGAGTTTCAAAATTCGGGAATGTCCATTATGGAAATGTCTCATCGCGGCGCCATTTACGAGCAGGTGCATAACGAAGCCCAAACGTTGCTGCAACAATTGTTCGGCATACCGGAAGGGTATCGAATTTTGTTCTTGCAGGGCGGGGCGAGCACGCAATTTGCGATGATACCGTTAAACCTGCTGTCCGAAGGCAAAACGGCAAGCTATGTGAAGACGGGAAGCTGGGCGAACAAAGCGATCAAAGAAGCGAAGCTGGTCGGCGAGACCCATATCGCAGCATCCTCCGAAGCGGACAACTATATGCGCATTCCGGAAACGGGCGAGATTGAAATTGCGGATAACGCCGCCTATTTGCACATTACGTCCAACGAGACGATCGAAGGAACGCAGTTTCAACAGTATCCGGAAACCGGCGACGTACCGTTGATTGCGGATATGTCGAGCGACATTTTATGCCGTCCGGTCGACGTCTCCAAATTCGGCATGATCTATGCCGGTGCGCAAAAAAATCTCGGCCCGTCGGGCGTCACTGTCGTGATCGCGCGCGAAGACTTGATTGCCGAATCGCCGAAGAACGTCCCGACGATGCTTCGTTACGATACGCACTATGCCAACAATTCCCTATACAATACGCCGCCTGCATTCTCGATTTATATGGTCAATCTTGTCTTGAAATGGTTGACGGAACAAGGCGGATTAACGGCAGTCGAACGTAAAAACCGGGATAAGGCGAATCTTATTTACGATGCGATCGATCAAAGCGGAGGTTTCTATCGCGGATGCGCGCAAACGGGCAGCCGTTCGATCATGAACATCACATTCCGCCTGCAAAGCGAGGCATTGGAGAAGCAATTCATCAAAGATTCGGAGCAGCAAGGTTTTGTAGGCTTGAAAGGGCATCGCAGCGTAGGAGGCTTGCGCGCTTCGGCCTATAATGCCGTTCCTTACGAGAGCTGCAAGGCGCTCGCGGATTTTATGGCGGATTTTGCGCGCCGAAACGGATAATTGCCAATTGCCGTCCATCCATACAATAAAGCCGTCGGGGCGCACTGCCCTGACGGCTTTTCGGCATATTATGAGAAACAACCGGGGAACATCCCCGTGGAGACGGCTTTTCGGTTCCAGCAGTTGATCGCATCGATCGCCATAATCAAGTCCACAAATTCGGTTTCGACGGTGATTTCATCGATGCGGTTGATGCTTCAAAGATTTATGCAATCGTTTCGTGCGTTCCTTCTCCAACAATTTCAATTTCGTATCCTCTTTGCGCGCCAAGTAGGCGAGCTCCGCTTTCATTTTATTAAAATTGGCGTATCTGCGCGCATCGAGTTGCCCGGCTTCCAGCGCCGCCCTGACCGCGCATAACGGTTCCCGTTCGTGGCGGCAATCGTTGAAATGGCATTGCGCCGCAAGCTCTTCGATATCGCGGAAGGAATCGGACAGCCCTTCCTCCGCGTCCCATAACTGGATCTCCCGCATGCCCGGCGTATCGACGACGATTCCGCCGCTCTGCAGCGGAAACAATTCGCGATGCGTCGTCGTATGCCGTCCGCGGTCGTCTCCCGTACGAATCTCGCTTACTTTCTGGATTTCCCGGCCGATGAGCCGGTTCACCATCGACGATTTGCCTGCGCCGGACGAACCGAGCAGCGCGACCGTCTTCCCAGGCTGCAAATAACGGGCAAGCTCGTCGAAGCCGATATCCGCCGTAGAACTGACCGCATGAATCGGTACGCCGAAAGCGATCGCCTCTACCTGTTCCTTGCGCATGTATAGATCGTCGCATAAATCGCTTTTGCTTAAAATAATAACCGGATTGGCTCCGCTTTCCCAAGCTAAAATCAAATAGCGCTCGATTCTGCGCACGTTGAAATCGTGATTTAACGCATTGACCAAAAAGACGGTATCGATATTGGCGGCGACGATTTGTTCGTCCGTCGTCTGGCCTGCCGTTTTGCGCGAAAATTTGCTCATTCGCGGCAGAACGGCATGGATCGTCCCTTTGCCTTCCGCCGGCCGCGCATCGAGCGCGACCCAGTCGCCGACCGCGGGATAATCCCCGCGCTCGTAGGCGTTATACCGGAATTTGCCCGACACTTCCGCAAGCAGTTCTCCTTGTTCCGTGTAGACGGTATATAAATGTTTATGCTCCAGCGCCACTCTTCCCGCGCTGTATCCTTGCTCCGAATAGGGCGCAAATGCGTCCGCAAACGCCGTATTCCAGCCTAAATCGTTTAAATTCAATCAGGTTTCCTCCTCCGAAAGCTTGAAAAGCGAAATTGAGCCAAGCTACGGAGAGTCCCCGATTGTCCGGGTGTTCAATCGAGGAGTTCCGCAGCCTCACCGACATGTGACATCGTATCCATCGTATAAGTCTTGCTCATACTACATCACTCCTTCCAACGAATTGCTTATATTATAAGGACATTCAATAAAAAATTCAATCGCCTCCCGTTCACGCATATGCATCGATATTCCACAGGACATGTTGTATAATAATAAGGATGTGAGGTGAATAGACGGATGGCATTGCATATTGTATTGGTTGAACCGGAAATTCCCGCGAATACGGGCAATATCGCCAGAACTTGCGCAGCGACGGGAACGCATCTGCATTTGGTGCGGCCGCTCGGTTTCCGTACCGACGACGCGACGTTAAAGCGGGCGGGCCTGGATTATTGGTACGCGGTTCATATTGAGTATCATGACTCCTTTGCGGAGCTGAAAGAAAAGTATGCGGGTAGCCGCTTTTTTTATGCCACGACGAAAGCAAGCAAGCGATACTGCGATTTTCAATTTCAAGACGGCGATTTTCTCGTGTTCGGCAAAGAAACGAAAGGTTTGCCGATGGAATTGATAACGGCCAACGCTGAAACATGCATGAAAATTCCGATGACGGACAAAGTTCGTTCCTTGAATTTGTCCAACTCGGCGGCGATCGTCGTGTATGAAGCGCTGCGCCAGCTTGATTTCAATTTTTCGGAAACGTAACAGATAAAATTGCCGGAAAAGCAGGATTTTGTCAGACGGCAGCGAAAGTAGTAGGTGTAGAGTTTTCAAGGGTATGCGATATTCAGATCGAACAAGAGGGGTGACAGTACTTATGAAACCTGCCGGTGTAGTTAGGAAAGTGGATCAACTAGGGCGCATCGTTTTGCCGAAATCGTTGCGAAGAAGGTACCAAATGAATGAAGGAGATCCGGTAGAGATTTTAGTGCAAGGAGATCACATTATTTTGGAACGGTATCGGCCGAAGTGCATTTTTTGCGGCTCGATGACGAGTGTGAACGAATTTAAAGAGCGGCATATTTGCTCCGGCTGTTTAGGCGAAATGAATCATCTGCAAAGACATGCGTAGCACAACGAAAAAAGCTTCCCCAACAAGGTTCGCGGGGAAGCTTTTTGCATTATCGTTTGTTTACAGGCCTTTCGTTTTGTCTTCGTTATAAGAAGATGTTAATATGGCCGTCAAAAAAAGGAGCATGACGAGCAATACAATGATAAATTTGATCGACACGATGCGCCCACCTCCAACTATACGTCTATTATACCTAAAATGTTCCATGAAGGAAATTATAATTGTGTGAACTTTTTCATAGAACTATTTTTACCGATGATGTCCGCAATTATGTGATGCTTATTTGAAAAACAAAAAATGCGTCGGCACCGGGCGAAGCTTGCCGTCGGACGGTTTGTTTACGATTTTGCCGTTAAAGATCAGCGTGGAAGATCCGCCGCCGTCCAAATTATATGCGTCGATGACGCCGAGATTGCTCAGTTTATTTTGCAGTTCTTCAAGCGTTGCTCCCGATTTTCCTTTCTCGTCGTAGCCGTCGGCGACGATGATTAATAACTGGTCGTCCTTATAATTGCCTATGACGGTGCGCGGCGCCCGTTTGGGCGAAGACTTCCATTTGTCGGGAATAGCGAGCTTCACGCCGTTTTTCAGTAAGACGGGGACGAATGTCGCCCCAAACGACGGCTTCAGCTTGTCCAATTGCTGCTGCGATTGGAATTTCCCGCCGATTAATTTGCCCTGTTCGTTTAAGCCGACAAAGCTTAAATCTTTATAGCTCGCTTCAAATCCGCCGTTGATATATTTCCCGTTTAGAACCGTCGTGCTGAGCGGATAACGATTTCCTTTGCCGTCGGCAAAGCCGCCCGCGTTGATGCCGGCCGCCGCCCCGTACCGTTTCACCGCTTGCAGCGTCGTTTCCGCGCCGCCGACCTTATCTTTGCCGAGCGCCATCGTCATCGCCTTCGGATCTTTCAATTTTACCTTTAACGCGTATCCTTTGTATGTATCTTGATTCAGATAAAACAATTCCATCCGGATTTTATCCGACTCGATCTTTTGCGATGCTTTGCCGAGCTTGGAGGTGATCCGGTCATTATAGATTTTCGCCGGACGGTCGGCTTGCGCGCCGGCAACTTTGACGATCGCAGCCATCGTTTGCGTCGTCTTCTGATAGAGCGCCGATATATTGCGGATGGATTCCGACACATAAAGCGCCGTTTGCGCCGCGTCATCCAGATCGCCGGCGATTTGCGCCGCTCTGGCTTCGAATTCAGCGGTCGTTGCCGGCTCTCCGGGATCGTAACGAATCTGCAGCGTCTGCGAAGAGAACAGCATAAATAACAGCATGCCTAGAAACGGGGCGCTTGCAAGCATAAAAAACCGATTGACCTCTTTGACGGAAACATTCATTTTAACAAATCCATCTGTTTCTGAAGCTGATCGAGCTTCTTCTTCACTTCGGCCAATTGGGTATACAGCTTATTGCTGTTATCGGTTTTATCGCTTGCGTTATCTTTCGTAAAGGTAAGAAGTTCGTTAAATGAGTCCACTTTGCTCTGCAACGTATCCAGTTGCCCCGCGATCGTATTCATCCGGCTTTCGTAATCCGCTCTCATGACGGCGATTTGTTCGTCCGTTTGCGTTTTCATTGTTTGCAGCATTTCCTCTTTCATATGATTGCTATATAGATAAGTGGCGAGTACGCCGCCGCCAATCATCAACACCCATATTAGTAAAAAGATTTTGGCGGAACCTTTCCGCTTTGTCGCCCGGCGATGTTGCATTTGCTGGTCGGTATTCGGCTCCAAAGAAGAATCCAATTCTATCACTCCCAACTCCACATTATAGAGGTTGTTCAAAAAGCCCACTTTTGATCACGAAGGTGAACTGGGAGCGAACTCGACATCGAATCTTGCGTTCACCCTCGAAGTCCGGTGCTCATGTAGGTTTTGCCTACACTCCGCTCCTCCTTCTTCGGGTTCTCGCAACCTTCTCGGTGCTGAAAAGTCGACTTTTTGAACACGCACTTATAGCTACATATTTTATCACGATCCGCCAAGGCTCGTCAAAATGGCATCATTTGCAAGCAATTTCTTATCAGGCAGTGAAAAACGGCATCCGACCCCCGCAAAGGGATCGAATGTCTATGAATCCGCTTTATTTGACGTGAAAAAGGAGGTTGCGGGAAACAGGGGGCTGATATACAATCGCCTTAAGATTTTGACAACATGCTTGCCTTCAGGCAGCGAAGGGGATATTGCGAGATGCTTGCTCTCAATTGGAGAAATACGAAACTGTTCGGAAGCCGCATGCCGTTGCCGCCGGATAAGAAGCTTTCAAAGGAAGCGAAAGTGTCGATTGCCATTCACGGGTTGTATCAGCTCGGCGCTTCGATGGCAGGAGTCTTTTTAAGTTTGTATTTATGGCGTTTGACCGAAGATATTTTCGTGAACGGAATGTACAACATCATTCTGTACTTCGTTTCTCCGATTGTTTTTATGCTAGGCGGCTGGATCGCCAAGACGAAAGACCGGCTGCTCGTTTACCGGCTCGGTATCGTCTTTACCGTACTATTTTATTTGCTTGTGCTGATCGCGCGGGAGAAAGTCGTCGAGTATATGCCCGTCTTCGCCGTACTGAACGGCATTGCGAATTCCTTTTATTGGCTAGGGTATTTGACGTTGATGTACGACGTCTCAACCAATCGAAACCGGATTCGATACTTGGGCATGAATTCGGTTCTCTTCAATTTCGCCGGATTGGCCGGGCCCGCATTGGCCGGCTTCCTGATCAGCTTAAGCCAAGGGCTGAACGGATATGTCGTCGTGTTCGGCATTGCGTTCGTCATGTTTTTCTTGACGGCGCTCGGCAGCTTCCGCTTGAAATCGAAATCTTCGCTGCACCGCAAATATTACTTGCATTTGGTGCCGAAGATTATGAAAAGGGATAAAAGATGGCTCAAATCGCTGTGCGGATGGCTCGTGATCGGCTTATTGCAAGGAACGATGTTATTCCTGCCCAACATTTTATTGTATAATGAATTAAAGCAGGAAAGCTTGGTCGGCTATACCGGCGTATTCCTGACAGGATTGGTCATCGCGTCAAGCTACGTTCTGACCCGTATCGGCAATGAACATTCGGCCCGCAAATATATGGCGGCGGCTGCGCTCGGTTTCACGTTCGGCTCGCTCTTGCTGTTTATGCATACATCGGTATGGACGGTGCTTGTCTTCTTGGCATTATACTCGATATTCAATCCGGTGCAAGGGAATACGTATTCGGCGTATACGTACCGCATTATCGGCAATCTTCCGCTCAAGGACAACGTTCGGGTCGAAACGATTATCTTGCGGGAGACGTTTTTGAATACGGGGCGGATTTGCTCTATCGTGATTTTTCTGTCGTTTGCAAGCAATTTGGAGGCCGGGGCGATCCCGTGGATTTTGCTGGCCGTTTCGCTGATCCAGTTCGCGACGGTTGCTTTTATGGAAAAGACGGAGATTAGCGAGTAATTTCAGATTGGAGAGGGAGAAGTGAACGGCATGCAGTATTTATTCAATGAAAGCGTTCGGCAAATGAAGGCTTCGTCGGTGCGCGAAATCTTGAAATTGACGCAGGGAGGATCGGTGATTTCGTTTGCGGGCGGATTGCCCGCCGAGGAGCTGTTTCCGGCGGAAGCGATTCGGGAAGCGGCGCAGCGCATTTTCGCGCTTGGAAACGGGGCGCTGCAGTATGGGCTGACCGAAGGATATGTGACGCTGCGGGAGCAAATCGGCGAGCGTCTCGCTGCCGCCGAGCAAGTGAAAGCGGGCGTTGACGAAACGATTCTGACGACCGGTTCGCAGCAGGCGATCGATTTGCTGGCGCGCGTATATTTGGAGCCTGGAGATACGGTATTGGTGGAAAACCCTACGTATTTGGCCTGTTTGCAGGCATTGCGGTTCCGAGGAGCGCGCATTGTTCCGGTGGTGAGCGATGCGGACGGCATGGATCCTGGCGATTTGGCGGACAAAATAAAACGTTTCTCGCCGAAAATGGCGTACGTCGTTCCGACGTTCTCGAATCCGGCGGGGAAAGTTTGGAGTTTGGAGAGACGCAAGGAATTGCTTCGGCAATGCAAAGCGAATAACATCTTAATTGTTGAGGACGATCCGTACGGCGAAATCAGCTTCGGCGATTATGAGCCTGTGCCGACGCTGCTGTCGCTGGACGGACAGCCGGAAGACAGCGCCGTCGTCTATACGAGCACGTTCAGCAAAACCGTTGCGCCTGCGCTGCGCACCGGTTGGGCGATCGGCGACCGCCGCGTCATTCAAATGATGGCTCGCGCGAAGCAGTCGACCGATTTGCATTCGAGCATGATCGATCAGCAAATACTAAGCGAACTGCTCCGCCTGGAACATTTCAAGCTGGACGACCATATTGCGAAGATTCGTCACGAATATGAGGAGCGCATGAAGGTGATGGCAGGCTTGCTGCGTCAGGACGTGTGGCAGGACGCGCGTTGGATCGAGCCGAAGGGCGGCATGTTTATTTGGGTCGAGCTGCCGGAAGGCCTCGACGCGGAGGCGCTCCTGCGCGCAAGCGTCCCGAAAGGCGTCGCGTTCGTGCCGGGCACCGATTTCTACGCGGCGGAACCGAAGCGGAATACGATGCGGCTTAATTTCACGCATTCGTCGCGCGAACAGTTGGCGCGGGGAATGAATTTGCTGAGCGAAGCGGTGGAGGAATTTACGGCGCGCAGCTGACCTGATGTGAAAGGTTATGTATGAGCCGCGAGCGGCAATCGGCCCCGGGAAGATCGTTTATTCGACTTCTTCCGGACCGCCGTCTTCTTGGCGGTTGCCGCTGCCCTCCGCAGCCGCAAGCTCGCTCACGACGTGGGAGTATTGCGCGAGCGCCTGCTCGCCGCTCGGCGTCAGCCGGTAAACGCCGCGGGAAACCCGCTCGAACCAGCCGTAATAGTTATGCTGCAGAATGGCGGCGGCGCTGCCGATCCCGGTTAAATCGCGCAGCCGGCGCGGACTGAGCTGCCCGTGCTCCCGAAGCTGCGCCGCAACGTGCAGCGCCTTCTCGCGGTATGCCGTTACGAGCTTGCGCTTCGTGCTTCCGCCTACATTATAATCGCCGCTGCGCTCCTTGAACTCGAGCATGAGCCGCGATTGGCGATATTTGTTCCGTCTTGCCCCGTTCATGGCGTTCTCCGGTTTGCAGAGCACTTCCACGAACGGTTTTTTCGTTTTATAGAACGTTACGGTGATAAGCCCGAGACCCAGCCTGCGGCATAGCCCCGTCAATGCCGACCAACGCTGGTTTACGGCGCCGCGCTTTGTCCGATTGCGTTCGACGGCCAAATAGACTTGGTCGGTTGATTTCAGGCGTTCGATCCCTTGCAGCAGCAGGGCGAGATTGAACGTTTTTTTCATTTCAACGATAACGATATCGTCGTCTTCGCCGCCATCCCCCGGCGCAACGGCGACCAAATCGCAATGCCGCACCTCTCCCTTGACTTCATAGCCGAATCCTTCGAAATATTGTTTGATCGGACCATACAGCTCCGTTTCATGTTGAACGGCCACGATACTTCCCCTCTTCCGTCACATATGAATGCCATCATTATAGCATACGCTTCAAAATTTCGAGCAACTAATCCAATAACTTCGCATAGTTATGTAATACACTTTATTATTAATCGAATGCAGCGATAACCTCAGGGCCGGTGATATTAGTAGGAAACGTCAAGCATGGGAGGTTAGATGGATGGACATTTTTAAACGAATTTCGGAACATCGGGCTGAAAGTGAAAGGTTAGCTTGGACGGGAACGTTTCGGGATTATATCGAACTGCTTCGCGACAATCCGGCTCCGGCTATGACCGCCCACGCCAGAGTTCACGAAATGATCGTTTCTTATGGGGTGGAAGAGGCCAACGGTCATAAACAATACAATTTCTTTCGCAAAGAAATATTCGGTTTGGATCGGGCTATTGAAAAATTGGTAGAAGAATACTTTCATTCCGCCGCCCGCAGACTCGATGTCCGCAAACGCATTTTGTTGTTGATGGGGCCGGTAAGCGGCGGAAAATCGACCATCGTGACGATGCTGAAGCGCGGTTTGGAGCAATTCTCAAGGACCGAGCGCGGCGCCGTCTATGCGATAAAAGGCTGCCCGATGCAGGAGGAGCCGCTTCATCTCATTCCCCATGAGCTGCGGCAGGATGTGGAGGAAGAGCTCGGCGTAAGAATCGAAGGGAATTTATGTCCTTCCTGCCAAATGCGGCTGAAGACGGAGTACGGCGGGGATATCGAACAAGTCTTGGTCGAGCGAGTGCTCATCTCCGAAGATAACCGCATCGGAATCGGAACGTTCAGCCCGTCGGATCCGAAATCGCAAGATATTGCCGATTTAACCGGAAGCATCGATTTTTCCACCATTACGGAATACGGCTCGGAGTCCGATCCGAGAGCGTACCGTTTTGACGGGGAATTGAACAAGGCGAACCGGGGGTTGATGGAATTCCAGGAAATGCTGAAATGCGATGAGAAATTTCTATGGAATTTGCTGTCCTTGACGCAGGAAGGCAATTTCAAGGCAGGCAGATTTGCGCTCATTTCGGCGGATGAACTAATCGTGGCGCATACGAACGAGGCGGAATATAAGGCATTCATCGCCAACAAAAAAAATGAAGCGCTCCAATCGCGCATGATCGTCATGCCGATTCCGTACAATTTGAAAGTGTCCGAGGAAGAGAAAATATACGCCAAGCTGATCAAGCAAAGCGATATGAAACATATCCATATCGCTCCGCATGCGCTGCGCGCCGCGGCGATCTTCTCCATCCTAACCCGCTTGAAGGAGACGAAAAAACAGGGGATGGATCTCGTCAAAAAAATGCGGATGTACGACGGCGAGGAAGTGGAAGGATATAAGGAAGCGGATTTAAAAGAAATGCAGAGCGAATATGTGGAGGAAGGTATGTCGGGCGTCGATCCGCGTTATGTCATCAACCGCATTTCCAGCGCGCTCATCAAGCAGGACTTGCAGTGCATCAACGCGCTCGACGTGCTCCGGGCGTTGAAGGACGGATTGGATCAGCACGCCTCCATTACGAAAGAAGAGCGCGAACGTTATTTGAATTTTATAGCGATCGCCCGGAAAGAATTCGATAACTTGGCCAAAAAAGAAGTGCAGAAAGCATTCGTCTATTCGTTCGAAGAATCGGCCAAGACCTTGTTCGAAAACTATTTGGACAATATCGAAGCGTTTTGCAATTGGACCAAAATTCGCGATCCCCTTACGGATGAAGAGATGGAACCGGACGAAAGGCTGATGCGTTCGATCGAAGAGCAAATCGGAATTTCGGAAAACGCGAAGAAAGCGTTTCGCGAGGAAATATTGATTCGCATCTCGGCTTATTCGCGCAAAGGCCGCAAATTCGAGTACAACAACCATGACAGGCTGCGGGAAGCAATCGAGAAAAAGCTGTTTGCCGACTTGAAAGATATTGTCAAAATTACGACCTCGACCAAAACGCCGGACGAGAAGCAATTAAAGCGCATCAACGAAGTCTCGAAACGTTTGATGGACGAACACGGCTATTGTCCCGTCTGCTCGAACGAATTGCTCCGCTATGTCGGAAGCTTGTTAAACCGATAGCGGCATCGATGATTCGCCGTGAAGTATATCGCGGCAACTCCGCACTCCCGCAAGGGGGTGTTTTTATTTTGCGCGCGATCCAACGGTTGTTTCTATATTTTGCTAAAGGCGGCGAGGCATAGAAAAGCGTTGTACCGTGGCACAATACTCAAGGTGCCTATTTTACATTTCCAAGGAGGATTCGACATGCATATGATGGGCGGAAATCAGCAATTGCATCAATGCCAGGACATCGTTCGGCAAATGATTCAGCAAACGAATCAAGCGAGCCAGACGTATCAGCAATTAATGCAGCAAGAGCAGCAAAATGCCGTGCAATTGGAGCAGATTGCACAACGCGAAAGACAAGCGGTCCAAACGATTCAGTCCGTATTGCAAGGACATCATACGGCCATCCAACAGCTGCAGCAAATTTCGCAAATTTGCAACCAACTGGAGCACACGTTTTCGAGCTATTCCCAACAGATGCAATCTGCTAACGTCTACGGTACACAATCCGGCAGCTATATGAATAACCAACTCGGCAGCCAATACCGTACGCCAATGGGCAGCCAAACCGGAAGCCAGATCGGAAGCCAAACGGGAAGCCAAACCGGCTATATGGGCCATTAATTCGATCGTAATGAGAAGGCGCTGGGAAGCGCCTTTTTTTACGTCGTTTCATTTGGCTATTGCAATTTTTTGTTGAATATTTCCGATTTCTATTGCAAAATAGATAGATCGATCCGATATTTAAGAAAAGAGCGGCTGGATTTCCTTTGTAAGCGGATACGGATTATAGGAAACGGCAAAAGCGTTAAGAAAAGGGGAGAGTAGAATGATCAACGTCTCTGCGGAGCGCAAAAAGCAATTGGATTATACGGGTATTACGGAAGAAGATCTGAAGCTGCTTGCCAGTCATCAACCCGTTTTTCAAAAAGTGGTGGATCAAGTTGTGGAACGGTTTTACTCCCATATCGAGAAGCAGCCGGAACTAATGCTCATTATCGACCGGTTCAGCACGATCGAACGTTTGAAAAATACGCAAAGCGAATACTGGCTGTCGTTATGCTCCGGTACGATCGACGAAGCGTTCATCCAAAACCGGATTCGCGTCGGCGCGGTCCATTCCCGGATCGGACTTACGACGAATTGGTATTTGGGCATGTATATGATCTATTTGGAGATTGCGGCAGATTTGCTAAAAAACGAAGTGCCGTACGAATGGATCAGCATCATTCACGCGTTGACGAAAATGTTTAACTTTGATTCCCAACTCGTCTTGGAAGCATACGATGAGAAGGAGACGGCCAAAATTCAGTCGATGGTCGACGAAAAGCAGCATATGCTCACCGCGATCAATCAAATCGTGCAAGAACTGGCTGCGATGATGGAAGAATTGGATGGAAGCGCGCAATCGATCGCCGAAACGGCGATTACGACGGCGGAATCGCAAGATCATGCGCATGAATTGATTGAAAGCTTGAACGCGGAAGTGGAAGAAATCAACGAAATGGGCACCATGATTCGCGATATATCCAATCAAACGCATCTTCTCGGATTGAATGCCGCCATTGAAGCGGCCCACGCAGGCGAACATGGCAGGGGATTCGAAGTGGTGGCCAACGAAGTGAGAAAATTGGCGCTAACGTCCCGCCAGGCGCAAGAGCAAATTCAAGCGAAGCTGGAGCAAATTTCGGAAAAGCTCGTCACTGTTAAGCAAGAATCGGAGCAAACTTCCGTCAATGCGCGCCATCAGGCGGCAAGCTCGGAAGAACTTCACGCTTTCGTGCAAATGATCGAAAAAGTGGCCTCGGATCTCAAACAATTGCAAGAAAGGTAATGAACTGATACATAAATTAGCCCCGCCCGGTTGCCGGACGGGGTTATTCATGTTGTTCCGTTATTTCGGCGGTTGCGCCGAATCGCGGATAATCAGTTTGGAAGGAAGAATAACCTTTCTCCATTCCTTGCCTGCCACACCCTGAATTCGTTCCATCAGAAGCCCGATGCCGATGCTGCCGAAATCGTAAGCCGGCTGCGCCGCCACCGTCAGAAACGGATCGACGACCATATCCGGGTCCAAATCGTCGAAACAGACGACGGACATATCGTCCGGCACGAGCAATCCGCGTTTGCGCAGCGTGCGAATGACACGTACGGCAATCAAGTTGTTGGCGGCAAATATGGCGGTCGGCCGCTCTTCGTTCGCCAGCAAGCGGTCAACGCAAGCGTCCGCGTCAAATTGCTTGTATCCGGCTTCCATGATCCACTCGTTATTCACGGAAATGCCGTTTAAGATCAGCGCCTCTACATATCCTTCCTGCCGCAGTCTGGCCGTCGACACTTCGAGCGATCCGTTAATAAAGGCGATATTCCGGTGCCCTAAACCGATTAAATGGTGGACGAGGTTTTTGGCTCCTTCTTTGCTGTCTCCCACGACGGCGTCGAATTCGATGCCGGGAACTTCGCGGTCCAGCAAGACGAAGGGTATGTTATGTTTGCGCAGCATTTGCAAATGCTCAAGCGAACGGTCGCCTGAGGGCGCGAACAATACGCCGTCCACTTTGGTGGAAAGAATTGCCTCCAAATAATCGCTTTCCTTGTCCAACTCTTCATCGCTATTGCTGAACATCACTTTATAGCCGTACCGTTTGGCGGCGTCTTCCGCTCCCCGCGCGAGCGTCGTATAGAACGGATTCGTAATGTCGGTGATCAGAAGCGAGAAAATTTTCGTTTCTTGTTTCACAAGGCTTCTAGCCATCGAGTTCGGGACATAATTATATTCTTCCATGATCTTTTTCACTCTGGCTCTCGTCGCTTCGCTAATCCGGCCGGTATTGTTGAGCACGCGCGACACGGTCATCGGCGAGACGTTCGCTTTTTTGGCAATATCGTAAATCGTAACCATGAACCCACCTCTAAAAAGTACTGTTCATTATCATAACAGATTTTTCTTGACGAACAAAGAACGAATTGGTATTTTAGGGATATCGGTAACTCTATTATAATGTTTGTTTTAATTTTATTTATTCAATTATTATTCATGTATATAGGGTTATCGATAACATCATTGTATTACATTGAAGTCGAACAATCAATCGATAGGGAGGAGCATGTTAAGATGGCAAACGAGCATTTCAGATGGAAGCAAGGATTTCCGAAAATCGGGATTCGGCCGACGATTGACGGACGGCGCAAAGGGGTAAGAGAATCTTTGGAAGCGCAAACAATGGCGATGGCGCAATCGGTGGCCGCGCTGTTGAGCGAGTCGCTGCGATATCCGAACGGGGAACCGGTCGAATGCGTGGTTGCAGACAGCTGCATCGGCGGTGTGGCCGAGGCGTCCCAGACGGCGGACAAATTCCGGAAAGAAGGGGTCGGCGTATCCATTACCGTGACTCCTTGCTGGTGCTACGGCACGGAAACGATGGATATGGATCCTCTCGTGCCGAAGGCCATCTGGGGATTTAACGGAACGGAACGGCCCGGCGCCGTTTATTTGGCTGCCGTGCTTGCAGGCCACGCCCAGAAAGGCTTGCCCGCGTTCGGGATATACGGGAAGGACGTGCAAGATTCCTCCGACACTTCCATTCCGGCGGACGTGCGGGACAAATTGCTTCGTTTCGCCAAGGCGGGACTGGCCGCCGCAATGATGCGCGGCAAATCGTATCTCTCGATCGGCTCGGTCTCGATGGGAATAGCAGGCTCCATCGTCAACGATACGTTTTTCCAAGAATATCTCGGCATGCGCAACGAATATGTCGACAGTTCCGAATTGATTCGCAGAATCGAAGAGGAAATATACGATAAAGAAGAGCTTGAGAGAGCGCTCGCGTGGGTTAAGGAGAATTGCGCGGAAGGACCGGACAACAATCCGGCGCATCTGCGGCAGTCGCGCGAGAAGAAAGACGCGGACTGGGAAACGGTCGTGAAGATGACGATCATTACCCGAGATTTGATGGTAGGCAACCCGAAATTGGAAGAGTTGGGCTTCGGGGAAGAAGCGCTTGGCCATAATGCGATTTTGTCCGGTTTTCAGGGGCAGCGGCAATGGACGGATCATTTCCCGAACGGGGACTTCATGGAAGCGATGCTTAACACCTCGTTCGACTGGAACGGAATTCGCGCGCCGTATTTGGTAGCGACGGAGAACGACAGCCTTAACGGCGTCGTGATGCTGTTCGGGTATTTGCTGACGAATACGGCGCAAATATTCGCCGACGTAAGAACGTACTGGAGTCCGGAAGCGGTGCAAAGAGTGACGGGACATACGCTAAGCGGCAAAGCCGCAGGCGGAATCCTTCATTTGATCAATTCCGGTCCGGCGACATTGGACGGGACGGGAGAACAGACGCGGGACGGCCAACCTGTCATGAAGCCGTTCTGGGAAATTACGCAGGAAGAAGCGGATAAATGCTTGAAAGCGACTTCGTGGAGACCGGCATCTGTCGAATATTTCCGCGGCGGCGGGTTCTCTTCGGATTTCTTGACCAAAGGCGGCATGCCGGTCACGATGTCCCGCCTCAATTTGGTGAAGGGGCTCGGTCCCGTCTTGCAAATTGCGGAAGGCTACACGGTCGATCTTCCCGAGAAGGTGCATGACATTTTGGATCAAAGGACGGATCCGACCTGGCCAACTACCTGGTTTGCCCCGAATATTACGGGCAAGGGCGCCTTTACCGATGTGTACTCGGTCATGAACCATTGGGGCTCCAACCACGGTTCGATCAGCTACGGCCATATCGGAGCGGATTTGATAACGCTCGCTTCCATTCTGCGCATTCCTGTCGCGATGCATAATGTGGCCGATGATCAATTATTCCGTCCGCGCGTATGGGGATCGTTCGGCACGGAATCGCCTGAATCGGCCGATTTCCGAGCTTGCTCCGCGTTCGGACCGCTGTACCGTTAAGAACAGCCTGGCGGTTCATCGCGCGATCGCGCATTACTATGCATGGGAGTGAGTAACGTGAGTCAAACGCTCAATATGCTCGCCGTCGATTACGGCGCGAGCAGCGGACGGGCGGTCGTCGGGAGCTATGACGGGAATAAGGTGGCGCTTCGGGAAATTCACAGGTTCCAGAACGAACCGGTGCACATCGGATCGGGGCTGATCTGGGACTTTCCGAGACTGTTCCATGAATTGAAGCAAAGCATCCGGCGCTTCGCGGCGGAAACCGGCGGTTCGGCCGCTTCGCTGGCGGTAGATACATGGGGCGTCGATTTCGGATTGCTGGATCGGGACGGCCATTTGCTGGGCAACCCGTATCATTACCGGGATACGCGCACGGACGGCATCATGGAGCAAGTCTTTCAATTATTGCCTGAAGACCGGCTGTACGCGCTGACCGGAATTCAAACGATGCAGATTAATACCGTGTTTCAACTGTACTCGATGATCCGCGGTTCTTCGCCGATGCTCGCGGCCGCCGAATCGCTTCTCTTTACGCCGGATTTGTTCCAATACTTCTTGACGGGGGAGAAGGCGGCGGAATACAGCATCGCAAGTACGAGCGGTTTATTGGACCCTTACTCGAAGACATGGTCGACGGAAGTGCTGGAGCGGTTGAACATCCCGCCGTCTTTGCTGTCGCCGATCGCTTTCCCGGGCGCTGTCTTGGGATCGCTGGACAAGAAGGTAAGGGAGGAACTGCTTGCAGGCGATATGAAAGTCGTAAACACCGCTTCCCACGATACGGCCTCCGCCGTGGCCGCCGTACCGGCGGAAAGTTCGTCTTACGCTTATATCAGCTGCGGAACTTGGTCGCTGATGGGAGTGGAAAGCGATACTCCGATTATTAACGATCGGGCCCGGTTGTCCTTTACCAACGAGGGAGGGGCTGCGGGGAAGTTATTGTTCATGAAAAATATAACCGGCCTATGGCTGCTGCAGGAATGCAAGCGCGAATGGGATGCCGCGGGAAGCGGGCTGTCCTACGGCGATATGCAGTCGCTAGCCGCGCGGGCAACGCCGCTGGCTTGCTTCGTCGATCCGAACAGCGACCGGTTTATGGCTCCGGGAGGAATGGCCGCGCGGATTCAAGCCTTCTGCTCGGATACCGGGCAGCGGGTTCCGCATAGCAAGGCGGAACTGATTCGCTGCATCGTAGACAGCTTGGCTCTGAAATACAGGCAAACGTTGGACGAATTGGAAGAGCTGGTCGGCTATCGTCTTCCCGTCATTCATATGGTAGGGGGCGGCATTCAGAACGAATTGCTATGCCAATTGACGGCGAATGCGACGGGAAGGCCGGTTATCGCCGGACCTGTCGAAGCGACTTCCGCGGGCAATATATTAATTCAAGCGATGGCCCATGGGGAGATCGGCACGATCGAAGAAATTCGGCAAGTGGTGCGCAACTCCTTCCCGATCGTCCGCTACGAACCGGAACATGCGGCGCATTGGGAAGAAGGATACGAACGGTATAAAGCGGTCGTGCGGCAAATCGCTTTATGATCGTAGAAAGGATGTCAGAAATGCAAAACGCAGATGTGAAAATAAGATTGGAATTAAGCAAATATGCGAAAAAAATCGTCGATAAAGGACTCGTCGTCGGCCCCGGCGGCAACATAAGCGCGATCCGGGGGGATACGATGTATATCTCCCCGAGCGGATTCGCTTTGGAGGAGATCGAGCCGGACCAATGGGTTCCGGTCTCGGTCAAGACGGGAGAAATCTTGGATAAGACGTTCCGTCCTTCTTCGGAAGTTCTGATGCATCTATACTGTTACCGCGCGCGCCAAGATATGACGGCGATCGTTCATACGCATCCGCCGTATTGTATCGCATTAAGCCTTGTGGCGAACGAACTGCCCACCTTGTTTCCCGACCAGGCGGCGCTTGTCGGCGATTTAACGTTCGTGCCGTACGTGCTGCCGACGACGGATTTGCTCGCGGACGCCGTGGCCGCCAAGGTGCCGGAGTTTACGTCGATCATTCTGGAAAACCACGGTCTCGTTACGGTCGGCAAAAATTTACGGGAGGCTTACTACAGAACGGAAGTCGTGGAGGAGAGCTCCAAAATTTATTTGATCGCCAAATCGGTCGGCAATCCGAAGGTGCTGACGGAAGAGGAATATAAGGAAATCGCCTCGCTGGAGAGCGAAGCGTACCGGGTGGAACTGTTGCAGAAGATGAAATAAGCCTTGATAAAAAGCGGTCGGGAGCACGAGTCCCGGCCGCTTTTTTTTGTGGGTAGGAAATGATTCAAAAGCTATTAATTTGTAATTAAACATCGGCAATATTTCTTAGTAGATAACGTTATGGTTGTAAAGTACCAATATTACGGAGGTGTCTTTACACTAAATTAAAACTTCAACTAGCCATCTACTTTATGGCGTTACAAGCTCATGGTGATGCCCCTTCAGCTCGATTCTATAAAGTCCAAACGTTTTTTTCCTTTCATCAGAGCTTAAATCGCCAGAGCGTTGATAGCCAAATGTAGAGATGCCGTTATCATTAATTTGCCAATCATAGACCTTACCTAATGTGTCAAAGCCATAATAAAATCCAGGCTTGCCTAAATAATCAGAAAACCATTGTCCATTGTTAAACGTTGCAAATTTTAAATTGCTTGTTTCATGAGCATCGAGTATACCACGCTCATATCTCGTCAAATAATAGATATCGTTTAGATATGTTTTTACCGCCTTTATCGGTGCTTTTTCAATCGCTACCCTTGTAATCGCTTCTCCATCCACACGGTATAAAATAAATTCCTGCGTTGTGGCATAGGCATAATTCAAATAAAAATGGCCCATATCTGTATTAAACCATATGTCCCCAAGTCGAACCGAGTTTTCATCCTCAATCAATTCCTGGTAAATAAAAGGCTTGAAATTATAAAAATCATCGCTTAATAATAATTGACCGTTTTCTTTGATGACTACCATAAAACGGTCACTATAGACAATGGATTTTCCTTGGTTTAGTAATTCATAAACGCGGATAAGATTAAGGTTTTCGATCGCCGTGGCGTTAACATCCCTAATTATAATCAAACTATGTGGTTGAATCTCTGCATTTTTTAAATAGACTACTTTTTTATTAAATGCCTCGCCAATATACCTTAAAGGAATATACGTTGAATTGTTGTAAATGCTTGCGGCCACATCCATTTCGCTCGATTTACCGTTTATAGAAATATTGTTCTTTCCTATTTTCAAGAAAATGGTTTTATTAGCGTATTTAATAGTAATGGACTGATTTTTTGTATTAAAATCTACCTTTGCACCAAATCCTTCAGATATAAAACGAAGGGGTACTAATGTTCTTCCATCTTTAACAATCGGCCGAACGGCTGATACCTTCTGCCCATTAATAAATGCCATGGAGCTTTCAGGAGAAAGAATCATACTATTTTTTAAGTCATCTTCTGTTACATCTTCATAATAGTCATGAAGATTTTCCGCGTGTGCAGTATAACCAAGAGCTAGGACCAATGTAAAAGTGAATAATGTGAGGATAATTTTCACTTTCATTACTACACCTCTCAATAATGAACTTTTTATTTTAAAGATGCATATATGTCAAAATTTCCAATATATGACTTATCCAAATTGTACACCACTCCGTCAGGGGTTGCTACCCCTAATGGCCATTCTACTGTGTTAATTTACTACCTGTTGTAAAGGGAACCCAATTATTTGAGCTATTTTTATATTTCATTTGATAAGCCCTCACTTGATTATGTTTAACATTCCATGGTTTAGTGGTGGAGTGTACCCTGTTGCTTGATAGTTAGTTCGATCATAAAAAAACAACCTTCCAATGAAAATTCTAAAAATTAATAAGGGGATGTGGATAATTCGCTATTTTGACATGCTCGTTTCGTCAAGTTTTTCGTCAAGTTTGCTTGGGATAGATCGTTATAGTAGTAGATATACCTAGAAGGGAGCCGGAAATTTGGGACATGTAGATTGAATGAACAAAGGGGAATTTTATGAAATGACGAATCGAACATGGGACAGCGTGAGCGTAGAATCATTAAACCGCTAAAAGACGGAAGAACAATAAAGTTAGAGCTAATACAACCGAGTCAGGTCCTTCCAGGGTATATCGGTCGTTGGAGGAATGGACTTAAAAAATGACGGAGGTGGCAAGTATTATGAAGGTACGCAAGTTCTAAAAAGGAAAAGTACCTTAAATAGGTGCAGTTAAAGCGGGATGTTATAATACTCCTTCCTCGAACCTTATATAACACATAATAATGTAAAAAATCCTTTACACTGGAAGTTGGTGATGGTAAAATGTTACTAAATATAAATATAAAGTAATTATACCTAAAATATTACTTTTAAAATTGGTTAGTGTGAAGTAATAATTGGAATTCAACTATATAAATTTTCGGAGATTATTTTTTGATAAAAAATACAACTGTGAGGGTGGTATCCATCATGCAAATGAAAAAGAAATCTCTAGCGGGATTACTATTGGCACTGTTTTTAATTGTTATTGTACCGTCTGCTTTTGCTTCAAAACCTTCCGGGGTAGAATTTATAGATTTGATTAAGGAAAAAGTTCCGAATTACGAAGTCAACGATCAAGGTCAAACTTATGGACAAGGTCCATTTGAGCCAGGAGTATCACAAGAACCAGATTTAATCAAAGTTGTTGGAGATAATGGAGTTAAGGGATATGTAAAATCTTCCGACTTAAATCCATCATTTAACTCGCCTGAAGAAGCCTTAAAGTATCAAAATACTCCTAAATCCAACAAAATACCTATTTATAAATCTGACGGTAAAACGATTATTGGGGAGTTTAGTATGACTTCTCACTAATATTGGATTAATGTTAATTAAACATAATCTAATAAAAAACTGTTGGAGGAATCAAAAAATGAGAGAAAAAATAGGGGTTATTAGAAGAAAAAGGACTTGGTTGGCTGCAGGTATATTATCATTGACTCTGATGACAAGTAGTGTATTTGCTTGGACAGAATCAAACCCGTATCCGACTGGAGTTCATAATGGTTATTCCTATAATATAACATCAATTACCTATGTGTATGGATCTGGAAGTAATGCTAACATTAGGGCAATGACTGATATTAATAAATCTGATAGTAGCCCATCAGGTAATGTTCCAGCTGGATATATGGGTGCACAGGCTCGTATATACAACGAGAAAGGAGAATTATATGAATCTAGTGAAATGAAATATAATCCTTCTCCAACGGTGCGATGGTCGGTAGAAACTTCTGGATGGAAAGGTGAAAAATTTTATTCTCAAGGAAAAGCAATGTTTTATAATGCTAACGGTACATATACTGAATATACTGCTTATAAATCTCCACTAGGTGAAGCTACTTTCATTCAAAACTCAAAACAAATTGATTATATTAAGGATAAATATGCTATGAATATCAATGGGGACACATATGGGTCTGCAGTCTCTTCTAATACTGATCCAGACTTGATTTTAGCAGTTGGGACAAATGGAATTTCAGGCTATGTAAAGTCTTCTGATCTAGTACCGGAAGTAGATTCGCCTGAAGCAGCCCTAGAACAAAACAAAACTTCTGATCGGACGATTCCTCTTTATGATGTAAATGGGGAAACACAAATTGGTGTTTTCAAGCTAGTAACTATTGAAAATGAATTATTGCCAGAATCTCATATTGAGCAATAATGATTTCAATTCAATAATAGAAGCCTAAGGGTGCCTTAGGCTTCTATTATTTATGTAAGCCTAGTGAGAAGGTGAGGATTTGTTACCCTCCTCCTCGCGCTCCATGATCGTAATGACAGGTTCGCCTTGATCGCATGAGAAAGTTTTAACTACTACTCATAGTCTTTAAGTTCTCGCAAAATTCTGAAAAATTGGGTATTCGACTCATATCATATGATAATATTTTTTTAATCACAACCTCCAAAATATGCTGCATAAGATCTTCCTGACGATCATATTTAACCTTATAGCTAGCTGAGCGAATAGCTGGGAGAAAAATTGAAATAACCTCATATAATGCATCACGATTACCGTTTTGAGCAAGATGCACCAGTTCGAACAAATCATTTTTTCTCATAGTTTTTTATGTTCTCCTTTTTTAATGATAACGTCAGTTAACAGAGAAATGCTTTTTGTTAGTACTTCTAGTTTTTTTTCAAAACGAAAAAGTAAGTAACCGGTAATAACAATGGGAAATCCAACCTGACTAACAGCAGTTAATATATACGAAAGAAATTGTGTATTTTCCAAATAAATCACCCCCTTCTTAATATATAAGCTTCTCGGAATTCACATTCCGTTGTAGGCTCTAGCCTCCTAGCTAGGGTCTTTATTGTTTCACCCCCAAACATGGGGTGCGAACAAACATTCCTCTTGACTTTTCAAAATCACCCCAATAATCGCCGAGAAGGCTTTTTTTATTTCTAATGAATTGGGTGATTTTCATGAA
>NZ_JAHLPR010000020.1 GCF_018918005.1 Paenibacillus sp. MSJ-34 | reverse complement strand
TTCATGAAAATCACCCAATTCATTAGAAATAAAAAAAGCCTTCTCGGCGATTATTGGGGTGATTTTGAAAAGTCAAGAGGAATGTTTGTTCGCACCCCATGTTTGGGGGTGAAACAATAGAAGACCCTAGCTAGGAAGCTAGAGTCTGCAACGGAATGTGAATTCCGAGAAGCTTATAGATGAATAAAGGGGTGAAAAAATGTACTCAATCGGTCAATTGTCCAAAAAAACGGGGGTCACGGTCAGAACGCTCGACTATTACGACGAAATCGGCCTGGTCGTTCCTTCCTCCTCCACAGACGGAGGCCATCGCTTATATAGCGAGAACGACGTTCTACGATTGGAACAGGTTTTGGCTCTGAAGTATATGGGCTTTCCCTTGCGGCAAATCAAGAAGATTTTAAAAGAGTCTACCGTATCGTGGCAGCAATCGATCGCTCAGCAATTAGGAATGGTGAAACAGCAGCAAATCCGGCTGCAGGCGCTTGAAAGAGCTTTGGAAGGCGTCCTCTACTCGATAGAATTCGAGGGTGAAGTGAAGTGGCCGATCGTTTTTGAAACGATCCGCTTGTTTCATCATGACCCGGAGATCGCCTTCCGTATGTTAAACAAATATTTTCCCTGCGAAGAGACCGAGGAAATACTTCGTTTGAACGATCGATTGACGAAAGAAGAACTGCGCGGATGGTTTCATATTATTCAGGACATTCAAGCCCATCTCCATGAGGACCCCGGCTCGGATCTAGCCCAGGCCTTGGCCGATAAATGGCTGGACCAAGTACGGAGCATGTTCGGAACGGATGAATCCCGCCTGGATAAAATGTGGGAGGTTGTCAAAGACCGGAAGGACGGCATCCCTTTCTACCCGTTGAATGCGGAAGTCGTTCATTTCATCGAACGTGCGATGGCGATTAAGGAGCAGCGTAACGAAGCGCAGGCGGAGGTGGAGCGATGATCCTTGACGTGAACGGGTTAACGAAAATATTCCCCGGACCGAACCGGACGCAAGTTGTCGCCAACGACCGGCTTACCTTTCAGATCGGGGAAGGAGAAATTTTTGGATTGTTAGGGCATAACGGGGCCGGAAAAACGACGATCGTCAATCAAATTTTAGGTTTATTAACTCCTGACGACGGTGAAATCACTTTAATGGGTAAATCGGTTATCACATCGCCAATGCACGCAAGAGCGATCTGTTCAGTACAGCCTCAATCGCAAGTGTCATTAGGATTCCTTACGCCGACGCAGGCCGTTACGCTTATGGGAAAAATGCGGGCGGGATCCAAATTTGATCCGAAGCGGATGAACAGATTGTTCGACATGTTGGATATGGGCGAATGGGCAAACAAAGAAGGCCAAAAACTGTCGGGCGGCATCCGCAGGTTGACGGCTTTTTGCATGGCGGTCATCACCCCTGGCAAATTGGTCATCCTTGACGAGCCGACCAACGATGTCGATCCCGTTCGCAGACGTTATCTATGGCAAGCGATTCGGGAAATAACCCGCGATGGAACTTCCGTCATTTTAGTAACGCATAATGTCGTTGAAGCCGAGAAGGCAGTCGATCGAATTGCGATCTTGGATAAAGGAAAGTTTCTCGCGCAAGGGACGCCTTCCGAAATCAAAAGCGCCGTCAGCGATCGAATGCGGCTGGAGATTCGATGGAATAAAGAGTTGGCCGATTCCGATATGCCGGATTGGGCACGCATCACTTATCGCAACGGCAATCAGATGCTATGCTCCCTTCAACCTTCTTTGGCGCCGCTTGCGATTCGTTGGGCGGCGGAACAAGTCGATCAAGGCTTTATTCTGGATTATTCCTTATCCCCCACGACGATGGAAGATGTATATATCGAATTGACTGTCGGAAAGGAGAAGTCCAATGAGCCATCTGTTCAATCAGTATAAATACGTGTTTCAAATGCAGTTTCTTAGAAATTCGGGATATTTGTTTTTCTTTGCTCTCATTCAAATTTTGCTGGCGATCGGAATTGTCATCGGGCTTACTTATATCATTCCCGACCCGAGTCCGGACAGCATCCTGTTTCTGGCGACCGGTGCGCCTACGCTCATTTTGATCGTGACCGGAATGGTTATTTTGCCGCAGCAAATCGGTACGGCGAAATCGGACGGATTCATGGAGTTTATGCGGACGTGGCCGATCCATCGCGGGATCATTCTTGGAGCGGATACGACGTTATGGCTATGCATTACGATTCCGGCAATCGCCGTTTCTTCCGTCGTCGCGCATTTGATGTTTCAACCCGGATACGATGTATCTTGGACCGTCATTCCAGCCCTTCTTATGATTGCATTAACTTCGATTGGCGTCGGATACGGCCTGTCCTACCTCCTATCCCCGGAAAATTCGCTTGCGATTTCCCAGGTGATCGTGTTTGGCGCGCTTATGTTTTCACCGGTCAATTTCCCGATGGAGCGATTGCCGGAATGGCTTCAAGCATTGCATCAAGTGTTGCCGATCTACTCTATGGCGGAAGTGATGCGATCCTCTTTGGCCGCCTCTGCCTTCACGGCCAGTACGGGCAACTATATCAATTTGCTTCTATGGTGTATAGCAGGCTACGGAGGCGCTATTTATATTTTAAATAAAAAATAAGTATACTGGATCTGTGCAACCTATTGGATCATGGAAGGAGAACGCCGCTTTGGACGAAATTGCAAAAGGAACGAACGGATGTATTATGCGGTTATTTTTACAAGCAAACGAACTCCGGGAGATCGCGGTTACAGTGCGATGGCCGACAAAATGGAGCAGCTTGCCTCCCGGCAGCCCGGCTTCCTAGGCGTGGAAAGCGTAAGGATTCGGCGGGAGTCGGCGATACAGCCGTAGATCGCCGGGAATACATGTACGATTGCAGGCTTTCCTCCCAAGCGGAGGGCTGACGACCCGTCGGGCTGCTAACGAAACGTATATACGCTAATCGCCTGTAAATCGCCTTGTTGCTGGTGTCACGAAACTATAACGGTGGCGAATTATGAAATTGATCTGATCGCAGTCTTATTCCGTATGTTATAATTTGGGATGAATCATACAGACGCTCCCCAGGAGGCCATAACAATGAACAAAATAACCACCGTCCTGAAACATCATTATGACATCGATGCGATAGACGTTTCGCCGCAGCAAGGCGGCTGGTCGGCGCTCGCCTATAAAGTGACAGGCAACGGGCATGCCTGCTTCTTAAAGGTATATGAAAAAAGCAGAGCCTCCACCCCGAAATGGACGGCATTAATCGACCAATATGTGCCGATCTTGATTTGGCTTTTCCGCCATAGCGGCTTAAAGGGCAAAATTCCCGTACCATTGCCGACAAATTCCGGCCAATATAAATGTGAAGACGACGATGGCATTTATTTGCTTTATGACTATATCGAGGGGGAGACGATCGGCGACCGCGCCCTAACCGCGGAGCAAGTTGAAGAACTCGCGCGCATCGTCGCAGAGCTTCATCGTTACGGGGAAGACATCCCTCTCGACACGGATGCGATCAAGGAACATTTCGAAGTGCCGTTCTTGCGGCAGCTTAGGAACGCGTTGAGTAATGAGTTTCATCATATTCCTAACGATATACAATTATTGATAACCCCTTATACGGATCGATTCATAGAGTTGGCCGATACCGTTGATCGTCTGTCTGTTCGTTTGAGGAACAGCAATGTAAAAATGACTCTCTGCCACACCGATATTCATCCTTGGAATTTGATGCAATCCGGGCGGCGGCTGCTGCTGATCGATTGGGAAGGTTTGAAATTGGCGCCTGTTGAAGCGGATATGATGTTTTTCGTTGAAGAGCCGTACTATGATGAATTTATGAGCGTCTACCGGAAATATCATAAAAGCTATGCGATCAATCCCGATGCCCTGCAGTTTTATCAATGGAGACGAAAATTGGAAGATATATGGGAATGGCTGGAGCAACTGCTGTTTGACAGTCAAAATGCGGAAGAAAGAAAGGTAACCGTAAATTATTTAACGCAAGAACTGAAAACGATCATGGATCATTGATCTGTAGTGAAAGGAGAAACTATGAGTGCATCTGAAATAAAAATGAGTTCCGTCATCCCGATCCTGCGTATATTCGATGAAGGAAAGGCAAAGGAATTTTACTTGCGATTTTTACCGTTTACGTTGGATTGGGAGCATCGATTCGAGGCAAACTTGCCGTTATATATGCAAATCTCCTTTCAAGACTGTATCTTGCATCTTTCAGAGCATCATGGGGATTGCTGTCCCGGTTCCGCCATTCGAATTCAGGTCGACAATATCGAGGAATTGCATCGAACAATGATTTCCCGAGAGTATCCGTTCGCTCGCCCCGGGATCGAAACGACGCCATGGGATACGTTGGAACTTTGTGTCATCGATCCGTTCGGGAACCGAATTCTGTTCTATCAAGAGATTTCTCCCGACGAAGAACGATAGGCGTCAAAAGGGAAGCGAACGGATAGTCTTTTTTACTAAGATCGCTGCCGCATACGCATGAGCGCCGTCGCCAACATTCCCGCCGCAAGGCCCCAAATCGCATTGGTGACGAGAACGCCGACGATTCCGAACGGGTTGGTCAAAGGTCCTTGCAGCTGACCGGTAAGGATCGGCGATAGAACGGCGCTCACGACGATGGCGAATACGCCGTAGGAAATCCCGACCAGCAGCAAAGTAAGTAGAGGTTGCGTTACACGTGCGAATACAACGGCAGCGATCCAAACGGCGGTAATGACGATCGTTGCCGCAATGCTGGCGAAGGGCTGTCCGATCGCCTCCAGCCAGCCCAGCATGCTCATGACCGGCCGCAATAAGGCCAAGGCGCCGAGCCCCGCAATGAGCGGCCATTGCCGCTTTGCTTCCCCGAACGATTTCGTTGATTCACGATATGAATATGCCATTCCATATCCACTCCTTATCCGTCATTCGTTGCAACGAGTTCCCTTATCGAAGCGTCACTCGCTCAACATATCATCATTTTACCAGCAACATGTTGTGAACTTATGACGAACCGGTACGGGTTCGATGAAATTGGAATAACGAATAAAGAAGCGCTTGAAGGCAGAGCAGATTATGGATTCGGATAGCTTGCCCGAAGAAACGCGACGGATTGTGTAATTAACGCCCGCAACACATCGACATCGATATCCGCGATTTTATTAATATAAACGCAAGCCTTCCCCGCCGTATGTTTTCCGAGTCTCTGCAATAATTGTTCCCGTTTCGTGTCGCCCGTCGCAAAGTACAAGCTGATTTTGCTTTTGCGGGGCGAGAAGCCGACCAGCGGCGCATCGCCTTCGTGGCCGGAATCGTATTTATAATGATAGGAGCCGAACCCGATTATGCTCGGTCCCCACATTTTCGCTTCATACCCTGTCGTTTCCGTGAAAATATCGAGCAGCCGATAAGCGTCCTCGCGTTTTTTGACATTTTCGACGCTTTCGATAAACTCGATGACGCTGTTCTCTGTTTGCTTTGTTTTCAATTCGTACAAATGCGATCCCTCCCCTTTATCCGGAATGTACGATTCGCCCTTGCACCATCGTCCATTGCACGTCAAACCGCTCGTCGAGCAATGCGAGATCGGCTTGGCAACCGGGAGCGATCCGGCCCGTGCGCGGGTTTCCAAGAATGTCCGCCGGCGTGGTCGAAGCCATTTGCACGGCATCGGTCAAAGGAATGCCGAGCTCGACCGCCAATTGCAGCGATTGATTCATCGTAATGGTGCTCGATGCCAGCGTTCCGTCTTTCAAACGGGCGATCCCGCCGACAACCTCGACTTGATGACCTCCGAACGTATAAATGCCGTCGCCCAATCCCATCGCTTGCAGCGCGTCCGTAATCAATACCATCTTCTGCGCTCCTTTCATGCGATGCATCATGCGTACGATCGCAGGATGCAGGTGGACGTTATCCACAATCGCTTGAAGGCTCACATGCTCTTCCTCGAAAGCGGCGACGATCAGGCCGGGATCGCGATGGTGAATCGGCCGCATGCCATTGAAGCAATGCGTTACATGGCTGGCTCCTTCGGCAAACGCCCGCTTCGCCTCTTCGTAAGTAGCGTCGGAATGGGCAACCGCAACGATAACGCCACGCTCCTGCAAATAGGAAATCATCTCCATCCCGCCGGGCAATTCGGGGGCGATCGTCACCATTTTAATCGATGAACCCGCTTCCGTGAAAATTCGTTTCATTTCATCGACATCGGGATGGCGGAGAAATTGCTCGTTCTGCATCCCTTTCCGTTTCCGGTTCAAGTACGGGCCTTCCAAATGAATCCCCGCAATGACGGCTCCCTCTTCCTTGCCGGCGGTCCGCTTGACGCTGCGAATCATGCCGAGCAAATCTTCGATCGTCGAGCTCACCGAAGTCGCCAGAAACGACGTGCAGCCGCTTGCCGCGCATGCCCGCGATACTTGCTGGATGCTCTGTTCCGTGCCGTCCATCATGTCGTAGCCGTTCGCTCCGTGAATATGAACGTCGATCATCCCGGGAATGAGCATGAGCCCTTTGCCGTCGATCATCTCGCAGTCTTGAGCTTGAGCAGGAAATATCGGTCCCGTTTCGACCTTCTCGATCAGTCCGTCCCGAATCCAGACGGCAGCCGGCCATAGCACGGAATCCCCGCATATGGCGCGGACCGGATAGATGACTTTGCGATTCATCGAGTTCCCCTCCCCTTCTCGCTTCCATCTTTACGTCTATTGTAAGTTGTCTAAATGTATTTATCAAACCGATACGTTGCGATCATCGCGAGGACAACGCAAATGCCGTGCTCCGGCGAGATTACGATCGATCCTCCCCGCTGTCCCGCTCCATCGCCGCTTTGAGATCGTCCCGTACGCTTCGCCCCCATAATGGAACTCCTGACCGATATGCGGCCCGTCCGGTTAAATGCCCGGCTACCGGCGAAGTAATGAAGACGAAGACGATGCCGAGAAGGAGCTTCGCGTTGACTTGTTCCAGATGGATCAAGAAATACAGGAACGCCCCGGCCAACACGCATAGCACGCCGAGCGTCGCGCTTTTGGTCGCGGCATGCGACCGCAAATAAACGTCAGGCAGCCGAATGAGCCCGAATGCGCTTAATAAGCTGAGCAAAGCGCCGATTACAACGAGCAATGCGACGGCATGCTCAACGATCGTCTTCGCCATCTCCCCGTTCAATGACAACGCCCCTTTCGATATATTTGGCAAATGCCGTCGTTCCGATAAAGGTAAGAATTCCGATCAACAAAATAATATCGATATAGACTCCGGTTTGCTGCATCATGCATATGACCGCCACCATCGCCAGCAGATGAATTCCGATCGCGTCCAAAGCGATCATCCGGTCGGCCATGGACGGCCCTGCGAGCAGCCGATATAGGCAGCCGACCACGGCCAACGATATCATACCTAGAGATGCAAGCAGCATAGCGGATATCATGACCGGGTCACCTCCATAATCGCTTTTTCGAATGTTCCTTTAATTTGCTCGGACAGCAATGTCGCATCGTCCAAATCCATAGCGTGAATATATAAAGTGCGCGCATCGCGCGACACTTCCAAAGTGAGCGTGCCCGGCGTCAAACAGATCAGGCAGGACAAGAGCGTCACTTCCCAATCGGATGCAAGATCCGTCGAATGCGCGAATATGCCCGGTCGGACGGCAAGCTTCGGCCGAATCAATTGCCGAACGACCTCGAAGCCGGAAATTAGCAATTCCTTCAGAAACAGGAGCAGCAAAGCGGCGACGGCCCAACATTTTTTCACATAGAAAGCATGCGGCCAAAATCGCCTTAACCCGCCGATCAGCAGCATCCCGATGACGAATCCGGCCGCAAATCCGGCAACCGACCGGTCATTGTGCAGAAACATCCATATGAAAGCGATGCAAAGGTTCAGCAACAGTTGCAATGCCATTTTGCCCTTCTCCCTTCAGTACCGATTCGATATAATGCTCCGGGTGCGCCAGTCCCTCTCCTGCTTGCGCCACGAACGAATACGCCCAGTCGGCTCCGATTCCAAACAGGAGCATCACGACGAACAGGCCGAGCGCCGCGTGCTGCATCCATTGCCCGCTCCTTCTCCGTTTCGCCGGACCGGATTTCTCCCGCCCCCAGAACGCGTGCATAAAGATGTTCATCATAGAGTACAGCACGATCAAGCTGGACAGCAGCGCGACGGCGGAAAACCAGTAGAACCCTTCGCCCAATCCGCCCCGGATCATCAGCGCTTTCCCGGGGAACCTGCTCAGCGGCGGCACGCCGACCATCGCCAGCGCCGTCACGAAAAACATCCAGCCCAGCAAGGGATAACGCCCGATGAGCCCGCCCATTTCCTTCACGTCGTCGGTGCCGGCTCTTGCGGCGATCATGCCGCCCAGGAAAAAGACGAGCGCTTTGGCAACCATATCGTGCAGCAAATAAAAAACGACGCCTTGCAGCGAGTCTTTGGCGGCAACCGCCAGTCCGAAAGCGATAAATCCGACGCTCACGATCACATTGTAATTAAGAATGCGTCTTATATCGGTATACGCCACGGCGCCCAATCCCCCCAAGATCATCGTCGCCGCCGCCATCCAGCCGATCCATCGGTGCGTCATATTGGGGTCGTGATAAAAAATAAGGGTAAATACGCGGATCAAAGCGTATAATCCGACTTTCGTCAACAAGGCGCCGAACAAGGCCGTTACCGCCGCAGGCGGAGCTCCGTAAGAGCCCGGCAGCCAAAAAAACAGAAACAAGCCCGCCTTCAATGAAAATACGATTAAAAACAATACGGCGATGACGTTTACAATGCCGCCCTGCCCCGCTTCGGCGATCCGAACGGATAAATGGGCGATATTCAGCGTTCCGGCAACTGAGTACAAATAAGCGATCGCAGTGACGAACAGCGTGGATGAAACGATATTGATCAAAATATATTTCAACGTTTCCCTCAATTGCCGCCTCGTTCCTCCCAGAACGATCAGCGCATACGAAGCGATCAGCATCACCTCGAAGCAGACGAACAAATTGAACAGATCCCCGGTCAGAAACGAACCGGTCACCCCTGCAAGCAAAAAATGAAAGAACGGATAAAAATAATGCTTCTCCCTGCGCCGGCCGATGCTGCGAAACGAATAGACCAAACAAGCGGCGCCAACGACCGCAGTCGTAAACACCAGCAAAGCGGCGAACATATCCGCGACGAACACGATGCCGTAAGGCGGGATCCATCCGCCCATACGGAGCGTCTGGATGCCGCCGGTCCGGACTTGGCATACAAGCAAGCAGGCCGCGGCGATATTCGGCACCGCCGCGATCGCGCTAATCAAGCGTTGCATGGCGATATTCTCTTTCAACAATACGAGCACGACAGCGGCGCACAGAGGGATGAGCAGCGGCAGCACGATCCAGTTATTCATCTTCTTCCCCCTTCAGTTCTTCCATATTGTCTGTGCCCAAAGTTTGATATCCCCGATAGGCAAGCACGAAGAAGAACGACGTTACGCCGAAGCTAATGACGATCGACGTCAATATTAACGCTTGCGGCAGCGGGTCGGCATACGGCGCCGGCGCTTGCCCGAGCAGCGGCGCGGCGCCTGCCTTCAAGCCCGACATCGTCAGCAGCAGCAAATGGACGCCGTGCGTAAGCAGCGATGTCCCCAGAATGATGCGAAGCAAGCTTTGGGACAAAATGAGGTATACGCCGACGGCGAAGACGAGGCCGATGGCAAGCGACATGAGCAGTTCCATAACTAGATGTCCCTCCCGATCGTAAAGATAATGCTCATCGCCACGCCGACGACGGCCAAATAAACGCCGAAATCAAACAATGTCGCCGTAGCCAGCTCCGTTTCACCCAATAGCGGCAAGTGAAAATGCCCGAACGTATGGCTGAGGAACGGCGCGCCGAATACGAAAGAGCCGATCCCTGTCAGAAACGCCGTAAGCAGTCCGAACGCCATCGCTTTGCGGAAGTCGACCGGAACGACGAGATGGAACATATTCATGCCGAAGGCGATGGACAACAGCACGAAAGCCGCCGCCGTCATGAGCGCGCCGATAAATCCGCCTCCCGGTTCGTTATGCCCGGCGAAGAACAAATAGAATGAAAAAGTTAAAATGATGAAAATCGCTACTTTGGAAATGGTCCGCAAAATGACATCATTGCTTCTCGGATAACGGAAGTTCCTTGCCGGAGCGCGAAGTCCCATCGCGTGCGAATCCATCTGCAGCTTGATCATCGCGTAAATTCCCAACGAAGCGATGCCGAGCACCACAATTTCGAGCATCGTATCAAAGCCGCGAAAGTCGACGAGAATGACGTTGACCACATTTTTGCCGCCGGCCGACCGGTAGCTTTCTGCAAGAAAAAAATCGGAGATGGACGGAAACTTCCGCTCGCCTGCGGCCCCTAAAGCAAGAAACGTTACAACGGCTCCCACGCCGACCGCAATGACCGCATTGGCCAGTTTGAACCGTAATGCCGTCATTTCTTTGCTTAATTTGGGCAGATGAAAAAAACAAAGCAGAAACAGCGTGACCGATACCGTCTCGACAATCATTTGGGTCAAAGCCAAATCCGGCGCCCGGAATAAAACGAACAGCAGTGTGACCATATATCCGATCGCACCGGTGAAGATAATCGCCGCAAGCCGCGTTCGCGCAAGCGGCACGGCCATGGCCGCAACGATCATAACAGCGACGATGACCGTCTCATACAACGAAACCGGGGCGAGCTCCGACATCGCGTAGCGGATCATCCGGCCCGAGCCGAGCATCGCCAAAGCCAAGGCGGCAATCATAAACGTAAAGATGTACAGCAAATAACGGCGGACGGATCCTGTCATATAGGCGCCCGTCAGCCGATGCGCCGCACTCTCCAGCGCCCGAAGCCCGCGATCGTACATCCGATTCAGCGCACCGGGGCTCGCTTGAAGGCGATGGATCGCATCCAGCCGGCCGTACAATCGGTACAAGACGGTCCCGACTGCGACGACTCCGATCGTCATCCACAGCTCGGGCGTAAAGCCGTGCCATAAATCGATCGAGACGAGATATCGCTCCCCCTGCCCCGGCAAGCCGGGAAGAATCGACGACATCGCCGGCTCGATGAGCGAATATGACAACAGATTCGGGAACAGGCCGAACGTGACGGCAAGCGAAGCGAGAACGACCGGAGGAATCAGCATCCCTAACGGAGCTTCATGCGGCTCCCGCTTCAGCTTCGCGGCTTGCAATCGGCCCGTAAACGTTCGGAACAGCAAAATCATGCTGTACAAAAACGTAAACACGCTGGCGATCCAAGCGATTGCCGGAAAGGCCAAACTCCAGGTTCGCATATTCCAGAAGTCCATCCGCAGCGCATTCAACGCCGCGGTAAAAAACATCTCCTTGCTCAAAAAACCGTTAAGGCCCGCCATCGCGAACGTTCCGGCCAGGGCGGCGGAGAACGTGACCGGCATGACGGCCATCAGCCCTCCCAGCTTGCGGATATCCCGGGTCCCCGTCTCGTGATCGACAATGCCGGCAACCATGAACAAAGTTCCTTTGAACACAGCATGATTGATCAGATGGAAAACGGCTGCCATCGTCGCTTTGGCATAGATCAGCGGATTCGTTCCCGCTTGCAAGTGATAGGCGGACGCGGAACCGAGGCCGAGCAAGCACATAATGAGCCCCAGTTGGCTAATCGTAGAGAAAGCCAGCATCGCCTTCAAATCCTTCTGTTGAAACGCCCGGTAAGATCCGTACAATAAGGTGACCAATCCCAGACCCGAGACGATCCAGAACCATTCCGCCCGTCCGGCGAATATCGGGCTGAACCTGGCAACCAGATAGAGGCCCGCTTTCACCATCGTCGCCGAGTGCAAATAGGCGCTGACCGGAGTCGGGGCTTCCATCGCGTCCGGGAGCCAAATATGAAACGGAAATTGGGCCGATTTCGTAAACGCCCCGAGCAGCATCAGCAGCATCGCGGGAAGGAACAGCTTATGGCTTGCTATGCCTTCTAGTTGCCCGGCAATTTCCCTCAAGCTGAACGTGCCCGTCATCATGTATAAAAGAAGGAATCCGGCGAACATGGCGAAACCGCCGAAAACGGTAATGAGCATCGATTTTTGCGCACCGTATTTCGACTTCGCTCTTTGATGCCAAAATGCGATCAGCAAAAACGAAGCGATGCTCGTCAATTCCCAAAAGCCGTATAAAACCATCAAATTATCCGATAAGACGACGCCGAGCATCGCGCCCATGAACAAAAGCAAATAGACATAGAACGGCGCCAGCGCTTCTTTGGTTTGATCCAAATAATAAATCGAATACAACACAACCAGCGAACCGATTCCGGTTATGAGCAAGGCGAACAACAAGCCAAGCCCGTCGAGATAAACCGTCAGGTCGATCCCGAGCGAAGGAATCCATGGAACGGTTGCGGCCCTATTTCCGCCCGCGGCGACGGCGGGGATTCGGCTCAGGAAGAAAGCAAACAATACGATCGGTCCGGGCAATACGAACCAGCCCGCATGGATGCGCCTCATCCGCCGATACAGCAGCGGCGCCAATAGAGCAAGCGCGAAAGGCGTTATGATCGCGGCATGAAGCAATGACAAATCCGCCCCTCCTTACTAATCTTTTCGTATCCCTTAGTTCTTCCTAAAATACCCAAAGATTATGCTTCGGAACAGATCGCGTATAAAAAGCGTGCGCCCAGGGATTACTCTAAAGGGAAAGGAGCGTTCGCCTGCCATGTTATCGCGAAAAATAACGGTTTGCATAGTCGTTTTCCTGCTGATTGTGATCGGAGGAGCGGTGTTGGACCGAAACGTCCGTATTCGCTATGTTGCGCCTTCCTCGCTTACGCCGGGGGATGAAAGCATTACGGTCCGATCCTATCGCCAACAGGAGGGAATCGAAGGCTTGCAGCCTTTTCTTCCGCGCGAATACGTGAAAATGATTCGCCGTGATGCGGAACCCGAACCTAAAAAAAGGAATTGACGATAAGTAAATAAGGATGTTTTATAAACTTAAATCAAGATATTAAACCGTTTACAACGCATATCTTGTTTTATTTTTTCTTTTTATCCCTGTTTTAAGTATAGTTTATAAACTTAAGAGGTGGAATTACGACAGAAAGAAGTGTGATTACAGGCAATGGAAGTACATCTGCCCAGTACAATCCGCAAAATGAACAAGGAAATTGTACTGAATATCATTAAAGATATGGGCCCCATATCGCGTACGGAAATCGCCAAGCATTCCGGAATCACGAAAGCAACCGTCTCCGATATCGTCAAATCGCTCATCGAGGAAAAGCTTATCTTTGACGAGAAGGAAGACGCGGACGTCAGCAAACGCGGAACCAAGCTTCATTTTTCCAAAAACGCGGCTTATGGCATTGCGGTCGACTTAGGCGGAACGACGATTCATTTCGGGCAGTTTAATCTAGCGGGCGAATGCTTGGCCGAACGAACGGTTGCAACGTATGATCTTGAATCAAGCCAAGCTTTTCTGGAGCAAATGGCGGCCGATATGGAAGCCTTTATTCGCGGGTCGGGGCTGGATCCACAGCGTCTATCCTTTATTAGCATCGCTACTCCCGGCATCGTCGATCCCGCATCGGGCGTCGTCATCGAAGGCTCCCCCAACTTGCCCGGCTGGAACAATATCGGATTGGCGCAATTTTTCACCGATAAGTTCCATGTACCCGTTGCGATCGAGAACGACGTGCGGGCTTCGCTGATCGGCGAAATGTATGCGGGAGCGCTCCGGCACTTAAACTCCGCGGTATTGATCGGGATCGGGACGGGATTAGGTTCCGCCGTGCTGATTGACGGCAAAGTCATACGAGGCGCCAACAACGCCGCCGGCGAAATCGGTTACATGTTGTTTCAAACGAATCAATTGTACGATCCGTCCGCCAAAGGACATTTTGAAACGATCTGTTCGGGGTCCGGCCTGGAAGCCGCCGCTTATGCATTATTTCAACGAAAAATTTCGGCAAAGGAATTATTTATTCTGGCGGCTCAAGGCAACTTGCAGGCAAAATACGTCATTGATCGATTCGAAGATCATCTGGCCATGGGAATCCTAAATATTGTCGCGGTATTGAATCCGGAAAAAATTGTACTGATGGGCGGAGTGACGAAATCGATATCGCTCGACAGGATCAAGGAAAAAGTCGGTCTTCATACGTCCGGAGTAACCGCCCTCTCCATCGAAATTTCAAACATGCAGCATCATTCCGCCTTGCAAGGCATTGCGATTTTAGAATTGAATCAAGCTTTTCCTTCGTTGCAATTTATGAAAGACAAGCAAATATACTAAGAAGGAGCGTGTAGCAACATGCCAGGCATTCAATTGCATCCTCACGATATCGTCGATGAAGGTATGCCGCAAATTATTTCGTACATGAAAAAGCTGCAAGACGTACGCTACGTTTTTCCCGAAGTGAATACGATTTTCGAGAGAAACCCTTATCCCGTCGGAATATTGCCGCGGAACCCCGTACACGAGGTCGTCTACGGCACAGGCACAATGCATGCGATTTTGCCCTCTTACGAAAATGCGGGGCTCGATCAACGCAGAGAACCCGGCCTGTCGGCCGATCGCGACCCGCTCATGATCATCAAGGACGCCATGCGGGACGAACCGTTCGAGGTCATCCCTTGGTTGAATATATTGAACGGACATTTTGAAGGGCCGTTGCTAGCGAATAATTTGGTCACGGATGTGGACGGCAATGTCATCCCCCACTGGCTGTGCCCGAATGCGCCCGATGTGATCGATTTCTGGGAGAAAGCGTTCGTAGACTTATACCAGCGTTACGGATTCGCTACCTATATGATCGATCGGATCCGGTATCCGGATTGGGCGGGCCAGGAAGTCAATCCGAAAGGATTGTTGACTTGCTTCTGCTCCCATTGCCAAAGCAAAATGACCGGGCAAGGCTTAGACGTTAAAGCGATAAAAGAGTCGCTCCGAACCTTCGCCGCCCAATTGAAAGATAAACATTTCGACGACGCTGTCGCTTATTTCGGACAAAATACCCACATCCGGTCCTGGATCGCTTTTCGCCAAGAAAGCGTATCCGGTTTCGTAGAACGTCTGATCGCTCGGGTTAGAAAAGTGAACGACGCCTTTGCGATATGGCTGGATCTATGGCCTCCGGCGTACAGTTGGATGCTGGGGCAAAATTATGCAAGCATTACGAAGCTCTCCCCCGCTTTGAAGCATTTTCCTTATCACAAGCTGGGCGGAGGCGCCGACGTGCAAGGCCTGATCGAATATGTAGCCCATACGGAAGAAGAACGGGAAGCGGCTTTTCGGGCGTTCAAAACGTTCTTTAGCCTGCCGTACGATGTATCGTATGAAACCTTTAAGGCCGAAGGATTTCCAATCCGGTTCGTCGCCGACCAGAACAATCTCGTCCGCGAGTTGTCCGATTCCCGGACGCGTATTTTCAGCGGCATTCAAATGTGGAATCTGACTCCCGACAATTTGATCGAAGCGGTGAAAGCCGGCGAGAACAGCGCCGCGGACGACCTTCTTTATTATTGCTACGGCTGGGCCGCAGACGAGCTGTTCGACGCTATCCAACGACATCGAGAGAAAGGAACGAACTAACCATGCAAAAAATTCAACGCCCTATCATCTTCTTTTTGATTTTCGCCACCATGTTCGTGCTGGGCGGCATTCAAAACACGAAAGGCATTATATTGGAAAAAGTGCAAAACGATATCCAATTGGATATTAGCCAAGTCGGTGTCATGGTTTCCGTGTTCCAAATCGGATTTTTGCTTGCCAGTCTGATCGCCGGCATTTTGGCGGACCGCAAAGGCATCAAATTCGCCATGGGAATCGGCACCGTCCTGATGATCATCGGCTTGATCGGGACAGGCGCCGCGTATACGGTCGCTTTCTTTCTCGGATTTTATCTCATCGTCGGGCTTGGCATCGGGTCGATGACCGTATCGGTCGCTACCCTCATTCCCACCTATTTCAAAGAACGGGCGGGGGTCATCTTTAATTTGGCCAATGCGTTGTTCGGCGTAGGGATGATCGTAACCCCGCTGATCTTAAATGCCATTTTCGCTCAAAATATAAGCTGGCGCTTTTTCTATCTCGGGGTTTCGGTGATTATCGCGATCATTCTATTCGCGCTGTTGTCCTTTAAGCCCGATAAACCGTCCTCCGCTCAAGCGCAAGATAAGGTTACCGTAAAATCGGTCCTGCAATTGTTTCAAAACAGGCAAATTTTACTCGTTATTTTATTCATTCTGTTCTATGTCGCAGCGGAGGCCGGGTTTTTGAATTTCTTCCCGATTTTCTATACTTCGCTTGACATTGCAGGAATGGATGCCGCTCATAAAGCGGCGACGGCCGGATATATCATTGCAAGTTTCGCTTTCTTGTTCACGATCGGCCGTTTCGTAGGCGGATTGATCATCTATAAGCTTGGCGAAAGACGCACCCTGATCGCTTTCTCCCTGTTTGCCTTGCTTTCATTAATCGCCGGCCGGATCTTCGTGACCGACTTCAGTTATGTCATGATGTTGTTCGGTCTCGCCATGTCCGTCTTGTTCCCGACGGCGCAAGGCATTGCGTCCAAATTGACGAAGCAAGCCGGCTCTTTGCAAGGCTTAATCTATGTCGCATCGGGACTTGGCGGAGCCGTCGTCGGCATCGTCATCGGACAAGTGTCCGAAGCTTTCGGGATCGGCAACGGATTTAATTTGCTGATCGTGTTTACCGCACTCATCAGTATTTTCGCCTTCATGATTCGAACGCCGAAAGCTTCCGATCAATAAGGGCAAGCAGCCGCAACCAAGAGGCGAATACGTTTAAACGCGTTTACTCGCCTCCCTTTTCCCACTACGTATCGAGCATCTTTCCATAAAATATTTCATCCATCTCCGTCATCAACTTTTCGGTCATTTCCTTCTGCTCTTCCTCCGTTAACGTATCCTTCGTATATCCGAACAAATAATTGTCCAGTTCGAATTCTCTAAGCTTGCACTTGGTATGGAATATATGTTCCTGATAAATATTGACATCGATCATATCGAATTGGGAGATAATGTCTTCGGGGATATAATTTTGGATCGACGCGATCTCGTGATCGACGAACAATTTACGGCCGCTAATATCCCTCGTAAATCCCCGAACCCGATAATCCATCGTCATAATATCCGTATCGAACGACCGGATCAAATAATGCAACGCTTTGAGCGGCGATATTTCTCCGCAAGTGGACACGTCGATATCGGCGCGAAACGTGCTGATTCCTTCGCTCGGATGGTATTCCGGATACGTATGCACCGTAATATGGCTTTTATCCAATTGCATGACGACCGCTTCCGGCATCGGCGCCGAAGAATCGGCCGGAACTTCGACGACGGGACCTTCCGAGACAAGCACCGTTACGCTCGCTCCTTGCGGGATATAGTCTTGTTTGGCAACATTAACGATATGGGCCCCGATCATCTCCGATACGTTCGTCAATATGTTCGTCAACCTCTCGGCATTATACTGCTCGTCGATATATTCGATATACGCTTTCCGCTCTTCTTTTGTCTTCGTATAGCAAATGTCGTACATATTAAAGCTTAACGATTTGGTGAGATTGTTAAACCCGTGCAGTTGAATGCGTTGCTCCGGCATACGATTCATGTTTATCATCGCTCCCTTTTTTCATTAATATATCCTGCCGGAGAAGCGGATAAACCGTTCGCGTCTTCGGATCCATCCGGGTTTAGAACATGGCATCCGGTCGGATGGATGTGAACTTGACATCCTGAACCGATTTCATTTATCATCAGTTTAATGAAAAGCTATAGGAGGAACGCAGGCAATGATGATGATGGCCGTATTCTTGACAGTAGTTCGATCGTAAACGAACTAAATATCGCAATCCGCGCTCCCGAGCAGATTCGGCGATAAGCCGGGTCTATATTCGCATGGCTTGATTTGTGGATTCGATTCTGTCATGAACACAATACGGTCAATCGGTTGCTTCCTGACGATAGAGCAGTCTATTTCATATGCCCGCTGCTCCTGCGTCGCAAGCCGTAGATGAACGTTAGTTCGTCTATGGCTTTTTTTGCGTCAACCGGTTTTCCGCTTACTGAATTGGAGGAAAACCAAATGAACGGTATTCAATATATGGCTACATCGCTTCCGGGTCTGGAAGAAGTGTTGGCGAATGAAATTCGCCGTAAAATCGCAGATGCGCATCGAATAACAATGACGCGCGGCAAAGTGTTGTTCGTTTCCAATCTACCCATCGAACAATTGTTGAGCTTGCGGACGGCAGACAATTTATACCGGGTTATCGGCCAATTTCGCGCAGGATTACACCGCTCGGGCCTGTTGAATTTAGAAGCAAGCTGTGCCGCGGCCGATCTTTCATTTGTTGAAAGACTGCATTCCGCCCCGGACAACTTTATCGTCAACGCAAGCCGCAAAGGCAAGCATACGTTCAGCCGCTTTGAAGCCGCGGATGCGGCCATGCGGGGAATTGCCAAACAATATCCGCGCTGGCGGAAAGGGTCTCCCGAATATCACACGTTCGAATTCCGGCTCGACCTGGAAGGGGAGCAAGCTCTTTTCTCTTTTCGTTTAACGGATTCTGCCTTTCGATTCCGCGGCAAAGATCGCTTGTTCTCGCCTGCGGCGCTCCGTCCAACGGTTGCCCATGCGTTAGTGTGGCTCTCTTCCCCAGCCGCCGGCGACCGGTTCATCGACCCGTGCTGCGGTTCCGGCTCGATTGTCGGCGAACGGCTCGCCTATCCCGCCGCATCTATCCGGGGCGGCGATCTCTCGCCGGAAGCCGTGCAAGTCGCCAAAGCATCGGTACCGGCCGCAATCGAGCAATGGGACGCCCGGCATCTCCCGTTGGATCGCGGCGCGGTCAATATTGTCGTCAGCAATGTTCCGTTCGGACGGCAAATCGGCGACCGCAACGAATTGGACGGACTTTACCGCGAGCTGATGCGGGAAATGTCCCGGGTGCTTCAGCCAGGCGGCCGCGCCATTCTCCTTGCCGAGGACGGAGCGCTGCTCTCCCGCGCTGCGGAACGATACTTCTTATCCTGTGCGGAAACGTTGCGTCTCAGTCTTAAGGGGATCCAACCTGCCGTATATATATTGAAGAAATAACACACGAAAAGGGACTGTACTCGCAATCGATAAGATTACGGGTACAGTCCCTTGCGTACGATTCATGTTTCCCATCGATCGCAATTAATGCTGGGAAGCGTGAGCGTTCTCCCCTTGCGGCGCTTGCGTTCGCTTAATAAACAGCGACAGCAGCATGGCGAACACGGCAAAACCGAGGCCGACCATAAACGAATTGTGAATGCCCGCCAGCAAGGATTCCGCCAATTGCGCCGGGGTCGGTTCGGCAGTCAGCCGCCCGATATAGGCCTGTTGGCCGGTAGACATAATGCTGATGAACAATGCTACGCCGATCGCGCCGGAAACTTGCTGCAACGTGTTCAACACAGCCGTTCCATGCGGGTACAAATGCGGCGGCAGTTGGTTCAATCCGTTGGTCTGTGCCGGCATCATGATCATGGCGATTGCGATCATCAGCAGCACATGCAAGACGATCAGCGTAATCGTCGTCGTTTCCATCGAAATTCGGGTAAACAGCCATGTAATGACGATGAGCAGCACCGTTCCCGGTATGACCAGCGCGCGCGGACCGAACTTATCGAACAATCGGCCGGTAATCGGCGAGATGAGACCGTTCAGCAATCCGCCCGGAAGCAGTACAAGCCCTGCCGCGAACGTGGTCATCAAAAAGGCCCCTTGCATTAGAAACGGGAGCAGCAGCATCGTGGAGAACATCGTCATCATCGCAATGATGAGCAGCACCGTCGTTAACGAGAACATCGGAAAACGGAAGACGCGCATATCGAGCATCGGTTCTTTCGATTTGATCTGTTTAATAACGAAGATCAGAAGCGAAATACCGCCGATAAGCAGCGGCAAGTACACTTGCGGGCTGGCCCATGTCGCTTCGCCCTCCCCTTTGTTGCTGAATCCGAATACGATGCCGCCAAATCCGATTGTCGACAAAATAATGGACAGGACGTCTACCTTCGGTTTTGTGACCGGGGTTACATTTTTCAAGAACATATAAGAGAAAATGATCGAAAAAACGGCGAAAGGAAGTACGAGATAAAACAGCCAGCGCCACTCCGCCACCTGGAGAATCATACCCGACAAGGTCGGACCGACAGCCGGCGCAAACATAATGACAAGCCCGATGCTGCCCATCGCCGCGCCGCGTTTCTCCGGCGGATAAAGAACCAGAATCGTGTTCATCATGACCGGCAGCATCAAACCCGCGCCGCCCGCTTGAAGCAAACGCCCGATCAATAATACGGGGAAGCTCGGGGCAATGCCGCAAACCAACGTGCCTGCCGCGAACAATATCATTGCTCCCAAAAACATTTGTCTTGTCGTAAACCATTGCACGAGCAATGCCGAGACGGGGATCAGCACGCCGACGACCAGCATATAACCGGTAGCCAGCCACTGCAATGTAGATGCGGGAACTTTCAACGCGATCTCCAACTGCGGCAATGCGATATTTAATAACGTTTCGTTTAAAATCGAAAAAAAGGCGCCGATAATAAGCGAAATCAAGATCGGCAATTTTTTGATATTGCCCAGATCGTTCGCTTGTGAATTCTGAGCGATCGTTGCAGTATTCATGTCTCTCCATCCTAACTATAACGAAATTATGTGACTGTCCGACATTCGCTCCTTGCCGCCCGTACAAATCGGGCCTTCCTTCATCGCGTATAGTTTCTTCATCGCCTCCTACAAACGTATGTTTGCTATTATAGACAATTATTTCTTTCGATGTCAAGTTTTTTCTTGGAAAGAAAATACGGTGCCGTCATCGCGTAACCGATCTAATATCGATCGAACATGTTCAGTATAACGATCATTCATGCCATCTATTGTCATATTAAACGTTTCGATTGATTTTTCCATTGTACCAAATGAATGAACCGCCGATTTCTTAACGATTGCTATTTTTTCACGAATGTCCGTTCGAGCCGACCGGTTTCGCTTTTCTCCTCCCTCAATGCCAAAAAGCAGCTTCCCGTGCGGAAGCTGCTTCGGACTGTTGAGGACAGTGGTACTTATTTTGTACAAAATACAACATTGGAGTCCGTTTCCATCCAATTTTTAAATCTATATTGCAAAAAATACAACATTTTAGGGTCAAACCAAGGGAATGTAGCCTTTCATTCGCGGAAATGTTGTATATCGTACAACATGTCATTCCGATTTGCCTTTCAACCCCGTTATATGCTGTACTTTATGCAACTTGCGACCTTGCGAATTTGATCCGGCTCATATCATCTCCCATCATACGCGGGCATTACTCTGCCCAACCTTCCCCCACTTGCTGAATGCGCGAGAACCATACAACGAAGGGGTTGCACCGGTTTCTTAACGGCGCCGGCACGCGATGAGCGATGAACGGACCTATGAATCTTGCAACAGGGATCGGGCGTAATTGCGGAAGGAAAGCAGCTTCTCCCGATCCCACTCTTTCCCTCCCGTTTTTCTTAGTTCCTCCGTTACTTCCTCCGAAGAACGATAAATATCGAGCGCTTGCCGAATCAATTGACGATACTCATTCGGAAAATGCTTGAGTCCCCATTCCCCGCCCTCATCTTTACTATGCACTTGCTGACTGTTCTCGCTAATTAATTGAAATACGCGACAAATGTTCAGCACGCTGTAGTACGGCGTTTCCAGAATGTGCTCGTCCTCCAGGATCCATTCCAGATCGTCGAGAACGGCTTTCATGAAATCATGCCACTCCACCTGACCGAATACGGCGGGGATCGGTTGGCCGTATAGGCAAATGCCGCGCTGCACCACATACGTTACATGGCATAGTATATCGCTGTCGGTCCGCTCGCTCCCGTAGTCTACTTCATTCTGCAAAATCCTGTCGTGCCAACTTGAACTGTAATGCACTTCAAATGGGGTGGGAACGGGGATATGTCCGGCCGTTTCCGCCGTAATGACGCTTAGCTCAACGTTGCCGACCGTAGGTCTGTGAACCGATTCGTTTGCGATGGCGGCCGCAACCGTCCCGGCCAATTCGGCTTCCAATTGGTCCTTGACGACCACGATCAAGTCGATGTCGCTTTTGGGCCGATAGTAGCTGCCCATCGCTAACGAGCCGTGAAGATATATACCTGCTAACCGGTCGCCGAGCGCATGTTTCAACCGTTCTATCAGTTTTTCAACGAAACGTTTAATATCTTCATCGCAATCGGGCCAAGCTTGCGGTTCGGCCGTCGGAATCACCTCTTTATAACCTTCGGTCTCATAGATTTCCTTCGCATCCTTCGGCAACGCGCGGACATGCCTTAGATGTGCGGTTACTCTTTCGTCATCGCCGATCGGATACGAATAACCGAATCGCTCGGCGATCGGAACGGCGACGGTTCGGAACAAATCGCCCATCGCATAGAGAGATCGCCACATACGGTCGTAATTCGCGTCCGAATAAGTGCCGACATATTGCTTCCAAAGCCGTTCCTCAAGGTATTTCTCGAAATATTTGGCATGTTTGCCCGCGCTAACCGTAAATGCCGTCTCGACTCCGATATGCCATTCCAACATTTGAATCAACATGTTTCTGATCGGCCCTTCCAGCATCGCTTTGGCATATGGAAGCTCTTCTCTCCAAAGCGCTTTGGCCGCGTAGGTGCTTACCCACCAAAATTCATTGCAGCAATCCGCAAATTGCTTGGCGGACGGCGGTTCGATCCAATAATCCGAATCGCTCGCAGGCGGAAACGGCTCGATGATCCCGTCTTTGTCGAGCAGAAGTATGCTCAAGCTGTCGCGGCTTACGAGTTCGTCCGCCCGATCTAGCGGAACCAACGTAAGGTCGATGCGGTTCCCGTCCGCAAACTGCATCAGGTAAATGAACTTCCCGTCATCATCCGGAGGAATAAGGCTCATTCTTTCAGGCATTTGCATCATCATCAATTCGCCGAAACGATCGATGAAGCGGTGATCCGAAGTAAAGGACGCGATATCGTTCACGACATACACGATATCGTAATCTTGGAAACAATCTTTCTCCGCGTTCGGGTTGGCCCGGGAACCGTTCATGATGACGATGCGGATTCGCTCATCCGTCCTGGCGGCGTTTAGAATAAGTTCCATCATTTCTTGCTCGCTTCTCATATCGGGAGCCTCCTTATTCGTTTTCATATAAAGGGCAAGGACGTCTATCCAGGAGGCGGGCCGCGAGCGTTATGCGAGCTGCAGGCGCTGCAAACCGGTTATAATTGATCCCATTTTTTCTTCATCGCGATTTCTCCATTCATCAATAACTAGATTAGTTTCATTATATCAAATTGCCTCCTTACTTCGAAAATTAATTATGACTACCATTACTGAACGTATTTTGAACGCACCGAATCCTTACCTTTTTTCTACTAAAATTTTATATTATACCATTTAAAAATGAAAACAAGCCGCCATGAATTCATGTCAGCTTGTTTGTCTGCTTGCACTGTCGTTGCATTAACTTCTACCGCCCTGCTCCCCAAGTTCGCGGACACAGGAGACGCTAATTGTGACAAACGACCCGATTGCGGCCAGTTTGCGGACAGACGATCCTTTATTCGCGGCAAAAGCGTAAAAATAAGCCCTGCGATGAACGGATAACGGAACCAATGTCCGCCGAAACAGCGAATTAGCGGTTTTGACGCAAAATAACGGTCGTACGGTCCGGATAGCCATTTCTCAATGCAACGCCATTGGTCTGCTTGCCATCCAAGGCGCTTAACGATTATTCTTTGTCATATAGAAATATAAAGCGAGCGGAGCGAAGATGACGAGCAATAGCAGGCATACGCCGATTCCCGCCGCAATGACGGCAGCGTCGGCCGTGCCGCTCATCAGGCCTCTTACGGTAGAGGCCGCGATACTGATCGGATTGAATTCTACGACCAGACCGACCCATTTCGGCATCGTTGCGGAATCCACCAGAATATTGCTGGCAAAAAGAAGAGGATAAACGAAAATCATGCTCGTTCCGGATACCGTTTCAGGCCGTTTGGCCAGCACGCCGATCAAGGAAAAGATCCAGCTTACGCTAAACGAGAATAGAATCATATATAAGATGGCCGTAACGACTCCGATCGTCCCTCCCTCCGGACGAAATCCCAAGAGCATCCCTGCGCCGCATACGACTAGCAGGGCAACCGTATATCGTAATCCGTCGGTGATTAAAGGCCCGATAACAGAGGCCGGCTGCCAGAAGGGCATCGTTCGAAACCGATGGTATACCCCCTTTGAAATATCCATACATATCGCGGTTCCGCTATAGACCGTCATGGGGACGACCGTTAGCAGAAGCATGCCTGGCAAAAAAAATGGAAGATATGCCGCAGCAGAACCGGCAATCGCTCCGCCAAACAAATAAGTAAAAACAAGCAGCATCAAAACGGGAGCAATGACAACATCCACGACAAAACCAAACGAATTATGCTTCACGCTTTGCCATGTTCTCCACATAAATGTTCTTGTCGATGAGAAAATGTTCGGACTTGCAATCATGAAACGGCCTCCTTCGGCGGGATCTCGGTCAAAGTGAGAAACACTTCGTCCAGACTCGGTTCGTCCAAGGAAAAGTAGTCGACCGGGACCTCATGCGCAAGCAGCGTATGAATCGCCTGATTGGCAAGCGCGGCTTCCGTTACAGCGATTTTATAGACGAGAGGGTCGTCGCCCCGAATGACTATCAAGGAATGATGTTTCGCCACAAGGCTGCTTATCGCTTCCGGATCCGCCCGTTCAGCCATGCGAATCGTTAGCATTTTGCCGCCGATCGAAGCTTTCAACTGATTCGGCGTCCCTTGCGCAATGATCGTCCCTTGATGAATGACGGCGATTCGATCCGCCAACCGATCGGCTTCCTCCAAATATTGGGTCGTAAGCAGCACCGTCGTCCCCCGCTTCAAGAGGGAGCGGACCACGTCCCACACTTGCATGCGGCTTTGTGGGTCCAATCCTGTCGTAGGTTCATCCAGGAAAATGAGGTCAGGTTGAATCACGACGCTGGCGGCAATATCCAGACGCCGCCGCATTCCTCCGGAGTATTTCTCCACGAGGCGATCCTTGGCATCCGTTAGTCCGAAGGTTTGAATCAGCTCTTCGGCGATGGCGCGCGCTTTTTTCTTGGAGTATCCGTATAGTCTGGCAATTAGCATCAAATTTTGAACCCCCGACAATCCTTGGTCAAGGGCGGCGAACTGTCCGGTCATGCTTATTTTCTTGCGCACCTCGTGCGCATCTTGTACCACATCGTAGCCGGCCACGATCGCTGTTCCTCCGTCCGGTTTGATGAGGGTGGAAAGCATATGGATGGTCGTCGTTTTCCCCGCTCCGTTCGGGCCGAGCAACGCAAACAGCTCGCCTTGCTTCACTTGCAGATCGATTCCTTTCACCGCCTCATGTTCTTGAAACGACTTTCTGAGGTTTTTAACATCAATCGCGTATCGCATACGAGGGCAGCCCGTCCTTTCTCACATAAATTCGTCCTTATGCTCGGCGATCCATTCGTCAAACGTTTTGGCCGGTCTTCCCGTTACGAGCTCTATCGTCGGCAATACCGTATACCCCACTTCAGGCGGATTTTTGCCCATTTGAACGAAAAACTCGATATCCTCCTCTCCGTATCCTTGATCCTTCCATCCTTGCCGCGCTTGCTCCTCCGTCAATTCGACGAATCGGATCTCTTTCCCGATCGCCGCGGCAATTTTGTTCACCGCATCAACGCGGGATAAAGCTTCCGGTCCCGTCAAATAATAGCTTTCTTCATGATGTCCGTCTTCCGTCAATGCTTCCACCGCGACCGCGGCAATATCCGCTTCATGCACTCTGGCGCTAAGGGCATAGCCAAAAGGTTCGCGGACGATTCCTTCCGCGCGGATGGACGGTTGCCAATCGACAAGCGCATTCGCCATGAATTCTACTGGCTTCAGCAGCGTCCACTGCATGCCGCTGTCTTTCACGATTTGTTCAACCGGGTTGCCTTCATAGTCCATCAATATCACAACTCGTCGTACTCCCGCTTCTTTCGCGATTTCGATCACTTTCGGGTCGGTTTGCAATGCCGTATGCGCGTTATCGCTGGACATAATTAGATAGAGAGCTGTCACCCCTTGCAATGCGGCGCGCAGCGATTCCGGGGCAGCAAGATCTCCCTTCGTCACTTCAACGCCCTCCGGCAAACCGGCATTTTCAGGGTTGCGCGATACCGCTCTCACTTGCTTCCCTTTTTGCACAAGCCCGCTAACTACATGTCTTCCAACCGTTCCTGTCGCACCTGTTACTAAAATGGCCATTTCATTTTTCCTCCCCATCGTTTTGTACATACCGTTTTTGCATTTCTTTCAATTCATCGATGAAAGCGCGTTTCAGTTCGTCGGGAGAGACGATGACCGCCTTGGATCCGTAGCTTAAAACGATCGAAAGCGCGTACTCTGTGGAATAGCAGGTCGTATGGACATCGATATGGGTGCCTTGATGAACGCACTCTCCCGGAAATTGCTCAAATACGCGCGGCTGCGCGTTCAGATCAAATCGGAGATGAACTTGCATGCCATCCGTCGTTTCCGGCGGCGTCTCCGTCGAAGCTTCCCTCGGTTGAAAAACTTCTTCGGAAACGTGGAATTTCGTCATTCTCGTTATCCGGAAAAACCTGATCCCATGGCGCAGCAGGCAATACCCCTCCAAATACCACACTCCGCGTTCCCAATATAGGCGGACGGGCTCCACCCGTCTTTCCGAGACCGTGCCGGACGCGCCGGTGTAGGAAAAAGCTACCCGTTTCGATTGATGGATCGCATTATAGAGCGGATGAATGATCGCCCTCTCGCCTTCCGAAGCGCTCATATCGAATATGAGCTTATCGTCGCATCCTCCATTCGCGAGAGCCGGATGCAAGCTGCCAAGCTTGTTCTTTAACGTCGTAAGTTTGCCGCCTACCGCTCCTTCCATGCTCTTTAATAGATTGTAGATGACCGCAAAATCGTCGACCGAGAAGTGCTGCTTCGTCAAGAAGAACCCGTCCATCAGTTCGAATCCGCCGTCCGTCCCCGCGAACGAGGCGACGGGGATGCCCGCTTGATTAATTAGCTCAATATCGCGATAGACCGTTCGGATGGAGACTTCAAACCTGGCTGCCAATTCGGTAGCCGTCACTCTCCTCTTCGTCATCAATTCCAGCGTAATGCCGAGCATACGATCGAGTCTCATCTTTCATCACTCCCAAGTTTCCGAACGAATCGGTTCATCTGCTTCACATCATAACGGATTAATCCTGACATCATGGATGTCAGGATTAAAAATAAAATGAAATTTTTCTTCGATATGGCCCGCTTAATACAATGACGTTTCTTCATAGTCGATCCGCCGAATCAATTTATCAATCAAGGCGATCCGGTCTTGACCGACGCTTTGAATATAATCGATATAATGTTTCTGCCACTCGATCCCGGTCGTCTTTTTCTTTATCGCGGCAGACGAACCGTCCAGCGTATCGCTGCGCAATTCCTCATAAAATACGATTTTCGCCAAAATCGCCAACTCCGCTTCGCCCAGTGTTTGAAAGAGCGTATCATATTCGTCGCCAAACAAACAATCGGAATTCAGCAAATCGATATAATCATACAGGGAATGGATGCTCGATCGAATGAGCCGAACTTTCGCTTCGGTTGTCGGACATTCCATAACCTGCCGAACCAGAATACGGAAACGGCTGTCCGTCATTCGATCCTCCTCTTTGAATGAAATGAGAATCGATTTCGGTTTCTCTTCTTGTTCCGTTATAATGATCGGCTGCAACCGATTCCGATGTTTCGCGTTGACTATCCTTTGAATGAGGCCGCTTCCGCATCGATTCATATATTCGGTTAGCCCAGGATCGTTGATTTGCAAATCGCGGCGCAGCCGATCCATCCCTTCGCGAATCGACGACTCGATCCGAGCGGCGTCGGATTGCAAGAACAGGCGTTCCAGCCGTTCGAATTGAAAGGCGGAAATCCTCGTCTGATCGGCATCCCCCCCTGACAAAACCGAAAATACCGCATTGTTCAGCGTCAATTCAAATAGATTGAAGAGCTCGATTCGATAATCGAAACCGCATAGGATTCCATAATTGCACAGCATATGTTGAAGGTCTTGCGAGCTGAAAAGACGGCAAAAACGATTTTCCATGTTCAACTTCTCCAAGTATTGCCGAATATAATAAACGCCCTGCAAACGCATATCGTCGATCGCCAAAGGATAATCGATGCTTGCCATCGTATGATGCGCGTCGAAAATAATGCTGTATTTCCGCAAAAACACGGGCACCGATTCCTCGATCGTCAACCGATAAGCTTCCACCGCGACGTCTAATTTAGTTCTATCGACTTCCTTATACAACAATTTCGTATCTTCGAAACATTCGCGAACCGCATCAATGCCGCCCTCATACATTTGTCTAACGTCGGCGGTTTTAAGATAGGCGATCGCTTGTTCCGGATCGGCACAACGCAGCATGTAAGCATCTACGGCATACATGATCGATGTCAGCAATCCTTCGGCCGTCTCGACGGCAACGGATGAGCTCTCCTCTCGTGTGTACCGTCTGATCAAGTCCTGCAATATGTTCATCCATTCATTCTGAATATGAAACACTTCCCGGCTAAGCAGCCGTCCCGTACGCAAACCTTCCTGCAAAAGCGACAACGTATATTGGTTTTGCTTGAGATTCGCTCTGTTGATATGGCCTTGCGCAGCCAGTTCCCGGCCAGCGTTTCGGTTCTCCGGTTTCACGAAAGCTCTCCCCTTTCAAGCATATCCTCAAGCTCCTCCCGTTGCTCTCCCCTGCGAAACTGTTCGGCCATCGATTCAAGCTTGCTCTTTAACAATTCAAGAGAACCGCCGCATTCATTGTCGAAACAATTCTTCATCCATCCAATCAGTCGATCGTCGCCGACCCGGTCTTCGGTTTCATTTTTCAAATCATAAAAAATTTCATGCAGTTCGTTGAGTACAGATGCGTAGTTTTCAGCGTTAATATAAGGAGAAGCGCAAAACGTTTCCATCATTCTTTTCGTCGGTTCGATTCCTAACTCCACCCGCCCGTATGCGCGCAGCGCTTCATTTCGGACGGACATCATCTCTTTGATTTCCCCGGGAGTTAATAGCAAGCCGTACTGCTTCGCGATTTCGTTGGATTCAAGCAGATCGGCCACGTACTGTTCGTGCATGGAAGCATAGATGGAATTCAGCATACGGGGTAACAACATAAAACATCACATCCTTTCCAAAAATTATACTTGACATTTTATTTTTTATATGATATAATAAAATTTTAAAAAATTGTTTTTAGAGATAAATTTTACTCCGTTTTTTCGCCAATGTCAACAACAAAAAACAAGACCAACTCGGCCGGTTTCATTGCAGTACAAACCGATCGAATTGGTCTTTTTGATTAAGATTATCTATAAAGTTGTTTTTATGCGGCTTCCTGTTAAAACTGAAAACGGGCATGTCCTTTCTTCAAAAAGCTATTATTCCTTCTAAATGCAGCAGTTGTTCCTTTACCTGCAATCCGCCCCGAAACCCTGTCAGGGCAGTATTTTTTCCGATAATGCGATGGCATGGCACGACGATCGGGATAGATACACGGAATAAAAAATAGCGTCTTCCATTTCGGCAGTCCCTCCTCTTGACTCCATTATAAACGATCCCCGAATTCCTGATAATATGATGGGAATAGGACAGCAAAAATTCGACAGCGGTCCGTCGCTTTGCCGAAACCTTGCATTCCGTTCCCTTTTCCGCTATACTCTGTAATAATTAATTTCAGACCGCAATTATGCCGATGAAGAGCATCCAACTCGGAGGCGTTTATGACAAGAATACCTGTACGCGTATTCCCTAAATAAACCGGACCCGCCCGTTATCGCGGACCAAGCGGTTCGAGCCCGCCGCGATCGGCGCTCGGACAAATTGGGTGGCACCGCGAGCGAAACGCCCCTCGTCCCAAAAGATGAGGGCGTTTTTTGTATTTTCGACGAAAAGGAGCGCGGTGTACATGCTAGACATCAAATGGATTCGCCAACATCAAGAAACGATTCAGGAGGTTGCCGATTGGAAAGGGATCGACGTGTCCATCCCCGATTTAATCGCCTGGGACGAACAAAGACGGCGGCTTCTGCAAGAAGCCGAAACGTTGCGGAATGCCAGAAACGATCTGTCGCAGCAAATAAGCGGATTGATTCGAGAAGGGAAACGCGATGCGGCGGCGGAGATCAAAGAGCGTGCGAAGGAAAACAACCGCCGGCTGGAGGAACTTTCTTCGCTGCTGGCGGAAGCCGAAAGGCACTATAGACGGCTCATGCTGCTTGTTCCGAACTGCGTCTCGCCGGACACGCCGGTCGGCCGTTCGGATGCCGACAATGTCGTCGTAAGAACGGTCGGCTCTCCCCCATGCTTTGATTTCGAACCGAAGGATCATGCGGCGCTCGGCGAAATGCACGGAATCGTCGATATCGCGCGCGGGGTGAAAGTGGCGGGAGCGAGAAATTACTTTCTCGTCGGCAGCGGATTCAGCCTGCATCGAGCGGTGCAGCAGCTAGCGCTTGATTTGCTGGCAAGCCGGGGATTTACGGCGATGGAAGTGCCGCTGCTCGTTCGCGAAGACGCGCTGACGAACGCCGGCTTCTTCCCATTGGGCCAAGATCAAACGTTCGAGCTCGCCGCCGACCGCAAATGGCTTGTCGGAACGTCGGAAGTGCCGCTCATCTCGTATTACGGCAACGAGGTTGTAGATGTGCGCCACCCCATGAAGCTTGCGGCCGTTTCCAACTGTTTCCGCAGGGAGATCGGCTCGGCCGGCAAGGACGTGCGCGGGCTGTATCGCGTTCATCAGTTTGCGAAGGTAGAGCAAGTGATTGTATGCGCGAACGATCCGGAGCTATCGGAACGATTGCTGCAGCAAATCACGCAGAACGCGGAAGATTTGCTTCAATTGTTGGAGCTGCCTTACCGGGTTGTCGCGGTATGTACCGGCGACATGTCGCAGAAAACATACAAGCAGTATGATATCGAAACGTGGATGCCTAGCCGCCAAGCTTACGGCGAGACGCATTCGTCGTCGAACTTGCACGATTTCCAAGCTCGCAGGTCGAACATCAAGTATCGCGACGAGAACGGCGAGCTCCGCTTTTGCCACACATTGAACAATACGGCGGTGGCCACGCCGCGCATTTTGATCCCGCTGCTGGAAGTCCACCAACGGCAGGACGGTTCGATTCATATTCCGCAAGCGTTGCGCAAATATATGGGCGGAATGAAAGAACTGACTTTACCGTAACGAACGAATGCCGGCCGGCAGCGCGATGAAAGCTGCCGGCCGGCATTCGTTCGACTTAAACCGATACAAGCCGGACAGAGAACATATGCTTCGTTGATTTACGCGGCTCTTCCGCTATCTTTAATTTTAAAGCGGATATTGCATTTCACTCTGATGTTCGGAAACTCTTGGCCCCAATCCATCCCTTTCCATTGTTCATAGGTCATGCTGTTTCTGACGTATTTGCCGATTCCTACGCTATCAACCTCGTTTTTCTGCATAAATTTCATCATTTGATTGGCTTTGCCGGAAATATGTTCGGAAATTTTATTCTCCAGTTCGATTCGAACCTTTTCTTCATCCAATCTCCCCGGTCCGATGTACTCGAGCACGGAGCCCTTTACGACCACATTGACGGCTACTTCCTCGATCCTCGTCCCTTGCTTGCGAACCTTCACGTTTCGCTTCGAGTTCAAGGAATTGAACATGACCGATTCGCGTCTCCCTTCATCTCCTCCGAGATCCACGCTAATTGACCCATGCCTGAAATTCCCCCGAAGAAAACCGAAAACAAGCGAATCCTGGGGTTGAATTTTGTTTATGTATTTTGCCCCCTTAAACAATCCGATTCCGTCTATGACGATATTTTCCTTCTCCTCCTTGATCACCGGAGCGACCGGATCGATGCCGTCGTCGAAATAATCGCGGAAAAATTCGTATAGCGTCACTTTCGGGATCGAATGCTCCTTCGCTTCTTTCATCAACAATCGGTCGATATATTTATCCGTGCGCGGATGCTGTCTGAAATTCTTCTCCAGCAAGCTGACCGCGCTTCCATTAACGACCGAAATTTTGACTTGCGGCGAAATCGCGGGATCCCTGCCGAACGTATCGAATTCTTCCATCAGACCCCTTTGGGCTAAGCTCATCCCGTACAATATATTTCGCAGTTGCCCGCTTACCAATGTTAGACTGGTTTTTCTGGAAAATTCGATTTTGGCTTCTTTGCTGCTCTTCGCTTCGGTGGTCAACAATTTTCTGCCAATCTTCACATCCGGATCGGCAATCGGGATGCTGCTGGCGATGTGCAATAGTCCGTTCGGCAGCAAGTCGAAACTTTGCGTCTCGATAAATCCCAATCGCTCCAAAACCCGTTGGTCGCCGCATCCCGACAAAATCGTCACCGCCGCGAACAATGCAAGGATAATCCGGTTTCTAGCCACGAGCCATACCGCCTTTCATACGTTGAAGAAGCAAGATCAAAATAAGAATGATCGGCAATCCGAATGCGATTCCGATTTCTAGAAATGCGAGCGTCCTTAGCCACTCGCGTACTTCGCCGATCACATCCGGAATAAAAGCGATGAAGTACGCAACCGCCAATATGCAGAACTCGATTACGCCCGGCTTCGCTCTTTTGAATATGCGAAAGAGCGCTTCTTTCGCCGCCCAAACGTACATCACGGTTGAGAACAATGTCGTGAACATAAAAAATCCGTACAATAGATTTTCCACGCGCTGCACAAACGGAAACTTAATATAAGACATCAAATCGATAACGGGGTAAAGGATCAATTTCAGTTGATCAAGACTGTAAAACCCGAAAGAAACGATGCAAGTTACCAAGTAAACGATGGTTGCGATGACGTTGCCGATAAAAACCGCCTTCATCAATTTCGTCCTCTTGTCCGCATATGGAAATAAAAACAGGCTAAGCTCATACCCAAGAAAGGCGCCAAAAAGACTAATCACTCCTTGAATCATATTCCCCCCGTCTTTAAAAATAAACGGGGTGTACCGCGCCCATTCCATGTCGCCTACGAAGAAAAAGAACAGCACCATCATCCAAATAATAAGCCAAAAGAAGATCGTTCCCGCCTTGGCGATGACATACAGCCCTTTGCTGATCAACATGATGACGAGGATATCCATCAACAGTTTCAACGCCATGGGGGGCGACGTCGGAAAAGAGAACATTTGAAAAATAAGCACATATTCTTTGGAAACCAAACATCCGATTAGAGCCCATACGATAGCAAGCGCAATATAAACGGGAAAGGCCAAAAATTTCGGTATGGATTGTTCCACGATGTCGAATACCGATCTTCCCTGGCCGAGCCGATAAACAAGGCCGATAAGCATGATGTTGAAGGTCACGATGAGCGAAACGATGATGACCGCAATCCAACCGTTCGTCCCAAAGTATTGCGCCGCGACCCGCGGCAATCGCAATACCGCGATGCCCGATTGAAACATGTAGATTAAAATCGTCGCATGGATCTCAACTTCTCTTGCACGGAGAAACCACCTATTTCCGCATTTTGTTTCGCACCTCATTGCGCGATTTGCTTTGTGTCGGTCTTTTTCGGATAAACCAAAACGGCGCCCGTATAAAAATGTCTTTCCAATCGGTTATTTGAAACGGCGCGACCGGTGTAACGTACGATGTGCCTAAGCTTGTCAATCCGCTAAGATGGATGGCGACCGCGGCAATCCCGACCGCGAGCCCGAAATTCCCGAGTACTCCTGCCAAAATGATTAAGCCGAAACGAACAAATCGAATCGATGCGCTCATCACATAGCTTGGAATGACGAAAGAAGCGATCGCGGAGGATGCGACGGCGATGACCAAAATATTGCTTGTAAAGCCCGCCTGCACGGCCGAAGAACCGATGACGATCCCGCCGACGATACCGATCGTTTGGCCGATTTTGGTCGGCAGGCGCGCGCCCGCTTCCCTTAAAAGTTCAATCGTCGTTTCCATGAGCAGCGCCTCGTACAGAGGCGGAAACGGCACCTTGCTTCTTGATTCGGTTAACGAAAGCAGCAAATTTTCCGGGATCATCTCATAATGGAATGTCGTAATGGATACATAGACCGCCGTGAACGTAATCGTGATGACAAACGCGATAAATCGCAAGAAACGGGTGGCGCTGCCAATGGCCCACCGTTGGTAATAATCGTCCGATGAAGTAAAAAATTCGAAAAAGGAAGTCGGTACGCTAACGACCGAAGGGCTGCCGTCTATAATGCAAAGCACTTTGCCGTCCGCCAGCTTGGATACGGCCGCATCGGGACGTTCCGTCGTTATAAATTGCGGAAAAATGGAGTTCGGATTGTCGTCGATAATTTGAATCAACATATTTGCATCGTAAATGGCGTCGGTCTCGATATTTTTAATTCTGTTAATCAATTCTTGCACATAGTCCATGTTGACAATATCTTGAATATATAAAACATATGTTTCTGTTTTTGTGATTTCCCCTACATTAAGCTTTACGATTTTGAGATGGGAGCTTTTTAACCGGGCGCGGATTAACGATAGATTCGATCCCGCTTGCTCGGTGAAAGCGTCATGCGGGCCGGTAATAACGGTTTCCGTTTCCGATTGGGCGATCGAGCGCGCGACCGGGCCGTATACATCGATCAAATAGGAAGCATTGCCGTGAAAGATGGCGACGCTTCCGGATAAAATGCCGTTTACCAAGACTTTCGAGTCGTTCACATACTTGAATTGGGTTTGCTTGAACAACTTAGAGATGTTGGCGGGAGTCGCTTGCGAAAGCGGAGTGACTACATCGCGGTTCAACTTCTCGTCGTCAACCAAATGACCGAAAAAAACCGTGACCACGTCAAGCTCCGGATAGGTTCGTTGATTGAGATCCGCACAATCCGCAAATTCTTGCAGCGTATGCCGAAGGGAAGGTTTGGCATTCGCTTGCTTCGTTAGATTTTCCTGCGAACCCTTATACTTTAGGGATTTCTTATATAACGATTGAATAAACCGGGTAAATAAGGTCATTTCGCACCACCGTTGTCGAATCATCATGATTTCTTGGTTATTATTGTTATCGCAGGTATGCTTTATACATTTTCGCCACGCAAAAAAAGGACGGCTTCCACATGGCCGTCCTTTTATTTCGAATCACATCCGCCGGGGTTGTTATACGACGTCGTAACCTTGCTCCTCGATCGCTTCTCTTATCGCATTCAAATTGACTTCGGCTTCGTCATACCGCACATGCACGGTGCCGGCCGCCAAATCCGCTTTGCCGGAAACACCGATCCGTTCCAACGCCTTTTCTACGGAATGAACGCAATGGCCGCATGACATGCCTTGCACTTTCAAAGTAACGTTCTGCATTTCGATCGCTCCTCCGCCTTTTTTCCTTTTTTTTCGTGCTACCATAAGTATACTTTCCCGTCCGTCGTTCCATTCCGCCCATGAGCGCTCTGACACCAGCAGCGCAATCTCGGCATATATCATAAATGTCGCATCGCTCATGCGCTAAATCATGATTTATTTGTTAATAACGTCAAGCGAGGTGAATCGTAATGCGGGTAAATCAATATCAATTGGCTGCCGGTACTTCATACAAAACGGCATATTATATCGCGCGCAGCGATCGGAAAGGACCTGCATGTCTCATCACAGCCGGCATTCACGGCAATGAAATCGCCGGCATGCGGGCGGCGGGCAATATTGCGCAGTCGTTGATGCGCCATTCGCTTGCATTGCAGCGAGGAACGTTAATTATTGTGCCTATTGTCAATCGGCAAGCGTCTCGCAAGCGAATCCGCGGCGTTCCCGATATAAACCGGACATTTCCGCGGCATCCGAAGGACCGGGCCCGTCATCCGCTTTCCGCCGCCTTAGTTCGTTTAGCGAAAAAGCATCGTCCCGAGTGGGTTCTCGACTTGCACGAAGCGAACGGGTTTTCCCGTGTCGATCCGAAAGTGCTCGGCCAATCGCTCATTACGAATTCGCGTAATGCATCGTTGCCTGTCGTGCGGCGCATCGCCAAGCGAATGAACCGGTCGATTAAACGGAGCTCCCGTCAATTTACCGTCCGGCTGCGCAGTTTGCCCGGCTCTTCCCGTACGAGCGCCGCCCGTCTATTGCGCGCCAAAGCCGTCACCGTCGAAACGTCCTGGAATTTGCCGCTTTCGCTGCGGGTTCAATTCCAGGAAACGATCGTACGCCATTTTTTGCGGGAAGCCGGTTTGATATCATAGAGCCGCTCCTATGGGTCACATCTCTTGCGGCTGCCCAAGCTTGCGCATAAGCTGGCGCATTTTCGCTTCCGTGTCCGAACCCGCGGACGGGGTATAGACGCTGCAGCGCAAATCGGTTCGGCCTTGCACCTGCAATGACGTTAAATCGAACAGCATCTTGCCGGCTTTGGCATGCCGGAATTCGATCGAAAACTCGGGGGCCGAGCTGACATCGTTATGAACCCAAAAATCGCGAAACTCGGCATTCGTTCGACTGATTCGTTCGATAAACTCATTGTACCAGGAGTCCCCGACATATTGACCGTAATACGAACGGAATATGGCCAGAAACCCGCGGACGAAGTCATTCCAATTGACAGCCAGCGCCTTCAATTCTTTCCGGGTAAACAACAGCCAAATAATGTTCCGTTCCTCCGGGGGCACCCGTTCGAAATCCATAAATACCGCGGCGGCCGCTTGATTCCACCCGACAACGTTGCATCGCCTGTCGGATACGATCGCCGGGTAATGGCGCAGCTCGCCGAGAATAAGGCCGATGGCCGGACTGATGTTCGGAGGCTCTTCATCTTTGGCGGACGGAGCGGTTTGTTCGAGCGCCAGCATAAACAAATATTTCCGCTCGTCCTCGTTCAATTGCAATGCAAAAGCAATCCGGTCGAGCACTTGAGTGGAAACGGTAATATCCCTTCCTTGCTCGAGCCATGTATACCATGTCGTGCTGACGCCTGCGATTTGGGCCACTTCCTCCCGCCGCAAGCCCGGAGTTCGTCTTCGTCCCCCGCCCGGCAATCCGGCCGCGCTTGGCTGCAGCTTCGCCCGATGCGTTTTCAGAAATTCGGATAAAGCTTGCAAACGCACATCGTCATTCATCGCTAACACACACCTCGATTACAACCGTTTATTGCAAAACCTATCATTAATTATACCATGATAAACAACAACTTGTAATAGGATATTCATTATGACATGATAGGAACAAATGAACGTTCGATCGCGACCGATCCCCATCGATGTATGGCGATCTAAAGGTTGCAAGAGACGAGAAATCAATTTCAATTGGAGGGAAATCGAATGACACGTGTAGTTGTAACGGGGATGGGCGTCATCTCGCCGCTCGGGAATGACGTTCCGACGTTCTGGAGCAAGCTTGCGAACGGAGAATCGGCTATTTCGACCATCGATACGTTCGATATTTCGCCGTATAAATCGAAGATAGCCGGTATCGTCCGCGGGTTCGATGCGGAGAAAGCCGTCGGGTCCCGCGACGTGCGAAGAATGGATCGGTTTTGCCAGTTTGCGGTCGCTGCGTCCAAGCAAGCGATCGAGGATGCCGCCCTAAACGTCGAAACGGAAGACAAGGAGCGGATCGGAGTATATATCGGTTCCGGCGTCGGCGGCTTGCAAACGCTGCTGGACAATTACCGGACGCTGCTGAACCGCGGTCCCGGACGCGTCAGCCCGACGGTTGTTCCGATGATGATCGCCAATATGGCGGCGGCGCAAGTGAGCATTATGTTCGGTTTCACAGGACCGACATTGGCGCCTGTTACGGCCTGCGCCAGCAGCAACAACGCAATCGGCGAAGCGTATAAACTGATACAGCGAGGCGGCGCCGACGTCGTCATTGCCGGAGGCGCGGAAGCGACGTTGACGGATCTCGCGCTGGCGGGATTCGGCAACGCGACCGCCCTCTCCACGCGCAACGACGAGCCTGAACGGGCCAGCCGGCCCTTCGACGCCGAGCGCGACGGTTTCGTGCCTTCCGAAGGGGCCGGCGTGCTCGTACTCGAATCGTACGAGCATGCGCGGCGCAGAGAAGCGCGAATCCATGCGGAAGTGATCGGCTACGGCGCCTCTTCCGACGCCTATCATATGGTCGCGACCGAACCGGAAGGAACAGGCGCCTATCGGGCAATGAAGGAAGCCGTTCAAGACGCCGCCATCTCCGCGGAACAAATCGATTGCATCAATGCGCATGCCACCAGCACGCCGCTTGGAGATTTGTCGGAAACATTGGCGATTAAGAAGCTGTTGGGCAGTCGCGCCTACGACATTCCTGTCACCGCCAACAAATCGATGCTGGGCCATCTGCTCGGCGCCGCAGGCGGTGTGGAAGCGATCGCGCTAATCAAATCGTTGCAGGAGGGCCTCATTCCGCCGACGATCAACTTGGAGCATCCGGATCCGCAATGCGATCTGGATTACGTGCCGAACCGTGCAAGGAAGGCGAATCCGAGCATCGGGCTGTCCAACTCCTTCGGCTTCGGAGGCCACAACGCGGTCATTATTTTGAAGAAATACGAATAATGAAGCGATCGACTGAAAAAGACATTTCAAACTGGAATGTCTTTTTTCCATTGCTGATTTTGATTGCCATTTAGGCTGCCGGCAAATGAATTCGCAGGAGTTTGCGCAAAATAACAATGGTTGACGCACGGAAATCGTACAAGAAAGGGATTGAACAGGAGGTTATGTATGTTTCATCGATCCGTCCACGCCTTCACCGCAGCGTTGTTATTATGCGCATTATTCCTGCAGCCCGCTTCGGCCTTGCCGGCGAAATCGGCCGAGCAAGCGGTCGTCACTTTCGCCGTCCGCTGCAGTCCGACAGCAACGTACGAAACGAGGCTTGCCGTCTATCACCGCGAAATCGCGAAAGAGATCGCGCGAGCGCGAATGCAAAAAGCCGATCCTCATCTTTATATGACCGATCTGTACGTAACCGTGTTCCGCCAGAACCGGGAACAGCAATTTCGCTTGGAGTATACCGGAAACCTATGGAACGAAGCGCAGTCCGAACGGCTGACATTGTCTAAAGAAACGTCCGGCAAACTGCTTCGGTATGCGGAGGCGTTAAGAAAGCGCCATTATGGGAAGCTGATTTCTTGGGATGAAGTGAAGCGAACCGTCCCGCGCAAAAGCATATTTTCCGTCACGGATTTGGAAACGGGACTGACGTTTCGCGTGCAGCACCGGGCGGGAAGAGATCATGCGGATGTGCAGCCTTTGACGAAAGAAGACACCAAAATAATGAAAGAGATCTATAACAACCGGTGGAGCTGGAACAGGAAAGCGATATTGGTCCAGTTCGGCAACCAACGGTACGCCGCTTCCATGAACGGAATGCCTCATGGCGGGGACGGAATTCCGGGAAACGGTTTTTCGGGCCATTTCTGCATTCATTTCAGCGGCAGCACGACCCATCGCTCCGATCGCCCGGACTTGGCCCATCAATTAATGGTTCATAAAGCGGCAGGCATGTTGAAGACCTTTTTCCAGTCCGCCTCGCCGGAGCAATTGACGGAAATATGGAAGGAAGCGATGCAGCAAAAGGATATTGATATGATAAGGCAATTGCTTGAAGGCGTATCTCCCGCCCAACTCGCATCTATTGAACGGGAGTTGAGCGAACTGACCTCCATTCAGTTCGAAAGGCTCCGTCATGCGAATAAGCCGGGAAACGATGCCGCCGAGGAAGAGTTATTGTTTAAAGAAATTCGCTTCAGGGCGACGCTTTACCGGAAAGGAAGCAGAGCGCAGCAGGTTACGTACCGGATTATATTTGAAAGGGATTCAAGCCAATCGCCGTGGCGGTTCCGGGACGTAGCAACGGTTCAAACGGCAAAGCGCAAGTAAATCGCTCTCTCCTTCCCTTTAAGCGATCGGCGTTCCGTTCGCTACCGGTTGATCGGGACCGAGCAGCACGACGTCTCCTTCACCGGGAACGGCGCCCAATACCAAAACTTCGGACACATAGCCTGCAATCCGTCTGGGCGGAAAATTAACGACTGCCGCAATTTGGCGGCCGACCAGACGCTCGGGGCAATAACGAGCCGTAATTTGCGCGCTGGAACGCTTCACGCCGAGATCGCCGAAATCGATTTCCAGTTTGATCGCGGGCTTGCGCGCTTCGGGAAACGGCTCGGCCCGTACGATCGTACCGATTCGAATATCCAACTTGTCGAAGTCCTCTATTGCCGCTGTTGTCATATCTTTCTTCCTCTCTACAACTCTTTTTGTTATGTTTTGTATTGTAACATATACGCTTGGAGCATGCCTGAGCCTAATTTTCTCTTTTCAAAAGCGGGATGGAGCAATACAATAGAATGACAGATAGAGGGAGTTGAGAAAATTGAACAACATTATTATGCTGCTGTTGGTGCTGCTTAGCGGCGCCGGTATGAGCGTACAATCCGGTGTGAACGGAGAACTCGGCAAAAAGATCGGAACGATTGAAGGAGCTTTCATCTCTTTTTTCATCGGATGCGTCGCATTAATGCTATTGATGTTTTTTATCGGCAAAGGGAATGTCACCCATGTGTTTCAAGTGCCGAAATGGCAGCTTTTCGGCGGCCTGATCGGAGCTTTTTACGTCTTTATGATGGTGTTTGCCGTTCCGCGGCTCGGCGTTGGCACCTTTGTCGTTTGCGCAATCGTGGGACAAATCGTCATGAGCTTGGCTATCGACCACTTCGGATGGTTCGGCAGACAGCCTGTCGAGTTGAATTGGCAGCGCATCTTGGGAGCCGTCTTGCTGTTCGCGGCCCTGCTGCTGATCTACAGCGGAAATACGGGCACATCGAAACAACAACATGCAGGGTCGAAATCCGGTTCGCATCGCGCCCAATCCGTCGACTCTGCCGCCAGCCAAATCGCTGAACATAAGGAATAATCGTTCAAAAAAACGCGCCGCCTCGCAAGCCGCATATGAAGCGGTTCGCGATAGCGGCGCGGCTTTTATAACGCAATCGGTCGATTATGCGGCTCCTTTGGCCGCTAATCGGCTGCGGTTTTTCATGACGCCAAGTCCGAGCACAGCGATAACCACGACGACGATAAACACCCATTTCAATGCCGGATTGGCTGCGAAAAACGGATGGATGAATTTCTCGTCGACGATCATTTTGGCCGCCGTATAAGCCAGGATGCCGGACCCGATATAAATGATCCATTTGAAACGATCCATAAGCTTAATAAACAAGGTGCTTCCCCAGACGATGATCGGGATGCTGACGAGGAGCCCGATAATGATCAGCAAGAAATTGCCGTGTGCTGCGCCGGCCACAGCCAGCACATTGTCCAAACTCATGACGACGTCGGCGACGAGAATCGTGCCGATCGCGGCAAGCACGCCCGACTTCGCTTCCATCTCATGCTTTTTCTCGCCAACGAGCAGCTTATAGGCAATCCATACAAGCAGAATACCGCCGATAAGCAGCAGTCCCGGCAGCTTCAACAGCCAAGCGACTGCCAGCGTGGCAAGGGCGCGAACAACAATGGCGCCGACCGTTCCCCAAATGATAACCCTCTTCTGCATCTCCTTCGGGACATTGCGCGCAGCCAATCCGATCACGATCGCATTGTCTCCGGCAAGCACAAGGTCGATGATAATAATACTAATTAGTGCGGATAAAAATTGGAAGCTGAACACGTCCATCACGACACACTCCTCATTTTAAAAATGGCAACCTGTAGCATCATTATTTTCCTTACCGGTCGTCCCCTAATTGCAGACTAATCCATCCATTCCGTCCGATGATTATTATTTTTCACCTGCCCCCAAATTATTTAGGCCCACACAAAGAAATAGACCTTCACCGTTAACGGCAAAGGTCTACATATGTATATATCCGGACCTTTACCTTAATCGGCAAAGGTCTTGCTAACAATGGTACATTGCCAATAAAGCCGGGGATATTTCCTATCCCGAACTGACGACTTTATTGTGAAAGCTACTCCCCTTTGTGAGTTTCCATAGACTATTAATTTATGAGCTGATTATATCGAATGGGCTTGCACATTGTCAAGCCGGAAAATGTCCTGATTGAAATAATTCGCGTGAAATAGAACATTATTTGTTATTCCGGCGAAAGACGTTTCCGCTGCGCACGTATTCGACGCCTTCCACTTTTTCGCGGAAATTAGCCGTTCTGGCCAATGTAAAGAACAAATCGGACAATCGATTTATATATTTCAGAACGTCCTGATTGATTTCCTCGGACTTGCCGAGCGTAACGATTCGGCGTTCCGCGCGCCGGCACACCGTGCGGCAAACATGCAGCGCCGAGGATACGGAGCATCCGCCCGGCATAATGAATTTTGTAATATCCGGCGTTTCCGCGTCATACCGGTCGATCCAAGCTTCCAATTTGTCCGCCATTTCGGCGGTAACGCGGTACGGCCGCAAATCTTGTTTGGCTAATGCCAAGTCATGGCCGCAATCGAACAACTCCTGTTGAATCGTCGCGATATCTTCTTTCATATCCTTATAAATCGAATCGTCCATCATACTATGCGCCATGCCGGTAAAGCTGTTCAACTCATCGACCGTCCCGTACGCTTCCACGCGAATATCGTCTTTATCGACACGGCCTCCGATGACCGCCGTAGTACCTTTATCGCCGGTACGAGTATAAATTCTCATATTCATCGTCTCCTCTTTACGAAAATGATAGCACACAAGCCGCAACAATAAAAGAAACCTTTATCCGTCCGCTGCGTATAATCAAAAAGAATACGTTTTGAAGAAAGGCAGGAATATTCGTGAAACTAGTCAAAGAAATCGGCAGTTGGGCCGGCTCCATTGCGATCGCATTCGTTCTGTCTCTTATCGTCAGCATTTTTATTTTTCAACCGTCCAAAGTGCTCGGCCATTCCATGGAACCTACTTTGAGCGATACGCAGCGTATCTACATATCCAAGCTGTCGCATACGTTTTCCTCCTTGCCGGATTACGGCGATATTGTGATCATAGACAGCCGCGTCGACCGGGAGCGCTCGTTTAGGGACGATATTATCGAGTCCCCTCTATTCAGCCTGATTACCGGGTATAACAATGAACATATTTTTTATGTGAAACGGGTCATCGGCAAGCCCGGCGACGTTTTGGAATTCAAAAACCATAAGGTATACCGGAACGGTGAAGCGCTGGACGAGCCATATTTAAACGAAACGATGCTGTATATGACCAAGGAAAAAAGAGTCGTGCCGGAAGGCCATATTTTCGTCATGGGAGACAACCGCAATCACAGCACGGACAGCAGAGACATCGGCTATATCCCGCTCGATCATGTCATCGGCAAAAAAATATTTTGAATGAAATCGGCTGCAAATGCTATCGGATCGTTCGCCCCGCGTTAAACGGGCGGCGATCCTTTTTTATGCAAATTTCGACGCAAATGCAATGTACAAGCTTAACATGATACAATTTGTATCATAAATTACTATTAAAAGGGAAAGGCTTCATTGTGCAACTTCCGCTTGCGGCAATCTTTGATAGAAGGAGTATATGACAATGACCATGGGTGATCGTTTGAGACAGCTTCGGATGAACAGGAACATTTCACAAGAAGAAGTGGCGCGCACGATCGGAATTACCCGTTCGGCCTACAGCCATTACGAAATTAACAATCGGCAGCCCGTCTATGAAACATTGCTGAAATTAGCCGCATTCTACGACGTTTCGCTCGATTATATCGTAAGCGGCGTATCCAGCCGGCCTGATGCCGGCGAAGCGAATGAAATCATTCGGCTGCTAAACACGATGGATCAGGATAAGCGCAAATACACCATCGATTTAATGATGAACATGATTAAACAAAACGACGAAACCGTTATTTGACCGATCACAGCCAATCATTGCCTTCGTCCTATGCCATTGGCTATAATGTAGGTTAGTGTCCAATATGATAAACGAATCAAATCTACGTGACAAGGATGGTATCTACATGTACGTGGCAAAAGATTGGCAAGATTATGAACTCATCGACACCGGCGGCGGCGAGAAGCTGGAGCGCTGGGGCGACGTCGTGCTGCGCAGGCCGGATCCGCAAATCATTTGGCCGCTCGCGCAGGAAACGAAACGTTGGAAAGACGTGCACGGCCACTATCACCGCAGTTCGTCCGGCGGCGGGCATTGGGAAATGAAAAAACAAGTCCCCGATCGCTGGACCGTCGCATACGGCGAACTGTCCTTCCACATTAAACCGACAAGCTTCAAGCATACGGGTTTGTTTCCCGAACAAGCCGTCAACTGGAGCTGGATGATCGACAAAATTCGATCGGCGCAGCGGCCGATTAAAGTATTGAATTTATTCGCGTATACGGGCGGAGCTACGGTGGCTTGCGCATATGCGGGCGCGGAAGTATGCCACGTCGATGCGGCCAAAGGCATGGTGCAGTGGGCGAAGGAAAACTTGCATTTGTCGGGTTTGAGCGACCGGCCGGTCCGATTTATTACGGATGACGTGTTCAAATTCGTACAACGCGAACAACGGCGCGGCAATCAATACGACGCAATCATAATGGATCCGCCCTCTTACGGAAGAGGACCGGGCGGCGAAATGTGGAAACTGGAAACCAATCTGTATCCGTTTCTTGAATTTTGCTTATCGATTATGTCGGACAACCCGTTATTTGTGCTCGTCAATTCGTATACGACCGGATTGTCGCCGGCCGTGCTGCATAATTTGCTCAGCATGACGATGAAGCGCAAGTTCGGCGGAAACATTACTTCGGGCGAAATCGGCCTTCCGATTACCCATTCCGGGCTCGTCCTGCCTTGCGGCATATTAGGCCGGTGGGAGGCATCCTCGTAATTATGATGCAATCGAATCATGCACCGGAATACCCGAATATCGCCGTCTTATTTGAAGACAACCATGTCCTCGTCGTGGAGAAACCGGTCAACATCCCTTCCCAGGAAGATGCCAGCGGCGATCCGGATATGTTGACGATTTTGCGGGCGGATTTAAAAACGAGATACAACAAACCGGGAAACGTCTATCTCGGTTTAGTGCACCGTCTGGACAGGCCCGTCGGCGGAGCGATGGTGTTCGCCAAAACGTCGAAAGCCGCTTCCCGCTTGTCCGAGGCGGTTCGCAGCCGCTCATTCGACAAGGAATATTATGCGGTTGTGCACGGCACGCCGTCCAAGCCTGCCGAAGAGCTCGTTCATTATTTGCGCAAAGACGCGAGAACGAATACCGTCTCGATCGTCGACGAACGCGCGGACGGAGCGAAAAAGGCGGTGCTCGAGTACTCGACCGTCGCCGCGCGCGACAAGCTGAGCCTCGTCCGCATCCGGCTTCACACGGGGCGTCCGCATCAAATCCGCGTTCAGATGAATGCGATCGGATGCCCGCTTGTCGGCGATCAGAAATATGGCGCGCGCCTGAACGCACCCGGCCAGCAAATCGCCTTATGGTCGGCGTCCATCGGATTCCCTCACCCGATCACGAAAGAGCGGGTAATGTTCCGGTCGGTTCCGCCCGACGCTTACCCTTGGAATTTGTGGGGTGATGCGTTTGAATAATCGGATACTCCGCCCCTTTCGTACAATCCGTCTGGCGAACGCGATCGTTTTCCTCTGTTTCGCATTGGTACTGTCCGGTTGCCAGCCGATTTCATCGGTACATACCGCGGCGCCAATCTCCCTACCGGATGAGGAAACATCGAGTCCGTCCGATTTCGGCGCTCCGGCGGAAACTTCCGACCCGTGGCTTGATCAAACCCAGGAGGGCCCCGAAACCGTAATCCCTTCTTACACAACGGAAGCGGCATTGCTCGCCGTCGGCGATATTATGATGCACATGCCGCAATTGCCGGCTTCTTACGACGCGAAGACAAAGACGTATAATTTCAACAATTTTTTTACGCATGTGAAGCCGATTTTGGAAGAAGGGGATTGGGTGCTGGCCAATCTGGAGGCGCCGCTGGGCGGCGAGGATTTGGGCTATAGCGGCTACCCGATGTTCAACGCTCCGCCCGAATTGGCGGCAGCATTGAAATACGCGGGTTTTACGATCGTAACGACGGCAAACAACCATGCGATGGACCGCAAAGAAATCGGAGTGATTCGCACATTGGATCGGCTTAAGGAGCAAGGGCTTGTGACGAAAGGAACGGCGGCAAGCGCCGAAGAAGCGGAACAATGGACGATCGTGACGAAAAACGATATCAAAATGGGGATTCTGGCCTATACATATGGAACGAACGGAATTAAGGTCCCGGAAGACAAGCCTTATCTGATCTCTCTGATCGACAAACCGAAAATGATGGCGGATATTGCCGGATTGCGCGAGGCCGGAGCCGATGTCGTAACGATCGCGCTCCATTTCGGAACCGAATATCAGCGAAAGCCCAACAAACAGCAAATGGAATTGGCGCGCGAATGCATTCAAGCGGGAGCCGACATCATTCTCGGGGCTCATGCGCATGTCGTACAACCATACGAAAAAGTCGAAGTAACGAACGAAGACGGATCCAAACGAACCGGATATATTGTCTACTCCATGGGTAATTTCCTATCGAATATGAAAGACGAGTATACCGATTACGGCATTATTTTTTCCGTACATATCAAAAAGCATTTTCCGGAAGGAACCGTAGAGTTACACGACGCAAGCGCCATCCCAACCTGGGTCCATATCTCCGGCCCGCGGGCCAAACGGCAATATCGCATTTTGCCGGTGCAGCAGACGATCGAGCATCGCAACAATCCGTTGCTCCGCGAAGCCGACTACAAACGGCTGAAAGAGAAATTGCAAGCGTTGACCGCCCACTTGGAATCGATGAACGAAACGGTTCGGGTACAAGCTTCTCCCCCGGCCGTCGATTAAGCGCTCGTAATTTTGCCTAGCAAATAGATGAACAGTTGTTGATTATGCGCCGAAATGCGGCTCAAGACGGATGAAACATATTCGTCGCGAACCTTCATTCCCCGGCGCATTTCTTCTTTCCCTTTCTCCGTCAGTTCCACCCAAATCGCCCTGCGGTCCTCTTCCGTCCGAACGCGCGTAATCAGCCCCCCTTTTTCCATCCGATCCAACAAAGTCGTAATGGCGGGCGGCGATGTTTCCAGGAAAGGCATTAAATCCGAAGGCTTCATCTTGCCATGCTGATCGATCACTTCCAAAACGTCGAGCTGCGCTTCCGTTAACGAGGGCGCCAACCGTTGTTCCAGATGAATTTTATAGTCCTTCGACAGCTTGGCCCAAAGTTTTACAAATTCATCGGTTTGCATCGACTTATTCCTCCAAAATTCGTTAATGTAGTAAATGTTTAATCCAATTAACTATATCTAGTTTACCACATTTTTGCTTGAAAGAAAAGGAAATCGGCGTCGGATGATTCTTGAACTTGGAGGGAAAAATGGAAATGGGCTATAAACATTGCCGTAAGGATGGTGCGTAAAGATGGTACATACGATGTCGGAAGAAGAAATCATGCTGTTGGTTATCCAAAATATAAAAGAGCATAAGCGCGACGAGATACAACAAATCATCGATGAATTGCAGCCTTACGATATCGGGCAGCTTTATTCGAATTTGCCGGAAAAGCATCGGCTCAAATTTCTTGGTATGCTTCAACCGAAACAAATCGCCAATCTCATTCAAGAGCTTCATCCACCCATGCAAATCGATATACTACATAAACTTGGAGTTCAGCAATCATCCAATATTATGGATTTGATGGAAAATGACGATTTGGCCGATTTGCTTCATCAATTGTCGGTCGATAAGATCGAGCAATTTTTATCCTCCATGCAAGCCGAAGAATCCAATCATATTAAAGATTTGCTGCGTTACCCTCCCGAAACCGCGGGAGGAATCATGACGAACCGTTACGTTTGGATCCGTCAAACTTACACCGTGAGAGAAGCGGTTGACAAATTGAAATCATTTGCCGATATCGCCGAGAACATTTACTATCTGTACGTCCTTGACGATAACAAACGGCTGGTCGGCGTCGTTTCATACCGCGATCTATTGCTGGCCGAATTATTCGATAAAGTGGAAGATATTATGTATACTCGCGTCATCTCCGTGCCGGTCGATATGGATCAGGAGCAAGTGGCGCGCGTCATAGAGCAGTATGACTTCATTTCCGTCCCTGTCATCGATGAACAGAGCCGCTTGATCGGCATCGTAACCGTTGACGACATCGTGGATGTCATTATCGAAGAAGCCAACGAAGATATCGCCAAACTGTCCGCATCGGGCAAAACGATCGATTGGAGTACGAGTACATTGACCGCTGCCGCGCGCCGTTTGCCTTGGCTCGTATTGCTATTAGGACTGGGAGTCCTAACCGGCAGCATCTTGAGCGGCTTCGAAGAAACGCTCACGAAAGTCGTGGCGCTCACTTATTTCATGCCGATGATTTCGGGGATGACAGGCAATACCGGCACGCAATCGCTCGTTGTCGTCGTACGCGGGCTCATGTCCAACGAGATTAACCGCAGAAGCGTGATGCGCCTGCTGCTGCGCGAATTGGGCGTCGGCGTCATTATTGGCGCGGTATGCGGCATCTTAATTACGATGATCGCAATCGTTTGGCAAGGCGATCCGGTTCTCGGTTTGGTCGTCGGCAGCACGCTGTTGGCGACGCTTATTATCGGCACGTTGGCCGGGACGTTGATTCCGCTGCTGCTATATTTGTTCAAAGTGGACCCGGCCGTCGCTTCCGGGCCTTTAATTACAACGTTGAACGACGTCTTCTCGTTAACGGTTTATTTCAGCATCGCTTCCTTGTTTATTTCCCGGCTGCTGTAAATTCGGGTCGGCGTTGCCGTTAGCCCCGCTTCGGCCGGCCCCTGTTCATGCTTTTCCTCCTCACTTGCTCGCTTCTTTTCACTTCTTTCGCTTTTCTCGCTTCTTCTCGCTTCTTTCCAACTTTTCTTCACTTTGTCGCTCTTTTCCGCTCTTTCTTTTTCAACTCTTTGGCGAACTTTTTCAGCTCACTTCAGGCCTTTCTACGCCCTTCCCTTTCCTTTTTTCCGCCCTTCTGTCGATATCCCGCTCAGTCAGGCCCCCCCTTTTCTGTTGATATCCCGCTCGGTCAGGATAGAATGTAAATGAATCTTATGTGTAACGCGGAGCCGATTCTGCTTTCAACACTAATAGTTGTTATGATAAAAATGTGTACTCGTATTTAGCAAGCGAAACTAGCGCTATTTCATTAAGAGGCGAATTTATAAGCAACCTGGCCGGAATTATCAATATGACCGACAAGCTCAGGATAAGTAATCGTTCGTGAAGTAACGCAGCTGTTGAATAGCGATTTCAGCGGGGATGGTTGACTATGGTTAAACATGTAACAATAATGATTCAAATAAGCTTGCAGATGCTTGCTTCCAATGCCGCCGAACCGGCAAGCAAGCCACGTTTCCACTTCCCCTGCAAGCCGTATTAACGTTAGGTTCCTGTCGCGTCCGATGCGGCGCGTCACAATCGCACCGGCAGCCGCCTTCGGATCCACATAACGATCAATAAAATGCTCCACCGGAAAAGGCTTAAAGCAAGTTTTGATCGGTTCTTTCCGCTGTTTTTCGATTTTTATTTTCACCATCACCCCGTTGTCATCCTCCGAAGCGCCGATAAGCAGAGGTTGTGCTTGTTTATGCCAATTCGAGCCGGGCGTGATCCTCAAGGCATAGATCGCTTCCGAAATGCGAACCAGTCCGGACAACAGCTCCGTCGATTCCGTCTGGGACATGGCATACCGCAGCTTGTGGCAGATGAGCCAAGCGGTTTTGTAAGTTACCTCGATGATTCGGGATAATTGTATCGCGTTGACGCCCTCCGGCCGAGCATGGAGATAAATCGCCTGAAACCATTTGCGCAGCGAGGTGCGGCTGCCTTCCATGACCGTACCGGCAATGAGCGAAGTTTGCGCTTTGCAGGATTGGCACTCATAGAGAGGGAGTTTGCGGGTCGTAATGACGTAAGCGGCATGATGCTGACACCGGGGGCATCGGAACCCGTCCGGCCATCTCATGTCGTACCATGCTTTCGCGCATGTCTCTTCCTTCTCATAATAAGCTGAGAACGCTTCAAAGGATAACAACTCGGTCATGACAATCCCTCCCGGCACAATAATTAGAACTTACGTTCCCCTTTATTTTACCAAACAAATGTTCCTATTTCAACTTTCAAATTTTATTTTTTAGGAAAATATGGTCACCGTCTTGCTATTTCAAAAGCTTCCCTTAGGAAGAAAAAATACAAGCTTACGTCACTAACGAAAGCCACTTTTTTGCTCTTTATGAACCGATGCTGGTTTTCCGGAGTTTATCGACAGCTAGTTTTCTGAGGTTTTCTGAACGAAGGGGATTGGACAAAAAGTTATTTGGGCTTTCTGAACGAGGGGAATTTCGACAACTAGTTTTTTTGAGCTTTCTGAACGAATGGGATTTCGACAAAAGGGGGGAAAAAAAGCAATAGTACAACGCATTGACCGCAAGGAACCGACATTTCTGAGCGACGGGGATTTCGACAAAAGAAATAAAGTCGATACTGTTGAACCGTCCAACAGCATCGACTTTTTCGCATGCACCGCAAACTTTATTCGTTTCGGCGCCAAATATGAGCGATCGTTTCCTTCTTCTCCAGCGAAACGACCGATTTGCCGACCGATTTGCGCTCGTCGATCGGAGGCTGCTCCGTCGAGAACGTATGCACCGCACCGCCGCTCGTCAGCACCGTCAGCGTATACGGCTCTTTGCAATGGAATGCGCCTACGAGGCGGGTTCCATTCGGACGAACCCTCTTGCCCTCTTTAAACTCGAACGTAATGATCCCTTTGCCGCCTCTGCCTTGGGTCGGGTAATCTACCAACAGCGTACGCTTGGCAAAGCCGAGTTCGGATATCGTGATCAATTCTCCTTCGTCGTCCACCCACTCGGCGGCCACCACTTGATCCCCGTCCTTCAATTGGATGCCGCGCACACCGCCGGATACGCGTCCCATCGAATTGACCTCCGATTCGTGAAAGCGAATGCTCATTCCGTCTTTCGTCACAAGCATAATGTCTTTCGTACCGTCGCTTTCATGGACGGCAACCACTTCGTCTCCTTCGGCCAACTTGCAGGCGGCGATCGCGATCGAACGGCTGGTGAAATATTCTTTCAGCTCCGTACGCTTCACTTGGCCGCGTCCCGTTACGAACACGAGCGATCGATTCGGTTCTTCGAAATTTTTGACCGGAATGACAGCGACGATTTGATCGTCCTTCGCGATCGGGATAACGTTGACGATAGCCGTGCCGTTGTCCTTCCATTTAAACTCCGGAACTTGATGAACCGGCAGCAAGAAGTATTGGCCTTTCCGGGTAAATAAGAGCAGATTGTCGATCGTGTTCACTTCGAACAAATAGCGGACGACGTCGCCTTCCTTCACGCCCGAACTGTCCAACTCCCCGCCGGAACGCGTAAACGACAGCATGCTTGTCCGTTTCAAATATCCTTCGTTCGACAACGTGACGAGAACGTCTTCCGGCGTAACCATGACCTCCAAATTCACCTTCAATTCCTCCACCTCGCTTTGGATGGAGGAACGGCGATCAATGCCGTATTTTTCGCGAATTTCAATCAATTCGTCCTTGATGACCTTGAGCAGCTTTTTGGTATTCTCCAAAATCGAACGGTAATTCGCGATTTTCTTGGAAATATCATGAAGCTCTTTCTCGAGCGATGTAATCTCCAAATTGGTCAGACGATATAATTGGAGCGTCAGAATGGCGTCCGCTTGGCGTTCCGTAAATTGAAACTTGTCGATCAAATTATTTTGCGCGTCCTGCCGGTTTTTCGAGCCTTTAATCGTCGCGATAATATCGTCCAACAGATTGAGCGCCTTGACGAGTCCTTCGAGCACATGCGCCCGGTCTTCCGCCTTTTCCAAATCGTACTTCGTGCGGTACGTGACAACTTCCTTCTGGTGCTCGATATACGCTTCGAGCATTTGCTTCAGGCCGAGTTGTCTCGGAGCTTTATTGACGATAGCGACCATGTTGAAATTGTAGTTTACTTGCAGATCCGTCTTTTTCAACAAATATGCCAATATGCCCTGTGCATCCGCATCCTTTTTGAGCTCGATGACGATTCGCAATCCGCCTCGGCCGCTTTCGTCGCGCACTTCGGCGATGCCTTCGACTTTTTTCTCCAGCCGAATATTTTCGATCGCAGTCACGAGCCGCGACTTGACGACTTGATACGGAATTTCCGTGACGATAATTTGTTTGCGTCCGCCGCGCATTTCTTCGATTTCCGTCTTCGAACGGACATGTATGCGGCCTTTACCCGTCTGATAAGCGTCCCTAATTCCTTCCTCGCCCATAATGAGCCCGCCGGTCGGAAAATCCGGGCCTTTCACGATTTGCATCAGTTCTTCGAGCGTAATGTTGTCCCGATCCATAACGGCGATGCAAGCATCGATGACTTCGCGTAAATTATGGGGCGGAATTTCGGTCGCAAAACCCGACGAAATCCCGCTTACCCCGTTCACCAACAAGTTCGGATAACGGGAAGGCAGGACTACCGGTTCTTTCGTCGTATTATCGAAATTGTCTTTAAACAATACCGTTCGCTTCTCGATATCGCGCAGAAGTTCCATCGCGATCGGCGATAAGCGCGCCTCGGTGTACCGCATAGCCGCGGCCGGATCGTCGTCTTGCGAGCCCCAGTTGCCGTGTCCGTCGATGAGCACATGCCCCATCTTCCAAGGCTGGGCCATGCGCACCATGCCTTCGTAAATCGACGAATCGCCGTGCGGATGATAATTCCCCATCACGTCCCCGACCGTTTTCGCCGATTTGCGGTACGGCTTGTCCGGCGTATTGCCCGCATCGTACATCGCGTATAATATGCGCCGTTGGACCGGCTTCAAGCCGTCACGGATATCGGGTATGGCTCGATCTTGAATAATGTATTTGGAATAACGGCCGAAACGATCCCCGACGACATCTTCCAGAAACGCCGGTAAAAATTGTTCCAACAAGTCCATCACGATCCCCCCTTACTCCTCATATTCCGTAAAGTCCACGTTTTCGACGATCCAGCGCTTGCGCGGATCGACTTTATCGCCCATTAAGGTGGATACGCGGCGCTCCGCTTTGGCGGCGTCTTCGATCTGCACCTGCAATAAAGTGCGGGTTTCCGGATTCATCGTCGTTTCCCACAATTGTTCCGGGTTCATTTCTCCCAAACCTTTATAACGCTGCAGTTCGAAGTTTTTGCCGAATTCTTTCAAATAATTGGCAAGCTGCTCATCCGTCCAAGCGTAGCGAACCGTAACCAGTTTGCCCGATTTGCGCGTAATTTTATAAAGCGGCGGCTGCGCGATATAGACCCGTCCCGCATCGATCAAAGGCTTCATGTAACGGTAAAAGAACGTAAGCAGCAGCACTTGAATATGCGCTCCGTCCGTATCGGCATCCGTCATAATAATTATTTTGGAGTAGTTGCTCTCTTCCAGCTCGAAATCAGCCCCGACGCCCGCGCCGATCGCAGCGATAATATAGCGGTATTCGTCGTTTTTCAAAATGTCGGCCAATTTCGCCTTCTCCGGATTCATCGGCTTTCCCTTCAGCGGCAAAATCGCCTGAATCTTTGAATCGCGCCCTTGCTTCGCCGATCCTCCCGCCGAATCTCCTTCGACGATAAACAGTTCCGTTCGCGTATAATCTTTCGATTGCGCAGGCGTCAGCTTGCCGCCAAAATTCGAGCTTTCGCTTCGCTTCTTGCCGCTGCGCACTTCTTCCCGCGCTTTGCGCGCCGCTTCCCGCGCTTTGGACGCTTGGATCGCCTTCTTCACGAGCATTTGCGCAACCTGCGGATTTTCCTCAAGGAACAGCGCCATCTTCTCCGAGACGACCGCATCGACCGCGCTGCGTGCCGTGGCGCTGCCGAGTTGGTCTTTGGTCTGGCCGACGAATTCCACCTCGGACATTTTGACGCTTATGACGCACATCATGCCTTCGCGCAAATCATTGCCTTCCAAGTTTTTGTCTTTTTCTTTCAATAAGCCGATCTTGCGCGCATATTCGTTCATCACCCGGGTAAACGCCGTCTTGAACCCCGTTTCATGCGTACCGCCCCCGCGCGTCGGAATCGAGTTGACGAACGAAGCGATCGTTTCCGTATATCCGTCGTTATACTGCAGCGCGACTTCCACTTCGATGTCGTCCTTCTCCGCGGAGAAATGGATCACTTCTTCGTGCAGCGCCGTTTTGCTCTCGTTCAGAAATTGTACGAACTGGCTCGCTCCGCCTTCGTAATGGAACACGTCTTCCTCTCCGGTGCGCTCGTCTTTGAGCACCACTTTCAAGCCGGAATTGAGAAACGCGATCTCCTGCAACCGTTCCGCGAGCGTATCGTAGCTAATATGAATCCCGCTTGGAAAAACGCGCGCATCCGGCTTGAACGTTACCTTCGTTCCGGTGCGGTTCGTATTGCCGACCACTTCCAATCCGGTCGTCGGTTCGCCTACATGCTCTTTGCCGTCCGCATCTTTCCAATACTCAAAGCGCTGTTTATGGATTTTGCCTTTGTGGTATATTTCCACCTCCAGCCATTCGGATAACGCGTTCGTCACGGATGCGCCAACGCCGTGCAATCCCCCGGATTTCTTGTATCCGGAGCCGCCGAATTTCCCGCCCGCATGCAGCATCGTGAATACGACCTGCGGCGTCGGAACGCCGGTCTTGTGAATGCCCGTCGGAATCCCGCGCCCGTTGTCCAGAACGGTGACCGAATGATCTTTATGTATCGTGACATCGATTTTGGAGCAAAAATTGGCTAAATGTTCGTCGACCGCGTTGTCCACGATTTCCCATATCAAATGATGAAGGCCAGACGAGCTTGTACTGCCGATATACATCCCGGGCCGTTTCCGAACCGCGACCAGCCCTTCAAGCACTTGAATGTCGTCAGCATCGTATCCTGAAGCCGTTCCGTTATCGCCTGCGAATTCATTTGCAAATAAATCGATCTGCTCGACCACTCATGCTCCCCCTTAAGATTTTCGAAATCATATATTTGTTCATTTTAATTCAAAATATCCTGTTTCGTAAAGACAAGGAAACTTACGACTAACGCCGCAATCGCCCAAACGCCTAGAACGGCGAGCGAAAACGGCAATGTCATCCCTTCGATCGGCGGCGGCGTGCCTCCCAAATAATCGGTCAACTTCAAATTTACCATAAAAAAATATTTTGCGCTCGGCCAAGAAGATGACATATTGGTTAAAATCGTTCCGGCGATCAATGTCGCCATAATCGTTACGATGCTGGCGGCCGTACTCCGCAACAGTACGGAAACCATAAACGCGAGCACCGCCACCACCATGCTCGTAAACCAGATTAACCCGCATTGCATCAATAAATAAAACCATTGCGGGACCGGATGAACGGCCGAAACGTCGACGTCGGTGCCGTTGATTTGAAACCCGGTAAAGAGCGGAAACGTCCAACCGCCATAGCCGAACACGATGCCCGATATCAAATAGGACAACGCGAACGTCACGACGATGATCAGACCGACAAACATCGATAAGGCCACCAATTTGCTCAGCAAAATTTTCCACCGGCGTACCGGCCGGGTGAGCAGCATTTTGATCGTGCCCGTCGTCCGTTCGGACGACACGAGATCCGAGCCGATCGCCATAACGAGCAGCGGGATGAACAGCGTTGCGGAATTATCCATGAACATTCGCGTAAACGTTACCGCATTCGGCGAGCTCGGATCGACGTCATGATCCAAATAATATTGCCATTGTTGGATCATAATCAAGCGGTATTTTTTCCATTCCTCCGGAACGCGGGCGCTGGCGAGCGAATTTTGATTGTCGGTAATTTGCTGCTGCAGCGCAAGACGCCAGTCTTTGAACTTCTCGCGGTTGCTCTCCGTCGTTTTCATTTGCGCGTATGTAAATACCGGTATAAGCACCAGCAATATTAATACGATGACATGAAACCGTTTCTTTTTTACGATCTTTAACGTTTCGTTTTTAATTAAAGGCAGCACGCTATTCAATGCCTTCACCTTCCGTCATTTTCAGAAATAGCTGCTCCAGCGTCGGATTCATGCGCTGCACCGCCTGCACGTCAACGCCCGCTTCGACGAAAAGCCGGTTCAACGACGGAATGCGGTTCGGGTCCATCGCGGTAATGATCGCGGATTCGTCCAGGCCCGCCAGCATCGTCTCGTCGATGTCGGTTTGATGGATATCGACCAATTCGACCGCATCGGCCTGCGCAAGCAATTCCCGGCCCCGCTCCGCCGGGTCCAATTGCCAAACGACGTAATTGCTGCCTTGTTCGATCAGTTCGTCCACATCCCCGACCGCCAGCACTTCGCCGTGGCTAATGATGGCGACGCGATCGCACATCAGCTGGATTTCGGAGAGCAAATGGCTGGAGATGAACAGCGCCATCCCTTCGTCCGCCAACCGGCGTATAAATTGCCGCAATTCTTTGATCCCTTTCGGATCGAGCCCGTTCGTCGGTTCGTCCAATATAAGCAGATTCGGCCGTCCGAGCAGCGCTTGGGCAATGCCAAGCCTTTGGCGCATCCCGAGCGAATACGTGCGTACTTTGTCGTTAATTCTATGATGCAATCCGACGATCTCCACCACTTCGCCGATCCGGTCTTCGTCCACATCCGGCTGCATGCGCGCAAAATGCTCGAGATTTTCCCAACCCGTCAAGTACGTATAAACCTCCGGATTTTCGACGATGCAGCCGACATACCGCAAAGCTTGCTCCGGATTGCGGTTGACGTCGAAGCCGCACAATTCGATGGAGCCCGACGTCGGCTTGATCAGATCGACCAGCATTCGGATCGTCGTCGTCTTGCCGGCGCCGTTCGGCCCGAGAAAACCGAATATTTCTCCTGCGCGCACGTCGAATGTAACGTCGTTGACGATCCATTTTCCTCGTATTTTTTTCGCAATCCGATGGACGGCCAGTACGACTTCTTGTCCGCTCAAACCAACATCCCTCCTGTCAGTGACCAATGCTTAAAAGAAGCTTTGCGCGATTCTTTCGGAGATCGCCCGGTACCCTTCCGCGTTCGGATGGAAGTGATCCGTCCCTATGTATTGCGCAAACGCCGCTTGAAATAGATCGAGCGTCGGCACGAGCGTCATATTCGGATAGCGGTTCAGGACCGCAAATACGCCGTCGTTCCACTTCTGCACGACTCGATTGCCCAGTTCGCGCATCTCTTCCAAATCAGCGAGCGGATTGTACAATCCGACGTAGACGACTCTGGCGTCCGGGTTGATCTCATTTATTTTATCGGCGATGTCCGTTACGTTCGCCAATCCTTCTTCAACTTTGCGGAATAAATCTTCCGCTTCAAACTCGCCCGAAGTAAAATTTTGATCGAGCGCGCTTTGAAATAGGTCGTTGCCGCCGATCGTAAACATGATAACGTCCGCCTGCGCGAGCGAATAGCGGATGCCTGTCTCGTCCAATTTCGACACAAGTTGATCGGCTCTTAACCCGTTAATGCCAAGATTGTTCAGTATTCGAACCGGCTTCTGCAGCTTCGTTTCAAGCAGCTCGGCGACGCCGCGCACATAACCGCTGCCTGTCGCATCGCCCGTTCCCCGCGTCAGCGAATCGCCAATCGCCGTCATGCCGATTTCGTTCCGATCCGTAAACTTATCCGTTGTATGCGCCGGCTTCTGGGCGGAACCTTGCCATGACGCTGCCGAAGGATTCAATATATCGTATACGGCATACCCGAAACCGAACAGCAGTACGACCGCTGCGGCGATCGCCGTAATGCCGACTAATCTCCAAATGAACTGCGACGATTTCATCGAATCCCTCCTTGCGTTGAACCTCTCTATTATATCATGGTTTCCGCTCTTTTTTGTTTATACCGCGAAAAACGAAAGATTTCAAAATTTTTTGTGTTAAAATGAAGACAAATGGGCTACATTCAAACGATAAAACAAGGCGGTGTTTTTTATGGAATTCGGACAAATACGGCAGCTCGCGGATCGAATCAAACGCAATGTCGCGCAGGCGCTCGTCGGCAAGGACGAGATTGTCGATTTGCTGCTCGTTGCGCTCTTCACGTCGGGACATATGCTGCTCGAAGACGTGCCGGGCACAGGAAAAACGATGCTGGCCAAAGCGCTCGCCAAATCGATCGACTGCCGGTTCTCCCGCATCCAGTTTACGCCGGATCTGCTCCCGTCCGATATTGCCGGCATTCATTATTATAATCAAAAATCGGGCGATTTCGAATTCCGGCCCGGTCCCGTACATACCAACATTTTGCTCGCGGACGAAATTAACCGCGCCACGCCGAGAACGCAATCGAGCCTGCTCGAGTGCATGGAAGAACGCCAAGTGACAATTGCCGGCGAAACGCATGTTTTATCCTCGCCGTTTATCGTCATCGCCACGCAAAATCCGGTCGAAAGCCATGGCACCTTCCCATTGCCCGAGGCGCAGCTTGACCGTTTTCTAATGAAAACGAGCATGGGTTATCCGACGTTCGAGGAAGGGCTGGACATTTTACGGCGGTTCCGAACCGACGATCCGCTCCGCTCGCTCCAGCCGGTCGCCTCCGCCGCCGACATTATGCAAGCGCAAACGCGCTATGCGCATGTGCAGCTAGATGAAGATATATTAAAATATCTCCTGATTATTGTAGAACATACCAGAAATCATGACGAAATCGCATTGGGAGTCAGCCCGCGCGGCGCGGGAGCTTTATTGAAAGCGGTTCAGGCCTATGCCGTCATCCGCGGGCGCAGTTATGTCGTTCCGGACGATATTAAAACGCTGGTCAAGCCTGTACTGGCTCACCGCATCGTCTTAAAAAACCGTTCGCAGCTTCGCAAAGACGGCGCCGAAACGATTCTCGACCGTATCGTCGCACAAACTGCCGTTCCCGCCGAGCCGCAGCTGCGGGAATAAGGATCGCCATATGCCGCTGCATTGGTTGATTCTCATCACACTGTTGACGCTGTTGCTATTAAGCATGATTTACAAGCGATCGGCATTGAAACGGGTCCGTTATGCGCGTACCTTCGACAAGCGAGCCGTCTTCGCCGGCGAAACGGTGCAAATGGTCGAAACGATCGCGAACGATAAGCTGCTGCCGCTCCCTTGGATCCGGCTCGAATCGATGATGCAAAGCGGGCTCCATTTCGATCGGCAAGAGAACTTGGATATTCACCGCGGCGATCGTTTGCAAAATCATAAAAGCTTGTTCTCGCTGCTGCCGTATCGGCAAATCGTGCGCCGCCACCGCGTTCGTTGCGCCAAGAGGGGCGTATATCGGCTCGACAGCGCGACGATGACCGCAGGCGATCCGTTCGGGCTGGCGGAAGCCGTGCAAACGGTCAAGCTGTCGCTTGAACTGGTCGTCTATCCGGAGCCTGTCCTGCTGGACGCGATTCCGTTCTCCAATCGGGGCTGGATGGGCGAGCTGACGGTGCGGCGCTGGACGATGGAGGACCCGTTCCTCACGTCGGGCGTCCGCGATTACGTGCCGGGCGATTCGTTACGATCGATCCATTGGCAAGCGACCGCGCGCGCCGGCACGTTGCAAGTGCGGCAAAACGATTACACATCCGAGCGCAAGCTGACGTTATTGGTCAATTTCGAAACGACGGAGCGTATGTGGAACCAAGTAACAAAGCCGGAGCTGGTCGAATATTTGCTGGGCTGTGCGGCTGCGGTCGCCGATTATATCGTCTCTCAAGGCATGGAAGTCGGCTTCTGCTGCAACGGCCGTTTGCCAAGCGATCCCCATCGAACGGTCAGCATACCGGAGGGCGGCGGTCTCGCTCATTTGACGCATTTGCTCGATACGATGGCGAGGCTGGAAATGCGCATCGCGTCGAACTTTCATACGTTGCTGGAACGCGAAATCGAACGGGATGCGGAACAGGTCGATTACCTCGTTTTGACAGCGACGATGTCCGAAGAAACGGAGCTGCGGCTCGAGCGTTTACGGGCGCGGGGGCATCACGTCGAAACGGTGAAGCTATCGTAATCGTGCGCGCGTCAAGCCGCGTCATGTGCCGGCGGTGGCCGGCAGCAGTCCGACCACCGGCCGAGAGCGGCGCGTGTAAGATTAGTCGGCCTAAGCTTACCGTAAGCGGCAGTCGCACAGTTGCAGGAAGGCGATGCTTCAACCCCCATTGGAAATCATCCAACAGAATGGCCGGTTTGTTGCGATTAAACGGGTCCCCATTGGAAAATATCCAATGGATTCGCCCCTTTTTCGCCCATCTGTCTCGTTTTTTCCAACTTCTGCTGTATAAAATCCAATGAAAAGCCGATTTACACCGTTGGATCGGATAAAACATTGGACAAAATCCTGCGGCGCGTTAAGACAAACGCTTCCAAGCCGGGTTGCGTTCGATATTCCTAAAGAAACTACGCCCATATCAAGTTTAGGAGGGTATTTATGTCACAACCGAACCGTTTGGCAAACATCGGATTGCGGTCGCTCGCCGCATGGACGGAAATATTGTTTTACTTTCCATTCCTGCTCATTGCCGGCGTATATGGAGTAGGTCCTGCCGCCCTCCCGTATTGGTTCGGCAGCTCGCTAATCCTATGCGCGGCTTGCTGCGCGATCGGTTCGATCATTCCGACGAACAGGAAAATGCTCGTCAGACTGGGTCTTGCGATGGCCGGAGTCGCCGCCGCATGGTTGTTGATGGGGTGGCAGCCGAGCCATCTTCCGGCGTTCGCCGCCATTGCCGTCCTCTGTTACCGCAGTGCGCAAATTTCGGAGAAGAACGGCTATACCGTCTATCCGCTGCCGTATTATTGGATCGGCATTCTCTCCTATTTTGTCGCCTTTCTGCTCATGCAAGCGGTCGATTCGTTGAAACCGTACGCCGTTGCGGTTGCCGTCGCAGGAACGGTCAGCGTCATCTATACGATCACAATCTCGAACAGAATGCATCTGAGCCGCGCCAACCTGGACGAACCCGGCCGTTCCGCCGTTCCGAAAGCGATCCGCAAATTCAATGCGGTCTACTCCGCGGCGTTAACGGCTGCCGTTCTTCTTGCCGCGTACGTTATACCGGATTTATCCGTCGTGCTGTGGTCGTGGTTTCGCCGGCTCATGGCGTGGCTGTTCCGGGAGCGCCCTGTATCGGAACCTCCCCCTTCGGCGGAGCAGGCACCTGCTCCGCTTCTGCCCCTGCCGCAGGAAGAGCGGCATACTTCCGAATGGATGCAGCTCCTTTTAACCGTATTGAACGTTATCGCTTGGATCATCGCAGGAATCGCAGCCGCCGCCTTAATCTTCTTCGTTCTGAGAAGCATCGTCCGCCGCTGGATGCCGGCGCTTTGGGCATGGTTGATGCGGTTGTTCCGCGCCTACGATGCCGACCAACAAGAGAACGGATATATGGACGAACATACCAATTTATTGACATTGCAAATGATGAAACAGCGCTTGAAAACACGAATTTTCCCGGGCAAGCAACGACCGGAGCGCGAGCTCCCGTACGAAGCATTGGCGGATAACCGGCTCCGGGTACGCTACTTATACCGCATGCTGATTAAACGCTCGGTGCAAAAAGGCTACTCGTTTCATGCCTCTTATACTCCACGCGAAACGCTGGACGAAGTAAGCCGGTGGCTAAGTGAAACGCAATCCAAAACAGGCGAAAACCGCTCGGCCGACTCGGACGAATTTCGCTTAATAGCCGAATTGTACAACCGCGCCCGCTACGGAACCGGTAAAATAAACGATGCCGAAGTGCAACAAATGCGTTCGCAAGTGGACAAATCCGATAAACTAGGGTTTGACAACTAACGATTACTGAAGCGGAAAGCGAATCATTTCTCGACCGCGTGTTCGGCGGAGCTTTAAAGCCGGCTTTGGCCCATTTCATCAAGCGGCATCGCTTGACCCCCGACGACATCGAAGACTTGAAAAAGATGTTGGGTAAGGAGGGGAACCGTTAATTGCCTCATGTGCTGTCTGCTCGCGTTGCATTGGTTTAACCCGATTTTGTGGTACGCCTATTACCGGATGCGGGCGGATCAGGAAATCGCATGCGATGCGCTCGTTTTATCTCGCATCCGGCCGGGGGAATCCGGAGCGTACGGGCACGCCATGATCAAACTGCTGGAGGACGTTTCCGAACTGTCCCGGCAGCCTTTCACGGCAAGCTTCTCAGGCTCGAAAAAGCAATTGCAGAGAAGAATCGCCATGATCGCCAAGGTACAGACCGCAAACATTCAGATGGTCTGCCGCGGGACTGCTTCTCTTCCTATTGCTCGGTTGCGCCGCATTGACCCATTCCGCGCCGGAGGAGCGCGCCATTGTCCGATTCAAGGACGGCAGCGCCCAATTATACAAGAACGACCCTATCGTGTTCGCGCATGATCTCTCGGACGAACAAGATTTCAAAATCATGCTGTCCTGGTGGATGACATACGTTGAAGCGCAAAAAGCGGGCGTGGAAGCCGACGATACGGAAATCAACCGCTCTGTCGTGAATCAATATTTAGACAACACAAATGTAAACATCGATCAATTGCAAGGCCCCGAACTTAAAATAGCCGTCGCCGATTTTATGGATCGCATCTACCGCAAATATGAACATGAAATCATCATTCATAAGTAATATAAAGTTTACCCGCCGCTTCTTTCGCTCTTGCGCGCGCGGTTTCGATATCGGCGGCGGCGCATAACGCGACGGCCATTCTGCGGCCGGGCTTCGTTTCCGGCTTGCCGAAAATGCGCACTTGCGTGCCTTCCAGCGCCAGCGCCTCGTCGATTCCGCCGATATCGAACCGTTGATGATCGCGATCCGCTTTGAGCGTAGTAGAGGCTCCGGGCGACAATAGACGAACCGACGGGATTGGAAGCCCCAGGATCGCGCGCACATGAAGCGCGAATTCGGACAAGTCTTGCGTCGCCATCGTCACCATACCGGTATCATGCGGTCTAGGCGAAACTTCGCTAAACACGATGCCTTCCTTCGTGACAAACAATTCCACGCCGTAAATGCCGTATCCTCCAAGCGCATCCGTAATGGACTTCGCGATTTCCCGCGCCTCGGCGATTCTCTCCGCCGTCATCGGATGCGGCTGCCACGATTCTACATAATCGCCGTCTTTCTGCACATGTCCGATCGGCTCGCAATAGATCGTTCCGCCGGCGGAACGAACCGTGAGCAGCGTAATTTCCGATTCAAACTCAATGAATTGCTCTACGATTACGCGCATTTGTTTGGCGCGTCCGCCTTCCAAGGCGTACTCCCAGCACGATTTCACGTCGTCCGGCGTTCGGCAGACGCTTTGGCCTTTACCGGAAGAACTCATGAGCGGTTTGATGACGCATGGCGTACCGATATCGGCCACCGCTTGCTCCAATTCCTCCAAACTGCTCGCAAATTCGTATTTTGCGGTCGGCAAACGGAGCGTTTCCGCAGCCAGCCGGCGAATGCCTTCACGATCCATCGTCAGCCTGGCCGCATTGGCCGTCGGCACGACGCGAAACCCTTGCCGCTCCAGCTCGACAAGCGCCTGCGTGGCGATCGCTTCAATCTCGGGCACGATCAAATCCGGCATTTCGCTGCGAATCAGCGCCGTCAACTTTTCCCCGTCCAGCATATCGATCACGTAAGAGCGATGCGCTACTTGCATCGCCGGCGCGCCTTCATAACGGTCGACTGCAACCGTTTCGACCCCTAGACGCTGCGCCTCGATTACAACCTCTTTGCCGAGCTCGCCCGCACCGAGGAGCATCATTTTGCGAACTGGTTTGTGATTCGATCGTACATTCATTGCAACTCGTCCTCCTATTATTTTCATGTTTCAATTGTGCTAGTTTCAACGATAAAATGCAAGCCGGTTGCGCCGAGCGGATCGTACCTGTCGTGGCTCTTTATTGGCGCTTCTTGATGTAGTCTTTTCTCTGTATTGGTTCGGGACCGTTTCCTTTTTCTGGTTCTTTTGATGCCGGCATGTCTTCTCATCCGCCTTCTGTCGAAATCCCCCTCGTTCAGAAGGCAGAATACTCACGTGCTTGCTGCCGCACTTCATCATAATGCATACTTGATAGCAAGGACGGGGCCCAGTTATGCCGTGAGCAGCGCAGCCACTGCGTCACCAGGCTGAAATGATTACTCGTTTAAGACATCGCTCGGCGATCAAAATTGCGGTAACGCCTGAACGAAATCGCCTTTCTGAACGAAGGGGATTTCTACAAAAGGGCGAAATGCACAACATTCCATCGATCAGTGATCCGACCGACAGAGACCATTTTCTGAACGAAGGGGATTTCCACAAAAGGGCCAAAAAAAGCACAATCGCTCTATCTCTCGAAAACGCAAAAACTGCTCCGCATAGCGGAGCAGTCTCGCGAGCCGACAAATTATGCCGACAAAAATTTATATTGCGCTTCGATCAGCCCGTAATAAGTTCCTCTCATCGCCATGAGCTCGTCATGCGTTCCCTGTTCTTTAATCAAGCCGTGGTCGAGGACGACGATATGGTCGGCATGGCGGATCGTCGATAACCGGTGCGCGATAATAAAAGAAGTTCTTCCTTGCAGCAGCGTTTTCAACGCCTCCTGGATTTTCACTTCCGTTTCGGTATCGATGCTGGCTGTCGCTTCGTCCAAAATTAAGATGCGCGGATTGGCAAGCAACGCCCGGGCGAACGAAAGCAATTGGCGTTGCCCCATCGATAAAATATTGCCCCGCTCCTGCACTTCCGTTCGATAGCCTTGCGGCAATCCCATAATAAAATCGTGAGCGAAGACGGCCTTCGCCGCCGCTTCCACTTCCTCGTCGGTCGCATCCAGCCGTCCGAAGCGAATGTTGTCACGGATCGTTCCCGAGAAAATAAACGTATCCTGCAACACGATTCCGATTTGCGAACGCAAGCTTTCAATCGTAATATCGCGCAAATCGATACCGTCGACGAGCACCCTTCCTTCAACGGGATCGTAGAACCGGCTGAGCAGGTTGATGATCGTGCTTTTGCCCGAACCGGTATGGCCGACGAGTGCGATCGATTGCCCGGCCTGCACTTTCAGGGAAATGCCGCGCAGCGCGTGTCTCCCCACCTCATACTGGAATACGATATTATCAAATTCGATGTCTCCGCGAATGTGCGGCATTGCTTTCGCATCCGGAAGCTCGCCGACGGTCGGCCGTTCATCCATAAACTCAAAGATCCGTTCGGAGGAAGCCATCGCGACGAGCAATTGCGAATACATTTGACCGAGACGATTGATCGGATCCCAGAAGTTGCCGACATAGTTGGCGAAAGCGACGAACAAACCGATCGTCAGTTCCCCGTGCTGAATCAGAAACGATCCGTACCAGAACAAAATGAACGACCCGATCGCCCCTGTAATTTCGATAAAAGGACCGAACATTTGGTTCAGTGCAGAAGCGCGGTTCCAAGATTTCAAGTTAACCGTATTCATATGGTCGAAAAATTTCATGTTCTCTTTTTCCTGCACATAAGCCTGCGTCACGCGAATGCCTTGAATGGCTTCATTCAAATGGGCGTTGATTCGAGATTGCTTAATGCGTACGTCTTGCCAGCCAAGCCGGATTTTTTTGCGCAGCTTGGTGGAAACGAGAAACATGATCGGAACCGTAATCATCACGGCTAGACCGAGCTTGAAATTGAGCACGAGCAAAATGATCACGATACCGATCAGTTGCACGCAATCGATCACCAGGTTGACGACACCGTTCGTAAACAAATCCTGAAGAGAGTTAACGTCGTTCGTGATCCGCACCAACACCGAACCGGCCGGTCTCGTATCGTAAAATCGGAAAGACAGCTTTTGAATATGTTTGAACAAATCCGCACGCAAATCGTAAATGACCCGTTGTCCGATCACATTCGTAAATTTGATGCGGTACGTATTGGCCGCCCATTGAATAATGTATAGGGCGAGCACAACGCCTGTATAAATATACAATAGCGATAAATTCGGATTGCCGAGTTTGGGAGCGATCGCTTTATCGATCGCCAAACTGATCAAAAACGGAATGGCCAAACGAGTAATCGTGCCAAGCACCATCATGACCAGCACGACCGGCAGCAGCTGCTTGCTGTACGGCTTCATATAGGCGAACAAGCGGCGGAATTGCTTCCAGTTAAACGCCTTTTCGATCACATCGTCGTCTTGGTATACGAAACGTTGTTGAGACGCGCTCATTGGTTCACCTGCTCTCTTACCGAAGTCGGCTGTAATATGTCGTCCGATTGATCCAAAGCGATTTTATCGGCATATTGAATGTCATATACATCGCGGTACGGACCCGGTTGCGCAATAAGTTCGTCATGCGTGCCCCGCTGCACGATCCGTCCTTGATCGAGCATCAAAATTTCATGGGCATGGCGCAAGGACGAAATTCGATGCGCAATGACGAAAGTCGTACGGCCTTTCATCAATTCGCGGAAACCGGCCTGAATTTCATGCTCCGTCTCCATATCGACGGCGCTTGTCGCGTCGTCTAAAATCAATATTTTCGGATTTTTCAGCAAAGCCCGTGCGATGGCGATCCGTTGCTTCTGCCCCCCTGACAATCCCATTCCGCGTTCGCCGACAACGGTATCGTATCCTTCCGGCAGCTCCATAATAAAATCATGGGCTTTCGCGAGTTGTGCCGCCCGAATGATCTGTTCCATCGTCACATCGCGCATGCCGTAGGCGATATTGTTGCGGATCGTGGCCGAGAACAGGAACGTCTCCTGGAACACCGTTGCAATTTGTTCCCGCAAGCTTTCCAGCCGAATATCGCGTATATCGATTCCATCCAGCGTAATTTTTCCTTTTTTGACGTCATACGCTCTCATTAGCAGTTGAATAATGGTCGACTTGCCCGCGCCGGTTCCGCCGATCAAGCCGATCACTTTGCCCGGAGGGGCGTCGAAAGATACGTTCGCCAAAGATTGCCCTTTGTTTATGTAGCCGAACGACACGTCTTCGAAGCGGACATGGCCCCGGACGCGATCCGCTTCGAGCGCGACCGCTTGTTCCGAGTCTTGGACATCCGACGGTTGATCGAGCAGTTCAAGTACGCGTTCTCCCGACGCCTTTGATTGCGTATAGTTGTTAATATGGAAACCGATCCCCCACATCGGGCCGACGATATACCAGATTAAACTAAAGAACGCTACCAGTTCCCCAAGCGTAATCGTCTCGTTGACGACAAGGCTGCCGCCTACGCCCAGCAAAATGACGATGCTGAGGCTGGCCAGCAGTTCCATAATCGGAAAATAGGTGCCCCAAAGCTTGGAGGCGTAGATTTGATTGTCTTTATAAGCTTCGTTCTTGCCTGAAAATTTGTCGATTTCAAACGATTCCCGCGCGAACGATTTGACGGTGCGAACGCCGGTTATGTTTTCTTGGACCGCCGTCGTCAATTGGCTCATTGCAATCCGCATTTCGCGGAACGCCGGATGTATTTTCGATTCGAAGCGAATCGCCGTATAAGCGAGAACCGGGATGGCAATGAGCGTAATGAGCGTAAGCTGCCAATTGATGGAGACCATCATGATTCCGCCGAATATAATCATAAGAAACATATTGAGAATTTGGGCGAACCCGAAGCCGATGAAATTTCGAATCGCTTCCAAATCTGCGGTTAAACGGGACATTAAATCGCCCGTTTTGGCCGTATCGTAATAACGAAAAGATAAAAACTGCAATTTCTCGTAACATGCGTTGCGCATGCCGTAAGCGACGAAGTTGCCTAGTCTTCCTCCGAAAAACCCGTGCAAAAACTGCATGCACCCTTTGATGCTGACAACGATGAGGACGGTGAGCGCGAGTCCGAGCACCAATCCGTATTCCTCTTGCTTAAATACATCGTCGATGAGGATGCGCAGCATATTCGGATAGACAAGTCCGAGTGCGGTTGCAACCATCAAGCTGACAATCGAAGCGAGAAGCAAACCCATTTTACCCCAATAAAATCGCCTGAGTCTCCTGAAAACGTCCATCATTCTCTCCCCCTAAAAATGTCCGTACAAACGGTCCGCAGCGGCACGCGCGTTCGCGATTCCTTTTGATTTGCTACGGAATATTTATGAAGTTTAACATCATGATGATAAAGGTTCAAAGAGGGAATTCACCCATTTTGAACCTTTACATTCCATCTTCCTACAATTCAGCCAACAAATCCGACGGATTCGCTTGAAAGGTCGAAATCCTTCCCGTTTAATAGGAAAGGTAAGACAAAAAGCCGCGATACGTACTTAGTATCGGGCTTTTGCAGTCCATTTCTTTGATGCAGTTGATATCGTTACGAAGTTTCAGGATGATGATTCCAACTCACTATGCAACTGTTCATGCAATTGCCGCAGCTTGGATACATCGGTTTCCTCGGTGAAAGATGCGATCAGGCCGTTCGCTTGTTCGGTTACGCTCTCCCGCAATTCGGCCGCATATTGCTGCAGCAAACGCCGGAAACGAGACGTATAACCGTCGATATAACGAGCTTGATGCGATTCGACGTATCTTTGGACGGCAGGGGCCAAATCCGCTTCCAGCGCCTGTCTTAAGCGCTGCTTCCCGTCGCCTTCGAAGAACGATTTCGCGTTTTTGAAATATGACCATAACCGTTTCGGATCGATTGGGTCCGTTGCGAGCGTCTCGTCAACGGCAGGCGCTTCCCAATCCGGGCTCGTTAGCGACTGTGACGTAAATTCCGGAATAAGTGAAGCAATTGCCGCGATTTGCGCTTCGGCGCGCTTGACGGCTTCCCGTTTGGCGTAATGTTCGACCCTTAACGAGGTGGCGAGCATTTCGTTCGACAGCTCCAGAGAGAGCGTCCGGATCAATTCCAGCAAGCAGCTTTGCAGCGCTTTGCGCATGTCCCGTCCGTCCTCCCGCAACGTGGACGGGTGGAAGGAAGCATTGTACAATTCGCCAAAACGGAATTGAACTCGCTGTTTGACATAGTAAGCCAGTTCCTGAATTTCCTGTTCCAGTAACTGCTCGCCGCTCGAATCGGGTTCTTTCAACCGCTCGCATTCCGTCAGCGCCGCCTGCAGCGCTTCCTTCATACGCTGCGCCTGACGCTGCCGCTCCGCCTCGTCGGATTGCGCGGCTTGGATCCATTGCCGCACGACATGCGCCGCGCGCGCAACGTCTTGCAGCCCGGATTGAATCGCCATCTGGCCTAATTCTTCTATTATAAATCGAGAAAAATCCCGTTCGAATGTCGTTAAACCTGACTGTTGAAGCGACGCCGGATTCCCATCCAATTTGGCATCCAAGGCGTTTACGCTCGATACCGGATAAATGCGCGGGAAGCGAATGCCATGCTCCAGCAAATTGGCTGAGACGTGATCGACGACGCCTTGCAATTCCTCTTCCGAAGCGGCCAAGTCGGCGGCGTTGACGAGGAAAAACATTTTATCAAGCTCGAAGCTGTCCTTCACGCGGCCCAATTGATGCAAAAATTGGCTGTCCGCTTGAGAAAATGCATGATTGTAATACGTCACGAACAAGATCGCGTCGGCGTTCTTAATATAATTAAAGGCGACGCCGGTATGCCGCGCATTGATCGAGTCGGCGCCGGGCGTATCGACGAGTACGATGCCTTGGTCCGTCAACGGAGAGCTGTAATGCAGCTCGATCAGTTGCACAAAGCATGATTTGGCTTCCTCCGCCACATAGGCGCGGTACTGCTCGAGATCCGCGCGCACCTCTTGTCCGAACAACGGTTCCGCGTCATCCCATCCTTGTTCGACAGCTTTAAGGAAGCTGTAATGCGGTTTGCCCGCCGGATGAATATGTTCGGGGCGCAGCGCGCGAATCGCTTCCATGATGCCGGCTTCCGGCAGTTTCTTCGCTTCTTCGCCGGGCATGCCTAACATCGTCAAGGAATAGCGGATTTCTTCGAGCACCGCTTCCTTTGTTTTGACGATTATTTTGGCCGTACCGTGCGGCCAACCGTCTTGCGGCGCCATCAAACGGTTGATGGCGGCCGTCGTCGGGTTCGGCGAGACCGGCAAGACGTATTCGCCGATAAGCGCATTGGCGAACGACGATTTGCCGGCGCTGAATGCGCCGAACAATGCGATCGTGAAGCGGCTCTCCGCGAGCCGCTCCGCTTTGTGCGCGAGCCCGGCCGCGAGCGATTGCATCGCCGGGTACGGGGCGACAAGCCCCGCGGCGCGGCGCAGCTTCGCGGCCGCGGCTTGCAGCGCCTCGCGCGCAGCCGGGGCGGCGCTCCTTGCCGCAGGCGGAGCGCTCTCGCCCGCGTCCGCCGCGCGCGCGGGCGCTTGCCCCGGCGCGCCGTGCGCGGCGCCGCCGGCCGCCTGCGGCGGCTGTTCCGCCGCCGGGCGGTCCGCCCCGGCGGCAGGCGCTTGCGCCAAATCCGGCAGCAAGCCTGCGCCGGATTCGGCGCTGCCGCGCTGCGCGGCCAGCAGCGCTTGCAGGCGCGCTTCGCGCGCCTGTTCCTCCCGCTCGATGCCGCGCAAGCGAGCGAATGATTGCGCGCGCTCGAGCAGTTCGCGCTCGCGCGCTTCGAGCTCTGCGGCTTGCTCCGCCGCCTGCGCCGCAAGCCGCTCGAATAATGGTTCCGCAGCGGCAAGCGCCCGCTTGCGGTACAATGATTTCACTTCCGCGCTAATCGACTTCGCGTAGTTCATCGTATATTCGCTCGTGAATCCGGCGCCCGGATTCACGAGCGAAGCCAGCCAGGCCGGCGTCATCCCGCCGAGCTCTTGCTCGAACGTCTCCGTCCAGACGTTCTCGTCCGCTCCGGCGCGCTGCGCCAGCCGGCGCAGCAAATCGCGCACATGCCAGTCCGCATGCGCCTGCACCTGCTCCAGCAAATGGCCGTGAAACGCCGCCAATCTCCGCTCGATTTCCGCCGCCGTCTTGCCTTTGCTTGCCAGGAATCCGGCCTTGAAGCCCGGTTTGCGGCTTTCCAAATAAGCCCCGGCCAAATCCCGCGTTTGGGCCGGAATGAGATTGGCATTATCCAGCAGCGACATCAATTCCTTCCGGAACTGTTCCCGCTCCGTACCGGACGCTTGCTTCGCCTCCGTGATACAGGCTTGCAGCCGCTCCAGCTCCTCGTCCAGCCTTCCGGCTTCTTCTTCCCCGCCCGCTTCCTGAAGCAATTGCCGCTTGAGCGGCTCGTTTTGCGCGGCAAACCAACGCATATGATCTTTCGCAAGCTGCGCCGCCGATTGTTCGACACTGTAGCGGCATAGCGCTTCCGCCCGCTCCATAAGCCGGCGGACAAGCCATTCCAGCTTATGCCACTCGTTATAGCGATGATCCGGTTCTTTCAATGATAAATAAATAATGCCGGCCGGCTCTAAATGCCAATATGCAAAAGCTTGCTCCACGCTTTTCCGGTAATCCGCAAACGGCAATTCCCGCTCCCGATGCTTGTCGATCTGGTTCACGATCAAATAAAGCGGTTTGCCCCAATCCGCGATCTGCTTGGCAAACGCGAAATTCATCTCCGATTGCACATGATTGTAATCCATCACATAGAACACGACATCGGCCAGATGGAGCGCCGATTCGGTCGATAGCCGGTGAGCGTCGTCCGTCGAATCGACGCCTGGGGTATCGAGCAGCGCCGCGCGATCGCCGAGCCAAGGAATCCGGTCCGTAAGCTGAACCGCCTCCACATCTGCGCCGTTCACGCAGTATGCCTCCACTTGATCCAGCGGAACCGCAATTCGTTCCTTTTCGCCGCTTCCGTCGCTGTTAGCGCCCATTTTCGTAATGACCGCTCCCGGTTCTCCGTTCCGGATCGTGACGACGTTGGCGCTCGTCGGAATCGGGCTGGAAGGCAGAATCGATTTGCCGCACAGCCGGTTAATTAATGTGGATTTGCCGGCGGAGAAATGCCCGCAGAAGGCCAATGCAACCTGGCCGGCCTCCCATTTCGCTTGCAACTCCCGGATTTTCGAAGCGCTCGCATGATGATGCGCTTCCATCAATTCGCGTTCCAGTTCTTGCAGCATCGAAAGCCGCCTCGTTTGTTCGTTTGCTGTATACAATGCCATTCCTATTCCCCTATCATAAATGAAAAAAGCTCCTGTCGGAGCACTCACACAGAAGCCGGTCCGTTGGTAAAGGCGGCTTTTGTATGCCTATCGGAATGTAAAATTTCTGATAGGGTAAACCGGAAATATCCGGTTTACGCCGTTACTTTATTTTACCATAACATTTCGGTTTTTAGGAGCCGGCCGGCATATTAACGTTGCCTTACATTTTTCGAACTGGGATGATAGTGCTAACATATAACGGATTTTCGAGGTCTTATTTGGGACAAAATAAAGCCTTCAAAATCCGTTACCCTCTTCATCGCCCGTCGGAATCATCAGTTTGAAAACGCAGTAAAACTTTCGATGCAACGCTAGGATTCGGCCGGACAAGAAAACATTCTACTTCGCGCAAGCTTCTTCTAGTGAACGACTTTTTCTTTTGCCGGAATAAAAATTTCGAATACTTTGCCGTGCTGCAATATCGTAATATCGCGATCTTTCACCTTCATCACGACGACGTCGGGTCTAGCTTTCATTTTCTCCAAATAATGTTCCGGCGCTTCGCCCGAGTCGCTGACCGTAATTCCTTCCACTTCCGTTTCTTCGTTCTCTTGAAGCGGCGTGGCGATTATTTGCTCGTAAATGTCGGAAAACAGTTCAAAATTATTGGTGTAAACGGAGATGCATCTCATCAGGTCTCATCCTCTGCTCTAGTTTTTTTCACCCTTATCTTTCCAAACCGGGCTTGATTTCATACGTTTTTTCCCTTCGCGGCAGTCGTCCAGCAGCGGACAAACTTCGCATTGGGGGTTTTGCGCCTTGCAATGGTATCTGCCGAAGAAGATGAGCCGATGATGCGTCAGCGTCCACTCTTCCTTCGGCACTTTGCGCATCAGCTTCTTTTCCACTTCCAGCACGGAGTCGTTCCAAGCCGCAAAGCCTAACCGCTTGGCGACCCGTTCGACATGCGTATCAACGGCGATAGCGGGTACGCCGAACGCGTTCGAAACGACGACATTGGCCGTTTTGCGGCCGACGCCCGGCAGTTCGACCAACTTCTCGTGCTCGCGCGGCACCTCGCCGTCATACCGCTCCAACAATATACGACATAACTGCTGAATATGTTTCGCTTTGCTGCGAAATAATCCGATCCGCCGAATATCTTGTTCCAACTCCTCGATCGGGACCGATATATAATCTTCCGGCTTGCGGTATTTCTGGAATAATGTCGCCGTCACCTTGTTCACCGTTTCATCGGTACATTGGGCGGACAACAGCACGGCGATCGTCAGTTCGAACGGGTTGGAATGATTCAATTCGCAATGGGCGTCCGGGAACATTTCCGCAATTTTCCCGAGCGCTTCCCGGGTTTTCGCTGCATTCATACGGTTCTTAACCTCCTTACAACGGGAAAAACCGTTCCGCCGCGGATGAATCCATGTCAGAACGGTTTGGGGATCAACACTTATAGCTTCTCAATTTCGACAATTTTATCTTTAGTGAAATATATATTAATTTTATCACCATCTTGCAGCGATTGCACGTTTAATATTGTGTCACCTTGATGAATATATGCATTCGGCGCAAGAACGAATTGAATTTTCTCGCCCAAGTTGGCCGTACGTTTCACGTAAACTTCGTTGTACGTCCGATCGAACTTCCAGAAGGACCGCCCGTTCATCTCCGGCAGCACTTTGACAACCGTATTTTGATTGGCGTCCAGACGGATTTCGACCCGTTCTCCCGCTTTCAAGCCGCTCAAGCTGGCGTCGCTGGAGTTGCCGCGTTGGATTTGATAGCTTGTCGTCAATTTGACTTCTTGCGTCTTGCCTTCGAAATCTTTGACGATGATTTTCTGGCTGGACGTATCTACCGCTTCAACTTTGGCGTAAGTCAATTTCACGCGGTGCACCGAAGTCGGAACATTGCCGGCGAACTGAATCGTAACGACTTGCTCCGGAGCCAAATCGGCGAGAGCGCTAAGCTCGTTGTTCTCGTTAAAGACCGGAACGGAATCGATCACATAATCTTCAAAGCGGTTGTCGGCCGTTTTGACGCGCAATTTTTTGTCTTTCGCGTTCACCGTGTCAACCTCGAACTGTACATTCGTTTTGATCGAAATGCGGCCGACTTTGTCTTGCTTGTTGTTCAATTGCGCGGAGACCGGCCCGCCGATTTTCAAATCCGCGAAGGAGGCGTTGTTTTTGCCGTATAAGAATACGGCCGCGTTGCCTTCGTAAGGAAGAACGAGCTCCTTGCCGTTCGCCGTCGTCAGCGTAATCGTCTGTTTGCCGTAATCGATATATTTCAGAATGCCGTCGTATTTATACACCTTTTGCACCATAATCGCCTTGTTGTCGATAAACGTCAAGTTTACGCGCGTCTCGGGCGGCAGATACGCCTCAAGCTCGCTCAGCTTGGTAATGTTCGTGTTGATATCCAGCTTCGTATCTTGGTCGACGTATAGCGTATATGCCGCCGGTTTCGGCTTGACGTTCTCGTCTTGCACGACCAGCAAGTTGTTTTTCGTGTCGTAAAGCACGACGGTCGCTTCGTTCAACGTCTTGACTTTCCGGTTCGAAACGACGATTTTGGTTACTTGGCCTTCGTTATTGATCGCAACCTCGATCATATCACCGCTCTCGGTATCCGCGATCAAATCGTCCAGACTCGCTTTCGCCAATCCGTCGATCGATACTTCCACCCGATCGGCCAAAAATCTGGTTTCGATATTCGATTTATCGTTATCTTTGAAATAGGAAACAAACGTTCTATTATCGTCTAAGTTGAAAAGCATGCCTTTAACCGTATACTCGCTCGTCTGTTTCACTTCGATGGACACGATGACACCGTCTTCGACACGGTAAGAAATCAAATCGGCGGCTTTAATGTCCGCAAGACCGTTCGACAAGTACCGGTCCTTATACCGTACCTCCGCCTTGTCGGCGACCTTGAACGTTTCTTCCTGATTGGCCGAATCTTTCACTTTGACCGTACTTTGAGCCGTATCGACGGAAACGACCGTTCCTTCGCTTACTTTGTTCACCGGGGCGCTCTTCACTTGAACGATTACAATTTTACGATCCTGGGTAAACGTTTCGCGCTTGACTTCAATCGTGCTCTTTTGCGGAAGTTCGCTCAGCTGGATTTCGTTTCCGGCTTGATCGAGGACGGTCACCGAGTTGTCGATGTCCATCAGATTGTCGCCGCCGCTAGCGCCTTGAACGAGCAATTGCGTTTTGCCGCTTGTCGTCAGCAGGCGGTCGAATTTATATTCCGTAGTCTCCATTTGCGGCTTCAAATCCAAAATTTCCACATATGCCGCCGCGCCTTCGTTCTCGATGACGGATACTTTCAAATACGGCTTCACGTCACTCGCGGAAATCGAATATTCGGCATCGAAGCGGAAATAAGCGGCTCCCGGCGTCCGTGCAAAACTATGTATTTTCCCGTTCTGGTCGTATAAATCGAGCGACGTGCTCGTCAGGTTCGTAATGACGCCTTCATATACGTTGCTGTAATTCACATCGATGTATTGACCGCCCCGGCTGAAGAACGTCGCCAACTGCGCTCGCGTTACGTTGCCTTGCGGCTCGAATTTATTGCCTTCAAGCCCCGTCGTCAGCTTGAGCGATACGGCCGCATTGACATAGCCGAGGGCGGAAGGCGAAATTTTGCCGTTGTCCGCGAACGACGTCTGCGTCGTCATCGCCGCTTGGGCTTCGTTTTGCTTGCCGATCGCGCGCACCAATATTTTGGTTACCCATTCGCGCGTCGCTTTTTTGTCGCCCCAAGGCTCTTTCATGTTTTCCTCGGTCATTTCCTCGTTTTTGTCCAGCAGTCCTTTTTGGAAGGCCAAAGCGACATACGGTTTGAAGTAAGTGCCGACTTTAAATTCTTCCTGGAAAGCGACGGAATTGCCCGAATTCACCTCTTGCTCCAAATTCATGAAACGAATCGCCATCGTTACCGCTTCCTGCTGGGTGACGGGATCGTTCGGACGAAATTTGCCGTTATTGCCTAACAAAATTTTCTCCAAAGCCAATTTGGTAATATGCTTTTCCGCCCAAAAGCCGCTTTTCACATCGCTGAAGAGCGGCGCGGACGACGATTGCGTCTGGTTGAATGCAGACGTGTCCGACGAAGAATTTTCGCCTGACAGCCCCCCCGGCACAACTTCCGCGTATGCCGCGCTGCCTGTGCCGAGCACCATCATCGCGGCCAACGTAAACGAAATTACTTTTGCTTTCATATGTATATCTCCTCTCCCTAATTGTTTGGCATCCTGTGAAAGATGTTGCGGTAAAGTCTTCGCGAAGCAAAGCAAATGCCCCGTTTTGCGCAGCAAAACTCGCTTCGGAAGCGCCGCGTCCATGCGCGGGCGACGCCCCGATGCGAGTTTTGACGATCAATTCGAATACTTCCCTTTGCCGTAAGCAAGACTTTATGAACCCGCATATGTTCAAATTCGACACAACTATGCAGGATTCCTGCCTAATTTCTTTTAATTCCTTTGAAAAGGCGATTGCAAATCGACATGTCCCATGAGCGATTCGACTTTTTGCCCGTCTACCAACAGTTCGATCGATTGCACTTCGTCAAATTGGAACATCGTTTGCAGCAATGCATTCACCGCAAGCTCCTCGCCGGGAGCTCCCAGCCGCGCCTCTGCCGGAATATTCATATCCACCGTCAGCGCGCCTTCCTTGTTGTCCGCCGACAGAAACTCCGCCTTCGCCCACAAGGAAATCAAATTCGGGTCGTCCGTGTGCTGCAGAGCTTGCAGCGCCGCCATATATTTTTGATCGGGAGATTCATACGAAATTTCAACGGATTTCTCCGTCAATTCCATCAATTGATCGTCCGTAAAGTATACATGTACGTTCGCCGTCTCGAGCGGAGGCGGCTCAACCGCCCCTTGCTGCTGCTTTGTTTTGGCGCCGCAGCCGGCGAAGACGGCGGCAATAAGCAGCAGAACGAAACTTAACGTTACTATTTTACGCATTAGCGTCACCTCGCCTTATTGTAATCCCAAGTATTCCTTGATGCCGTCTTTAATGGACTGCGCAACCCGTTTTTGGAAATCTTCGTCAAACAGCAATGCTTCGTCCGTCGTATTCGTCAAATATCCGATTTCAAGCAATACGGACGGCATCGTCGTTTCCCGGATAACTACAAAGTTGGCCGTGCGCACGTTGCGATCGGGCAATCCGGCGCCGCGAACTACGTTGCGATGCATCACCTTCGCGAATTCCTCGCTTTGCGGCGTTCGATAATAAACTTCGGTTCCGCTGACGGAAGGCTTATCGATGCTGTTCGCATGAATCGAAACGAATAAATCCGCATCGTTCGAGTTCGCATACCCGGCACGATCGTACAAATCGACAAACGTATCGTCGGATCTTGTCATCATAATTTGAACGTCGGGATCGTTCTCGAATGCGTCTCTTACTTTAAGCGCGAGCGCAAGATTGAAATCCTTCTCGTTGCGTTTGCGTACGCTGATCGCTCCCGGATCGTGGTCCCCATGCCCCGCGTCGATCACGACGACATATTTCCCGTCGGCAGGCTTGTCCGCATTGGAATCCGGAACGGCATTCTCGCTGACGTCTATCATGACCAGGCCGACGTCCGGATCCGTGCTGACCCGGAAGTGATGGCGCTGCTTCAAATCGATGACGATTCGCACCGTAGCGGGCGAGTCCGTAAATTGCGAAAAGCGGATGCTTTCGACGACCGGATGATCTTCCACTTCCACGCGGCCTTGCCCGGTGTTATCGAAACTTTGGCCGCTCAAGAAGGCGTCCGTAAATTTCGTATGCGGCAAATCGACCACGATCCGATCCGGATTCGTCAACGTTTGCTGTTTCGGCTTGACCGAGCCGGCTATGCCGATCCATAAGCGGTCGTTCGCAAACGAGATCGTGCCGACCGACGCCGTTTCGCTCTCGTCCGGGCCGGCCGCGCCGCCATGGTCTTCCGGTCCTTCGCTTGCGCCAGGCTTGCCGACCGTTCCGTCGCCGTCAGACGGCGGGGATGCCGGAGTGGACGGCTCGGTTACTTCGGAACCGTAATCCGCCGTAAACAGGTAGACCGATTTCGTAGCGTTGTCCCAGTCGACGACGAGGCCCATTTGCTCGCCAACGAAGCGAAGCGGAACGAGCGTCGTGCCGCTCTTAATGTACGGAAGCGTGTCGAGCGCAATTTTCTTTCCGTTTACTTCCGCCTCTTTTTTGTCAACCACAAGCTTAATTACTTGATCGCTTTTATGTATGGTCACCGTACGTGTCTTCGCATCCCAATCGACTTGAAAACCTAGCTCCTCTACCACGACACGAAGCGGAATCATGACAGAATTATTCTTCATCGTAATTTCTTCCGGAAGCGATAGTGACTCTCCGTCTAAGTAAAGCGTCGGATTCGTCGCCGCATGTCCCAATCCCGGAATCGCCAGCAATGTGAAACAGAAAAACAGCAGAACAGTTAATTTCCTCATCATTCACCCCTACATTCATCAATTTTTTTGCGTTGCTGCCGCTTCGGACAGGAAATTGTACACGCTTTATATTAGACGTCGAAAACGGGCAAAAGTTGCGAGGTTCTGACAAAAAAAGAGCTTCGGCGACGCCGGTTTCCGGCGTTCGAAGCTCTAGTAAAATTTGCTAGTCGTATTAGATTATAATGCGAGTTCAAAAAGTCAACTTTTCAGCACCGAGAAGGTTGCGAGAACCCGAAGCGTATGCTTCCGAAGCGAGTTTTGCTATGCAAAACTTTCAGGAGGAGCGGAGTGTAGGCAAAACCTGCATGAGCACCTGCAATGTTTCCGGAGGAAACATACTTCGTAAACGCAAGATTCGATGTCGAACATCCTTTCAGACATGCTTGTGATCGAAAGGGGACTTTTTGGACAACCCCTATTAGTATGCAAGTCTCGCTTGATGCTTTTCTTCGTACGCAGCAATTTCCGCTTCGTGCTGCAGCGTCAGACCGATATCGTCCAAGCCTTGCAGCAAAAACTGTCTTCGGTGTTCGTCCAAATCGAATGCGATCTCAAGGCCGTGCTTGTCGGTTATTGTCTTGTTTTCCAAATCGACGGACAATTCGTATCCTTCATGTGCCGCCGTGCGCTGGAACAGCTCTTCTACTTGCTCTTCCGACAGCTTGATCGGCAAAATGCCGTTTTTGAAGCAGTTATTATAGAAAATGTCGGCAAAAGAAGGCGCGATCACGCATTTGAATCCGTAATCCAGAATCGCCCACGGCGCATGCTCACGGGAAGATCCGCAGCCGAAGTTGGCCCGCGAGATGAGAACGGAAGCCCCTTGATAGCGCGGTTTGTTCATTTCGAATTCGTTATTGATATCGCCGTTTTCATGAAATCTCCATTCGAAAAATAGAAATTGTCCGAAACCGGTGCGTTCGATGCGTTTCAAAAATTGCTTCGGAATGATCGCATCCGTATCGACGTTGACGCGGTCGACCGGCGCCACAATTCCTGTCAGTTGTTTGAACGGTTCCATTGTAAATCGTCTCCTCTCTATTACACGATTGCTTCCGTTTTGAATTCCCAGTCGCGGACGTCTACGAACCGTCCCTTAATGGCAGCCGCCGCCGCCATGGCCGGCGATACGAGATGCGTGCGTCCTCCGCGTCCTTGGCGTCCCTCGAAGTTGCGGTTCGATGTCGACGCGCAGCGCTGTCCCGGCTGCAGTACGTCCGGGTTCATCGCAAGGCACATGCTGCAGCCCGCGTCGCGCCATTCGAAACCCGCTTCGATAAACACTTTGTCCAGGCCTTCCTTCTCCGCCTGAATTTTCACCCGTCCCGAGCCCGGCACGACGATCGCCGTCACCCGATCGGACACTTTATATCCTTTGGCCACTTGCGCCGCGGCGCGCAGATCCTCGATCCGGCCGTTCGTGCAGGAGCCGATAAACACATAGTCGACGGCGATATCCGTCATCGGAGTTCCCGGTTTCAAATCCATATACTCGAGCGCTTTTTCCGCCGCTTTCCGCTCGTTCTCCGTCGCAAAGCTCTGCGGATCCGGAACGGCCGACGTAATATCGGTACCCATGCCCGGGCTCGTGCCCCAGGTTACTTGCGGAATCAAGCTGTCCACGTCGAACTCGACGACGCGGTCGTAAACCGCGCCTTCATCGGTCGTAAGCTTCTTCCATTCTTGCACCGCGCGGTCGAACGCCTCGCCTTGCGGCACGTATTCGCGTCCGCGCAAATATTCGAACGTCACTTCGTCGGGAGCGATCAGACCCGCTCTTGCGCCGGCCTCGATCGACATATTGCAGACGGTCATCCGTTCTTCCATCGATAATCCGCGAATCGCCTCGCCCGTATATTCGATAACATATCCTGTCGCGAAATCGGTGCCGTACTTCGCAATGACGCCTAGAATCAAGTCTTTCGCCGTTACGCCCGCTTTACGCTTGCCGACGAAACGGACTTCGAGCGTTTTCGCTTTCGCTTGCTGCAAGCATTGCGTGGCCAGCACATGCTCGACTTCGCTCGTTCCGATCCCGAACGCGAGCGCGCCGAACGCGCCGTGCGTCGACGTATGGCTGTCGCCGCATACGATCGTTTTGCCGGGATGCGTAAGGCCAAGCTCCGGCCCCATAACGTGGACGACCCCTTGATCGATACTGTTCAAATCGAAACATTTTACGCCGAAATCGGCGCAGTTTTTCGACAAAGTGTCGATTTGCTGCTTGGAAATCGGATCCGCAATGTTAAAGCGGTCTTTCGTCGGCACATTATGATCCATTGTCGCAAATGTCAAGTCGGGACGACGGACTTTGCGGTTGCTTAAACGCAATCCTTCAAAAGCTTGCGGCGAAGTTACTTCGTGCACAAGATGAAGATCGATATAAATAATGCCCGGTTTCCCCGCTTCCTGATGGATAACGTGATTTTCCCAAATTTTTTCGTACATCGTTTTTGCCATCATGATTCACCCTTTCTCTGTCGAGCGTCTCGCTCCCTTACACCTTAAAGCGAATATATCATTTCTTTATTCATTGTTCCAAGATATAATATCTATAAGTGTAATAGTTACAAACTATAAGAAAACGATAATCGAAGGAAAACGATACAGGAGGTTTGCCATGGAACTGCGTCAACTTCAATACGCCATTCAAATCGCGGAAGAGCGGAATTTCTCGCGCGCGGCGGAGAAGCTGCACATCGCCCAGCCGTCCTTAAGCCAGCAGTTGTCCAAACTGGAAAGAGAAATCGGCGTTCTACTATTCCAGCGCAATACGAATTCCGTCGAATTAACGCATGCGGGCTCCGTCTTCGTCGCACAAGCGCAGAAGATTGTCGACGCGATGGAACAGCTGAAACAGGAAATGGCCGATATTTCCTCGACGCGCAAAGGCAGGGTCGTCGTCGGCAGCTTGCCGATTACGGGCTCCCACATATTGCCTTACGTGCTCCCGGCGTTTCGGGAGCGTTATCCGGAAATCGAAATCGTTCTGACGGAGGATACGACCGCCAATTTGGAGAAGCTGACCGCCAGCGGCCAGACCGATCTCAGCTTATTGTCGCTGCCGCTCGCCGAACAATCGTTAACGTACGAACCGGTCATCGAGGAGCAAATCGAGCTCGCCGTTCCGCCGCAGCACCGATTGGCCTTGCAGCATGCCAAAAGCGGCGAAGAGGTGCATATTGAGCGATTGCGCGAGGAACCGTTCATCGTGCTGAAGAGAGGGCAAGGATTCCGCCAAATTGCGCTCGATTTATGCCAAAGCGCCGGATTTGCGCCGAATATCGTATTCGAGAGCAGCAATATCGATACGGTTCAGTCGCTCGTCGCCGCCGGCATGGGAATCGCCTTTGTGCCGCAATTTATTGCGCGCGCTAAACGAAGCGAATTTATACCGGTTTATTTGCCGCTGGCAGGCACCGCCCATGCGCCGACACGGACGCTGGTGATCGCCTACCGCAAAGGGCGCTATCTGTCCAAAGCGGCCGAGGCGTTTATCGAATTTTTCACTTCGACGGTGCAAAAGCATTTCCAATGACTGTCGGCGACTGTCGGGGGCAAGGCAAAACAGAAAGTAAACCAACACAGGGAATGGGGAGAAAAAAATGGAACCATGCGGAGTTATTTTCGATGTGGACGATACGATGTACGATCAGTTAAAACCGTTTGATGATACGTTAAGCCGATTTTTCGGGCCTGACCATTCGGTCGACGGGGAAGCGCTGTTCCGAAGAACGCGCCATTACAGCGATACGCTGTGGAACGATTATGCGGCGGGCAGCCTCCGGCTGGAAGAAGTCCGGAGGCTGCGCATCATCCATGCATGCCGCGACTTCGGGCTGGATTTGGCGGAAGAGGAAGCCGACCGGTTTCAAGCCGAATACGAGCAAGCGCAGCGCCGCATCGCTCCGTTCGAAGAAGTGCCCCGGCTGCTGGGCGACTTGCGCCGGAACGGTTATTTGGTGGGCATTATTACAAACGGTCCCGTTAAGCATCAACGCGATAAGATCGACCGTTTAGGCTTGAGCCGGTTCGTCGAAGAGCGGCATATTCTGGTTTCGGACGAGCTCGATTTCGCCAAGCCCGACTCCCGCATTTTCGACGTATACCGGGCGAGAGTCGGACTCCCCGCCGAGCGTCTCATCTATGTCGGGGACAACTGGGTGAACGATATCGCCCCGTCCATCGAAGCCGGCTGGCGGGCGATCTGGTTCAATCACCGGCACAAGGCTCCCGAATCGAATCATAAGCCGCTCGCGGAGATCGATTCGATCGATCGGATCAGGGATTATCTGTAGCCTTCTATTCTTCGAGCTCCCATGCCGGATTCCAGACGACTTCCCATAAATGGCCGTCCGGATCTTGGAAGTGGCCGGAATATCCGCCCCAGAAAGTGTCGTGCGCCGGGTCCGTAATCGTGGCGCCGGCTTTTCCGGCCTGTTTCATCACTTGGTCGACTTCTTCCTTGCTGGCTACATTGTGGCCGATCGTAAATTCGGTCGGACTGTTGTGAGTGCGGACAACCTTCGCCTCATGGGCAAGATCTTCGCGTTTCCAAATGGCGAGCTTCACGCCGTTCTGCAAGTCGAAGAAGGCAACGGCCCCATGCTCGAATTCGGTGCCGACGATCCCTTCCGTCGGCAGCCCCAATCCGTCGCGGTAAAATGCCAACGCTCTTTCCAGATCGTCCACGCCTAACGTAAGGACTGAAATTCGCGGTTTCATCAATGAATCCTCCTCCTCGTTATTGCTCTTCCGCTGCGGTTGAACCGAGACGATTGTAATTCCGCAGCGTTCGCAGCGATTGCAATGTAATGATCCCTTTCCATTCTTCCTTGGCATTCCGCCATTCTTCCTCGTACTGGTACCAAGTCCAGTTAGGCGCCCATGCCCCGTCCTCGCCTTGGCCGGCGATCAATGCATCCAATTCGCCCGGAATGATGTCTGCATATTTCCCGTAATAACGCGATTTCGGCGAATCGGCTACTTGCAGCGGTTCAGCCCCGTAACCTTTGCGCTGCTTGGGATCCGTCGGAACGCAGTTATCGAGGAAGAGCCGCATCTTGGCTTCGATTGCCGCACGCTCCCCTTCGTCAAGCCGCTCGGCCAAACGCAAGAAGCAGAACATTTCATGCATTTCCTTCAAATCGCATTCATTCTGCAAATAGTCGACGGCATAACGGACGAGCATATCGAGCTTGTCATAGGTTACGAGTGATCGGTAGTCCAGAAAATAAGCGACGATATCCGCATTCGGATTGCCCCAATGATCGGAGAAGGCGCCGTAGTTCCACCAGACCGCGCGCGGAGCGTTCTCCGCTTCGGGCGGGATAATATCCCAACCGCGCCGCTCGTCCCGATACGTTGCTGCCAAATAGTCGAGCGCTTTCCGTACGATCGCATTTCTCTCATCCGAAGGCGGCAACAGTCCCAAGATCTCAAGTCCGCGCGTCGTCGCCAAAGCGGACGATTCTTGACAGCGGAGATCGGGCTCCAATCCGCGGCCGAACCCGCCGTCCGCATTTTGAAACTTTACGAGCTCCTCCAACACTTGAGCGCTTGAATCCGATTCGAACTCATATGCATAGATTGCGCGTTCCAGCGGTCTTGCATGCTGCTTCATAAAGGACCGTGCCAGCGCCAAACGCGACGGATCGACAATATTCATCGGTATTCCTCCCCAACGATAAATTCACTAACCATTATCGCACGCTTAGGCCGTTTCGAATTGTAAAAAACGGACAACCTTACTTCATTTCCGTACTTGCTTTAAAAACCTGATTGGGAGACAACCCGTAATAGCGTTTAAAATGATGGATAAAATGCGGCTGATCGTAGTATCCGTATTTTGCGGCAAGATCGGTTAAGCGAGCCTGCGAGCCGCGATAAAGCTCTTGCAGCAAATATTGAAACCGGACAATGCCCGCAAATTCTTTCGGCCCGGCACCCAACTCGCGCTGAAACGTTCTTCTTATATTTCTTTCGCTGTAATTCAAATGTTCCGCCAAGGAGCGGATGGAAATAAGGCCTTGGCTTGCGTAAATGTATTGCATGCTCGTGAACAGCAAATCGTCCGTATCGGATTCGGATCGAATCAACCGTTGCAATAACGCGTCTTCGACTTGTTCAATGATTTCCGCAGTACCGTTGCTTGCCATGATTTGTTCCGTTAACATCAAGGCGTGATTGCCCCATATATGTTCCAGATATACATGATGCCCGGTGCCGGTAAATTCGGAGACGGGATAGCTTATAAAGCGGCGTACGGTATCCGAGTGGAAACGAATGCCGAATAAGGAGTGCTCGCCTGACAGGTTCATCGCTTCAAACCCCGTCATCAACCCCGCCACGAAACCCCCTTTGGCAAATGAAGGCGATCTCAGGTCAAATATAATATCGACGCAGCCATCCGGTATGATACGATGCAACCGGCTCGAACCCGACGCGCGGAAGTCGACGGTCCAATAGCAAGCGACATAAGGTTTCAGGCTGTCGCCGGGCGCATATTCCCGATACCGGTAGTTCGGATCCGACCATTCCTGCTGCAGCGTCGGCGGTTGAAGTGGAATAAAAGTTCGCATGTGCCTCCCGCTCCCTTTCGTTTTAAGGTATGTATACAGTACCATGTTATCGGGACATCGCGCAAAAAAATGCAGCCCCAATTGCAACAATAGGATGCGTTGCAGAGGGCTGCATGCGAATCATGAATGTAGTGCCGATGATATGTCAAATCAATTTCGGCAGGTCGTCTTCCTTATTCTGCGCCTTTGCATCGTTAACCGTCTCGTCCGGTTCCTCGATGTTTCTCGTCGAGTTGCGGAATTCCCGCAGCGTATCGCCAAACGCTCTGCCGAGCAGCGGCAGTTTGGCCGGGCCGAACACGATCAGAGCGATCATTAAAATAATGACCAGTCCCGAAACGCCAATATTGTTCAACATCGGATTCGCCTCCTTTCCGTTAGTTCGTGGGCAATGCGGCAAGCTTCCGATAGTAGCGGCCGGATAACAACAAACTCGTTTCAAACAGCAAAATAAGCGGTACGGTCACCGATAAATGCGACACGAAATCGGGAGGCGTAATGCAGGCGCCAACGACCGCAAGGAAGACGTAAGCGTATTTTCTCGTTTTTTTGAGCCTCTCCGGCGAGAGCAATTTCAGTTTGGTGAGAAACATGACGACGATCGGCATTTCAAAGGCGACTCCAAGCGGAAAAACGACATTGAACAGAAAGGAGAAGTAGTTGTCGATGCCGTACGTTTCCACCGCGCCGACGCTTTGGTTCATCTGTTCCATAAATCCGATCATCATCGGAAATACGCCGAAATAGCCGAATGACACGCCAAGGAGAAACAGGGCGAACGACGCCGGGACGTAAGCCAGCGTCCCCTTCGCTTCGCTCTCCGTCAGCCCGGGCCGCACGAAGGCCCAGATATGATAGAGCAGCACCGGCAGCGTAAACAACACCGCGAATACGAAAGCGCATCTCATATACAGAAATAGGCCGTCCGTAAACGAAAATACGTTCCACTCTATTTTGCTCGCAGCCGGCATCTCCTTAATCCGCGTTAAAATTCGCGGGGAGGCGTAGAACCCGACGCATAATGCGGCGAAAAACCATATGCTTATCATAATCAACCGTTTGCGCAATTCGGCTAAATGGCTGATCCATTGCTCCAGATGTTCCACCGAATCACCTCCAGCTTCTTCCTGCATTAAACGAGCGAACCGCCGCCTTGCTTCATATATTTGGCGATTCCTTCCGCCGCCCGGTAGGCTAGGGCGCCGACCGTCGCTGTTGGATTGTATCCGCTATTGTGAGGAAATGCCGAAGCGCCGACGACGAACAAGTTATCGACATCCCACATTTGCAAATAATTGTTGACGGCCGACGTGCCGGGATCGGATCCCATAATGACTCCGCCCGTATTGTGGGTGGATTGGTACGGGACGATGTTGTACGAAACCAATTCTCCCGACGTCTCTTGTTTGGTAGGCTTCATCTCTTTCATGACCTGAGCCGTCTTCTCCGCCATAAATTTGACGAGATTGCGGTCTTGATCTTCGAAGTCGTACGTAATGCGCAAGAGCGGCAATCCGTATACGTCCTTATAGGTCGGATCCAAATCCAAGTAATGATGCCTCCACGGCATATTCGCTCCTTGCGCGCCGACGCTGAGCACACGGTTCGCGTATTTGATCGAAGCTTGCTTGAATTCCTTGCCCCAAGACGGGACGTCATGCGGAATTTGGTTGCTGGCGATCGGACGGTTTCCGGTTTGCGATATGCGTATGCCGGCCCCGTGAATGAAATCGAGGTCGGAATGGTCGAAGTTGTCGCCGTTGAAGTCGTCGAATTCGACGCCCAACGAACCGGCTCCCGCATACGTGTTGAATTGTTTATCGTCGAAAAAGCCCGTCGTCGCGCCGCCGTTGACCTGGTAAGCGTAATTTTTGCCGATTACGCCCGTGCCCGTCTTCGGATCGTACGGTTTGCCGAGCTTGGATGTAAGCAGCAGCCGGACATTATTGAACACATAGCTTGCGAGAACGACGATGTCGGCAGGTTGCTCGTATTCTTCCATCGTCATGGCGTCTCTATAAACGACCCCTGTCGCTTTTTTGCCGTCATGCAATATTTTCGTCACATTGGCGTACGTCCGGTATTCGAAGTTCCCCGTTTTTTCCGCTACCGGAATGACGGTTACGACCGGATCGGCTTTCGCCCCGTATTCGCATCCGAAACGTTCGCAGTAAGCGCAATATTGGCAAGCGGCCCGCGCAATGCCGTCGGGATTCGTATAATTTTCCGACAGGTTGGCGGACGGCATCGCATACGGATGGTAACCGAGCTTCTTGGCCGCTTCCTTAAACATGTTCAAGGCCGGCGACATTTTCATCGGCGGGGTAGGAAACGGGTTGGAGCGTTTGCCTACCATCGGATTTTGCTCCGCTTCTCCCGAAATGCCCGCCATTTTTTCGTATTTGTCGAAATAAGGCTCCAATTCGTCGTATGTAATGCCCCAATCTTGAATCAGCATGCCGTCGGGAATTTTCTTCTTCCCGTAACGCTCGACCGTTTTCGAATAAATCTCGAAGTCGTACGGCAAAAATCGCAGCGATTGGCCGTTCCAGTGAATCCCGGCTCCTCCGACACCTTCGCCGAGCAGGAAAGACCCGTACTCCCGCATCGGAACCGCACTCATTTTCTCATTGTTGCGAAACGTAATTGTTTCTTTGGACAAATCCTGCATCAAATCGTATCGCAACGCGTAACGCAGCTCATCATGCACCATATAATAATCTTTCGTCGATCTTCCTTTGCCCCGTTCCAGCGCGACCACTTTCGTACCGTTTTTCGTCAATTCGGAGGCGATAATGCCGCCGACCCATCCTAATCCGACGATAACTACCGGCACTTTATCCATTTTCTTTGCCATCGTTTCTCACCTCTTCTCTCAATTCGTTAATGGGCGGACATATGATCGTGCAAGCTTGCGGGCTCGATTTTGACAAATTCCTCTTTATCGATAATGTCGAGGTAACTCATCTGATTGCCGGGATAATTGCGCATCCTCCACCCTTGCATATCTTTGTTCCCTCCGTACAGCGGATCGGAGTATACCCCTTCCAACGTCAGCGATAATAGCAATTTGAAAAAGTTAAGGCTCGTCGCGCCGTTAATTTTGACGCCTTCGCCGTTTTGAATTTGTTCCAACACCGCGTCCTGTTCCTCGGCGGCCAAATCGGAGAACGATTTCTTGTATTTTTTCTGGCTTAAGTCCTGCATGGCGGCGAGCCCGAGCGTAAACAAATCTTTGCGGCGAATGCTCGGATAATTTCCTTGCGTTTTCTCGCCCGCGATGAAGGGACCCATCATATATTCCCTTGCATTTACGCCCCACAGGCTGGCCAACTGATGGTCGATATAATACGCCACTCCCAGACCTTTCGCGCCGGGGCCGAGCTCGTCCTCCGGATAAAGGCGTTCGGCAGCGGCTTCCGTCAACGCGAATTGCTCTTGATTGAAAAACATTAACGCGCGATTGTAGTCGCGTGTCGGTTTTTCACCCGGCTTCTGTCCCGGCGCCGGCGGAGGAGCCGGTTTGGTCTTCTTCGTATTGGCGCCGATCAATCCGCCGATGACGCCGCCGACAACGACGCCGCCGAGGGCCGTCCCCGAATATTTTAGAAATTTGCGCCGGGATTCGTCCGGCGGCTGCTTGATCTTGTTCTCTTCTGGCATAGTAGATCTGACCTCCAGAATAATTAATTCGATGGAGTCAGTATTTTCAATTCGAGTATCGATTATGCAAAATAGGGCGTGACGTCCGTTTCAGGGAAAGAGAGTTGCCGCATGCGAATGAAAGATCGCAAATTGGTAAAGCTAATGGTGATTTTATAGACTTCGAGGAGGGTTCCATATGCGCAAATACAAGTTGGTGTGGGTCATCGCGGCAATTGCGGCGCTGCTAATAACGGTAACGGCCTGCGGTGCGAAATCGAAGCCGCCGGAAACGCAAACGCCCGCTCCGGGGGGAGAAACGGGAACGCCAAGCGCCACGGTCGACGCGGACGCCATTGTAAAACAAAATTGCATCAGCTGCCACGGCGGCAATTTGGAAGGCGGCGTCGGACCGAGTTTGCAGGCGGTCGGCGGCAAATACGACCGAAACCAAATCCACGATATTATCGCCAACGGACAAGGAGGCATGCCTCCGTTCCAGGACAAACTGTCCGCCGACGAAATTTCCGCAGTCGCCGACTGGTTGGCAGCGAAAAAATAACATTCATATCATGGGAACGTGAAAACATGCGAAATGCCCCGTTTTTATTAGGAGTATGTTCCGCATGTTTTTTGTATGGCTGGTAGACGAAAAATCATACAAATCGAGTGGCGCCCCGCTGGCGTTGCATCGAAGAAAACTGCAGATTCGACTTCATGCAAGTTCTCCTGCGAGATTGCCCGGCAACTCACGTGGCGAATACCAATTCCTTCAAAAATGCACGTGTTTACCCATCGAAAAAGTTGCAGGCTTTTGAATGAAAGATCCTTCATTGACTGACTATTCCTTCCCGCTGGGGCGGATGTTTTGCAAAGATGCAATGGCGTTGCATTGAGAAATTGCTATCCGGACCGTACGACCGTTATTATGCGTCAAAACCGCTTATTCGCTGTTTCAGCGGACATTGGCTCCGTTATCCGTTCGTCGCAGGGCTTATTTTTACGCTTTTACCGCGAATAAAGGATCGTCTGTCCGCAAATTGGCCGAAATCGGGTCATTTGTCACAATTAGCGTCTCCTGTGTCCGCGAACTTGGGGAGCAGGGCGGTAGAAGTTAATGCAACGCCAGTGGCAAAGATGACTACTTTGCTGCGTCATCCTAGCCTGTTTGAAAATTGATGCAATGCTAGTGACGACGCGTTTAGTTGCAAAAATTACGTCATTCCGATCATTAGCTCCGGGAAATACCGGTACTTCCGCTTGCTAATGAATGATAACAAAGTAGCTCATGATTTTCCGCTCACTAAAGAGACCCCGCGTCCAAGATCGAAGCGAGGTCTTCTTTGGTTTGTTAGGGGCTATCGTTTTGCCCGCTGCCGCGCGCGTACATCATCGTTCGGCTCTTTAAGTCCGGAATGTCCACAGGCAGCTTGCCCGTCGGCTCGATTTCTCCGAATACGGCGCGCACTCCCGCGTCGGTATTCGCGCTGGACGGTACGCCGTATACGGCCAAGTAGGCCGATGCTTCAGGAATATAACGAATATCGTACGGCGAACCGACCGCCAGGACGGCCGCCTTCTTGCCCAGATCGGCGATGGTGTTCAGCGTAGCCGCGACCGCATCCCGCTGCGTCCCGTCCGTATGCAAATTGTTCGTGACGATCAAAATATGGTCGGCCGCAGAGAGCGAATTTCGCTGCTCTTTCGTCAACGATTCGGACATCTTCCAACCGCTGAGTTGGAACGCCCGTCCGGCCGTCGTCCGTTCGATCGATTTGCGGATCGCATCATAGGCGTTGCCGGGTGCGATAAGAACGAGCTTCGTCCCTCGCGCCGTTTCGAAAGGCAGCAAGCCGTCTTCGTTTTTCAGCATCGTTACCGCCTTTTCGGCAATTTCCCGTTCCATTGCGGCAGCTTCCTTGTCGGCGAAAGCCGCTTTCGCGTCCGCCAACTGTTCTTTCACCGAGACAAGCGGCTCTTCCAACAATCCGCGCTTCTCTTTCAACGTCAGGATCCGTTCGACGCTTTCATCGATTCGTTCTTCCGGGATACGACCGTCCTTCACGGCCGCGGCGATATTGTCGACCGTTTGGCGCGGATGCGGCGGCATAAGCAGCATATCGACTCCCGATTGTACGGCCGTCACATCCGCCTCCTCTTCCCCGAATTGCGAGACGATCGCCTGCATATTCAGGGCGTCCGTCACGAGGATGCCTTCATAGCCCATTTCTTTCCGCGCGATGTCCGTCAAGAAGCGGGGGGACAGCGTCGCCGGAAGCGTAATTTCCGAACCGTCCTTTTTGGAGACGGCGGTGGCGGTTTCGATATGAGGAAACGTAATATGCGCGGTCATAATCATATCGACGCCATCGGCGGCGGCCTGTTTAAAAGGCACGAGTTCAACCTCTTCCAGGCGCGTCATATCGTAAGGAACGGTGGGCAAGCCGAGATGCGAATCCACATCCGTATCGCCATGTCCGGGGAAATGCTTTGCCGTTGCGGCAATTCCCGCCTCGTGAAATCCGGCGATCATCGCCGTCCCAAGCCGGGCCACGTCATGCGGGTCCGAACCGAACGAGCGCAAGCCGATAACCGGATTGTCGGGATTGTTGTTCACGTCAAGCGAAGGCGCGAAATTCAGATTGAAGCCTAACGCCTTCAACTGTTTGCCGATGTAGCGGCCGGTTTCGCGCGCGTACCGCTCGTCGCCGGCGGCTCCTATGGCCATGTTTCCCGTAAACTTCGTTCCCCAAGGAAAACGAACGACGGTTCCGCCCTCTTGATCGATTGCCGTCCAAATCGGCAGCGCCGCCGCCTCCTTCAAATCATGCAGAAGCTGTACGGTATGTTCCAGCGAAGGTACGTCCTTCCGGAATAAAATGACCCCGCCGTAATGCCGGCCTTTCAATAGCTTGGCCGCCTCTTCCCCGTTCGCCGCGCCGAGCGAGTTCAAATCGACGATCAACATTTGTTCGATTTTCTGCTCTAAAGTGAGTCCGTCCATCAAGCTTCGCACCGCTTCGCTCGTCTGATCGGCAGGCGGAAGCTCGTCTTCCGGCTCTTCGCCGGTTTCGGTATTGCCATTGTCGTTCGAATCTGCCGGTTGCTGCGATTGATTCGTGCCGGCTGCGGGCGGAATACGATCCGGACGCGCGTAATTCCACCATACAAATCCGATGACAAGACATACAATGACGGCTGTAACGCTCCAACCGACCGCCTTTTTATTCATCATCATCACTTCCGTATTTTTTAATATAAGTTCGGTCTTCGGTCCGCAAAGACAGGTATCGTGCTGCGAACTTTGTCCGCAAGCGCCAAATCGATGTTTGCCGTAACGATCGTTTCGATCGTGCCGCCTTCGGCAACCGTTTCGCCCCAAGGGTCGACAATCATCGAATGGCCGAAAAATTCCGTCGTCCCGCTGACGCCGACGCGATTGCACGATATGACGTACATTTGATTTTCGATCGCTCTGGCCGTGAGGAGCGTTCTCCAATGATGCTGGCGAGGATTCGGCCATTCGGCCGGCACGAACAGCATTTTCGCGCCCGAAAGCGCCAGTTTGCGCGACAGTTCTGGAAAGCGGATATCGTAGCATATCATCATCCCTGCCGGTATCCCTTCGATTTCAAACTTGCCCGCCCGATCGCCCGCTGTCAAATATTTCTCTTCTTCCATGAGCCGGAACAGATGAATTTTCGAATATTGCGCCGTCATCGTTCCGTCGCGGTCGAACACGTACATCGTATTAAGAATATCGTCTCCCCGCTTCTCGGCGATCGACCCGGCAACGATATGCACCTGATGGGCTTTGCTCAATGCCGACATCACTTGCTTCGTTCTTTCTCCGTTACGATCCGCGATTTGATGAATGCGGTCAAGCGCATAACCGGTATTCCACATTTCAGGCATGACGATAATATCCGGTTTATCGGCGGTAGAAGCGGCCTCCGCAATCATTCGTTCCGCGTTTGCGAAATTCGTGTCCGGTTCTCCGATCCTGATATCCATTTGCAGCAGCGATATCCGCACTTGCTCCGTCATAGCGGCATCCTCCTTTGGGGTGGTTTCCTTCGAATCTTTTTTTATCATATCGTGTCATGGTTCCATGTCAAGATGGGCACATTATAACGTGATATCCGCAGGATACGCAAATTCGATCCCTCATTAAAGGAGTTTTATCATGAGCAAATTAAGTATTGGTCGTTGCAAATTGTTGTCGATCGCCGTCATCGTCGCCATGCTGATCGTCTCCGCGCCCGCGCACATCTTCGCCGAGCCAAATCAATCTGCGAAGGCGGATCCCGTCCAAGTCTACGATATGGGTGCGGAAAAGGTAACGAAAATCGTTCCGAACAACGCCGAATATCAGCGGGAAGCCCTGTCCTGGCTGCAATCGGCGACCGGCTTGGCCGTTCAATTGGACCTTGACGAAAAATGCGGCTACATTTACAAAGTGCCGCTGGAACGCACGGCGGATGTCGATATCGAAGGCGTGAAAGTGCAGGTGAATGACGTCTTTTTGATCCACTGTCCGCATAAAAAGCCGCTGCTATTAGTATTTTCCAAAAAAGAACGCAAGCCGTATTTGCTAGTCTTTAAAGCGGACATCAAACCGTTTCTCGAGTTGATTCATCAGGCGAAATAGCGGAATTCCTCTATACACTCCGGTGAAAACATGCTAAATTAAGTATAATTATCGGAATGAACGGTTTTCGTATGAACCGGATGTGGATGGAGTGAACTGAGAATGTACATGCCGAAAAAAACGACCGCACAAGAACCGCCAGGCAGCGTCATGCCGATTGAAGCCGCAGTGCGAATGCAAAGGCTGCCCAAACAATTTTTCGCCGGATTAGCGCAAAAGGCGAGCGCGCGTATCGCGGAAGGCCATGATGTCATTAACCTTGGGCAGGGAAATCCCGACAGGCCTACTCCGCCACACATCGTAACCGCTTTGCAAGAGGCTGCGGCCAATCCGCTTTACCATAAATATCCGCCTTTCAGCGGATTTTCTTTCTTAAAGGAAGCCGTCGCCGAGCGATACGCCCAAGATTACGGCGTCGAGCTCGATCCGGAAACGGAAGTGGCCGTACTATTCGGCGGAAAGACGGGATTGGTGGAAATTAGCCAAATATTGCTGAACCCCGGCGATGTATGCCTCGTTCCCGATCCCGGTTATCCCGATTATTGGTCCGGCGTCGCCCTGGCGGGAGCCGAGATGGCGTTCATGCCGTTGACGGAAGCCGGCGGCTATTTGCCCGATTTCGGCGCGATCGATGCGGAAACGCTGCGCAAAGCGAAGTTGATGTTTCTCAACTATCCGAACAATCCGACAGGAGCGACGGCAAGCGCCGCTTTCTATGAAGAGGCGATCCGGTTCGCCGAACGGCACGGCATTGTGGTGGCGAGCGACTTCGCCTACGGCGCGATCGGTTTTGACGGAAACCGCCCCGTCAGCTTCCTGGAACAGCCGGGCGCCAAAAGCGTCGGAGTGGAATTTTATACGCTCTCCAAGACGTATAACATGGCCGGATGGCGGGTCGGATTTGCGCTCGGAAATCGCGAGGTGATTCGATTGATCAACCTGATGCAGGACCATTACTACGTCAGCCTGTTCGGCGGCATCCAAGCGGCGGCGGCGACCGCGCTGACCGCTTCGCAGCAATGCGTAACCGATCTGGTCGATAGGTACGAACGGCGCCGAAACGTCTTTTATCGCGCATTGCATCGAATCGGATGGCAAGCTTCGCCTTCGAGCGGATCGTTTTTCTGCTGGCTGCCGGTTCCGAAGCCGTTTGGCTCTGTGGAGTTCGCCGATATGCTGCTTGCGCAGGCGAATGTCGTCGTCGCGCCGGGCGTCGGGTTCGGCGCTCACGGCGAAGGCTATGTGCGCGTAGGCTTGCTGACGAACGAGGAACGGCTGGAAGAAGCCGCCGAGCGAATCGGCAGATTGAACTTGTTCGGCTAGTAACGGGATCGGCGGATCGCCGGAGAACTGCGGCAATCCGTTCCTTTGGGCATTGCTGTCCGACAGCGCCCTATGGGAACAGCAAGCGTATGGCCGGCACCGTGCCGGCTTCCCTTTACAACCGTTGGAATCTCATGTATTCTTATAAGAAAAGAAACGTTATGACGGGACCAGTAAAAAAGAAAGTGACGCTTCAGAGAGCAAGTTCCAAAGGCTGCAAGAACTTGCCGTCGGACGCTTTTTGAACCTACCCCCGAACGGCCGGCCGAAATGCCGGACAGTGCCTACTGTTACAAGGCATGCGAGCAGGGCGATGCAAATCGCCAAAAAAGGTGGTACCGCGGAAGCCAGACTTTCGTCCTTTTCAAGGGATGAAGGTCTTTTTGTTTACGACGAAGGAAGCATACGTAGGGGCACTAGATCTCGGCGGCTGCCGTTTTCGGGTAGTGCGCGTCATGGCTGCCGCGATGCTTCCGCTCGTTTGCGCCCTTTGAACCGTTTTTGGCGCACAGTAGCTGCTGAGGTCCCTTCCTTGCTCGATGAAACAGGCGCTACTGAGCATAGTAACTGCAATTATCTAATTTCTCGATCAAAACCGCTTTTTGAGCGCAGTAGCTGCAATCATCCATCTAATGAAGTTCGTTTCACCGATTTTAGGGTCCATTGGGCAAAAATAGCTGGATTTTTGCAGTTGCTCGGGTGAAATTTGCTGAAATCGGCTTTTGTAAATGGATTTTTGCAGTTACATAGGCTTTCGAAGCACTAGCGTTGCACCGAATGTTTTACTGCGTTTCAAACCGATGATTGCGATAGGGATGAACAAGGTTAACGGATTTTGGAGGCCTTATTTGATCCAATAACGCAATTTTGGCGGTGTTAGCGGATTTTGAGGGCTCTATTTTTGTCGAAACTTCACAAAACCAAGGATCCTCAGCCGATCGCGACATGTTAACGGTTCGAAAATCCGTTAATTCCAAATATTCGACTGGAATTCAAAAAATAAGACCTCGGAAATCCGTTATATTTCCATGGTACCGCATCCCAGCTAGAAGATTTAATGCAACGCTAGTGCTTTCGAAGCGAGTTTTGATCGAAGCCTGGTCAAAGATGTAACGCTCTCAAAACTTTTAGGAAGTGATTTCATGCATCGCATCGTTGTAAAAATCGGCAGCAGTTCGCTCACGTCGGACGAAGGCGGATTAAACCGGGATAAAATCGTTTTTTTTGCGCATGAGCTGGCCCAGCTTGCAGCTTCGGACACCCAGGTGCTGCTTGTCACCTCCGGCGCCGTGGCGGCCGGTTTCCGGCAGATTGGGTATCCCTCGCGCCCCAAGCTGCTGCATGAGAAGCAAGCGGCGGCCGCGGTCGGTCAAGCATTGCTCATGCAAGCGTACCAAGAAGCGCTTGGCGCTTACTCGATCTGCGCGGCGCAAATCTTGTTGACCCGTTCCGACTTCAGCAACCGGAATCGGATCCGCAATGCGCAAATGACGATCGAGGAACTGCTGCGGCAAAAGATCGTCCCCATTATTAACGAAAACGACACCGTATCGGTCGATGAGCTGAAGTTCGGGGATAACGATATGCTCTCCGCCCTTGTCGCGAACCTGGTCAAAGCGAACGGACTGATCATCATTACCGATACCGACGGGTTATACACGGCCGATCCGCGGAAAGATCCGGCGGCGAAGCGGCTGGAACGGATCGGTGAAATTACCGACGAAATCTATGCCGTCGCCGGAGGTTCCGGTTCCGCCGTCGGCACAGGCGGCATGCGCTCGAAGGTCGAAGCGGCCAAAGTGGCGATGCGCGGCGGCGTCCCGACGTTCGTCGGAAAAGTGGCGGAACGCGGCGATTTGCAGCTAGCCGTCTACGGAAACGGCAAAGGCACGTACTTCGATACGCAGCGCCACTCGCTGCCGATGAAGAAACAGTGGCTCGGCTTCCACTCGACCCCGCGCGGCAAAGTATTCGTCGACAGCGGTGCGGAAGCGGCGCTCATCTCCCGGGGCAAAAGCTTGCTTCCCGTCGGAGTGAAGCATGTCGAAGGAGACTTCCGTTCGGGCGATGTGATCGAGGTCTTTAACATGGACGGCCAAGTGATCGGGCGCGGAATCGTCAATTACGATTCGACGCAGATTCGCGCCGTCGCAGGCCTCAGCACCGACGAAATTCAAAAACGCATCGAGCTCCCCCGCGCGGAAATTATTCACCGCGACGAATGGATATCTTTGAAATAAACATAGGATCTCGGAATAAACCGGGCGATTGAGGCTCAATTTGGGGTGCTTGAGTTAAAATTATCGATGTAAACGTGTTTTTGAAAGCAATTTTCAAAAATGCGTATGCTAAAGAACCCGA
>NZ_JAHLPR010000019.1 GCF_018918005.1 Paenibacillus sp. MSJ-34 | reverse complement strand
TTCATGAAAATCACCCAATTCATTAGAAATAAAAAAAGCCTTCTCGGCGATTATTGGGGTGATTTTGAAAAGTCAAGAGGAATGTTTGTTCGCACCCCATGTTTGGGGGTGAAACAATAGAAGACCCTAGCTAGGAAGCTAGAGTCTGCAACGGAATGTGAATTCCGAGAAGCTTATTAAATAATATGGAGGTGTCAATCATATGTCACAATGGATCTACTTAAACGGACAATTTGTAACAAAAGAAGAGGCCACAGTATCGGTGTACGACCACGGTTTTTTGTACGGCGACGGTATTTTCGAAGGGATTCGGATTTATAACGGCAATATTTTCAAATGCAAAGAACATTTAGACCGGTTATACGATTCCGCCAAATCGATTATGTTGGAAATTCCGTTAACGTATGAAGAGATGGAAGCAGCGCTTGTGGAAACGATACGCAAGAACGATATGCGCGACGGTTATATTCGTCTCGTCGTTTCGCGCGGAGCGGGCAATCTCGGACTCGATCCGCGCCGCTGCCCGAAAGCGACCGTTCTCATTATTGTGGAGCAGCTCGCCATTTACTCGGAGGAAGCGTACAAGAACGGCTTGAGAACGGTTTCCGTCTCACAGCGACGCAATATTCCCGACGCCTTGAACCCGAAGATCAAGTCGCTCAACTATTTGAACAATATCCTGGTGAAAATTCAGGCGAATTTGGCCGATGTCGGCGAAGCGATTATGCTGAACGCGCAAGGGTACGTCGCGGAAGGGTCGAGCGACAATATTTTCATCGTCAAAAAAGGGGCCGTATATACGCCGCCTTGCTATATCGGAGCGTTGGAAGGCATCACCCGGCTTGCGATAATTGAATTATGCGCCAAATTAGGCTACGCGTTGAAAGAAGAACCGTTCACGCTTCATGACGTATACGTCGCCGACGAAGTATTCTTTACCGGCACGGCCGCCGAAGTGATCGCGGTGCGCGAAGTGGACGGCCGGATCATCGGTGGAGGGCAAGCCGGACCGGTCACGCTGCATCTTCTAGAAGAGTTCCGCAAAATCGTAGATCAGGACGGCGTCAAAGTGTTCGAATAATATGATCCATAATGGATTCCTCTCAACCATTCGCAAGGTTGGGAGGAATTTTTTTGTACTCGGGGATGTCAAAAGCCCACCTCCTGCATAGTATGTATTAATTGGTTCCGGGCATTTATCATGCCTGCACAGAACATAAAGCACGTACCTTTATTTTTGCACAGAAAAAATGTAGGAGGTTCTGACGCGTGAAAATTCATATCGTCAAAAAGGGAGATACGCTCTACGAATTGTCAAAAAAGTATAACGTGTCTCTTGAAAAGATTATTGAAGCGAATCCGGATATTGCGAATCCGGATCAGTTGAACGTCGGAATGAAGGTCAAAATTCCGACGGTAGCGAAACCGGTCTTGCCTGATTACGAAACGATGCATAAACATACGGTGAGTCAAGGCGATACGTTGTGGAAGCTGTCCAAGGCATGGGGAGTTCCGCTTCAGGATATGATCAAGGCCAACCCGCAGCTTAAAAATCCGAACGCACTATTGGTAGGGGAAGTTGTAAACATACCTAAGGTAGGTCATGTCGTCATGCCGGACGACGATAAGTCGGGTTGGAAGAAGCCGACCGGACCGAAACCGGCGGAGCCTACGCAAGCGGTACCGGCGGTTCCGATGCAGCCCGCGGTTCCCGCAGCGCCGGTCATGCCGGAATCGACGTATTATGAACCGATGGAAATGGAGATGGAGATGTCGGAAGATTTATTTGCCCAGTTCCATGTGCCGGCCACGGAAGCATTTACACATGAGATGACGGAATATCCGGGATTGTATCAGTACCCGATGATGGAAGCCGCGCCTCCGGAAATTCCATACTCCGCATATGAATCTTGCTCTCCCGGCTATCAAATGCCGGCGTTCTACGAGCCGCAAACCTATCAGTTCGGAACGCCGTATGCGCCGCCCTGTCCGCCGGACGCAGGCAAGGAAGCGTATACGCATCAGTATTGGATGCCGACGCCAGACGGGCATCACCACCATCATCATGAAATGGCGGAGCCTTATGGCGCAGGGACGCTAGGGGGCGAACAAGAGGCTTACGTTCATTCTTATCCGTACGCAAGTCCCTATATGATGCCGTACGGCCATGAAATGCAGCCTTCGTTCGTGCCGCCGATGCCGCTTGGAGCTTACGGCATGGTTCCGTACGGCATGCCGCATAAGAAGCCTTGCGATTGCGGATGCCATACCCGCGAGACGGAGCAAGCCCCCGCGGAAGGGAGCGTCGAAGCGGCTGCCGTTCAGACGACGGAGAAGGCCAAATCGCCGGAGTCCCGTCAGCCGTCCAAAGCAAAAGCACGTACGTCATCCGCCAAACGGACGGGATCGCCAGGAGCGAGCCGCCAGAACAAATCGAAAAAAACGCGCAATTTGCCTTGGATCAACGGATAATGCAAGATTATTCCTTTCATGCCTCGAAGTGCGAAATTCGGGGCTTTTTCCTATGCCAATCCGTATAAATCCTGCTTCCGATGGGTAAACTAGGGTAAACTCAGGATAGAAGGGGATAGCGGTGTTCTTCAATATTCGAAAACGGATCAAAAAAAGACTGCGGCGTGTGAAACGTCCCGTATGGTCGCTCGGAATCCTGCTCATTGTCGTTCTATTCGTCGCGATTCGGCTCGTGACGGCGGACAGCAAGCCGACGGCCGGCGTGATTGAAGCGCTTAGCAAAGATCCGCAGGAGCGTGAGGTTTATTTGCGCAAAGAATACGTCTGCGGCCAAGAAACGACCTCGTTAGGCCTTATGCAAGCCGATGAAATTATCCGATTATTGCAGCAGCATCCGGAATGGAGCGGGCATACGGATATGGAAGGCGCCGTTTGGCTCGTGGAGCATATTGAAGATTTGTCGGACGACTGCAAGCAAAACGGTTATATCAGCTTGGACAAAGCCGGAAATTTGTCTTTGTTCGACGGCCCGCCGGATCGGGAGAAAGTGCTTCGTACTTTTTTTCAACTCGACATCGAGTCGATGGAAAGCTCGCTGCCCGACCATATTATTCAGGAATTGCGGGAAGGAATCCGCGTGAGCGATTTCGATGAATATAACAGCGTCATTTCGACATTTAGCGATTACGCGGTTGACGATACGGAACATGTGATGAAATATAAAAGCGAATCGGAGTCGATTCGTTAATCCGTAATGGATGCGGGAAGGGTGCGAGGGCCCTTCCTTTTTTGCGTGCCCGAAAACAGGCAAACAGGAAATGATGCGCTACTCGTTCTCTTCCTCCCGATCTTTTGTTATAATGTAGTGGATACATATGTTCGGCTTGGAGAGGGAGATGTTTTTTTGCGAATATTAGGAATCGATCCGGGGATCGCGATTGTCGGATTCGGATTTATCGATAAAGCGGGGAGCAAACTAACGCCCGTGCAATACGGTTCGATACAGACCGAAGCTCATACGCCGCTCGAAGAGAGGCTTTTGCAAGTATATGAGGCGACGCTGCAACTCATCGACAAATATAAACCGGATACCGTTGCGATGGAGAAATTGTTTTTCAATCGAAACGTCACGACCGCTTTCACGGTCGGACAGGCAAGGGGAGTTATGATTCTCGCCGCCGTGCAGCGTGGACTTTCCGTAGCGGAATATACGCCGCTACAGGTGAAGCAAGCCGTCGTCGGTTACGGAAAAGCGGAGAAGAGGCAAGTGCAGGAAATGGTCAAAATGTTTTTGCGGCTGCAGGCGGTGCCGAAGCCTGACGACGTGGCCGACGCTTTGGCGGTCGCCGTATGCCATGCCCATTCGTATACGCTACAACAAAAAGTAAACGAGGTATTGCGCTAATGATCGATTTTCTTAAAGGCCGCGTGGCCCATTTGGAGACGGATTACATCGTGCTCGACGTGCATGGCGTAGGATACCGGGTTTTCTGCCCGAATCCTTATCGTTTCGCCAAGTCGGACGACACGGTAACGGTTTATACGCATCATCATGTGCGGGAAGACGCCATTTTGCTGTTCGGATTCGAAACGAGGGAAGAACAGAAGCTTTTCCGCCGCCTGCTCGACGTTTCGGGCATCGGGCCGCGCGTTGCGCTCGGCATTTTGGCCGGAGGGCGTCCGGAAACGGTCGTCACGGCCGTTCAACAGGAAAATTTGACGTTTCTAACGAAATTGCCGGGTATCGGCAAGAAGACGGCCCAACGCATAATTTTGGATTTAAAAGATAAGTTGGACCATATCGGATTAGGTTCGGAACTTGGGGCTTTATCGGCCGGATATGTCGACGATCCGGCGTCCGCCGCGGCGCTTCGGGAAGGCGGGCCGATCTGGGGAGAAGTGAAGGAGGCGTTGAAGGCGCTCGGATATACGGATGCGGAATTGGATCGCGCATGGCATGAGATGAAGAACGACGTGCCGGGAGACGAAAGCGCCGATGCGCTGATGAAACGGGCGTTAAAGTTATTGTACAGAGGGTAGAGGTGCCAGAACGCATGATGGATGATCGAATTATATCGGCGAACTTGATGATGGAAGACCAGGCGGTGGAGTTCAGCCTTCGTCCCCGCTACTTATCGGAATATATCGGCCAGTCGCAGGCGAAGGAAAACTTGAAAATATATATCGAGGCAGCCAAAATGCGCAAAGAGGCGCTTGATCACGTACTGCTGTACGGTCCGCCCGGACTTGGCAAAACGACTCTCTCGAACATTATCGCCAACGAGCTCGGCGTCAATTTGCGCACGACTTCGGGCCCGGCGATCGAGCGCCCGGGCGACCTTGCGGCGCTTTTGACCAATTTGCAGGAGAACGACGTATTGTTCATCGACGAGATTCACCGTTTGCACCGTACGGTGGAGGAGGTGCTGTATCCGGCGATGGAAGACTTCGCGCTGGATATTATGATCGGCAAAGGGCCGAGCGCCCGTTCGGTGCGGCTTGACTTGCCGCCCTTCACGCTCATCGGCGCGACGACGAGAGCGGGCTTGCTCTCGGCGCCGCTGCGCGACCGCTTCGGCGTCGTCAGCCGGCTCGAGTTTTACACGGTCGACGAACTAAGCTATATCGTAACGCGCGCGTCAGAAATTTTAAACGTGCAAATGATTGGCGACGCCGCGGAAGAGATCGCTCTTCGGTCCCGGGGGACGCCGCGGATCGCCAACCGGCTGCTGAAACGGGTGCGCGATTACGCGCAGGTGCGCGGCGACGGCGTTATTACGCTGGACGTTGCACGGCAAGCGCTCAAGTTGATCCAAGTGGACAATATGGGCCTTGACCATATCGATCATAAGATGCTGCACGCAATGATCCGCAATTTCGGCGGCGGCCCGGTCGGACTGGATACGATTGCGGCGACGATCGGCGAAGAAAGTCAAACGATCGAAGACGTTTACGAACCGTACTTGCTGCAAATCGGCTTCTTGCAGCGCACGCCGCGCGGCAGAGTGGCGACGGTGCAGGCGTACCGGCATTTGGGAATCCCTGTTCCGGGCGACGAAACATAATGCCGAAGCAAGGCGTATACATATGTGCAAGAGTTCGTCCTTGTCGAAACAAAACACGGATCATGAGGAAATACTAGAGGAGGAATCGTAAATGCGCATATGGAAAAAGGAACGGTCCCGCCAATGGAGCAGAAGCGTCTTTTTGGCGGTTATATTGTCATTATCTCTCGGTACGGCTTCCTATCAGCCCGCTTATGCGGATGAGGCGGCCGCGTCGGCCAAACAAATTCGGGTGGCATTATTCGCCGATTTGGGGAATCAATATCGATCGATTGCGCCGACCGTGACGATGAACGCGAGCGGAGGGATGGCGATCGGCGAGCGCCTGGGCGGAGGAATCGTCCCCCTTGCGAATGCGGGAGCGGGGGAAACGGTGCGTTTCAGCATGGACTCCTTTATGGTGAAGGCGCTTGAAACGACGGACGCCCAAGCGGCGGCCGGCGCCGCGAGTCGGCTTCAGGCGGCCGACGGCGCGGGCAAAGTTTATGTAATGGCCGTTAGCCAGCAAAGCGGCACAGTTTACCAAGTATACATAGGCAATTATGCAAGCAAAGAGGAGGCGGTTCGAGTCCGGGACCGTCTCGCCGCGGATCCGGCCCTGTCCGCGATTGTGCCAAGCGGGAAACCGATTGTGACGGGCAACCTCCATTGGCTCGCAGGCTTGTATGAAACGGAAGAACAAGCGAACGCCGCCGTACGGACAATCGCAAATGCCGGTTTGGATGCGTTTACGGCCATCGCAGTGAATCAAGGGGGATCGGTGCAATATGCCGCGCTGCTCGGACAAGCCGCCGACTCGCATGAGCTCGACTCGGTCGGAAACGAAGCGACGAAACTCGTTCCGGGCTTGTCGCTTCTGCCGACCGATCCAGCTTCGCTATATTTAATCCGGCGGGACGATATGTCGCCCGGGGTATCCGGTTCGGGGCAAGCGTTCAGGCATTATTTCTTAGGGGGCGCTTCCGATCGCAAGTTGTGGATCGCACCAAGCGCGGCGGGATCCGGCATCCAAGTGACGGAACGGGCGGGTCGCATGTATCGGGGCGGATTCGAATTGAGCCTTGCGAACAATCGGCTCGCACTCGTGAACGAGCTTCCGCTTGAACAATATTTATATTCCGTCGTCGGCATGGAAGTTTCGCCTTCCTGGCCCGAGGAAGCGTTGAAGGCGCAGGCTGTCGCTGCGCGCACGTACGCTTTGTACCAAGGGACGAAATATCAAATCGCCGACGTGGTGGATACGACGTTAAGCCAAGCGTATTACGGCATGGATAAGGAACATCCGAACACGATCGCGGCAGTCGATGCGACCGCCGGCGAAGTTATAATGCTGAATGGGAAATTGATTGAGCCGCTATATTCGTCCAATAGCGGAGGGATGACGGCCGACCCCGGCGAACTATGGAACAGCAAATCGGATTATTTGGTTAGCGTACAAAGCCCGGACGAAACCGCCGAGCAAGGATTGCCTTACTGGTATCGCGTCGTGCTGCCGGACGGGAAAGTCGGCTATATTCGCGAAGATCTCGTACAGGATACGGGAGAGAAAACGAAAGCCGGATTGCCCGTATTTACGGTCAAGACGGACGGCGCCAACATTCGCCAGCTTCCGCTTATCCAAAGCGATGTCGAGCCGATCGCAAACGTGAATCAAGGCGTGAAAGCGATCGTATTGGAGAAGACGATTCAATCCAATACGATGAACTGGATACGCGGACCGTATACGTCGGATCAACTTTCCAAATCGATTCAAGGCCAGGCCAAGACGCCGATTCAAGGCCCGATCGTATCGTTGGAGGTTACCGAACGCGGGCCTTCGCAACGGGTGACCGAAGTTCGCGCGAACGGGCAAATCGTCGATGTCAAATATCCGGATAGTTTGCGGTCGGCGCTTGGCGGATTGCCGAGCACCCGGTTCGATATAGAACCGGCGGGAGCGTATTCCATTCTGGGAGCGAACGGTGCGTCCGGCAACGCAGCGCAGCAAAACGTGCATGCGCTGTCCGAATCCGGCAAGCAGCAAGTAAACGATTCGATTCTGGTTCAGAACGGTTCCGGCGACGTCTCCGTCATGACCAAAGCTCCTTCCTATCGCTTTGTAGGCCAGGGCAACGGGCACGGAGCGGGGATGTCGCAATGGGGATCCAAAGGCTTGGCCGATCAAGGCTACCGATACGAATCGATATTGCAGCATTACTATAAAGGAGTTCAAATCGCGAAACCGTAGTTTCCTCGCTCCTGATCCGTTCATGCTTTTGGCAAATTTGATATTAAAGAGTCTGGCAGTTATACTATATTAGATACCCATCGTTAAGAGAGCACGTATGGTTGACGATAAGGAATGCAATACTGGAATTAATAAGACATTAAGGGATGACTTGGGACTAATGAATGTTGACTTATACGATTTCGATTTGCCGGAACGGTTAATCGCCCAGACGCCGCTGTCGAACAGAACGGATTCAAGGCTTCTTGCTTTGGATAAACGGAGCGGCGCGATCGGACATCATCTTTTTCCGGACATCATCGATATGCTGCATGCCGGAGATACGCTCGTCTTAAACGATACGCGCGTCATCCCGGCCCGCATATTCGGCGTTAAAGAGGACACCGGCGCCAAGGCGGAAGTCCTGCTGTTGAAGCAAGTCGCCGACGACCGCTGGGAGTGTCTCGTCAAGCCCGGCAAAAAATTAAGATCAGGCTCGACGATTCGGTTCGGAGATTCGCTCTCGGCGGTTATCGAAACGGAAGGGGAAATGGGGGCGCGCGTGCTCCGGTTTTCGTACCAAGGCATTTTCAACGAAATATTGGATAAGCTCGGGCAAATGCCTTTGCCTCCTTATATTAAGGAGCGGTTGGAAGACCGGGAACGTTATCAGACGGTATACGCCAAGCACGAAGGCTCGGCGGCCGCGCCGACCGCCGGCTTGCATTTTACGAAGGAGATCCTGGAACGAATCGCCGCCAAACAAGTGACAATCGCCTATGTGACGCTTCACGTCGGGTTGGGGACGTTTCGGCCCGTTACCGCAGAGCGGGTGGAGGAGCATGTCATGCATGAGGAATATTATTCGCTCTCCGCAGAAACCGCCCGCCTATTGAATGAAGCGCGAGGTCGAGGAGGACGGGTGGTCGCCGTAGGGACGACCTCATGCCGAACGTTGGAAACGGTCGCTGCCCGATTTGCGGGGAAGCCGTTCGAGCCATGCAGCGGTTGGACGGACATTTTCATGTATCCCGGATACAAGTTTCGGTTGGTGGACGCATTGCTCACCAATTTCCATCTCCCCAAATCGACCTTGGTGATGTTGGTCAGCGCGTTGGCGGGCAGGGAGAACGTGTTAAAAGCGTACCGAGAGGCGATCGAACGGGAATACCGGTTCTTTAGTTTCGGAGACGCGATGTTTATATACTAAAGAGGAAGCGATAGCACATGACAGCAGCTGTAACCTACGAACATATCAAAACATGCAAGCAATCGGGAGCGCGGCTTGGACGGGTTCATACCCCGCACGGCACGATCGACACGCCGACGTTCATGCCCGTCGGAACGCAAGCGACGGTCAAAACGATGAGCCCTGAAGAATTGAAAGAGATGGACGCGCATATCATTTTGAGCAATACATACCATTTGTTTCTGCGTCCCGGGCATGAGATTGTAAGAGAGGCGGGCGGTTTGCACCGCTTTATGAATTGGGACCGTGCCATATTGACCGATAGCGGCGGGTTTCAAGTGTTCAGTTTGAGCGAGATGAGGAAAATTTCCGAAGAAGGCGTTCACTTCCGCTCCCATCTGAATGGGGATAAGCTGTTTATTTCGCCCGAAGTCGCGATGGAGATTCAAAATGCGCTCGGTTCCGATATTATGATGGCGTTTGACGAATGTGCGCCTTATCCGGCCGAACATTCCTATGTCAAGCAATCGATGGAGCGGACGACGCGCTGGGCGGAACGCTGTTTGAAGAGCCATGCCCGTCCGCAAGATCAAGCGTTGTTCGGCATCGTACAGGGCGGCATGTATGAAGATTTGCGCAAGCAAAGCGCCGCCGAGTTGACTTCGCTTAATTTCCCGGGGTATGCTATTGGTGGGTTAAGCGTCGGAGAACCGAAGCATCTGATGTATGAAATGTTGGAGTGCACGGTGCCGCTGTTGCCGTTCCATAAACCGCGCTATTTAATGGGCGTCGGTTCGCCCGATGCGCTGATCGAGGGATCGATTCGCGGAATCGACATGTTCGACTGCGTGCTGCCGACGCGCATCGCCCGCAACGGAACGACGATGACAAGCGAAGGACGGCTCGTAATCCGCAATGCGAAGTTCGCCCGCGATTTCGGACCGCTTGATCCGAATTGCGATTGCTATACATGCCGCAATTATTCCCGCGCTTATTTGCGCCACTTGCTTAAAGCCGAGGAAACGTTCGGCATCCGCCTGACGACGTATCATAACTTGCACTTCCTGCTGCAATTGATGCGCGATGTCAGACAAGCCATTCGGGAAGACAGACTGCTCGACTTTCGGGACGAGTTTTTCGACAAGTATGGCATGCATGGGAACGACAGCGGTTTTTGACCGCGTTGCAATGGATATCAGTTCAAAAAAATGAGACGTTTTGCGGAACGTTTCGTAAAGTAAATGAAGGGAGGGAAAAACAGATGACATTTTTAGCGGCAGAAGCGGCCCAAGGAGGCGCGGGCAACATTATTCAATTAATTTGGCCTTTCGTTCTCATGTTCGCGGTTTTCTATTTCTTATTGATCCGTCCGCAGCAGAAGAAGCAAAAAGCGCGCGGAGCAATGTTGAACGCTTTGAAAAAAGGCGATAAAATCGTGACAATCGGAGGGCTTCACGGCACAATTCACGAAATTACGGACGATGTGGTCGTATTGCTTGTCAACGATGCGACGAAGCTAACATTCGACCGCAGCGCCGTAAGCCAAGTATCGAGCACGACGGAAACGTCGAGTTAAGAAACAAATACATAAGGAAGAGGACCGGAAGAAGAACTTCGGGTCCTTTTTCACGTTAACGATTCTACTTTCTCGTGTTAACGCCGAGAATGCCTCCGATCGCGCTGACGCCGAACGCCGCGACGAAGAATACGAAAACAGTGAACGATAAGCCGGAATCGAATGCGAGAAAGCTGACCAACAATACGATCAAACAATATAGTATTCCAATTAAACCTCCGGCATACCACCCCCTTCTAATGGAGCGGCGCCCTGCCGTAAATCCGCCGACGAATAATGCGAATCCGTGAATAATATAAGTGTATGCGGATAAATTATTTTCTCTGATTCCGCCCAGCAGAAGCAGCGCGGATAAAGCGACGGCTCCAAGCGCCATCCAAATAAATGCGTTAAGCAAACCTGACAATACCGGGCTGGAAATACGCAATCGCTGATTGATCGGATTCATGGATTAACCCTCCTTAAAGTTTTGTGAGCGATGCCACGCGGATAAACTCCGAACAAAACTAGCATCGAAAGCATAAGCTTAAGTTTTGTGAGCGATGCCACGCGGATAAACTCCGGACAAAACTAGCGTTGAAAGCATGCGCCCTTATTCTGCGTTACCACCAGTTTATGGCCAAGCCGTTGAAAATAGTACATCGATTGGATATAATATTCTTCACTAATTTAGAAGGCTGGGAAGGATAACGAATGGAACAGATGCCCGAAACATCATGGCAGGTCATTGCCGCAGTCGTCGTGTTTTTGCTAAGTTACGCCATCATCATCTCAGAAAAAATAAACCGGGCTATTATTGCGCTGCTGGGCGCAATTGTGCTCATCGCGCTGGGAATCGTCGAATGGCATCATGCTTATACGGTACATATCGAATGGAATACGATTTTTTTGCTCATCGGCATGATGATATTGGTCGGCATTACGAATCGAAGCGGCATTTTTCAATATGTCGCAGTCAAAGCGGCCCAAATGGCGCAAGGAAATCCAGTCAAAATTTTGATTGCGCTCGCTTCGTTGACGGCGATTGGATCCGCCTTTCTCGATAATGTGACCACAGTTTTGCTAATGGTGCCGATCACGTTCTCGATCACCAAAATGTTGCGAATCAATCCGGTGCCTTATTTGATTTCCGAGATTATTGCCTCCAACGTCGGCGGAACGGCTACCTTGATCGGCGATCCGCCGAACATTATGATCGGCTCGTCGAACCCTCATTTGACGTTCAACTCGTTTTTGCAGTATTTAACGCCGATCATCGTGATTATTATGGCGGTCTTGATCTTGGCGCTCGTCGTCATATACCGCAAGCAACTGCGCGTACCGGAAGAACGGAAGAAAGAGTTGATGTCGCTGGAAGCCGCCAGCTATATTCGGGATAAGGCGCTGGTCATTAAATCCGTTGTTGCGCTTCTGCTCACCGTTGCCGGATTCGCATTGCATTCGGTCATTCATGTCGAAGCTGCGGTCATCGCCATAGCCGGCGCGGTTATTTTAATGCTTGTTACGGTTAAGAAAGAGAGTGAGCTGGAAGAAGCTTTCCGCGGCGTGGAATGGGTAACGATATTTTTCTTCATCGGCTTGTTTATTCTAGTAGGAGGCTTGAAGGAAGTCGGCGTTATTCAGGCGCTTGCATCTCTTACTTTACATGTAACTTCCGGCGATATGACGTTGACGTCGATGCTGATCCTATGGGTGTCCGGCATCGCATCGGCAACGATTGACAACATCCCGTTCGTAGCGACGATGATTCCGATGATTCAAGATTTAGGGGTCCAAATGGGAATTGCAGACCCAAGCGAATTGAATCCGCTATGGTGGTCGTTATCGCTGGGCGCTTGTCTCGGAGGAAACGGAACGATCCTCGGCGCTTCGGCGAATGTGATCGTTGCCGGCATGGCACAGCGGGAAGGCAAAGGTTTCAGCTATATGCAATATTTGAAAATAGGCGCGCCGCTAACGCTGCTGTCTTTAGCGTTGGCAACGGTTTACGTATATTTTGTCATTTTGTAACGGCCATTTACCATTAATTAAACACTTCCCAAATGCATGAGGCAGGGAAACGGCGGTCAGAATACCATTGAATGATCAGACGATTCAAGCTTTCCGACAAGAAACTTTGAGGAGGCTCGTATTCAATGGAAGCTCTGACCGTTATTTTTCGTACCATGCTTATTTACTTTGTCGTCTTACTGATTATGCGTCTAATGGGAAAACGCGAGATCGGTAAATTGTCTTTATTCGATCTAGTCATTTCAATCATGATCGCGGAAGCCGCCGTATTCGTTATTGAAGATACGAAACGTCCGATCTGGGAAGGCATATTGCCGATGGCCACATTGCTGGTCATTCAGGTCGGCACTTCGTTTCTTGCGCTCAAGAGCCGGAATCTTCGCTTCGTACTTGACGGAAAACCGAGCATGGTTATTAACAACGGGCAATTGATGCGGAATGAGATGCGCAAGCAAAGATACAGTTTGGACGATCTTATGGCCCAACTGCGGGAGCAAAACGTAGACGATATCAACGATGTTCAATTTGCATTCTTGGAAACGACGGGCAAGCTAACGGTCATCTTGAAAGACGCCGCACATTCGAAAGGAACTGCCGAATCAAGCCGCGGCGAGCAAGTCACGCTCCCGGAAGGGCAAAAGATCCGATACGAATCTTTGCCGCTCCCGCTCATCATGGACGGGAAGGTCCAGGACGAAAACTTGGAGAAAATTGAGAAAAACCGGTTTTGGCTGAAAAGTCAGATTCAATCGAAAGGAATCTCCGATTTTAAAGAAGTTTTCTTCTGCACGATCGATCATAAAGGGCGGTTGTTTGTAAACTCGAAACAAAAGCAATAGCGAATGAAAAGCCCAACGACTACAATTTGAATAATTTGCCCAAAATCGGAATGCGCACGATATCGTAACGGTCGATCAGCTTGACCCAAACCATAATGAGCAAATAGACGACGACTCCGGCAGAACAAGCGGCCATCAATTTCAGCCACACATTTGCTTGCAAATCGACGCGGTAAAAAACAAAATGCACGATGGCCGCCATAACGATCATCGCCGCGATCACTTTCACAAAATCGGCGATTTTCATGCGGAAACGAAGCAGCTTGACGACGCTGAACCCATGCAATCCGGTCACGAGCACAATATTGACGATAATGGCGATTAAAGCGCCGTAAATGCCCAGTTCGGGATCGGTAGCCAATTGGACGATCAGAAACAGCTTGACGGCGGCGCCGATGAAAGTGTTCAGCAGCGCTTTCCCCGGTTGATCCAACGCTTGCAACGAGGCCTGAAGCGGAGCCTGCAAGTAGATGAATAACGCGATCGGAGCCATCATCTTCAGCATGGGAGCGATACTTGCATTATGGTATAGCGCCATACATATCGGCTCGGCCAGGACGTACATCACGACGGCGAAGGGGGCGCCGGCGACCAAGGCGAGCCGCAACGCTTGATGAAGGCGCTTATGAATCGTGCGGTAATCCTGCCTCGCCGAAGCTTCGGCTAAGGAAGGAATAAGCGATACGGCCAAGGAATTCGTCAGCGCCCCCGGCAGCAGCACGATCGGAAAGATCATGCCTTGCAGCGCTCCGTATTGCGCGGTCGCTACCGCAGTTGCAATTCCTGCCATCGCCAAACTTTGGGCGATCATAATCGATTCGAGCAAATACGATAAAGAGCCGACCATTCTTCCGGCCGTGACCGGTATGGCGACCGCAAAAATCCGGCGCAATTCGCCGAGCGGTTCGAATAACCGTTTCGCGGGGGCTCCGGCTTTGATTTTCCCTTCAACCGTTTCCCCATAGTTTGGCGTTCGTTTTTTATCTTGGAAAAACTTCCACAGCAAGACGACAAATCCGCACAATTCCCCGGCGCCTACCCCCAGCATCGCTCCTGCCGCGGCGTATTCCAATCCGTATGGCAGCATAAGGTAAGCGAGCAATAGTACGGCCACAATTCGTACAAGCGTTTCGACGACTTGCGAAAGAGCGGTCGGTATCATATCGAGTTTGCCTTGGAAATAACCGCGCAGGACGGAAGAGGCGCCGATGAGAACAATCATCGGGCTCATGCTCAAGAAGGAGTAGTATACGCGCTGATCCGTTAAAATATTTCGGGTAATCCAAGGCGCCATCACGATGCATAGCACGGTAAACAACAGGCTGATGCCGATCACGAAGCTGAGCGATACCGTCAAAATGCGCTTAACCCGTCTGCCGTCGCCTTCCGATTCGGCCGCGGCAACCAGTTTGGCAATCGCAAGGGGAATGCCCCCCGTAATAATCGTTAGAATGACAGTTAGAAACGGATAGGCAAGCTGATACAATCCTACGCCTTCGGCCCCGATAATGCGCGGCAGCGTAATGCGGGGAATAAAACCGAGAAGGCGGTTAATTATGCCTGCGGCCAACAGGATCATCGTACCTTTAATAAACGATTGTCTGGTCAACGGAAATTCCCTCTTCCTCGGTTCGTATTGGGCCGTATGGGCCAAGCAGTTCTTGTCCCTACATGTGTATGCACGACAAGCTGCGGCTCATGCACAATAAGTTCCAATCGCTTCAAATGTTTTGGTCATACAAAATTTTACAAAATAAATTCGCGGGAGCGATGCAGGATTTTGCGGTCGGGAATCGAATTATATCTAAGATTGGCCTTTAGAAAGACTGTCTTCCTTTGACGACGGGAAAGGAGGGTCTTAAGACGTGAACGACGAATATACGGAACAGGAATTGAACGAACTGATCGAGCAATTATGCCGCAGCAAAGCGGAAGAGTTTCGAATGATCGGTTACGAACAAGTGAGCGGGGAAGACATTTGGAATTGCGTAAGCGACAAATATCATAAAGGAATTCCGTCTCTGCACCAAGTCGTTAACGACATTCTTTCGTTGAAAGTGACAAGTTTTATGAATTATATGACCCTAAGCGCATTCAAGGGCTCCCGTTTCTAGGCAGGAGTTCTTTTTTTGCCCTTAAAACCCAAGTTTCGTCATGAATTGACTTTGATTTTAGCAAGCTACTATAATAGGAATATTGAGAATGGAAAGGGGAACATAGGACGGTATGAAGAGGATCTTGGCTTTCTTGCTTATCGTAGTTGTATCGATCGGTGTTATGGCCTGGACAAGTCCCGAACTCGTCAAAAGCATCCGATTGGGATTGGATCTAAAAGGAGGCTTCGAGATTCTGTATGAGGCGGAACCTTTGGAGCAAGGCGGAACGGTGACGAAGGAATCGCTCCACCAAACGGCGAAAAGCTTGGCGAAGCGGGCGGATGCGCTCGGTACGACAGAGCCGGAAATTACGCCGGAAGGAACGAAGCGTATCCGGGTGAAAATTGCCGGCATTACGGATGAAGCGAAAGTCCGCGACATTATGAAGAAACCGGCGGAATTGACTTTCCGCAGCGCGGACGGTTGCAAGCCGGAGGAAGGCTATTGCAAAGTGGAACTGCGCGGCAACGAATTCGTAGAGAACGGCGCAGAACTCGTTTACGATCAGCTTCACAATCCGGAAGTCGCGATTAAAGTTAAAGACAAGAAGAAATGGGAAGAAATTTCAAGCCGCTTAATCGGCAAACAATTGGCTATTTACTTGGATGACCGTTTGTTGTCCGACCCGGTCGTTAACGGCGTGTTTACGGACGGAAACGCGGTCATATCGGGAAGCTATACGAACGAAGAAGCGCGCGAATTGCGCGACACGATTAATCTTGGCGCGCTCCCGCTCAAATTGACGGAAAAATATACGCAAAGCGTCGGCGCTACATTAGGACAAATGTCGCTGCAGCAAACGGTATTTGCCGGCTTGATCGGTTCGGCTGCCGTCGTCTTGTTTATGCTCATATTTTACCGCTTGCCGGGAACGATCGCCATTTTCACGTTGTTGATGCATACCTGGCTCATGCTGCTGCTGTTTTATTGGGGCGGATTTACGCTTACGCTTCCGGGAATTGCGGCGTTCGTGCTTGGCGTCGGCATGGCCGTCGACGCGAACATTATTACGAGCGAGCGGATTAAGGAAGAACTGCGGAGCGGCAAAAGTGTCTTGTCCGCGTTGAAGGCGGGATCCAAAAACTCGTTCCGCGCCATCATGGATGCAAACGTAACAACATTGATCGCCGGCGCCGTCATGTTTATGATCGGTACGGGATCGGTCAAAGGTTTCGCGGTTATTCTAATGCTGAATATCATTACGAGTATATTGACGAACGTGTTTTTGTCCCGCGTATTGCTCCATATGGTCGTGAAAGCCAACCTGTTCAAGAAACCGTCTTATTTTGGTGTGAAGGAGAGTGAAATCAGTGCGCTCTAAGTGGGACTTCAATTTTGTCAAGGCAAGTAAATATTGTTTCACTTTCTCCATCGTCATCACGCTGCTCGGAGCTATTATGCTCGGTGTGCTAGGCTTGAATTACGGCGTCGATTTCAGCGCCGGCTCCAATGTGGATATTTCGGTGAACAAGCCTGTGGCTCAGGCGGATGTCGAACAATTTTTGCAGGAACAAGGGTTTGAGAAAATCCCTCCGATTATCGTCGGCGCCGACAGGGTAACGATTCGATTTCCGGAAGTATTGAACGACCAACAGGAACATAAACTGAAAGAGGACTTTAGCGCGAAGTTCGACGCGGGAGCGTCCTACGAAGTGAATACCGTTGACGTGGAGATGGCCAAGGAGCTGCAGCGGAACGCGCTGATCGCCGTCTTGCTTGCAAGCGTCGGCATCATTATTTATGTGAGCATTCGGTTCGAATGGCGGTTTGCGATCGCCGCGATCGTATCGCTGCTGCATGTCGCTTTTTTCGTCATCAGCATCTTTTCGGTGTTTCGCTTGGAAGTCAACTTGCCGTTCATTATCGCGATCTTAACCATTATCGGTTATGCCATTAACGATACGGTCGTTATTTTCGACCGGATTCGTGAAAATCTCCGTTTTGCCAAAATTAAAGGGAGAGACGATTTGGTGAAGCTCGTCAACCGAAGCGTGTCGCAATCGATGACAAGGTCGGTCAACACGGTGCTGACCGTGCTTTTCGTAGCCGTTTGTTTGTTCGTTTTCGGCAGCGAGTCAATCCGTCTGTTCTCGCTTGCGATGGTAATCGGTTTAATATGCGGAGCTTATTCCTCGATATTCATTGCGAGCCCGCTTTGGGTGTTGTTGAAAGACAAACAAAAGCCCAAGGCAAAAACAGCGGCAAAAGCAACGACATAAAAATAGCGCAGCAGGGCCTGTCCGTCGGCAGGCCCTCCGCTGCCGTACCGCTGTTTTCGCTTAAGTAGGTTTCAGATCTTTTGTGCTCGTTGTAAGGGGTGGCTAGATGACAGAGGAACGTTTTGCAAAGGCTGGGAACGGCGCTTGGATCGAAATTGCCGGCAATATCGGTTTGGCCTTGATGAAAGGAATTGTTGGATGGTTTTCGGGCAGTAAGGCGCTTATAGCGGATGCATTTCATACCGCTTCAAATGTTGCGTGTTCGATTGCCGCATTGATTGGTTTGAAACATTCGCGCAAGCCGGCGGACAAAGATCGTCCGTATGCCGGCGGCAACGCGGAAACCGTTAGCGCTATCGTCGTCTCCATGCTGCTAATGCTCGTAGGCTTGGAAATCGCCATTGCCTCGGTCAAAGCGATGATGGAAGGAGTCGACAAAGCGCCGACCGGTTATGCGGTTGGCGCCATCGTCATATCGCTGATTGTGAAGGCAGCGATGGTTCAATACCAAAGCAGAGTGGGCAAAAAAGCGTCCAACAGGGCATCGGCCGCGAACGCGTGGGAGCGAAGCTCCGATGTTTATTCGTCGTTGGCCGCTTTATTCGGCGCTGCCGGCGCGATGCTTGGCGATAAGCTGGACGTCGCCTTCTTATTGTATCTTGACCCGGCTGCCGGATTGATCGTCACCCTATTGATTTTACGTATGGGATACCGCCTTATAACGGACACGATTTTCGGCCCGACGGATCAACCGCTGCATGACGATCAGGCTGCGGAATTCATCGAGACGGTTCAGCGCGTCGGCGGAGTGATTGCCGTTGACGAGTTGCGGGCGCGGGAGCTTGGGCATTATGTTGTTATAGATGTGAAAATTAGCGTCAATCCGCGTCTGAGCGTCATGGAAGGGCATGATATCGGCAAACGGGTCAAACATCAATTAATGCAGCGGCATTTGCATGTTTCCGACGTCTTCATTCAAGTGAATCCATACGACCCGGGATACCCGTACAAAACGAATCATCAATGGGATGAAGACGATATGCCGACTTTACTGCAATAAGCTAGACAGTTAGGAGGAAGCCAATGCTTCATTCGCAAATGAAGTGGGTCTGCGCCAAGACGGAGACAGACAACGCAGAGCGGCTGGCCCAAGAGACGGGCATTAGCGTATTCCTCGCCCGGTTGCTTGCCGCCCGCGGAATCGAGAACGCCGAACAGGCGGATCTATTTCTGCACGGAAGTTTGGACCGGCTGCACGACCCATTTTTATTGCAAGGGATGCGCGAGGCGGTGGAACGCATTCGCCGCGCGCTCGCCCATCGGGAAAAAATACGAATATACGGCGATTATGACGCGGACGGCGTGTCGAGCACTTCGCTCATGATCGGTTTGCTGCGGCAATTGGGAGCCGACTTCGATTACTATATCCCTCACCGGGCGCTGGAAGGCTACGGCTTGAACAACGACGCCGTATACGATGCGAAACAAAGCGGCGTCGGTCTCATCGTTACGGTCGATACCGGCATTAGCGCGGCGGAGCAAATCGATTACGCCAATTCGCTCGGCATCGATGTCGTCGTCACGGATCACCATGAGCCGCCGGATGTGTTGCCGAACGCATACGCGCTCGTCAATCCGAAAATTCCCGGCTGTCCTTATCCGTTCAAAGGATTGGCCGGCGTCGGCGTCGCCTTCAAGCTTGCCCACGCGATGCTAGGACGGATTCCGGCCGAATATTTGGAGCTTGCGACAATCGGGACGATCGCCGATTTGATGCCGCTTACGGATGAGAACCGGATTATCGTCCGGTTCGGAATCGAACGGATGCGCCGTTCGGAAATTGCCGGCATCCGCGCGCTGTTCGCCGTGGCGGGCATCGAATTGTCCGGCGTGACTTCTACGAACGTCGCGTTTGCCATGGCGCCGCGGATCAATGCAAGCGGCCGGCTGGAACATGCGAATATAGCCGTCAATCTATTGACTACGGCGGACGAACAGGAAGCGAGCGGACTGGCGTTAGAGTTGGATCAATTGAATAAAGAGCGTCAGCATATGGTAGAAACGATCGTGAAGGAAGCGGAGGAGCAGCTTTATCATAAATCGCAGGGCGGAGAACCGCCGCTCGTCGTCGTACTGGCCGCCGAAGGATGGAATGCCGGCGTCATCGGCATCGTCGCTTCGAAAATATTGGAAAAACATTACCGGCCTACGTTCGTTCTCAGCATCGATCCGGAAACGGGTTTATGCAAAGGGTCGGCCCGCTCCATTCCAGGCTTCGATTTATATGAAGCGCTCACGGAATGCGCCGATCTAATGGAGCATTTCGGCGGCCACCAAGCCGCGGCGGGAATGACGATCCATTCCGGCAAGCTTGAGGAATTGGAAAGGAAACTAATCGGGCTGGCAGGACGGAAGCTGGCGCAAGACGATTTGATGCCGAGCGCCGAAATCGATTTGGAGTTCGAATTGGCCGATATTACGATCGAGATGATTGAAGAAATCGAAACGCTTGCCCCGTTCGGCATGGCCAATCCTTCCCCCCGCTTCGCGCTGCGGAACGTCCGCGTGCAAGAACGCAAGCTGCTGGGCAAGGAAAAGCGGCATTTGAAGCTTACGCTGGCGGACCGCGGGCGCAAGCTCGATGCGATCGCTTTCGGACGCAGCGACATAAGCAGTCTTATATCGGGCAATGCGCTTGGAGACGTGCTTGGAGAACTGCAGGTCAATGAATGGAACGGCGTCCGCAAGCCGCAGCTTATGCTGCAGGATATGTGCGTAACGCATCCGCAAGTGTACGATTTCCGGGGATCCGCCGATCCGTTCCAACGTGCGCTTGAACTGATGGAGTGCGAACGGAAGGCGAATCGAAGGCCCGTTTCGAATGAGGGCGCCTTCGCAATATTATTGGCCGACGCGAGCCGCATGCCGCAGCAAATGCAATTGCATATGGCTGGCTGCTCTTTATGGGTTTATGACCATAAGGACGGTGCGGTTCCCGCAAACGAATTGGCCGCGCAACTTGCCGGAGACCGGCCGCGCTCTTTATTCATCATGGAGCTGCCATCCTCGTTAGCGGCGATGGACGCGGCGTTACGGCGGCTGCGCGGCATTGAACGCTGCTACGTGTTATACGGCAGCGGCAAGGAAGCGGCGGGGAACAAACCGTTTCCCGTGTCCGAACGGCTATCGGCTCCATCCAGAGAGCAGTTTAAACAAGTCTATATCCAATTAAGAGCCCGCCGATCCTGGGAGCGAAGCGAGAAAGGGTTCTGGCAGCAGTTGAGCAAGCGCACTGGCCTTTCGGAACGTACGTTGGACGGGATTATGCAAGTTTTCGAAGAACTGGCATTCATTCAAGAACAGAACGGCACTTATTCCATTGTTTCCGAGCCGCGGAAGGCGGATTTAACCAGCGCAGCAACTTATAAGGAGCTTGTCGAACGGGCGGAGCTCGAGAACGAACTCGTCCACCCGGCAACGGAACGGTTAACCGCATGGTTTATGTCCCGCATTCATGACGGCGGAGCGCTTTCATAGCTACATATAACTTTTAGGAGGAATTCAAATGGATTTTAAATCGTATATTCGCGTCATCCCCGATTATCCGCAGCCAGGAATCCGGTTCAAGGATATTACGACATTGTTGAAAAACGGGGAGGCGTACCGGGCTGCCATTGAAGCGCTAAAAGAGATGGTTGCGGACAAACAAATCGACCTGATCGCGGGACCGGAAGCTCGGGGCTTTGTCATCGGAGCGCCGCTTGCCAATAGCCTTGGCGTCGGATTCGTTCCGATCCGCAAAAGCGGCAAACTGCCGGGAGAAACGATTGAAGCGGGCTATAATCTGGAATACGGCAAAGATAAATTGGCGATGCATAAGGATGCGATCGAGCCGGGTCAAAAAGTGCTCATCGCCGACGATTTGCTGGCGACCGGCGGAACCATCTCCACGTCCATTGACTTGGTAAGACAGTTGGGCGGCGAAGTGGTAGGTGCCGCTTTTCTGATCGAACTGAGTTATTTGTCGGGCCGCGAGAAATTGAGCGGAATCGATATTCATACGCTAATCACGTTTTAACGCACGAAAAAAGGAACCGTCCGAAGTCATGCGAAATGACTGCGGGACAGTTCCTTTTGCATTATGGGCTATTGCTTTTCGTTCGACCAGCCGAGTTTCTCGATCCCTTTGAACAGCAAGCTGAACACGATGCCTGTGACGGTCGCGAGCGACATACCCGACAATACGATCGGTCCGAGCGATAATTTCACCGTGCTTAATCCCGCAACGAGAACGAGCGTCGTTAACAGCAGATTGGTCGGTTTGCCGTAATCCACTCTGCCGTCGACAAGCACCCTCAAGCCGGAAGCGGCGATCACGCCGAACAGCAAGAGCGACACGCCGCCCATAACCGGCTCCGGTATGTTGGCGATCAGCGCGGAAAATTTGCCGAAGAACGACATGACGATCGCGATCACCGCTGCGCCGCCGATAACGAAGACGGAATATACTTTCGTCAGCGCGAGAACGCCCATATTTTCGCCGTAAGTCGTATTAGGAGTCGAACCGACAAATCCGGATACGACGGTGGATATTCCGTTTCCGAGCAAGGAGCGGTGAAGCCCCGGATCTTTGGACAAATCTTTCCCTACAATATTTCCGGTAACCAGCAGGTGGCCGATATGCTCGACAATGACGACGAGCGCTGCCGGAGCGATAATCGCGATGGCCGACCAGTTGAACGTAGGGGCCGTTATCGCGGGAACGGCGACGATGCCCGCTTCCGCGACGGAGTCGAATTTCACGATACCGAATAAGTATGAGATGATGTATCCGGAGACGATACCGATAAGTACGGGAATAATTTTCATAAATCCTCTGAGCAATACGTTGCATAATACTGTAATTAACAGTGTAAGCACCGACACGGCGACGATTTTCGGATCCATCGACCAATCCGCAGCTCCGTCTTTAGGAATCCAGCCGGCCATGCCCGCAGCGACCGGGAACAATTCAAGACCGATAACCGCCACGATTGCGCCCATGGCGGCCGGCGGGAATACGACGTCGATCCAGCCGGTTCCGACGAGCTTGATCAGCAGCGCGACAAGGCAGAAGATAACTCCGACGACGATGAATCCGCCGAGCGCGCTGGATAGATTGGCTCCCGGATTGCCGGCGATGACGATTGCCGCCGGAGAAATAAACGCAAAGCTGGAGCCGAGATAGGCGGGAATTTTCCCTTTACACAATAACAGATAGAATAGCGTTCCGATCCCGTTCATCAACAGGACGATGCCCGGATCGATGCCGAGCAAATTCGGCACCAGCACCGTCGAGCCGAACATCGCAAACAAGTGCTGAAAGCTTAGAAACGCGCTTTGTCCGATCGGCGGTATTTCATGAACTTGAATTTCGCGTTGCTGCAAAATAGCAACCTCCCCTAAATGATTTTCAACGACATTTTTATTAGCCATCTGATAAATTATCATATTTTGTGACATAAAAACAATATAAAATTAGGTTATCTTTGTCGGATGGTTGACGTTATCAATCATCTAACGCATAATTATAGAAAATCGCAATACCTCTAGACGGGATTATACATCTTGCGGACCTCGCGCAGAGGTTATCTCATATTGGAAAGGAATCGGATTGGAACCCATGGGCATTGAGCAGTTACTGGAAAGAGCATCCGCGTATATTAAAACACAGGACCTGGAGCGCATTAGGGAGGCTTACGAATTTGCCGAGCAGGCCCATCACGACCAAGTGCGCAAATCGGGGGAACCCTATATTTTGCATCCGCTTGCGGTTGCGGATATTGTTGTGAATATGCAAATGGATGCTACATCAATCATCGCCGCGCTGCTGCACGATGTCGTTGAGGATACTACCGTATCTTTGGATACCATCCGGGAGAAATTCGGCGATACTTGCGCCATGCTGGTTGACGGATTGACGAAGCTGGAACGGATTCAGTTCCGCTCCAAAGAAGAACAGCAGAACGAAAATTATCGTAAAATGTTCGTCGCGATGGCTCAGGATATCCGCGTTATCGTAATTAAGCTGGCGGATCGGCTGCACAATATGCGGACATTGAAGTACCAATCGGAAGAAAGCCAGCGCCGCATCGCATATGAAACGTTGGAAATCTTCTGCCCGATCGCGCATCGGCTCGGGATATCCGCCATTAAATGGGAAATGGAAGACATTGCACTCCGTTATTTGAATCCTCAGCAATATTACCGCATAGCGAATCTCGTGCAAAAAAAACGAACGGAACGCGAGCAATACATTGAACAATTGATCGTGCGCATTCGCGAAAAATTGAATGAAATGGGCATCGAAGCCGATATTTCGGGCCGACCGAAGCATATATACAGCGTTTATAAAAAAATGAGCACGAAAAACAAGCAATTTAACGAAATATACGATTTGCTCGCCATTCGAATTATCGTCGACAATATTAAAGATTGTTACGCGACGCTCGGCATTATCCATACGTTATGGAAGCCGATGCCGGGCCGGTTCAAAGATTATATCGCCATGCCGAAAGCGAATATGTACCAGTCGCTCCATACGACGGTCATCGGCCCGACGGGCGAACCGACCGAAGTTCAAATCCGGACATGGGAGATGCACCGAACTTCCGAATACGGGATTGCCGCCCACTGGGCTTATAAAGAAGGCAGCGTCGTGCCGACGGGCAATTTCGGCGAGAAAATGAACTGGTTCCGCGAAATATTGGAACTGCAGCAAGAGACGAAAGACGCATCGGAGTTTATGGAATCGCTCAAGATGGATTTCTTCTCGGATCTTGTGTTCGTATTCACGCCGAAAGGCGAGGTCATCGAACTGCCGGCAGGATCGGTACCGCTCGACTTCGCTTACCGTATCCATACGGAGGTCGGCAACCGCACGATCGGGGCGAAGGTGAACGGACGCATCGTGCCGCTCGACCATAAGCTGAAAACCGGCGATATTATTGAAATTTTGACATCCAAACATTCGTACGGTCCGAGTCAGGACTGGGTTAAAATTGCACAATCCTCTCATGCGCGCAACAAAATCAAACAATGGTTCAAAAAAGAAAAACGCGAAGAAAATGTCGAAAAGGGCCGCGACTTGCTTGAACGCGAGTTGAAGCGCCTCGGTCTGGAACCTTCCGCCTGGATGATGGAAGACAAGCTGCAGGAAGTAGCGAAAAAATTCACATTTAACGATTCGGAAGATATGCTCTCGGCGATCGGATTCGGAGGCATTACCGCGGCGCAAATTTGCACCCGTCTGACGGAGAAGCTGCGCAAGGAAGCGGAAGAAGCCAGCATGATCGAGTTGACGAACGAAGTGAAGGAAGTGAAATCTGCGCCCGAGAAAAAGAACCGGCCGACGCATGGGGTATCGGTGAAAGGAATCGACAATTTGCTCGTCCGTTTCGCCCGCTGCTGCAATCCGATTCCGGGCGATGAAATCGTCGGGTATATTACGCGCGGCAGAGGCGTATCCGTTCATCGGGCCGACTGCACCAATCTTCCGACAAGCGAAGAAGGGGAAGAGGCGGCACGGGTCATCGAAGTCAATTGGACGGATTCGGCGGAAGCGAATTACAGCGTCGATATCGAAATTACGGGACATGACCGGCGCGGCATGTTAAATGAAGTGTTGCAGGCGGTATCGGAGAGCAAAACGAATATTTCCGCCGTTTCCGGCCGTTCGGATAAAAATAAGATGGCGATGATTCATATGACGATCTTAATTCGCAATAGCGATCATTTGCAATCGGTCGTCGACAAAATCAAAAGGGTAAAGGACGTATATTCGGTCCATCGCATTATGCAATAAGCGGGTTTGCTCCGTAAGATCATGATACGGCAAGGAGTTTGGCATCAATGAGAGTTGTTGTACAGCGCTGCAAAGAGGCGCAAGTAACCGTGGACGGCAAAGCAATCGGCAATATCGGACAAGGTCTAATGCTGCTCGTCGGCGTAACGCATGACGATACCGAGCGGGACGCCCGCTATTTGGCCGACAAAATTGCAGGCTTGCGGATTTTCGAGGATGATCAAGGGAAAATGAATCTTTCCCTACAAGATATCGGAGGAGCGATTTTGTCGGTATCGCAGTTTACGCTATACGGGGATTGCCGCAAAGGCAAACGCCCGAACTTTATGGCGGCCGCCCAGCCGGAACATGCGGAGCGGCTATATGATTTGTTTAACGGATATTTGCGTGAGATGGGGTTGCCGGTGGAAACAGGCCGTTTCGGCGCCATGATGGGCGTCTCGCTGATCAACTGGGGGCCTGTAACCCTGATCGTGGACAGCCGGCAGCCGATCTAAGCGAATCGAAATCAGCCGGCCCCTTTCTTCACTATCCGCGTTCCCGCTTTCCCTTCCAAGGCGAGAGCCGCGGAGCGCAGCGATCCGATAACGGCGGTTCCTCCCGTTTCGGCGAAATCGACGGCCGCCTCCATCTTCGGTCCCATGCTTCCTTTGCCGAATTGGCCTTCGGCCAAGTAACGCTTGGCGTCTTCGGTCGTAATCGTATGAAGAGCCTGCTGGTCCGGTTGGCCGAAACGAATAAACACATGCTCCACATCGGTCAACATAACGAACATATCCGCGTCCAGCTCCTTTGCAAGCCGGCAAGCGGTACGATCCTTGTCGATGACGGTCTCCACCCCTCTCAGCGTCCCGTCGACCTCCCGAACCACCGGAATGCCTCCTCCTCCCGCAGCAATAACGATATGGCCCGCCTGAAGCAATTCCTGCATCGTTTTCCCGCCGACAATGCCGTGCGGTCGGGGCGAAGGCACGACTCGACGCCAGCCGCGGTTGGAATCTTCCACTACGTTCCACCCATGTTCCGACGCAAGGCGTTCCGCTTCCTCTTTGTCGTAGAACGGTCCGATCGGCTTGCTCGGAAGCCGAAAAGCATCGTCGTTCGGAGACACTTCGACGCAAGTCAGCATACAGACGACCTGCCGGTCGATATTTCTTCGCGCCATTTCGTTCATTAGCGATTGCTGGAACATATACCCGATAAATCCCTGGCTTTCCGCATTGCAGACATGCAGAGGGAGCATTGGTATCGTATCCTTGGCGATTTCGTTCTGCAACAAAATATTGCCTACCTGCGGCCCGTTGCCGTGGGTAAGCAACACCCTGTATCCTTTTTGCACGATATTCGCGATCGCCTCGCAACATCCTATCACGTTTTTCAACTGATTGTCGTAACTCGCTTCCTGATTCGCCTGCAAAATCGCGTTTCCGCCAAGCGCAAGCAATACGGTCTTCATGAAGGGGCCGCCTCCTCTAGCAAATTATGAATAACGCAGTATATTCCAAGCGCGGTATCGATTCCGGAACTGTGTCCGCTGCCGGCCAGTATGCTGAAGGCTTTGGCCAAATCGGCGCTTTGTCCATTGAACAAAGCGTCCAGCATCTGCAAAACGCTTGTTCCGAATTGCCGCTTCAGGGCATAGTGAAGATATTCCGAACTGATGTCGGTCGTCAGGCCGGGACGTTCGGCGAACCGTTCCGCGAGCTCCCGCAGAACGACAGGGGAAACTCGCCCGGAATACAATCCGGCGGCCAGAGCCCCGATAAAAAAATCGTCGCCCGCAGGAGTCAGCCCGGCGCCGTATCCGATGAGGGGCCGAATGGTTTGCCACCGCAGTCGCGGATCGGGACAGTCCCAGGAACCCCGAAACCGAATAAGCGTCTGTCCCAACTCCGTCCTGTCCGTTTCGCTTTCCAGAATGCTCATCAATTGAGTTGGGCTTAACCCGAATCCGCTCTTTTGGGAATAAGTGCGGAGCAAGGCGGCGAAATTGCGGAGATTGGCGGATATGTCGCCGTCGCCGCGAAAGTCGCGCAGCGTATTGGAGAAGGTCCGGGCATGATCCAACCGGATTGTAACGTTGCAGGTAATAAGCCTGAGCTCCTGTTGCCGGTATTCCAAAAGTACGGGACCGGAGGGATGGAGCCGATACGCGATACGATCGACGGAACGGCGGTCTATATGAACTGCAAACGGCAGTTGCCCGCTCAGAGCGGTCCCGATAAAAACAAGCCTCTGTCCCACACGGATATTGATCCCGTTCCGGAACAGGCTGTGTACCGTCCCGGAACGATTCCGTTCAAGCAGAAGCGGGACATTCGGGCTATAGGCCTCTCCTTGAACGACGGACATAGGTCAATCTGCAACGCCCATCGTCTCGGCCAGAGCGACCAGCGCTTTCTCGAAGCAGGCGAGCGGGGCGTTGACCGTACCGGCCCCAACCTGTCCGATCCCCGCTTCTTTATGGGCGATGCCGGTATTTATAACAGGCGTAATGCCCGTTTCAATTACTTTGCGGATATCGATGCCGAGACAGATCCCCTGGAAGTTCCATGTAGGAACGGCGAGATTGCTGTTCCGGTCGAAACAGATTTCCGCCATTTCATTACTGATCGCCAAAGCGTCTTCGAATCCGCCTGCGCCGACGAAGCGGGTGACGCCCGGCGCGGCGATCATCGCCATCCCGCCGACCCCGAACGTCTCGGTAATAGCGCTGTCCCCGATATCCGGATTGGCGTCTTCTTGCGAATAACCGGTAAAGAACAATCCTTTCGGCGTATTGACAGGAGCGGTAAACCATCGATCGCCCAACCCGCTGACGCGAATGCCGAAATCTTTGCCGTTGCGGGTCATGGCGGTAACGATCGTGCCCGCTTGAATCGTGCGCGCGCCGTCCATGACAGCCTTGCACGCGGCCATCATCACATTGAGAAAAAATTGATCGGTATCAGCCAAAAATTTGATAATCGTTCTTTTGTCCGTTTCGGATACATCGGTCTCTAATAATAGCGGCGCCAACTCTTTGAGCAACAGCAGCGAGGCCGCAATGTTCCGTTGGTGGAACTCGTCGCCCATCGTAATCGCCTTGGCGACGACGACATTCAGGTTGATGCCGCCGTCCGAAGCTTTCAACGCTTTGGACATGCCGGGACCGAGAACGTCGCGAATCCAACGAAGGCGGTCGATCACTTCCTCGCTATAGGCGCCGAAGCGCAGTACCTTGCCGATCCCTTCGTTCAGGTTGCAGTATGCCCTGTTGCCTTCCGTGCGGTTCTCTACCACAAGGACGGGCATACTGGCCGATGTAATTCCGCCCATCGGCCCGACGGCGTTCACATGGTGGCAAGGGACGAACCGGATTTCTCCGCCCTCCAGCATTCTCTTGGCTTCGTCTTCCGTTGCGGCCCAACCTTCGAACAGCAGCGCGCCGATACACGAACCCTTCATCGGCCCTGTCATATCCTGCCACTCGATGGGCGGGCCGGCATGAAGCAGCGTTCGGCCGTTCAACTCGTCAATAACGGTTTTGGCGGGAACAACGTCGATCAGAAACGGCTGTGCGTTGGCTATTTTCTCAACGACCGCCCCGTTGGCTTCGTCAATCGTATTGTACATATTACGTTCTCCTTCATGGGTCGTTATTTTAATTTGGACAAAATATCGGCTAGTTTTTTATTGCCGCCCGCTACCGGACGCCAGTCGAATTGGACGACTTTCCCTTCGTACCGATGGATCGTGTCCGCAAAGCTCGCCAGGCCCAGATTGATCACGCGCGGCTTGCCGGATAATAGCTTGGCCGTCGCTTCCGGCACGTTCGGCGCGGCTGCGGCCCCCTGCTGCGCGGCCGCAGCCTCGGCGGGAGGTGCGGATACAGATGGCAAAGGTTTGCCGACGATATCAAGCGCCCGCTTGACGGCTTTCACGTTGCTGGATTCGACAATAACGCCGGCTTCTTCGAGCTTTCGTTTTTGTTCCCCGTAATTTTGCGGATCTTGATCGGTCCCGCAGACGGAGCAAACGAAGTGAACGGTTCTTCCTTCCGCGGAAGCGCGCGCCCGAGCTTCCCGAATGGAAGGAATCAGTTCCCCTGCCATATCGGCATGGGAACCGTAACCCAATACGATGTCGAACAAAATAACCGCCGTGTTGGGATCTTTCGCCATACTGCCGATTTTCTCCTTACGGGTGGTCGGATCGATCATCGGATGCGGCCGCCCTTTCGTATAAATATCGTCGCCGAGGTCGATAATTTCATGCCCTTGATCTTTGAAAATATAGCCCTCTTCATGCTTCAGCGAAGCGGGGATGCCGAACGCTTCGCGCACGAGCATCGCGGCTTCCGTCGCCAGGGTGCCTCCCGAATATAATCCCTTGATATACGATTGGGAAGGGAGCAACGAACGATCCTCGTTGGCGGCACTCCCCAAACTTTCGGGCGGCGCAGCCGTTTTACCGTATGCGAGCTGCACGGCCATGACCGCCGTTTCTTCCAAAGTATAGGCATAACGTACGTTTCCTTCCGGTTCCGCCGGTTTATCGCCCGTGAAGACGGCGACCGAGGGCTTGGAGAGCGACTTTAGAAGAGCCGTAACTTGATTTTTCACCTCGGGAGCGGGCGGCTTGGAAATAACGACGATTAATTCGGTGTTCGCGTCGGCCTCCAATGCGGCAATGCCGTCCATCATGGTGAGAGCGCCGATCGATTGACTCAGGTCGCGCCCGCCGGTGCCGATCGCATGGCTAACCCCGCCGCCTAATCTGTCTATGATTGTGGAAACCTCTTGAATACCGGTGCCGGACGCTCCCGCGATCCCGATTTTCCCCGTGTTTACGACATTGGCGAAGGCGATAGGAACCCCGGATAATATCCCTGTCCCGCAGTCGGGTCCCATAACGAGCAATCCTTTCTCCTTCGCCTTCCGTTTCAGTTCCAGTTCGTCGGCCTCGGGCACATTGTCGCTGAAAATAAAAACGTGAAGCCCTTTGTCCAACGCTTTATGCGCCTCCCCCGCGACATATTCGCCCGGAATAGACAAGAGCGCCAGATTGGCGTCAGGCAGCAGTTGCATGGCCCGATCCCATGTGCGGACTTTGTCGTAATCGTTTTTTGCGCCGGCGAGCGCTTGGTTTTTCAGAAAAAAATCGATCTCGTTCAGCACTTCCGTCGCTTTCTCCGGGTGCTCCGTGTCGATCACGATGCATATATCATTTGGTTTGGCCCGATCCAAATCGGCAGTGTATAAACCGGTGTTGCGGAAGATATCCAAATTGGCGGGTGTGCCCATCATGACCGAAATGCGGTTGATGCCTTCCATGACGGACAACTTGTTCGTGAGGAGCATTAAGCTGACCGAGTCCTGATAAACGTTTTCTTTAATGATGGTTTTAAGCACGGCAATCTTCCTTTCGTATTGCGGCCCGAATCGTCAGGCCGTTTTCGTTCTTGGTTTTTCATGAGTGAAAATCATCGCCGCCAGACCGACAAACAGCAAAATCATGGCCAGAAAAAAGCCGGACCGCATGCTGCCCGTTTGGTCCACTAGGTATCCCGTAATGTAAGGAGCGAGGATCGAAGAGCTCATTCCGATAAAATTATATAGACCGAACGCGGTGCTGTACGCTTCCTTGGGAGCGTTATCCGCTACAAACGCGACGAGTACGGGATCGAGCGCCAGTTTGCCGGTTAAACCGTAAACGATTAAGGCGAACATCATGGCGGCGGCGCTTTGCGTATAAACGACCAAATAAATGGACAGGGCAGCGATGGGTACCAGCACATAAACCAGCGGTTTGCGTCTTCCGAACCGGTCCGATAAATAGCCGAAGAACAGCGCTCCGGGGATTGAAGCCCAAGGTACGAGCGAAGAAATGAAGCCGACATCGCTTCCTTGATACCCCCGTTCGGTCTGCAAATATTGCGGAAGCCAGGTAAGAATCGCGAAAAATCCGTAGAGCGAGCAGAAAACCATCACAAAGGTGAGCGCAAGATTTCGGTTTCTAAACAACGAAAACATGGAGGTCTTTCGAACGTCCCCCTTGTTCGCTTCCGTTCCCCGGGCTTCGACATTCAGCTTGCGCGGCTTCTCCTTGATGACAAACCAAATTAAAAGCGCGGTGATCACAGTCGGAAAGGCCATAATGTAAAACGGGATTCTCCAACTCCAACCGTTCTCCAACGTTAACGTGCTGGCTGTAATATAGCCTAGCGAGATGCCGATCGCTTGTCCGCTGTTAATGACCGCCGTTCCAACCGTGCGTACCCTCTCGGGAATGGCTTCGGACGACAAAGCGTATTGCGGGCCGTAATACGTCCCTTCGCCAATGCCGGTCACGATCCGGGCGATGAGCAGCAAAAAGAAGGAATTGACGATCCCGGTGAAAGCGGTCGAGATGCCGAACAGAATATAACCGGGAACAAGTACGTTCTTGCGCCCCAACCGGTCGCCAAGCGTTCCCGACGGAATCTGCAAAATCGCATAAGCGAGAAAGAAAACACTATTGATCAAACCAAGTTGAGCGTTGTTGATGCCGAATTCTCGCGCCAGAATAGGCATGACGGGATTGAGAATGGTACGGTCGGCATACATGAATACCCAGCCGAGCGTAAAGACGAGAATAACCTTCCAATAATAAGGCATCCCGGTCTTTGGCGGCGTTGAATTGAACGATTTCTCTATCGTTTTTTGCATGGCAAATTCTCTCCGTTTCGGCTTAATTTCATAAGCTAATATTTGTAATCTTTCCGCTCATTATTCGCCAAAGTTTATATTAAACATAATCGGTCCCATTCGTTGATTTTGATCTTGATGTCGTTCTTGATGTCGTTTAAACTTCAAATGTGGCATCTTCATACATTCCCCGGTCATATTTTATCGGACCCTTGCGGAAAATAATCGGTGACAATGGCTCTTTGGCATTGCTCAACGCGCCATCACAACATTTCCGACAAGTGCTGCAAGGAGCGAGAAAGATGCGACAATCGACGAAAGAGATCGTCATACGGCAAACGGTCAATCGCATGTTGAATAACGATTTGCATGAAGCGTTGAACATGACGCGGGGAGAGGCGGAAGTCGAATTTGCGGCCGAATTCCGATGCCGCCCGCCACTGCGGGGGCGACGCAGCGATTGACGGGCCTTTAAGGAAGAGAGGTACGCGACAGTTAGCGGTCCTATATGCCGGCCGCTGCTAACGAGAAGGGAGGTGTAAGCGATGCGGATCGACATTGTAACCCGCGAATCTGCATTCGAACGAACGTTTTCCAACATCGTTCATTTGTTTTTCGAAGAAGCGGAAGTTAACGTCGTAACTCCCGAACACACAAACGACAGCGAAAAATCGGATATGACAATCGCCCTTATGTACGAGCGTACAGGAGGGGGAAGGCTCGAAGCTGCCGCTGCGTTGGACGTTGAAGCCGAGAGACGGCGGTTCACCGCTTCCCATACCAGAACGACGGAAGCGAAGGAAGATGACGAAGCGGTGCGCAAACATGTGAAACAAGCGATGTGCCATGTGCTGCTTCACGTTCTGCAGCAATATACGGGAATTGTGCAGCCTTGGGGCATACTGACGGGCATACGCCCGACCAAGCTATTGCATGGCGCTCTGCAGCAAGGGCTTTCGAAGGAGAACGCCCATCGGACGCTGCGCGAACAATATTTGGTTGATCGCGGCAAAATCGAACTGATGCAGCAAATCGTCGATCGGCAACTGACGATGATTCCCGATTTATACGCGCTGAAGAACGAAGTCAGCATTTACATCGGGATTCCGTTCTGTCCGACCAAATGCGCCTACTGTACGTTTCCCGCTTATGACATTAACGGCCGCCAAGGGTCGGTTCACTCGTTTCTCGGCGGGCTTCATTATGAAATGCGGGAAATCGGCCGCTGGCTGAGAGAACGGGGAATAAGCGTCACGACGGTCTATTTCGGAGGCGGTACGCCTACCAGCATTACGGCGGAAGAAATGGATATGCTATATGAGGAGCTGCATTCTTCGTTTCCGTATGCGGACCGCATTCGCGAAATAACGGTCGAGGCCGGACGCCCCGACACGATTACGCCCGAAAAGCTTGCCGTTCTGAACAAATGGAACATCGACCGGATCAGCATCAATCCGCAGTCGTATACGCAGGAAACGCTCGATATCATCGGAAGGCATCATTCGGTCGAAGAGACGGTCGATAAATTTTGGCTGGCGCGCGAAGCCGGCATGAACAATATTAATATGGACCTGATTATCGGCTTGCCGGGCGAAGGGATAGCGGAGTTCAAGCATACGCTCGCCGAAACGGAGAAGCTGATGCCGGAGTCGCTGACGGTGCATACGCTGTCCTTCAAGAAAGCTTCGGAAATGACCAAGCATCGCGGAGACGGCAAATATACGGTGGCCGGCCGGAGCGAAATCGAGAGCATGATGCGGGAAGCCGAGCGATGGACCAAGCTTCATGGATACGTCCCTTACTACTTGTACAGGCAAAAAAATATTTTAGGAAACTTGGAGAACGTCGGCTATGCCATACCCGGACAAGAGAGTCTTTATAATATTTTGATTATGGAAGAAATGCAGACGATCATCGGGCTGGGATGCGGGGCCGCCAGCAAATGGGTCGATCCGTCCACCGGCGCGATCAGCCGCTTCGCCAACCCGAAGGAGCCGAAAGCGTACAACGATAACTATGAACATTATACGAAGGCGAAAATTGAAATTTTGGAGCAATTGTTCGGAACGAAATCGTAAAACGAGAGGCAAAACTATCGGAATGAAACGCTTTATTTTTTGTAATATAACTGTAACATGATTTCAATATTACTCTAACATTGCCAGTCTATAATAACAGACATGACCCCCTTTTTTAATATATACTCTTTGGACCTACAACGTGATTTGTAGGTTTTTTTCTGCCCTTTTACAATAAAACGCTCCGTTCCACTCTCTTGACTTTGTTCGCTAACAGCGTTACAATCTTGAAATATATAGTTTTATCAATGGATTCGATGAAGGGAAAGAGTAGCTCGCACCCGCATATGCAGAGAGGGATCTCGCAGGCTGTAAAGATCCTTATGCCGGACGAAGGAAAGACCTCCCCGAGAACTTGCGGTGAACTTCCGCGGACATTCGTCCATGTCCTCCGGTCAGTAACCGTACGCGTGTTGCGGGCGTTAACCGTTTGAGCGGACGGCTGTCTGAAGTTTTGACACTGAGGCGACGGTCCGGAATGTGGGTGGCACCACGGGCGATTTCGCATATAAATCTCTCGTCCCTGTTATGAACAGGAACGGGAGTTTTTTTATTTTAAGAGGCTGGTCAAAAGGTCCATGCTGAAAGATTGGCTTTTTGAACGCTTAATTATAAATACGTTTGCAGGAGGGAATCCAATGGCTTTCCAAAAACCGACGGGCACGCAAGATTTGCTGCCGGGTACCGTTGAGCGATGGCAGTATGTGGAACAGAAAGCGCGGGACTTATGCCGCCGTTTTCATTACCGGGAAATTCGCACGCCGATTTTCGAACAAACCGAGCTGTTTGTGCGCGGCGTCGGCGAGACGACGGATATTGTCGAAAAAGAAATGTATACGTTCCGCGACAAAGGCGACCGCAGTATGACGCTCCGTCCGGAAGGGACGGCGGGAGTCGTACGTTCTTTTGTTGAGAACAAACTGTACGGGGAGCCGGATATGAGCAAGCTGTACTATATCGGACCGATGTTCCGGTACGAGCGTCCGCAGGCGGGACGCCAGCGCCAGTTCCACCAGTTCGGGGTGGAAGTGTTCGGCGCGGAAGAAGCCAGCATCGATGCGGAAGTCATCGCGCTTGGCTATCAATTTTATGCCGAAATCGGATTGAAAGACGTCAAGGTGGAGATCAATTCGGTCGGAAATCCGGCAAGCCGGACGGCATACCGCCAGAAGCTGCTCGATTTCTTGAATCCGATGCGGGACAAACTTTGCAAAGATTGCCAATCTCGCATCGAACGCAATCCGCTTCGAGTGCTCGATTGCAAAACCGATCAAGCTTATTTTGCGGACGCTCCGTCGATATTGGACAGCCTGGATGAAGAATGCACCGCGCATTTCCAAACAGTGCTGCAATATTTGCAGGCGATGGAAATCCCGTTTGTCGTGAATACGCGTCTAGTACGCGGCCTCGATTATTACACGCATACGGCGTTCGAATATAAAGCGCAAGGAATCGGAGCGATCGACACGATCGGCGGCGGCGGACGTTACAACGGCCTTGTCGGCGATGTCGGCGGGCCGGACCAGCCCGGAATCGGTTTAGGAATCGGACTGGAACGGGTACTGCTTATTTTGGAAAAACAAGAAGCCTCCTTGCCGCTGGTAAATCCGCTCGACGTCTATATCATTGCTCTCGGCGAGCAAGCCGAGCAAGAAGCGGTCAAGCTGCTGTTCGACCTGCGCAAGCGCGGCGTCGCCGCGGAGAAGGATTATTTGGGCCGCAAGATGAAAGCCCAGATGAAATCGGCCGATCGCATGCAAGCGCGATATACCGCGATTTTGGGCGAGGACGAACTGGCTCGAGGAGAAATCGCGCTGAAATCGATGGCGACCGGAGAGCAACGGTTCGTGCCGCTCGCGCGGCTTGCAGACGAGCTGCTGTAAACGGAATTCACGGCTGGCATAAGAACATATTCCATAAAGGGGACGATCATAAATGAAGCTAAAAACTCATCACTGCGGTATTTTAACAAAAGCAAATGTCGGCGAAACGGTTACTTTGAACGGTTGGGTGCAGCGCCGCCGCGACTTGGGGGGCGTGCTATTCATCGATCTGCGCGACAGAACCGGCATGATGCAAATCGTATTCAATCCGGACTTCTCCGGCGAAGCGCTGCTAATCGCCGACCGCGCGCGCAACGAATACGTCTTGTCCGTAACCGGACAAGTGGTGGAGCGCGATCCGGAAACGTTCAATCCGAATTTGCCGACAGGCGAAATCGAAGTGAGAGTAACGGAAATCGAAATTTTAAACGCGGCGAAAAATCCGCCCTTCTTCATCGAAGACGGGATCGAAATCGACGAATCGCTGCGCTTGAAATACCGTTATTTGGATTTGCGCCGGCCGGAAATGCAGAAGACGCTGCTGCTTCGTTCGAAAGCGGCGAAAGTATTCCGCGATTTCCTTGACGGCGAAGGGTTTATCGAAGTAGAAACCCCGATCTTGATCAAAAGCTCGCCGGAAGGCGCGCGCGATTATCTTGTGCCGAGCCGCGTGCATCCGGGCGAATTTTTCGCTTTGCCGCAGTCGCCGCAAATTTTCAAGCAATTGCTCATGGTCGGCGGCATCGAGCGTTATTATCAAATTGCGCGCTGTTTCCGGGACGAAGATTTGCGCGCGGACAGACAGCCGGAGTTTACGCAAGTGGACATCGAGACATCCTTCTTGTCGCAGGATCAATTGCTCGGCATGATGGAGCAACTGATGGCCAAGTTATTCCGCGAAACGCTGCAAATCGAAATTCCGACGCCGTTCCAACGGATCAGCTACGCGGATGCCATGGGCAAATACGGCTCCGACAAACCGGATTTGCGGTTTGGCCTGGAATTGGTCGAATTGAACGATATCGTCGCGAATAGCGGCGTTAAAGTGTTCGCTTCCGTCATTGAAAAGGGCGGGGAAGTGAAATGTTTGAACGCCAAAGGGTGCGGCACGTGGAGCCGGAAGGAGATCGACGATTTGGGGCCATTCGCCGCTCGTTACGGAGCGAAAGGACTTGCCTGGATTCAAGTGAAGGACGGCGAATTCAAAGGGCCGATCGTAAAATTTATGTCCGAGCAGGAGATCGAGGCCATTAAAGAACGGACCGGCGCGGAAGAAGGCGACCTGCTCTTGTTCTCCGCAGACAACAAGAAGATCGTTGCCGACGTGCTGGGCAATTTGCGCCTGAAGATCGGGCGCCAGCTCGGCTTGATCGACGACAGCCAGTTCAAATTCGCCTGGGTTGTCGACTTCCCGCTTCTCGGCTATGACGAGGAAGCGAAGCGTTATGTGGCGGAGCATCATCCGTTTACCCGCCCGAAAGACGAAGATCTGGCCTACTTCGATACGGATCCGGGCCAAATCCGCGCTCAAGCTTACGACCTCGTGCTTAACGGTTACGAAGTGGGCGGCGGTTCGATGCGGATTTTCAAACGCGATGTGCAGGAAAAAATGTTTAACGCGCTTGGATTTTCCCCGGAACAAGCGAAAGAGAAATTCGGCTATTTGCTCGACGCGTTCGAGTACGGGACGCCTCCGCACGGCGGCATCGCATTCGGGTTCGACCGTTTGGTCATGCTGCTGGCGGGACGCACCAACTTGCGCGAAACGATTGCCTTCCCGAAAACGGCAAGCGCGACCGATTTAATGAGCGCCGCGCCGTCGGAAGTAGATCCGGCTCAATTGGAAGAACTGCATATTAAGCTGGCGAAAAAGCCGGGCGAAGAGAAAAAATAATGAGCAATCCGGATAGAAAAGGGGAATAGGACACGTATGCTTCATCAATTTTCCCGAACCGAGCTCGCGATCGGGCCGGAAGGTTTGGAACGAATGAAAAACAGCACGGTGGCCGTTCTCGGCATCGGCGGCGTCGGTTCGATCGCTGCCGAGGCGCTTGCGCGTACGGGCATCGGGCGCATCGTGATGATCGACAAGGATACTGTCGACATTACGAACATTAACCGGCAAATCCATGCCTTGACGACGACGGTAGGCCAGAAGAAGGCGGAGCTGATGCAGGAGCGGATTCGATTGATCAATCCGGAATGCGACGCGATCGCTTTAAATATGTTCTACACGGAAGAGACGTACGAGCAATTGTTCGCTTATCCCTTAGACTACGTTATTGACGCTTCCGATACGATTTCGTATAAAATTCATCTGATCAAGCAATGTCTCGAACGAAACGTGCCGATCATCTCCAGTATGGGGGCGGCCAACAAAATGGATCCGACACGGTTCCAGGTAGCCGACATTTCCAAAACGTCGGTAGATCCGATGGCCCGCGTCATCCGCCAGAAGCTGCGCAAGGACGGCATTAAAAAGGGCGTGAAGGTCGTTTTCTCGACGGAAGAACCGATCAAGCCGCGGCCGGACGTGACCCAGCGGATTGTGCCGGAAACGGCGCCGGAAATTCGCAAGGCGCAGCAGCCGCCGGCGAGCAACTCGTTCGTGCCGCCGGTGGCGGGATTGATTATGGTTAGCGTCGTCGTGAAGGATTTGCTCGATCAATAAAGGTGTGAACGATGATGGATCTATTCTCTTATCAGGCGGAAACGGAGCCGTCGCAGCGACTGCTCGCGGACCGGATGCGTCCCGAGACGCTTGACGAATATATCGGGCAAGAGCATATCGTCGGCCCGGGCAAATTGCTGCGCAGGGCGATCGAGGCCGACCAAGTGTCGTCCATCTTGCTGTACGGTCCGCCGGGCTGCGGCAAGACGACGCTGGCCCATATTATCTCCAAGCAGACGAAAGGCGATTTCGTGCGGCTGAACGCTGTGGATGCCTCTGTCAAAGACGTGCGGGAAGTCATCGAGCAGGCCAAAACGAATAAATCGATGTATGGCACGAAAACGATTCTTTTTCTGGACGAGGTTCACCGCTTCAACAGTTCGAGGCAGGACGCGCTTCTTCCCGCAGTGGAGAAAGGGATTATCGTGTTTATCGGCGCAACGACGGAAAATCCGTTCCATTATGTGAACGGGGCGTTAATGAGCCGTTCGACGCTGTTCCAGTTGCATCCGCTGGCGAAGGAGCATTCGCTTGCGGCGATGAAGCGCGCTTTGTCCGACGCGGACAAAGGGCTTGGGTTCATGCGTCTGCAAGCCGATGAAGAGGCGCTTCTGCATATCGCCGAAATGGCGAACGGCGACATTCGGCGCGCGTTGAACGCGCTGGAACTTGCGGCGATGACGACGCCGCCGAACGAGGATGGCAGCGTGCGCGTGACGCTGTCCGCGGCGGAAGAATCGATCCGCCGTCCGACGGTGCGCGCGGACGAATCGACGCAGTACGACGTCTTGTCCGCGTTTCACAAAAGCGTGCGCGGCTCAAGCGACGCCGCGCTGTTCTGGTTTCTGTACGCTGTGGAGAAGCTGGGCATGGATCCGATGGTGTTCATCCGCCGCTTGACCGTTGCGTGCAGCGAAGACATCGGACTCGCCAACCCGCAGGCGATGGTGCAAGCGGTAAGCGCTTTGGAGGCATATCAGCGCATCGGCTGGCCCGAAGCGAAATATATCGTCGCCCAGGCGATTCTGTTCGCGGTGGAGAGCCCGAAATCGAATGCGGTAGCGGTGGCGATCGGAAGAGTCATGGACGCATTCGATCAGATCAAATCGGCCGAGGTGCCGCTTCATTTGCGCGATACGCATTATAAGGGAGCGGACAAGCTCGGGCATAAGGGGTACAAATATCCGCATGATTATCCCGGGCATTATGTCGAACAAGATTATTTGCCGGAATCGATTCGCAACCGCGTATTTTACCAAGCAAGCGAACAAGGGACGGAACAAAAAATTAAAGCGAATCAGCAGCGGCGGCGCGGACGTTCGCCGGACAATGAATAAAGCTGTTATGAAACCTGAGGTTGCTTACGCCTCGGGTTTTTTCATGTGCGAAATAGGCCTAAAGAGTAAAAATTAACAAAATTGGGGAACCTATCGCTCAAAAGCGAGAATCGGGTGAAAATAACATGACAGAGGTGGCGGATACGCTCCAACAATTTAAAGAAGCGATGCAGGGCATTTCCGATGTCGTATATCACGAAGTCGAGCTCCAAGGGGGCGCTGCTTGCGTCCTTATTTATATACCGAGCATTACCGATTCAAACATGCTGCAAGAAAGCGTGCTGACTCCTTTGATCAAGGCGGCGCAGCAGCAAACCCCAGTCGAGCTCAATCAATCGATTTCAAATGGAAACGTCTTTCCGATGATAATCGAGCAAACGGCGTCCGTAGCCGAAGCGGTAACTTGTGTGCTGGAAGGGAAAACGGCGTGCCACATTCGCGGATTAAGCGATATATTTATATTGCCCTTGACGAACTACCAGAAAAGGTCGATTGCCGAAGCAAAAAACGAAATGGTTATCGTCGGACCGCAGGTAGCGTTCATCGAGGATATGGATTCGAACATTTCCTTGATCAGGCATCTCGTGAAACACCCGGATTTTAAAATTCAGCATTATAAAATAGGCAAATATTCCAATTCGGATATATGTTTGTTTTACATCGACGGATTGGTGAACCAGGAAGTGTTGACCGGATTAAAGGAAAAATTGGAAGGGATAAAGATGGACGGGGTGCTCGGAGTCAGCTATATTGTGGAGCAGATTGAGTCTACGACCTATACCCCGTTTCCGCTCGTGCAGTACACGGAAAGACCGGATACGGTCGTGTCCTCTCTCATGGAAGGCCGGGTCGGGCTGTTGGTGGAAGGAACGCCGAGCGCCGTCATCGTACCGGTCACCTTTTTTTCGCTGATGCAGGCCGCCGAAGATTATTTTCAACGGTTTTTCGCTACGACATGGATCCGCTGGATCCGCTATCTATTCATCTTTGTTTCTTTTTTGCTGCCTTCTCTCTATATCGCTGTCACGACGTTCCATCCGGAAATGATACCGTCCAACTTGCTGATTACGATCGCTTCCTCGCGCGAGCATATTCCTTTTCCGGCGCTTGTCGAAGCTTTTATGATGGAAATTACGTTCGAAGGGCTCCGAGAAGCGGGAATTCGCATTCCGAAGCCGATCGGACAGACGGTATCGATTATCGGAGGCATCGTCATCGGACAGGCTGCCGTTCAGGCGGGAATCATCTCCGCCCCCATGGTCATCGTCGTTGCCTTAACGGGAATCGCGTCATTCATTACGCCCAATTTCGAGCTTGCGCTCGCGTTTCGGCTGTTGCGTTTTCCGATTATGATTTTGGCCGGGACATTCGGCATGCTCGGCATCATTCTAGGCCTGTTCCTTATTATTTGCCATCTGGTATCGCTGCAATCGTTCGGGATCCCGTATATGAGTCCGCTGGCGCCGATCGTGTTCAAAGACTGGAAGGATACGTTTGTTCGAGCGCCTTGGAAGAAAATGATTGATCGTCCCGGGACGTATGAAAACCGTGACGAGCGCCGGCAAGATACCCATATCAAAAAAGATAAGGACAAGATCGTATGAAAGTTTGCAAAATCGGGGTTCTTTTATGCGCCATCAGTGTATTGTTGTCCGGCTGCTGGTCGACGATCGAATTGAACGACAGAACGTTCGTCAGCGGGTTGTTCGTCGACAAATCGCCCGTTCCGGGGGAAGTGCTGTTAACGATAGCCACTCCCCTGACGAACCGTATGACGTCGGGCGCGGAAGCGGGGGGGCCGAGTTCGTCGGGCAACCCGTACGCTACCGTGACGAAATCCGGAAAAACGTTCCCGGAAGCGATGCAAAAAATTCAAGACGATTTGACGCGCAAATTGACGTGGGGCCAAACTCGGATTATTGTCATGGGACGGGAGTATGCGGAACAAGGAACGAAAGAATTGTTCGAATGGCTCATCCGCCAACCGCAATTTCATTTGAAAACTTACATCATCGTCGCGCCCGGCAAATCGACGGAAATTACGGAGTTGACTCCCATCTACGAGCGTACGCCTACTGAAGTGCTGCGCGAATTCGTCAATTTAAAAGTGTTGATGCAAACGAGCGTCAAAAACTATTTGGAAGCGGTCATCGCCGGCCAGGACGTTGCCGCGAGCATTTTGACGTTCGGGAAAGTGAAGGCGGTTAGCGAGAAAGGAAAAGAAACGCCGTGGGCCGGCACCGACGGCGCAGCTTTGTTCAGCAACGGTAAACTTGTCGGCACTTTGAATATGAAAGAGACGAGAATGTTGTTATGGCTGAACAAGTCGCATCAAAGTCAAATACGAACCGTAGAGCTGGATGGGGGCAAAGAGAAGATTAGCGTCACGATGCGCCAATTAAAAAGACAAATTCGCCCGCAATTGTCCGGAAACAAAATCTTGTTTCACATTACGCTAACCGCGGAGGCGGATGTACTGTCGGCAGTCTCAAGCAAAGACTTATTGGATCCGAAGATCGTGCATAAAATCGAGCAAAAATTCGCGGACGATATCCGTTCCGACGCACTGGCGATGCTGAAAAAGACCCAACGGCTGAAATCGGACATTTTAATGCTCGGCTCGATCGTCGACTGGCGATATCCCCGCAAATGGAGAGAAATTAAAGACCATTGGCGCGATTATTATAAAGAAAATGTCGATATTCAGATTCAAGCCAATATTCGAATTTCACATTTCGGCTCGGAAACGGTGCCTTTTTGGCAGCATGAGAAGATGAGGTGAGGACATGGCAATTGTAACGGTTGTAATGATCTGCATCGGCTTGTTCGATTGGAGAATGGTTCGCCGCAATAGCAGAACCTACGAAAAAGCGGCTTATATTTGCGTCTGGTTCGTTTTCTTCGTTTACATGATGCTCTCCATCCCGTTAAGGTCTTTGGCGACGCCGAATACAATCGTGTCGTTTCTGTTCGGCTGGATGGATCGATGGTTTCCATAATGAAACAGGAGGGTGGCCGCATGAAATTTATATCGGGTTCGCAATTTTCACGATTTTGGATGGTATACCTTCTATCCGCGCCGTTTGCCTTTTTAATCCGTCCTTTGCTGGAGAAGGCGGATTATCAAGGGTGGATATCGCTTCTCGCCGCCTATACGATCAGTCTTGTTTTAGCTTATTTCGCTATCCGCCTCGGGCAGATGAATCTGGACAAGTCATGGGTGGAATTCGGCGGCAAAGTTGTCGGCAAATGGCCGCATTACTTTTTTGTATGCGTCTTTTGTTTTTATTGCATCCATCTCGCTTCGCTCAATGTGGAGGAATTTACGATCTTCTTCAGCTCGATCTATTTGGCCAACACGCCGGATTGGGTCGTTTCGTCCATTTTCGTGTTCTGCACATGTTTGGCCGCCCGTCTCGGCATTCGAACGATCGTCTATTTGGCGGATATTTTTTTCCTGCTGTCGTTTATCAGTCTCCTGCTCATTATTCCCGCATTAATGCCAAGCGCGAATTACAGCATGAGTATTGGAATGATTACCGATTTCGAATGGCAGAAAGTACTTGATTCGTTCTTCTACACCATCCCGTGGTTCGGCGAAATCGTGCTGCTTCTATTTTTGTTCCCGCATTTAAAGCAAGAAAAGAAATTGATGCGCTACGCCTTTTTGGGAAGCGTCATCGCCTGGCTCTCCGTCCTTGTTTTCTGGTATATGGCTCTATTGTTGTTCGGCCCGTATCTAGGCTCAAATTTAAGGTTTACAATGCTGGAAATGATCCGGTTTGCGGAGATCGGGCAGTTTCTGGAAAACATCGATCCGCTCGTTCTTTCTGTCTGGTCGACAACGCTGCTCATCAAAGACAGCTTGTTAATATTTATCGCATCCAAGTTGCTGGCTCAAATCGTCGGCTTCCGCGATCCGAAAACAACGACGTTTCTTATCGGAGCGCTGATTGTGACCATTGCCCACTTGTTCTCAAAGGAGCAGACGCTCTTTGCCAAAACGTTGAACTCAACTGGCCTGACCTTCTATATGCTGTTAGTGCAACTCATACCGATCGTTTACGTTGCGGTGCATGCGATCAAAGGGCGCTTCAGCGGCAAAGGCTCCTGACATCGCTACCGGCATGAACAAACGAAAGGAGGTGAACCTATCCGTCTGCACGGACGGGCGGGATAGGGACTAGGTTGAACGGTCCGTTGCCTGGCGCTGTATTGAATTTATTTCTCGTTCTGCTGCTTGTATTATTAAACGGTTTTTTCGTCGCGGCGGAGTTCGCCATGGTCAAAGTAAGAGGCAGCCGAATCGACGCACTGATCCAAAAAGGGGAGAAACGGGCGAATTTCGCCAGAAACGTCGTGGACAATCTCGATTCCTATTTATCGGCAACCCAACTGGGCATTACCCTCGCCTCGCTGGGGCTCGGCTGGATCGGCGAACCGGCGGTGGCCGATTTGCTGAGGCCTCTTTTCCATTCGTTAGGGTTGGGCGATGCATTGATTCATACCGTTTCGTTCATTATCGCCTTCGCGCTGATTACGATTTTGCATATCGTGCTGGGCGAATTGGCTCCGAAGTCGATGGCCATTCGGATGGCGGAAAAAGTTACGCTGCTGTCCGCGCCGCCGCTGGTCGTTTTCTATAAGACGATGTATCCGTTTATTTGGATACTGAACGGCCTCGCGAACGGATTGCTGAGATCGTTCGGCATCGCGCCGGCCTCCGAACATGAATCGGCGCATACGGAAGAGGAAATCCGGATTTTGATGAAAGAAAGCAACCAAAGCGGACTAATCGATAACACCGAATTAACGCTGGTCGACAATATATTCGAATTTGCCGACAGGACGGCAAGGGAAATTATGATACCGCGCACGGAGATGATCTGCTTATATACGAATTTGTCCCAAGAAGAGAACAAGGAAATCGCGCTCAAAGAAATGAAGACGAGATACCCGGTTTGCGATCAAGACAAGGATCATATAATCGGGTTCATTCACGTGAAAGATTTGTTGAAAGCACGGGAAATGGCGAACCGAATCCGCGATCAAGGCATGGGAGCCATGATCCGGCCGATTGCATCGGTTCCGGAATCGATACAAATCAGCACCTTGTTGAAAATGATGCAGAAAAACAAATCGCAAATCGCGATTTTAATCGACGAGTACGGAGGAACTTCCGGTCTGGTGACGCTGGAAGATATTATGGAGGAAATCGTTGGGGAAATTCAGGACGAATTTGACGAGGAAAGACCGGGCATCGAGAAAGTCGGAGATGATGAATATTCGATTGACGGGCTGTTGCTCATCGACGTCGTCAACGATTATTTCGGCCTCGATATCGATTCTGACGATTTCGATACGATCGGCGGATGGCTCTATTCGCAAATTGAAATTCCTCCCCTGCGGGGACAATCCGTGAAAAGGCATGAATACGAATTCGCCGTCGAAGAAACGGATCATTTGCGGATTTCTCGCATTAAGCTGTATAAACGGCGAAGCGCGGCGGCTTCCCTCGAGGATAGCGAGTAATATATGGGACTTATTCTAGGCTGTCGATGTGGAAGAAATTAACGGTAGTTTTTACCGGTAGTATACGCAAAAGTCGCTATACCCACAAATCAACTCCACATTTTGGAGCTATTCCAAAAAGGCGCTTTACGTCTCTGCGCGTGTCCAACAAGATATGATAAAATGAGAAACAGCCATCATATGGACAGGAGAGAGCGTCATGATAAAGAAAATGGCCGCCGTCGGAATCGGAGGCGGATTCGGGGCTTTGGCCCGTTATTTGATAGGACTCGCCTTTGTAACGGAGGCGGGGAAGTTTCCGGGAACGACTTTTGCGATCAATCTCTTCGGCTGTTTGTTTCTCGGCTGGTTTTTTACGGTTACGTCGGAGCGTCTGCCCGTTGCGCCCGGACTGCGGCTATTCGTCGGAACCGGGTTTACGGGAGCGTTTACGACATTCTCCGCCTTTTCCGTCGAAACGGTGCGGCTGTTTGAGCGCGGGCAGCCGGGTCTCGCTTTGCTTTATTCGCTCGGCAGCGTCGTTTGCGGCCTGTTGCTGGCCGGCGCGGGCATTGTATTGGGCCGGGCGGGACAAGCCTGGAAACGGCCCGCATCCGCGGAAAGGGGAGACCACGAATGATATGGTTGGTAGGTTTGGGCGGCGTCTGCGGCGCGATTGCCCGATTCTGGATCGGGCAATGGGTCGCGTCCCGGGCGCATTCCCCGTTTCCTTGGGGAACGTGGCTCGTGAACGTCGCCGGCTCGTTTGCGCTCGGTTGCTTGTCAGGCGCCGGACCAAGCGTTCACGATTGGGTTTATGCGCTGGCGGGCATCGGCTTTTGCGGTTCTTTTACGACATTTTCCACTTTCGGTTATGAAACGTTGCAATTGTTGGAATCGAAGCGGTATTTCCATGCCGCCGCATATATTGTCGGCTCCGTTGCGGTTTGCGCCGCATTTGCCTGGTTCGGCATCGTTGTATCGCGGTAAGCCCCCTTACCGGTCCAGCGTAACCGAGGCGGCGGAACGCTTGGCGCGATGGAATGAAGCGTGCATTATGAAAAAGGCGACCGCGACGGCTGAGCCGATCACGGCGACATAACTGACCTGCGTCATGCCTCCCGAATCGTACATGATGCCAAGAATATAAGGTCCGAGCACGCGGCCGACGCTGCCGATGCCGCCCGTGATGCCGAGATAGAACGGAGAATCGCCGCCGGCATTCTCGGTAATAAAGGCGGGAACCGTCGGGCCGATCAGCATTTCGCCGAAGGTGGTAACGATCATGCCCAGCACGATGAAGACATAGCTATGATTGGCCAAAATAATCATAAAGCCGAGCAAATAAAACACGGCGCTCGCCGTCAATTGGGAAGTCAAGCTTCGGGCCGCAAATTTTTTGATTAACATAATGACAGGCTGGCCGACGAAAATCAGTACGCCGTTGATCGTCCACAGCAAGCTGTACGCGGAAAGATCCATCCCTTCGTCATACAAAAACGGCGCGACTCCCGTTCCCCACATGGAGTTTGAAAACCAAACGAACAGACTGCCGAGCCCGACAAACAGATAAAGCTTGTAGGGAATGAGCAGTCGAAAAGCGCGGACGGCTCGTCCCGACCGCAGTCCTCTGGCCGATTTGTCCGGCAACTGATCCGTCTTCATCGTCCGCAGGAAAAAATAGAAAAAGGCGGCGAATAAGACCGATGTCGTTCCGTTCAGCATGAATGTGAGTTGGAAGGAATAGTTGGCAACCAAGCCGCCGAGCGCCGTGCCGATTGCAACGCCGATATTGTTGCCGACATAGGTGGCGTTGAACATCTCGCGGCTGCTGCCCGGCCAACGGAAAGCGATAAACGCCTGGATCGCCGGCATCGAGGCGGAGCTGAACAGTCCTAGCGCCGTCATAATGATCGCATAGACGGCGAACCGATCCGTCAGCATGAGCGAGAATTGCATCGCCGCCGCCAGCGCGAGCGCGCCGACGATGAGCTTTTTCACGCCCAAACGATGGTACAGCATCCCTCCCAGCAATTGCCCTATAATGCCCGCAAGCGAGTAAAGGAGGAGGACGAAGCCGGCGTCGGCCAGCGGCCGTTCGAAAAAGGTGTATACATAAAGCGTAGTCAACGGCCACATAAAAGCGCTGCCCAGCGCGTTGACAAAACTTGCAAAAATAAAAACGCCGGCTTCCCGAGGGAAGCCGTTTAACTTGAATAGTTTCATCCGATCACCCAATTATATGTTCAGAATAGAGGCAGATTCGTTATTGCGCCGTTAAGATGACCGGGCCGTCTTGCGTAATGGCGATCGTATGCTCGAACTGCGCCGACAATTTGCCGTCAAACGTTCTTGCCGTCCAGCCGTCGTCGTCGATAAAGATATCGTAGGTTCCTTGATTGATCATCGGTTCGATCGTAAAGACCATGCCTTCCTTCAACCGGAAGCCTCTGCCCGGCTTCCCGACGTGCACCATGTTCGGTTCTTCGTGCAACGACCGGCCCACGCCGTGTGCAAGCAAGTCGCGAACGACGGAATAGCCGTTCTTCTCCGCATGCTGCTGCACCGCATGCATGACGTCGCCGATCCGATTGCCCGGCACCGCTTGTTCAATGCCCAAATACAAACATTCCTTCGTCACTTCCACCAAGCGGCGCGCTTCGTCGGATACGTTTCCGACCAGATAGGTCCAGCCGGAATCGCCGAACCAGCCGTCCGCTTCGACGACAACGTCGATCGTAACGATATCGCCGTCTTGGAGCGGTTTTTTGTCCGGGAACCCGTGGGCGATCACATCGTTAACGGATGCGCAAGTCTCGCTGGGATAGCCTTTATAGCCTTTCGTAAATTGTTTCCCGCCCAATTGCGTAATGAGGCCGGCAACCATATCGTTAATTTCCAAGGTCGAAACGCCCGGCTTGATCATTTTAGCGATTTCGCGATGGCATGCCGCCACGATCTGCCCCGCTTTTTTCATTTGTTCGATTTCGGCGGGGGATTTTAATACGACCATGTGGTTCGACTCCTTTCCTCTTCACAAATTTGCGTTTTGTTCTATTTTATGCACCTGATCGATCATTCCTCCGCCCAAACATTCTTCGCCGTCATAGAAGACGACGGCTTGGCCTGGGGTGACCGCTTTTTGCGGCTGGTCGAACGTTACCCGCACCGTATCGCCGCCGGTCCATGCGATCGTAACGCCTTGATCGGGCTGACGGTAGCGGAATTTCGCCGTACAGCGCATTTCGCCGGCAGCCTCCAGGCGGTCATTGCCGCTAATCCAGTTGACTCCCGTCGCGACGAGGCCTGTCGAATACAGGCTCGGATGCCGGTCTCCTTGCACGACGTAAAGCACGTTGCGTTCCAAATCTTTATCGGCCACAAACCACGGCTCGCCTGTTCCCGAACCGCCGATGCCGAGGCCTTGGCGTTGGCCGAGCGTATAGTACATCAAACCGTCGTGGCGTCCTTTGATCTCGCCCGTCCGAATATCGATCATATCGCCCGCTTGTGCCGGCAAATAGCCGCTCAGAAACTCTTTGAAATTGCGTTCCCCGATAAAGCAGACGCCTGTGCTGTCCTTTTTCTTGGCCGTTGCAAGTCCCGCTTCCGCCGCAATTTTGCGCACTTCCTGCTTAGGCAAATGCCCGATTGGAAACATCGCTTTGGACAGTTGCGCTTGATTGAGCGCGTTCAGGAAGTAGGTTTGGTCTTTATTGCCGTCGATTCCGCGCAGCAGCCGGTACGCATCCCCGCTCCGCTCGACGCGGGCGTAATGTCCCGTGGCCAAGTAATCCGCTCCCAAATCGAGCGCGCGGTTCAGAAATTCGCCGAACTTAATTTCCCGGTTGCACATGACATCCGGATTCGGCGTTCGTCCCCGTTTATATTCATCCAAAAAATAGGTGAATACCTTATCGTAATATTCTTTTTCAAAGTTAACCGTATAATAAGGGATTCCGATTTGGTCGCACACGCGGCGCACGTCTTCTGCGTCTTCCTCCGCCGTGCAACGCCCGAATTCGTCGGTATCGTCCCAATTTTTCATAAATATACCGATGACGTCGTACCCTTGTTCCTTTAACAGCAAGGCGGTCACGGACGAATCGACTCCGCCGGACATTCCTACGACGACACGCGTATTCGCATTGGAATTCGACATGAACATCACCATTTTCTAAGAAAGTGTAAAAACTAAATCATATTTTATCACAACATGCAACTTCTTACGAATTACGTTCGTCTGATATGTTAAAAAGCATCATTTCGTATCGAAAGATACTAAAATTTTTTCATGAATATGTCAACGATTTTTTGCCCATACAAGAGATAAATATGTTAACATTAATCATAGGTGTATAATCGGAATACATAGTTTCAAAATCATGAAAGAGGTGCCTTTTTTTGAAAATATCGACGAAGGGCCGTTACGGCCTGACTATTATGATGGAATTAGCCGCCAAATTCGGCGAAGGGCCGATTTCTTTAAAAAGCATTGCCGAGAAAAACCAGTTATCCGAACATTACTTGGAGCAGCTTGTAGCTCCGCTGCGCAACGCCGGACTCGTGAAGAGCGTGCGGGGGGCGTACGGGGGATACACGCTGGCGAAAGAAGCGGAGCAGATTACCGCGGGCGATGTCATTCGCGTGTTGGAAGGCCCCATTTCACCGGTCGATTTCACGGAAGAAGACGATCCGGCCAAACGGGATTTATGGCTGCGCATTCGCGACGGAATCGCCCAAGTGCTCGATTCGACGACATTGGCCGATTTAATCGCTTATAAGGACGAAGGCGTCCAGGACAGTTATATGTTCTATATTTAGAAAGGTCGTTCAAGAAGCCCCCTTTTGACCTTTTTGTACTTATATTTAGGAGTAGGAGAACAACTTGGATGGCACCCATATATTTAGACCATTCCGCTTCAACCCCGATGCATCCCGAAGTGATCGAAGCGATGCTCGCCTATATGCGCGATCATTACGGAAACGCTTCGAGCGTGCATTCGTTCGGTCGCGCTGCCAAGCGGGCTCTCAGCGAAGCGCGGGATCAAATCGCACAACAACTGCATTGTCAATCTAACGAACTCGTATTTACCGGCGGAGGCACCGAAAGCGACAATACGGCGCTGTTCGGAGCGGCATCCGCCATGAGGGGCATCAAAAAACATATCATTACTTCCTCTGTCGAGCATCACGCCGTATTGCACACATGCAATCAATTGGAACGAATGGGGTACGAAGTCAGCTTCGTTTCGGTCGATTCCACCGGACAAGTGGACGTTAACGAAATCGAAGCCGCCATTCGCCCGGATACGTTCCTGATCAGTATCATGTACGGGAACAACGAAGTCGGCACGCTGCAACCGATCGAACCGATCGGAGAGCTGGCGCGGGCGCGCGGCATTTTGTTCCATGTCGACGCCGTTCAAGCGCTCGGCATGACGCGGCTCGATTTAGACGAGCTTCCCGTAGACCTCATGAGTTTTTCATCCCATAAAATAAACGGACCACAAGGCGTAGGCGCGCTTTACGTTTCGCGCCGCGCCAACATCGACCCGCTGCTGTTCGGCGGGCTGCAGGAGCGCAAACGTCGAGCCGGCACCGAGAATATTGCCGGCATTATCGGGTTTGCCAAGGCAGTACAGCTTGTCGCTTCGAATATTGCGGAACATGCGCGGCATCTTACGGAACTGCGCGAAGCGATGCTTCGGTTGCTGCGTGAGTCACTAGGCGCCGACCGGGTCGTCGTAAACGGTCATCCCACCGAGCATTTGCCGCATATCTTAAACGTCAGCTTCCCGGACGTTCCGACGGAAACGATGCTGATGAATTTGGACATGGAGGGGATTGCGGCTTCGAGCGGCTCCGCATGCACGTCCGGATCGCTGGAAGTTTCGCATGTGCTTGTCGCGATGAAGCTTCCGGAGCCGGTGTTGCGTTCGGCGGTACGATTTAGTTTCGGTTTGGGCAATACTATGAAAGACGTGGAAATCGCCGCCCAAAAAATTGCAACCATTGTAGAACGGATACGTAAAAAAAATTAGGGCTTTTTTTCGAAAAGAGAAGGGGGGATGAATTGACGAACACGTCGGTGACAAGGTCGTACAGCATGAAAACGATATGCGTATAAGATCAATCTACAAACCGAACGAGGAGGCGCCCTAACGCCGTGAGATTACAGGAAATGATCGGTTTATCCGTCTTGGAAGTGGAGAAGGGTAAGCAGGTCGGTAAAGTGAAAGATTTTTTGTTGACGGAAACTTGGGAGATCCAAGGTCTCGAACTTGAAGGTAAACGGTTATTTTCCTCAACAGTCAAGACGGTATTGTGGAATGACGTAATTGCTTACGGCGAAGATGCCGTAATGATTGTCAATAAACAGGCTGTCCGCCAGACGGAAGCTGTCGATATACAACATACATTTTTGAACGGAAACGGAAAAGTCAGGGACCTTCCGGTTGTGACCGCGAACGGAACGCGGTTGGGGAGCGTAACGGACGTTTACTTTGATCCCAAAATGGGTAATACAATGATAGGATTGGAAATTTCGGATGGTTTTATTTCAGATCTCATGGAAGGAAGAAGATGGCTGCGTTATTCCGCCGATATGAAGATTGGGCAAGATGCGGTTATCGTTCCGGAGCATTGCGAGCAGCATCTGGAGAAAATCATTACTCTTGTTAACGGATAGGTGGAATTTTATATGTTGAGGTGCCCAAATTGCAATTCCAAAGACATCGGCAAAATCGGCTCCCACCAGTTTTATTGTTGGGGCTGCTTTATCGAATTGACGGTGAACGGGGAAAAGATGTCCGTCTTTCAAGTGGAAGAAGACGGTACGCTCAGCTCGCTTGACGACTTGTTCTTCAGCGAGGAATTGCCGCAGGACGTGTCCCATATACATTTGTCGACGTAAGCGAAATGGACGCGACCGCCGTTTCCAACGCTCTTTCGCCGCAACCTGTGCGAGGTTCCGGTTGAAGGGGCGTTTTTTTTGCCGTGTAAATTCGTACCCTTGTACATATACTTTAGAGTAGAGCTCAAGTGACGAACGGTGGTGAACGGCATTGGAACGGTTTACGAAGAGCCGTCTGTTTACGTACGGCATTTATACATTGCTAGGCTTGCTGATTTTATATATGCTGCTGTTGATCAAACCGCTCATCGTCGGCGTTTACGATTTTTTGAAGGCGGTGCTGGCTCCGTTTATTATCGCGATGATCATTTCCTACGTCTTGAATCCGATCGTCGGTTTGCTCAAAGACCGCAAGGTGCCGCGCACGATGGCGGTGCTGCTTATTTATGCGGTTTTTTTGACGACGATGACGGTAATCATAATGAATTTAATTCCGATGTTTATGAAGCAGCTGCAGGAATTGAACGAACATATTCCGGAATTGACGATGCGCGCGCAAAGCATTGTCGACGACTTGAACCAATCGTTTTTGCCGCAAGGCGTGCGCACGGGCATTATGAAATGGACCGTACAACTGGAGAACAAGCTGGCCCAAAGCATCTCCGACTTTATGAACAATATCGGAGCGACGCTGAACGTACTGTTTATCGCGTTTATTATTCCATTCCTTATTTTTTATATTTTGAAGGATTTCGACGTCTTCGAACGCACCGCATTGAAATACGTTCCGAAATCGCATCGCAAACATACCGTCATGCTGCTGAAAGATATCGACGAAGCGCTCGGCAACTATATCCGCGGCCAGTTCATCGTTTGTTTCATTATCGGCATATTGGCCTATTTGGGCTATTGGATCATCGGCATGCCTTATCCGCTGCTGCTGGCCGCGGTGGTGGCGATTTGCAATATCATTCCTTATTTGGGCCCGTTTCTCGGGGCGGCGCCGGCCATTATTATGGCGTCGACGATCTCGCTCAAGATGGTGCTGCTCGTCGCTCTGGTGAACATGATTTGCCAAATTCTCGAGAGCAACGTCATCTCGCCGCAAGTGGTCGGACGCACGCTTCACCTGCATCCTCTGCTCATTATTTTCGCCTTGCTCGTCGGAGGGGAGATTGCCGGGGTGATCGGCTTAATTTTGGCGGTGCCGTTCTTCGCGGCGATGAAAGTCATCCTGCAGCATATATTTACTTATTATGTGCGGAGAAAGACGATTTGACAGGATGAAGCGAGGTAGCTATACTGTAAATGAAAAAATATGAAAACGATGATGAAATGAAGTAAGCCATAGACCATGATCCAGAGAGAAAACTCCGCGTGCGCGGCCGCTTAGGTTCGCGTTCGCAGGCTGCGAGAGTTTTTGCATGAAGGATGGCCGAAAGCTGATTTCGGAGTGCGGGCAAATCCGCCGGCCGGCCGACGTTAACGGCTATACGAGGAGATCGCTGCATGCGCTCGCAAAGAGCTGCATAAGGGCGATAACCAGGGTGGTACCGCGATGTTAGAGATCGTCCCTGTTACTAGGGGCGATTTTTTGTTTTTGAAGAGGTTGTTCAAAAGTTTATTCTATTTCATTTGAACTAATTGGAGGCAATTACGATGAAAGCTAGTGAAATTCGCTCGAAATGGCTGGACTTTTTCGCAGGCAAAGGCCATAAAATTGAACCAAGCGCTTCCCTTGTACCGCATAACGATCCGTCATTGCTATGGATTAACGCGGGAATGGCGCCGTTGAAGCCTTACTTCGACGGCCGCGTCAAGCCGGACAATCCGCGGATTGCCAACTCGCAAAAATGCATACGTACCAACGATATCGAGAATGTCGGCAAAACGCGCCGCCATCATACGTTTTTTGAAATGCTGGGCAATTTCTCGATCGGCGATTATTTCAAGGAAGAAGCGATTACGTGGGCATGGGAATTTTTGACCGACCCAAAGTGGATCGGTTTCGATCCGGAGAAGCTGTCGGTAACGGTCTATCCGGATGACGAAGAAGCGTTCCGGCTCTGGAATGAGAAGATCGGATTGCCTGCGGAGCGCATTTATAAGTTGGAAGACAATTTCTGGGATATCGGGGAGGGCCCGTGCGGCCCGTGCACCGAAATATTCTACGATCGAGGCGACGCTTACGGCGATCTTTCCGATCCGGAATGCGTGCCGGGCGGCGAGAACGAACGCTTCCTGGAAGTGTGGAATCTTGTGTTCTCGCAATTCAACCATAATAAAGACGGCAGCTTTACGCCGCTTCCCAACAAAAATATCGATACCGGGGCGGGATTGGAGCGTTTTGCTTCTATTTTGCAAAATGTAGATTCCAATTTCGACACCGATTTATTCCAGCCGATGATTCAGGCGACATGCCGGATCGCCGGCGTACGCTACAAAGAAAATGCCGACTTTGACGTCGCGTTGAAAGTCATTGCCGACCATATCCGTACCGTCGTATTCTCGGTCGGCGACGGCGTGCTGCCATCGAATGAAGGCAGAGGTTATATTATTCGCCGTTTGCTGCGCCGCGCGGTACGCTACGGCAAATTGATCGGCATCGACAAGCCGTTCCTTTATCAGTTAACCTCTGTCGTCGGAGACGCGATGGGCGTGTACTATCCCGAAGTCGTCCAAAAACGCGAATTTATCGAAAAAGTGATCCGTACCGAGGAGGAGCGTTTCCATGAAACGTTGTCGGACGGCTTGGCCATCTTGGAGGAGCTCGGCAATGAAGCGCGCAGCGAAGGCAAGAGCGAAATAAGCGGCGCCGACGCGTTTAAATTGTACGATACGTACGGATTCCCGTTCGACTTGACGGAGGATTACGCGGCGGAACACGGCCTTACGGTCGATCGCGCCGGCTTCGATGCGGCGATGCAGGAACAGAGGGACCGCGCCCGCTCCGCGCGCCATGAATCGGAGAGCATGAAGGTGCAGGGCGGCGTCCTGTCCGACTTTACGTCTAAAAGTGAATTTGTTGGTTATAATGAATTGGAGATTGAAGCCCGGATTATCGCATTGGTTGTGGGCGATTCGTTCGCGGAAAGCGTGGAAGCGGGAGATGCCTGCCAATTGATTTTGGACCGTACCCCGTTCTATGCCGAAAGCGGCGGACAAGTCAGCGATACGGGCACAATCGGCCATGGAAGCGCGCTGGCCAGAGTGGAAGGTCTTTTCAAAGCGCCTCACGGCCAACATGTCCATCAAGTGACGGTCGAATCCGGCTCCTTCCGTGTCGGGGATACCGTTCGGGCGGCGGTGAACAGACCGGCCCGCGAAGATATTATTAAAAATCATACGGCGACCCACTTGCTTCATAAAGCGCTCAAGGAAGTGCTGGGCGACCATGTCAACCAGGCGGGTTCGCTCGTGGAAGCCGAACGTCTCCGTTTCGATTTCTCGCATTTTGGCAGCATTACGGCGGATGAACTGGCGGATATCGAACGGCGGGTCAACGAGCAAATCTGGAAAGGGACGCCGCTAGTCATCGAGCATAAGCCGATTGCGGAAGCGAAGGCGATGGGCGCGATGGCGTTGTTCGGCGAAAAATACGGCGATATCGTGCGCGTCGTGCAAGTCGGCGGATACAGCATCGAACTATGCGGCGGATGCCATGTGGACAACACATCGCAAATCGGGTTGTTCAAACTGACAAGCGAGAGCGGCATCGGCTCCGGAGTACGACGGATCGAGGCGTTGACCGGACGCCATGCTTACCGCTACATGGAAGGGCAATTGGAGTTGTTGAAACAATCCGCTCAATTGCTGAAGTCCAATATAACGGAAGTGCCGAAGCGCATCGAAGCGATCTATGCGCAAATGAAAGAGATGGCAAGAGAAAACGAGTCCTTGCAAGCAAAACTAAGCAGCATCGAAGCCGGACAACTGACCGACAAATTAATCGATCTCGGCGGCGTCGGCCTGCTGGCGGCAGAGGTCAATGCGAGCGGCATGGACGCTTTGCGCACGGTTGCCGATGAATTGAAAGGAAAGATCGATTCGGCAATTCTGGTGCTTGGCGCAGCTCAGGAGGATAAAGTGAACTTTGTCGTATCCGTGTCCCCGGAGCTTGTAAGCAAAGGATTCCACGCCGGCAAACTCATTAAAGAAATCGCCGCCGTCTGCGGCGGCGGTGGCGGAGGGCGTCCGGATATGGCGCAAGCGGGCGGGAAAGATCCGTCCAAGCTTGGCGAAGCGTTGACATTATCGGAACAACTGGTTCGCAGACAGATTGCAGGGGAATAGCAAAAATTTGCCCGTTATATTTCCTTCTTACGCTGCGAATGTGTTATGATAGAATAAAAGCTTTGACAAAAGCGAGGTGGTGTTGGCGATGGAATCGATGGATAAAACGGTGAAATTTAACGTAAAAGCGGAAGAGGAGGAATATTCTTCGCAGGAAATTCTCCTAAACGTTTACGACGCATTGGTGGAAAAGGAATACAATCCGATCAACCAAATCGTCGGTTACTTGATATCCGGAGACCCCGCTTATATTCCGCGTCATAACAACGCACGAAGTTTGGTCCGCAAGAAGGAAAGGGACGAACTGATTGAAGAATTGGTGCGGTTTTACTTAAGCCAACATCGGTAACAGGAGTTTAACGGATGATGAGAATTCTCGGCTTGGACTATGGGGATCGCAGGATCGGCGTCGCGATTAGCGACGCATTCGGTTGGACCGCGCAAGGGATCGAGGTCATCGAACGCAGAAGCGAAGCGGACGATTTCCGCCGCATTTCGGAGTTGATTGAAGCGCATGAAGTGACCGAAATTGTGGTGGGGTTGCCGAAGAACATGAATGGCACGATCGGCTCCCGTGGCGAAATTTGTATGGCATTTGCACAATCTTTGCAAACGGAATTGAATTTACCTGTTCACCTTTGGGATGAGAGATTGTCGACGGTATCGGCGCAGCGTATTTTGATCGATGCGGATGTGAGCCGAAAGAAAAGAAAGCAAGTCGTTGATAAAATGGCGGCAACTTTGATTTTGCAAAATTTTTTAGATTCTAAATCAAAAAGGTGAGGGTGATGAACGATGGCAAAGGACAAAGAAATACAGATGGAAGAACCGGAAATTATTTATATCCCTGACGATGAAGGGAATGAAGAAGAATTCGAAGTCATCATGAAGTTTGAAGTGGACGGTTCCGATCACAAATATATGATGGTCGTTCCCGTAGAATCGGACGACGACGAGTCGGACGAGGTATACGCGTTCCGTTATGAAGAAGATGGAGACGACTTGAAACTGTACATTATCGATGATGAAGAAGAATGGCAAATCGTTGAGGAGACGTTTAATACGTTAATCGGCGAACTGGATGAGGAGAATTAACAAATGAGCTATTTCGAAGCGAAGGATATCGTGTATACGAACCGGCTGTTTGAGACTTTTGGAAGCTATGTCGAATTGACCGGCGAAGACGGAGACGGTGAAGTATATCGCATATTGAAAGAGTTTCAACTCGGGACGCAAGGATATGCCGTCCTTCAATCGGAAGCCATGAGCAAGGAGGGCGAGGTCGAGTTTTTTCGCATTACGATATCGCAGGACGGTCATCCGGAATTGGAAACGATCGAAGATGACGAAGAATGGGAGAACGTGGCGGAACTGTTCGACGAACTTAACCTTCCCGATGCGATGGATGAACCTTAATCCAACCGGCACCGACATTTGAATAGCGGTTAGGAACGAAAAGGGCGGCGATGTCCGCTCTTTTTGGTATGGGAGGGGAACAGGGCAACGTGGGGAAATTGTTGAAAATTGTATTCGGTTTATTGCTTGCGATCGTACTGTTGGCCGGAGGAGCCGTCGGCTATGTTTGGTACGGAATGCAGCCGGCCGCCGCCAGCGGGCAGGAATTGAAGATTACGGTCGATTCGGGAATGAGGCCGGCCCAAATTGCCGATTTGCTCGAGCAAAACGGGATTATTAGAAACGGCACTTTTTTTCAATATTATTTGAAATATAAAAAAGAAGGCTCGAAATTTAAGGCGGGACCTTACGCGATGAAGCCGGGGATGACATACGACGATATCATCGCGAAGTTGAACGCCGGAGACGTCATTCCCGACGAAATGATCCGTTTTACGATTCCTGAAGGGTTCACGATCGCGCAAATGGCCGACAAATTAAGCCAGGAAGGATTCGTGGACCGGGAGACGTTTCTGCGGCTCGCCGACGATCCGCAGCCGGCGGAGGGCAAATTTGCCAAATTCATTCCGGACGACGACGGGTTGCGGCATAGGCTGGAAGGCTATTTATTCCCGGAAACGTACGAGTTCAAGAAAGGCAGCACGGAAGCCGATATGATCAACCGCATGCTGCAAGAGCTGGACAAAAGGCTGGAGAAGGAGTTGCCCGCCGATTGGGAGCAGAAACTGGCCGCGCTTAACGTCGATTTTCATCAGTTAATGACGATCGCGTCTTTGATCGAACGCGAAGTGGTCGTCGACGAGGAAAGGGCGCTGGTAGCCGGCGTCATATACAATCGCTTGAACAAAGGAATGATGCTGCAAATCGACGCGACGGTGCAATACTTGTTCGATCAGCAGAAAGAGAGACTGCTGAACAAAGACTTGAAAATCGAGAGCCCGTACAATACGTATTTGCATGAAGGCTTGCCGCCCGGACCGATTTCGAGCCCGAGCCTGGCATCCATCCAAGCGGCGCTCGATCCGGAACCGTCCGACTATTTGTATTATGTGACGAAAAAAGACGGCACGCACAAACATTTGTTTGCCAAAACGTATAAAGAGCATTTAAGAAACATTCAAAAAAGTAAGAAATCGGCAAAATAAAGCGGCCGAGCTAGAGACGGAAGGTGAATGTCGACATGGTAACTAAACCCGAGCTGCTGACAACGGCCGGCTCGCTTGCCGAAGTTGCGGCAATGATTCGCGCCGGCGCCGACGCCGTTATGATCGGCGAAGCGAAATACGGCTTGCGGCTGGCCGGCGAGTTCAAGCCGGAGCAAATTCGCGAAGCGGTTCGCGAAGCGCATGCCCACGGGGCGAAAATCGTTGCAGCGGTTAACAATATTATGAGCAATAACGTCTTAAACGAATTGCCCGCCTATTTGGCTCAGCTTGCGGATGCGGGCGTCGATGCGATCCAATTCGGCGATCCGGCGGTTCTGACGGCGGCAAAGCAAACCGCGCCGAACGTGAAGCTGCATTGGAATGCGGAAATGACTTCCACCAATTACGCAACGGCCAAATTTTGGGGCAGAAGGGGAGCGTCGCGCGTCGTCTTGGCGCGCGAATTGAACATGGAGCAGGTGCTTGAAGCGAAATCGCAGCTGCCCGACATGGAAGTTCAGGTGCAAGTGCACGGCATGACGAATATTTACCACTCGAAACGCAATTTGGTGGGAAGCTATATGGAACACCGGGGCGCGGGGGAAGCCGGCGGCGCAAGTGCCAATCGGGGCATGGACCGCGGCTTGTTCCTGATCGAGGCGGAACGGCAAGACGAGAAATATCCGGTGTTCGAAGACGAGAACGGTACGCATATCATGAGTTCGGAAGATCTATGCATGCTGGAAAATCTGCATGAATTGATGGAAGGCGGCATCGACAGTTTTAAAATCGAAGGATTGTTAAAATCGACGGTTTATAACGAAACCGCGGTGCGCGCATACCGGCAGGCGATCGACGCGTATGCGGCGGATCCGGCCGGTTACCGCTTCGATCCGGCATGGCTTGCAGCCATCGAAAAGCTGCAGGACCCGGAACGCGAGCTTTCTTACGGATTTTTCTACAAGGAACAAGTATATTAATCAGGAGGTGCCGTACATGTCTGCAACTACTGTGGCAAAGCCGAAATTTAAAGGACAAAGATACCGCCTCGACAAACCCGAACTGCTGGCTCCGGCGGGAAATTTGGAAAAGCTGAAATTCGCCGTTCATTACGGAGCGGATGCCGTATATATCGGCGGGCGGCAATACGGCCTTCGTTCCAACGCCGACAATTTCAGCTTCGAGGAAATGCGCGAAGGGGTTGAATTTGCGCGCAAATACGGAGCCAAAGTGTTCGTAGCGACGAATATATACGCCCATAATGAAGATATCGAAGGATTGGAACAATATTTGCGGAATTTGTCCGATGTCGGCATTGCCGCCATCATCGCCGCGGATCCGGTTATTATCGAAACGGCGCAGCGCGTCGCCCCGGATTTGGAAGTTCATATCAGCACGCAGCAATCGACGATGAACTGGCAGGCGGTTCAATTCTGGAAGGATGAAGGGGCCCCGCGTGTCGTATTGGCGCGGGAGGCAAGCCTTGAAGATATCGCCGAAATAAAACGTCATGTCGATATTGAGATCGAAGCTTTCATTCATGGGGCGATGTGCTCTTCTTATTCGGGACGATGCGTGTTGTCGAACCATTTCACCGACCGGGATTCGAATCGGGGAGGATGCTGCCAGTCTTGCCGCTGGAAGTACGATTTGTTCGAGGACGATCGACCCGGCGCGGCCGACGGTTCGTCCGGCCCGGATCGCTATCGGATCGGGGTTACGCAACTGCCTCTTTTTGAGCCCGAAGACAACCGGTTTACGATGGGTTCCAAAGATTTATGCATGATCGAGCATATTCCGGATTTGATCGAAGCCGGCATCGACAGTTTCAAAATCGAAGGCAGAATGAAGTCGATTCATTATGTCGCTACAGTCGTCAATGTGTACCGGCAGGCGATCGATTCGTATATGGCCGATCCGGCTCGCTACCGCTTAAAGCCCGAGTGGATCGATGAGATTAATAAAGCGGCGAACCGTCCGTTAAATTCCGGATTTTTCTACGATACGCCGGGACACGAAGATCATATTTACGAGCCGGAATCGAAGGCGGCGCCGTACGATTTTGCGGGTCTCGTCCAGCAATACGACGCGGAGACAGGCATAGCCGTCATCGAGCAGCGCAATCATTTCAAACCGGGTCAAGAGATCGAATTTTTTGGGCCGAACGGCACATTCTTCAAACAAACGGTGGAAGCGATATGGGACGAGGACGGCAATCCGCTCGATGCGGCGCGCCACCCGCTGCAACGGGTGCGGATTAAGGTGAATCAGCCCGTCCGTCCGTTCGACATGATGCGCAAAAAAATATAGCCGATCAGGAATGAACCCCCCGAAAAATAGTTCGGGCGGTTCATTTTTTTTGTTTTTTTGCGAGAAACGCATAAACATTTTGGATCATTATGCCGATACATAAGTAGTGTATGGAGAAGCTTCGATTCTTTTTTTAAAATAAATAGGGTGGTGTCAACTGTGGGTCTACAGCTCAAAACACTGAAAGAATTAGGTGGCAAAATTCAAATCAATCCGTTCAAATCGATAGGAGTGAAGCTTTTTTTAATCTTTTTTGTAAGCAGCTTGGTATTTGTGCTTGCACTCGGACTATATTCCTATAGTCAGGCGAAATCGATTATTAAAGAACAGGCTTCCGAAGCGCATTTTCAAACGATCGTGCAAGCGTCGGAAAAAATCGATTTTATGTTGCAAAATTACGTCGACATTACGTTGTCGATTTTGATGAACAACGATCTTCAGAAAGCGATCACCGAAAGCTCCAGCCAACATATTTCCGATTACGAGAAATTGATCAATTCGCAAAAAATCGAAGAAATTTTGCAGCGCACGACGCTGGGCAACAATACGCTTCTCGGCGCGACCTTGATACCCGTTGAAGAAAAAGGGAAGTTCTATTCTTCCAACGGATCGAGCACGGAGATCGAACAGTTGAAAAAAGAGCCCTGGTTCCAGCAAACGATCGATAGCGAGGGCAGACCTGTATTCATTCCGTCCCAAAGCAACGGAATCGCTACGCACCAAGGGCAGGCTTCGTTCGGTTTGGCGCGGCTCGTCAAAAATACCGGTTCCGGCAAAGCGACGCATGTATTGATGTTGGAAATGAAAACGGCCGCTTTCGACGGACAAGTCGGTTCGTTGAACTTGGGCGACGGCAGCAGCTTGCAAGTCGTGACGGCGGACAACCAAGTCGTTTATTCGAATATTCCGGAAAATATCGGACAGGCCGCCGAAGTCGAATTGAAGAAAGACGAGAGCGGAGCGATTGTAAACGGCGGAGAAAATATGAAGGATGCCGCGGGCAAAGAAGTGCTGGCTATATTCAACGGGTTAAAAGCGGCAAACTGGTCGCTTGTAGGCATGATCCCGGTTGAGAAGCTGGTGGAGAAAACGCAGCAAATTCGCATATTGACGATCGTCGCCGCGCTGATCGTGACATTGGTCGCCGCATTGATCGGCGCATGGATGATCCGGATGATCGCCAGACCGCTCGTTCAATTGCGCAATTTGATGAACGAAGGCGCGCGCGGCAACTTGGCAGTCCGGACGAAGAGCAAATCGCAGGACGAAATCGGCCAGCTGTCGGCCGGCTTTAACGAAATGATGGATCAGATCACCAATTTGGTGCAGCATACGAATGAATCGGCCCGTTCCGTTTTGGATACCGCGTCGGAATTAAGCGAAGCTTCCAAGAAGACGGCGATTTCGGCGAAGGAAATCGCGGTGGCGACGGAAGAGATCGCCAACGGGGCGACCAATTTGGCGGTGGAAGCGGAAAAAGGCAATGACTTGACGATGAATATGGCCAAACAAATGAAAATGGTTATTGAAGCGAACGGTGAAATGGGAAGCTCGGCGGCGAAGGTGGAGCAATCGAGCGAACATGGTATCCGGTACATGGAAGAACTCACCGAGAAGACGAGCTTGACGGAAGAAATGGTCCGTTCGATGGTCGAAAAGGTCGACTCGCTGCAAGAAAGCACGCAGTCCATTCGCAAAATTTTGGATATGATGAACAACATTTCGAAGCAAACGAATATTTTGTCGCTGAACGCAACGATTGAAGCGTCGCGCGCAGGGGCGGCCGGCAAAGGTTTTATGGTCGTAGCCGATGAAATTCGCAATCTCGCCGAACAATCCAGACAATCGATCGGCGTCGTCGGCGAAATGATCGAAACGATCCAGCGGGAAATCGGAGATACGGTAAACGTGCTGTCCAACGCATACCCAATCTTCAATCAACAAATTCAATCGGTGAAAGAAGCGAATGAAATATTCTCGATGGTACGCACGCAGATGGGCGGATTTATCCAGCAATTGGATTCTGCTACCGATTCCATCCAGCAGCTGGATCAAGCCCAAGTCGTATTGGCCGAAGCGATGAGCAATGTCAGCGCGGTCGCCGAAGAGTCTTCCGCAACTTCGGAAGAGGTCGCATCGCTTAGCAACGAACAGCTCGGCGTAAGCGGCAATCTGGTGGATTTATCCAACAAGCTCGAAGACGTTTCCGCGAAATTGAAAGAAACGTTGGCGCGCTTCACGTTATAAGAAGACAAGATCTAAGCAACCTGTCCGTTTACGCGGGCAGGTTGTTTCATTTCCCCGCTTATTGCGCTCCGAACTGGGCAATACTTGGAACATATAGAATCATTGGAATGCGGCCGGAGACAAGACGAGGCAGGAGGGGCGGGAATGTTTAAGATAAAGAAGCGATTATTCATCGGCTTGATCGGGATGACGACGCTGTTCGTCCTATTGGCCGTGCGGTTGTTCTGGATTCAGTCGACGGCCGGCCGGCCGGCGGCAGCGAGCGGCGGACGGAGCATGCTGCAAATGTCGGTCGTTCAACGCGAGCGCGGCATTGTGCTCGACAGCGGCAGAGGCCATTTCTACGACCGCCGCGGTTTGCCTATTACAGGCAATATCAAGCCGGTGCTGGTACTGTTCCCGCTTCGGGCGGAAGCAAGGGGAGAGCCGGAAGCGATCGGCGCGCTTTCCGCCGTACTGCGCACGTCCCCGGAGGAACTGAAACGGCGCTGGGATGCGCTTAAAGCGCCTTACATTTGGCAGGCGGCGGACGGGAAAGATCCGCTCGCGCTCTCGCAGGACGAAATCGAAGCGATTGGGCGGCTGCCGCTCAACGGAATCCGCGTGCTTCCGTATCAAACCCGCTATCCGAACGACTTTCCCGCGAAGCAATGGCTCGGCTTCGTCGCGCAAAATCCCGACCGGCTGCGGCGGGAATACGCCTTAGGCTTGGACCCGCATCATATGCCGATATCGACTTCGGTCGGCGCTGCCGGCCTGGAACGGACATTCGACGATTTCCTTCGAGGCGTCGGTTCCACAACCGTAACCTATTTCGTCGACGCTGCGAAACGGCCGATGTTTGGCCTGGATACGCGCATGACGGCGCCGGACAATCCATACTATCCGCTTCAAATCGTAACGACGATCGATCTGCGTTTGCAAAACGAAATCGAAGCGTATGCGGACCGCGTCGGCATGCGGGAAGGGGCGATCGTCGTGCAGGATGCGAGGAACGGGGATGTGGCGGCGATGGTATCGCGTCCCGCGTTCGATCCGCGCCATATCGACCTGAAGGAAGGGAATTGGAGCAACCGGGCGCTGAAAGCGATGGTGCCGGGTTCGATTTTCAAAACGGTTATGGCCGCAGCCGCATTGGAAACGGGGGCCGCTTCCGAGCGGGAACGGTTCGAATGCCGCGGCGAATACGGGAAATACGGTTTTTCATGTTGGAAGAAAGAGGGACATGGCGTATTGACGCTGCAGGAAGCGTACGCGCATTCTTGCAATATCGCATTCGGCGCTTTAGGCGAAAGGCTTGCGCCGCAGCAAATCGAACGATATGCTTCGATGCTCGGCTTAGGGCGGCAAATCGGGTGGGAGGCGAACCGATTCATGGATCGGGCGCCTTTTCGACAATGGGATGCGGAGGAAAGCGGCCGAATTTTCTTGCCGGTATGGGCTCGAATGGCACCGGGCAAGACGCGCCGGCCCGGTCCGGAGGACGGAGGGGTCCGCGTGCAGACGGCCGTAGGACAGCGGGATACGCTTGTTACGCCGCTGCAGGCGTCCAATCTTATCGTGACGCTGCTCCATCGCGGCCAAGTGCCCGCTCCGCGCATCGTGAAGGAAATCCGCTATGCGAACGGCCAGTTGATGGCCGAATTCGCGCCGCATCGTTCTCCTTCGCCATACGGCGCCATCAGGCCGCAAACCGCCGATCGGCTGCTGCGTTGGATGAACGATGTCGTACGGTCGGGAACCGGCAAATCATTAAGAAGCGCAAAGTGGAGTGTAGCCGGGAAGTCGGGCACCGCGCAAGTCCGGGAACATGGGGCGCCGCGCAACAATCATTGGTTTATCGGATACGGACCGACGGAAGCGCCGCGCTACAGCGCCGCCGTCGTCGTTCAAAACCAGCCTGAGGGCATTGCGAATCAGGCGGCGATTGTATTTCGCGGCGTGATGGATATTGCGGCTCGGTATACGGAGAGTTAATTTTTCGGCGGCGGCGTCTCGAACTCTTCCTTCGGCAGGCGAATCCAGCTTTGCAAGTAGCCTTGATCCATGAGCGCTTTGATCAGGATCAACAATACAGGCGAAAGAATCAATCCTGCGACGCCGAACAGCGAAAGGGAAATAATCATGCAGGACAGCATCGTAAAGGCCGAGACGCCGAGCGAGTTGCCGGTTATTTTCGGTTCGAGGATTTGTCTCGTTAACATGACGACCCCCAGCACGACCAGCATCCAGACGGCTAGCCACGTATCGCCGATGACGAACAAATAAATCGCCCACGGTATAAAAATGACGGGGATTCCGAGCAGCGGAAGCAGATCGAATAATGCCGACAATAAAGCGATCGTAAAGGCATTGCCCACGTTCAGCAGCAGCATGGCGATGAATACCATGATGAAAGTGACCGAGATCAATTTGAACTGCGCTTTTAAATAGGCGGCAATCCCTTTGAATACGTTGTCGCGCAAAAAGGCGAACGCCTGTTTAAACGTGTTCGGCGTCTTCTCCTTCGCGAATTTGCGCCAAGTGCTGATTTCGACGCTCAAAAAATAGGCCAAAATGATGGCGATTCCGAAATTGACGAGGAACGACGAGAAGGAAGTAAGGAAAGAAAACAACCAAGCGAGAAATTCGCCCATCAGTTGCGAAACTTTGGTCGTTATCGTTTGCAGCGTCTCGTTCAGCTTCAGCAGCACTTCCGCCGGCAGGAGCTCCGCTTTACCCATCAAATAAGTAAACGTTTCGTTAAACGCCGTTTGCAGCATATTGATATAGGTTGGGAATTTGCTCTGCAATTGCGCAATTTGCGATACGAGAATGACTCCCGCTCCGAAAAAGAAGCCGAGGATGATAATAATAAAGCAGAGCACGGAAATGGCCGATGCGATCGCTTTTTTGAATCCTCTTTTATTCAGAAATTTGGCAAAGGGTTCGATAATGAAAAATACGATGAAGGAAAGAAAAATCGGTGTCGCGATATTATACAGGAAGCTGAATACAAACATGATTAAATAGACGGTTAATGCGATCAGCCCGATATCGAATGCGGTTCTCCAATATTTTTTGTAGAATGACAACATATCCCTTTACTCTCCTTCTGAAAATATATAATATTGATTGTACACTATTTTCAAAAAACGTGCCTATTTTTTCATCCATATGGTACAATAAAAGAAGTTCATTGAAAAGCGGGGAAATGTAGATGGAGAATTTGCTGCTCTGGATATTTTACATTTTAACTTTTTATGCGTTTCTCCCGGGCTTGGTTAGTCGTACATTCGGATTTCGCGTGTTCAAGAGAGGTCGGGCGGAGAAGGAAATTTCCTTAACGTTTGATGACGGACCGGACGCTTATTATACGCCGTTGTTGCTTGATTTATTGAAAAAATACAACGCAAAAGCTACGTTCTTCGTCGTTGGCGTAAACGCTGAGAGACATCCCGATATCATCAAGAGAATGCATGATGAAGGACATTTGATCGGTATTCATAATTACGTACACAAGAGCAACTGGTTGATGCGGCCGAAGACGGTCAAAAATCAAATAAACCGGACGATCCAAATTATTCAGTCGATAACCGGTTCGGGTACCGTTTATTACCGGCCTCCTTGGGGGGTCGTCAATTTGATCGATTTTGCGAAACTGGGACATTTGCAAATCATTTTATGGTCCGCGATGTTCGGAGATTGGCGCAAACGTCTTGGAGCCGACCGGCTGGAACGCCGAATGATGAAGAAGATGCGCCCAGGCGAAGTGGTGCTGCTGCATGATTGCGGTACGACCTTCGGAGCGGATAAAGACGCTCCGGCGAATATGATGATCGCATTGGAGCGTTATATGCAGGCGGCACAGCGTAAACATTTTCGCTTTATCCGTATCGACGAAATGATGCGGCTTACGGACGCGGTTCGCATGCGCCAACCAAGCTTGTACAAACGCACAATCGTAAAGCTGTGGTTTGCGTGGGAAAAATGTTTCCATTCTGTATTCGGACTGAAGACGACGAACAAGGAAGATCCTGTTTTTTATTACCGGGTAAGACCTTATCAAGGCGAAGCGGTGGCGCTTGATCAGGGACAGACGCTTGTCCAAGGCGATAAAGTGTTAGAAATTCATTTTGATAATAAGAAGTTATACGAAATGAGCAAGAAGTCCCGTTCCACGATGCAAATCGCCATTCAAATGATTCGATCGGTCGAGAAGACGCTGCCCGAATTAGCCGATCTCGCGACAGCCGACCCGCAGTTTGCCGACGTCAAAGCGTTGTATGGCGTCAGCATGCTGAACCGGGGGCCGGAGAAATTCGGTTTCAAAGTATTGGATTTGCCGAAGGGCTTTTTTGCCCGGTCGTCGCAACTTTACTTGAAATTTCTGCTTTCCGTCATTCATCCGCGCGGCTCTGCGAGGTTGAAAGAGAATAACGAATTGCTGGTGCCTAAAATGATGATCATGCCGTTCGATTTTCTCATTCACCGTTACAGTTCCGTCGCGAAGAACGATGCCGGGAAGGCGGAACCATTCGCGGCGCCGCTGGCGGCGAAGCGAGCGGAAGGATTCGAGAGCACGCCGCCTCCGTTTGCGTGAATGGCTCTCCTAATACAAGGGACAGAAACAATATGCTTATGAAGAAGGACCTGGGGATCAGCCCCAGGTCCTTTGATCTTTGCGCTTGCTTATATTTTCAATACGCCGCCCATGCTTGCATTCGTAACGAGTTTGGAATAACGGGCTAAATAACCGGTTTTCACTTTCGGTTCGAAGCCTTTCCAGTTCGCTTTGCGGCGCTCTAATTCCTCGTCGCTTACTTGCAGTTCGATTTTGCGGTTGACAAGATCCAACTCGATAATATCTCCGTCTTCGACGAATGCGATCGGACCGCCTTCTGCCGCTTCAGGCGAAATATGGCCGATGCTGATTCCGCGCGATGCGCCGGAGAATCGTCCGTCGGTAATGAGACCGACTTTCGCGCCAAGCCCCATGCCGACGATTTGCGAAGTCGGCGCGAGCATTTCCGGCATGCCCGGTCCGCCCTTCGGCCCTTCGTAACGGATGACGACGACGTGGCCTTCTTTTACTTTCCCGTTCGCGATGCCTTCCAGCGCTTCGTCTTGCGAATCGAAGCAAATGGCAGGCCCTACATGGCGGCCGCCGACCGATTTGTCTACGGCGCCTACTTTAATAATGGAGCCTTCCGGCGCGAGATTGCCGAACAATACGGCCAAACCGCCCTGTTCGCTATGCGGGTTGTCGAGCGTATGGATGACGTCCGTATTTTTAATCTCGCAACCTGCCACGTTTTCTGAGAGCGTTTTTCCGGTCACGGTAATGCAATCGCCATGCAGCGCTCCCGGTTTTTTGAACAATTCGTTCAGGATGGCGCTGACCCCGCCGGCGTTATGCACGTCTTCAATATGATAATCGGAAGCCGGTGCGATTTTGGCCAAGTGCGGCACGCGAGACGCGACTTCGTTAATGCGCTCGATCGGATAATCGATTCCCGCTTCGCTCGCGATCGCAAGCGTATGAAGCACCGTGTTGGTCGATCCGCCCATCGCCATGTCGAGGGCGAAAGCATTGTCGATCGCTTCCAAAGTGACAATATCGCGCGGTTTAATGTCCGCTTCGATTAAATTCATCAGTTGTTTCGCCGACTGTTTGACAAACTCGCGCCGTTCCGGAGCGACGGCCAGAATCGTGCCGTTGCCCGGCAAAGCGAGGCCCAATCCTTCGGCCAAGCAGTTCATCGAGTTCGCGGTGAACATGCCGGAGCAGGAACCGCAAGTCGGACAGCCGTACTGCTCAAGCTCGAGCAGCCCTTTGTCGTCGATTTTGCCGGCTTGATAAGCGCCGACGCCTTCAAATACGGACGACAGCGAAATCGATCTTCCTTTGCTGTCTTTGCCCGCTTTCATCGGCCCGCCGCTGACGAAGACGGTCGGAATGTTGACGCGCAGCGCGCCAAGCATCATGCCCGGCGTAATTTTGTCGCAGTTCGGAATGCAGACCATGCCGTCGAACCAGTGAGCGGAAACGACCGTTTCAAGCGAATCGGCGATAATTTCCCGGCTCGGCAGCGAATAACGCATCCCGATATGTCCCATTGCGATCCCGTCGTCGACGCCGATCGTATTAAATTCGAAAGGAACGCCTCCCGCTTCGCGAATCGCTTCCTTCACCAATTTGCCGAACTCTTGCAAGTGCACATGGCCCGGAACGATATCGATATAAGAATTGCAGACGGCGATAAACGGCTTATCGAAGTCCTCTTCTTTCACGCCGGCGGCGCGCAGCAAACTGCGGTGCGGAGCGCGGTCGAAGCCTTTTTTTATCATGTCTGAACGCAATTTTTTGGCACTCATGATGTCCCCTCCATCAATATGATTTGATCGTGTACCCCCGGTACAAGTTTAAGCCTATTCTTTGAGTCTATCACAACCGCTTTTGTTTTACCATATATTCATCGGCGATGAATGCGAGCGAATCAATGACTTTACTAACGATTTTAATAGGCATGAATTGACAATTTGTTGAACGCAATGTACTTTTCGGCCTGCGATCGGTACGATGGAGTCAAAGTATACGATTCAATGATAAAAGGAGGGCAAATGCCGATGAAAAACTATATTCCGAAACAGCACGGCGCTTGGGCCATGTTGATCATTCCGTTTCTGTTCGGCATGTTCGCTTCGCAACCTCAATGGCTGCATCTATTGCTTGGTTTCGTTTGGCTGTTGACCTATTTGTTTACCTACCCGCTGCTCCAATGGATACGAACGGGGAGAACGGCAACATATGCGAAACCGCTGTTGTTATACGGAATATTGCTGCTTCCTTCCGCCGCGGCGCTCATCGCATGGAAACCGGATCTGCTGCGGATGGGGCTCGTTCTTCTGCCGTTCTTTCTCATTAATTGCTATTTTGCGAAGCGCAATCGGGAACGCGATGCTTGGAACGATATCGCAGCGGTCGTCCAATTCAGCCTGATCGTTTTCATCGCCTATGATGTCGGCGGGGGGACCGATTGGCGCTTGGCGGCGGAACTGTTCGCCATTAGCGCGCTTTATTTTACAGGGACCGTATTTTACGTCAAAACGATGATTCGCGAAAAAAAGAACAGGCGTTATTATTACGTTTCGATCGCGTATCATTCGTTCGTCCTGCTGGCAAGCGCAGTTGCCTTTCCGTGGCCGCTGCTCATTCCGCTGGCCGTACTTCTGATTCGGGCCGCCGTATTGCCCGGACGAAAAATTACGATTAAACAGGTCGGCATAAGCGAAATCGCATTGTCGATCATGGTCGCCGCATTCGTACTTGCGCCCTTTGGAACGACGAATTGACTTTGGCGCATGATTGCTGTTTCGCGGGAGATCCCTCCGCTTTTAAAGAAGTTTTGAAGTGGGTAAAATAGCATAATCGGAAAAAAACGGGAAGTTCAATTTGTTCGGTGTTATAATAGAATTTACTGTATGGATGTAAGAACGATGCAGTCGTTTTATCGGAAAGTAGAATCGGAGGGATACAACGTTGTTGGCAAACGGCAGGTGGCACGGTATCTGGATTGAGGACCGGTTTTTTTGTTATTCGCCCGAGGAGGACGCTGCACAGATCGAGGAAAGTTTGGATGCGGTCCGGGAACGGGCGTCGGAATCGGATGATTCGGTCTGGAAAAATGCGGTCGTCCGCCGGTTCGAATTAAAACTGCCGATTTTCACGAAGAAAGGGACGTTGCGCGGGGAACGAATGCACCAATTGCCCAGGCGGGAAGTGTCGGGATTTACGCTGCCGATCGCATCCGCATTTGCGCTTTTGATTCAATCGGATTTTGAAACGTATTTCACGAATGCGTTCGGGGAGCGGGCGACGACGGGGGACGATTTGCGCTTCTGGCAAAGATCGGCTTTGTTCGCCTTGGAATTGCTGCTGCGCGGGCGATACGTGCCCGACCTGGAGCTTCAGCTCAAGACGGGAAGAGGGGTATGGAGGCCAAGCCTGGATATGGAAGGCGATTTGGAGCGTTATTATATGTTGGCCGACGCGATGCCTCCCGTCTGTTTGGCGCATGACAACCGCGATTCGAAGGGCCCGGGCCGGTCCGCGGAGGAATCGTTGTTTTCCTTTATCGGCGCGATCATCGATAACCAAGTGAGACAGCGGATGAGCGACCGGAAAGACTTGGCATCGATGCTGCAATTTCCGGCGGCGGCAAACGATCGCGTCGCCGTATTATGGTGGAAATCGCTGCTGAATCCGGGCCATGCGCCGGCGTTTATCGTAACGCCCCAGGAGGGGGAACGTTTGGCCGCGGAAATTCGCGACTGGACGAAGGCGTACCATCCGCTCCGGAACAAGCAGGAGGGCAAAGCCGATCTGTTGCGGCTCGGCCTGAGGCTGGACCCGCCGGACGGCGGCGAAGCGGGAGCCGCCGATTGGACGCTTCATTTCCATCTGCAGCCGCAGGACGATCCGAGCTTGCAAATTCCCGCAATCTTCATCTGGCAGCAGCGGAAGGAAGAAATGCGCTGGTTCGAACGGCGGTTTTATAACGCGCAAGAAGCATTGCTGGCCAGATTGGCGGAGGCGGCAAGATTATACCCGCTGCTGGAACGGGAGCTGGAACGCCCGCGCCCGCAAGCTCTGCGCTTAAGTACGGAGGAAGCGTACCGGTTTCTGCGGGAGTATGCCCCCGTTCTGCGCGAAGGAGGAACGTCCGTGGAATTGCCGGCATGGTGGACTCGGGAAGGGCGCCGCCGGATCGGGCTGCAATTGAAATTGAAAACGCCCGGAGCCAATCAGGACGTCTCCGCGTCTTCGAAAGGCAGGCTCGGCATCGCGCAGATTGCGCAATTCGACGCCAAGGCGGCCGTCGGCGACGAGACGGTAACGGCGGAAGAACTGGAGCGGCTTGCATCGCTTAAAGTGCCGCTTGTTCCGTTTCGCGGCGAATGGATGGAAGTCAATCCGGAAGAAATTCGCCAAGCGCTTCGTTATATGAAAGAACGGCCGACGATCGAATTGTCGTACGGAGAATTATTGCATATTGCGACCCAGGGCGGAAGCGATGCGGAAGTGCATGGAATTCCGGTCGCCGATTACGAGCTTCCGCCGGCGGTACTACGGTTGTTGGACGGCGATTGGGACGCGATCGTCCGGGAGCGGGCCGTGCCCGGCGCTTTGAACGGGACGCTGCGCCATTATCAGGAGCGGGGATTCCATTGGCTTGCGGCGATGAGCGAGCTAGGCTTCGGCGTTTGCCTCGCGGACGATATGGGCCTGGGCAAAACGATTCAGGTGATTACGCTCTTGCTCGATTCGTTCGAGCGGGGCGCCGCCGAACCGGCGCTTGTCGTGTGTCCCACATCCTTGCTCGGAACGTGGCGGCATGAACTGGCGCGGTTCGCGCCGAGCTTGCGCGTCGTCACGCATCACGGGCCGGTGCGCGAACACGGCGACTTCTTCATGCGGCAGGCAAAGCGATTCGACGTCGTTCTAACGACCTACAATTTGATCGCCCGCGATGAAGCGGATTTTAAAAAAATCGTTTGGTCGAATCTGATTGTTGACGAAGCGCAAAACATTAAAAACGAAACGGCCAAACAGACGCAAAGCATCATGAGATTGTCCGCGGCGAATCGCGTCGCGGTGACGGGGACGCCGATCGAAAACCGTTTGAACGAGCTATGGTCGATACTGCATTTTTTAAATCCGGGATATCTCGGCACCGTTTCAACATTTCGCAGCCGGTTCGCGCTGCCGATCGAACGGTATCACGATCGCAGGCGCACGCAGCAATTAAAGCGGCTTGTCGCGCCCTTTATATTGCGCCGTTTAAAGACCGACCCAAACATTAGCAAAGATTTGCCGGATAAAATCGAAACGAAAATTTATTGCGGCCTGACGAGGGAGCAAGCTTCGCTCTATCAAGCGACCGTACGCGACATGCTCAGCCAGGTCGACGATTCGGAAGGAATCCGGCGCAAAGGCCTTGTTCTTGCAGGACTTACGAAACTGAAGCAAATCTGCGATCATCCGGCCTTGTTCTTGCAGGACGGCGGCGCTGCGCCGAACCGGTCCGGCAAATTGAAACAATTGCTGGAACTCGTGGCAAGCATTCGGGAAACGTCGGAATGCGTTATCATCTTCACGCAATACATTAAGATGGGCGAGATGCTCGTCGAATATTTGCGGCAGCAGACCGGAGAGGCGCCGCTCTTCCTGCACGGAGGAGTGCCGAAAAAAGACCGGGACGTCATGATCGATTCGTTCCAAAGGGACGGCGGACCGTCCGTATTTGTTTTGTCGTTGAAAGCGGGCGGCGTAGGCTTAACGTTAACGCGCGCGAGCCATGTCATTCATTTCGACCGATGGTGGAATCCTGCGGTCGAGAATCAAGCGACGGACCGTGCGCATCGAATCGGCCAGACGAGAAACGTTCAGGTTCATACTTTTATTTGTACAGGGACGCTGGAGGAAAGAATCGATGAAATGATCGAAGCGAAGCGAATGTTGACCGAACAAGTCATCGGTACGGGAGAACATTGGATTACCGAACTGTCCGGGGCCGAATTGCGCCATTTGCTCGAATTGAGGGAAAACTCGCTCCAAGACGATATGGAGGAGGCTGAATAATGGATGGGACGAAAAAGCACGGGTCAACGTGGTGGGGTTTGAAATGGAGGCTGGCGCTTGAGTCCTTCAACTGGAAAAGCCGGTTGCAGCGGGGAAGAACATACGCGCGGGGCGGAATGGTAAGAACGATTTCCGTCTTGCCCGGCGTCGTGCAGGCGGAAGTTGCCGGCAGCCGCGCCAAACCGTACCGGGTATGGATACGGCTGACGCCTTATACGGAGCAGCAATGGGAGCGCGTCTTGCACTCGTTCGCGTCCCGGCCGCTTTTTGTCGCGAAGCTGCTAGCCGGCGAAATGCCCGAACAGATGGAATCGGCGCTGGAGGATGCGGGTTTGCATCTGTTCCCGGTAAGAGAATCGGACCTGAATACGGAATGCTCTTGCCCGGACTGGGTCAATCCTTGCAAACATATTGCCGCCGTATATTATAAGTTGGAAGAACGCCTCGACGAAGATCCGTTCCTGCTGTTCAAGCTGCGGGGGATGGATCGCGAAGAGATGCTGCGGCATTTGCGTCAAGGATGGGCGAATGCGGATCAAGGACAGGATGCATTGGATCCGGCGAATTCGTCTGCGATCTCCCATGCATTGGATATGGGAAACAGCCTTCTTTCGGAAGAAAAGCATGATCTGTGGGAGGCGGCCCGGCACGGCTCATTCTGGATGGCAGGCCCGGAGCTGGATAAAGTGCAAGTCGATCTTCATCCTGAAGCGGTCGCGCCCGACAGTCTCGTACGCTCATGGGGAATGCCGCCCTTCCTGCCGGCCGAGTCGGCCGCTTTATCCGTACTGGCGGAACTTGTTCGGCAGGTCAGCGACGAGACGCGCGCGCTCATCGAGGAGTTGGAGAAAAAGGGAGACGGAAAATAGAGATCCAAATAGAGTTCCATGGATCTCTATTTTTCGTTGTCGGAGTTTGGCATTGCTTTCCAAAATAAAAGCAGGCAAAACGGAGAAATCTAAAACGGTGTAATGAATGAATAACGTGTAGGGGTGACCCGTGAATGCTGCTTGCTTGCAAAATGTTGCTGGCTTTAACGTTTGGCCTGGCGCCCGCTATTCCCCAATTGTCGGACGATATCGCCGTCGATGCGATAAAACCGCATAAAGGACGCAACTATTACGAGTCGCGCGGCGACATTGTCTGGGACGTGCCGACCGATCGCAAAATGATCGCACTGACGTTCGACGACGGCCCGGATCCGAGATATACGCCGGATATTTTGGATTTGCTGCGCAAATACGATGCAAAAGCGACTTTTTTTGTGATCGGCAAACGAATCGGCAATTATCCGGATATCGTTCGCCGCGAAGTGAAGGAAGGCCATGAGTTGGCGAATCATACGTATTCTCATACTTATTTCTCAGGCTCGTATTCGGTGGATAAAATCAAAAAAGAGATCGAGCAAGCCCATGATCTTATCGTGCGGACGACAGGCTATAAACCGCAGCTGTTTCGGCCGCCGGGAGGGTATTATAACGATTCGATCATTGAAGCCGCCAAAAAACAAGGATATCTCGTCGTTCTCTGGTCATGGCATCAGGATACGAAAGATTGGCGCTCTCCCGGCGTGAACCAAATTGTAAACAAAGTGTTGCGCAATGCGAGAAACGGCGATATTATTCTGTTTCACGACCATGTGGAAGGAAAGTCCAATACGGTCGAGGCGCTCAAAATCATTTTGCCGGCATTAAAGAAGAGGGGGTACTCATTCGTCACCGTGTCGGAATTAATCTCGAACAGCATGAAGCTCATTCCCGTAGAGCAAGTCAAATGAACAAGGGGAATCGCGATTTCGCGGTTCCCCTTTAACGTCTGTCTTCGGACAAACGGTTCATCGCATTCCGGTATTCCGTCGGGGATTGTTGGTAGAATCGCCTGAACTGCCGCGAGAAATATAGCGCGTCTTGAAATCCGACCGATGCCGCGATTTGCTCGACCGTCAGCTCCGTACGTTCGCGAAGCAACTGCCTGCCCTTGTCGATCCGAAGCTTGAGCAGAAACGTAACCGGAGACATTTGCGTCGCTTGCTTGAAAATACGCGATAAGTAGGCGCGGTTATACCCGAGACTTTCCGCCATCTTCTCAATCGAGATAGGCTGGGCGTATTGGGTGGACATATAACGGATCATCTGTTTGACCGTTTTCTGCACATCGGACTCCAGTTCGAAATCGTACGAATCTCTTTTTCGTATTTTGCCGTATGCGGCCATAATAAGATGCAAATAACCGATCGCATCCAAATTGCTGTATACGTTATTCATGCGAAAAGATTGGCGGATATGATCGATATATTCGGAGACGATACGATTGTCCGACGCGAGGACGACCGGGTTTCGGGTCGAAAAACCGACCGTACGGGCCAAACCCGCCGCATCCTTGCCCTTAAACGCGACCCAGCGATAGCGCCAAGGCGTTCGTTCGTCCGACATATAACTGACGAGCTGCTCGGGCTCGATCAGAAAGCTGTCGCCCGCTCCCAGACGGTACGATTCATACTCCGTCGTATAAAACCCCGCTCCCGATTCGATCACGTGCAGCAAAAAATAGTCATATACTTTCGGTCCAAGTTTATGCACCGGTTTCGTCTGGCTTTCCCCCGCAAACAACACCTGAAATTCGCTGTCGGCGGCATAAACGGGATTTGAAGCAACCGAGTAAGTATAAGCTTCGGTTGAGGACATCATTGCACCCCCCGTTTCAATTCATGCTACGATATCTATTTTATCTTATAAAGTCACATTAATCCATGTGAAAGCAACATCGGTTTATTACAAAAGCACAATATGTTCTGTATACTGAAATTATTACGAATGAATCATTCATCTAAAAAAAGAAGGTGAACCCATGAATCAACAGTTAAAAGAAAAGCTTCATCGAACGTTTATCGAATATTACGGGTCCGGCGATCGTCCAGTAAACGTCTTTCATGCGCCGGGTCGCGTCAACCTGATCGGAGAGCATATCGATTACAACGGAGGTTACGTGCTCCCCGCCGCGCTGGAATTCGGCACGACGCTGCTGATCAGGGCGCGCGACGACGATCGGATCTCGCTTTCGTCCGCACAGTTTCCGGAACGCGCGGAATTTGCGTACGGGCAATTGCCCGCCGCCAAGTCGGATCAATGGACGGATTACCCGACCGGCGTGATGGTCACGTTGCAGCAGGCGGGATACCCATTATCCCGCGGATACGATCTGTTGTTTCACGGCGAAATTCCGAACGGCTCGGGTCTTTCGTCCTCGGCGTCGATCGAAGTCGTGACCGCGTTTGCGCTGCTGACGCTGGAAGGACATCCGGTCGACCGCAAGCAAATCTCTTTATGGGCGCAAAAGGCGGAGAACGCTTATGTCGGGGTCAATTGCGGCATTATGGACCAGTTCGCCGTTGCCAACGGGAAGAAGGACCATGCGATTCTGCTCATGTGCGATACGCTCGAATTCGAGCTGGTTCCGTTCCAAACCGGGAACTACAAGCTCGTGATCGGCAACACGAACAAACGAAGAGGTCTCGTCGATTCCAAATACAACGAACGGCGGTCCGAGTGCGAAACGGCCGTTAACGAGTTGAAGGCGGCATTTCCGGAATTGACGCTGCTCGGCCAGCTTAATCGGGACCAATTCGCGCAGCATGCCGGCCTCATTGCAAGCGAAACGGTGCGCAAGCGCGCCAAACACGTCATCGAAGAAAACGAGCGCGTGCTGCAATCGGTGCAGAAATTGAAAGAAAACGATTTGGCGGCGTTCGGGCGTTTGATGCGGGAATCGCATCTCTCGCTGCGCGATCTGTATGAAGTAAGCTGTTTCGAGCTTGATGTCATGGTGGAAGAGGCGCTTAAAATACCGGGAGTCGTCGGATCCAGAATGACCGGAGCGGGCTTCGGCGGATGTACCGTATCTCTTGTCCGCGAAGATCAGGTCGAGCGATTCGTTCGCGAAGTAGGGGAAGCTTATGAGAAGGCGACAGGCCTGGAAGCCGCTTTCTACGTATGCGGCGTCGGCAATGGGGCGGAGCAAATCGAATAGAAAAGCAAACCTTCACAAATCTTGTTAGGGGGAAACAACATGGCTATTATGGTAACGGGCGGAGCCGGTTATATCGGCTCGCACACCGTCATGGCGCTGCTTGAGCGCGGCGAAGAGGTCGTCGTGGTGGATAACTTGCAGCAAGGGCATCGCGGCGCGGTGCAAGGCGGCAAATTGTATGTAGGAGACATACGCGACCGGGCATTTATGGATACGGTATTCGGAGAGAACGACATCGAGGCGGTGATTCATTTTGCCGCAAACTCGTTAGTTGGAGAAAGCATGCAGCATCCCGCCAAATATTACGACAACAACGTGCACGGCACGTTATGTTTGCTGGAAGCGATGAACGCTGCGGGAGTGAAGCGGATCGTGTTTTCATCCACGGCGGCGACGTACGGTGAGCCTGAGAAATTGCCGATAGAGGAAAGCGACCGGACGGAACCGACCAATGTGTACGGCGAGACCAAATTGGTGATGGAGCGAATGATGCGTTGGTTTGACAACGCTCATGGCATCAAGTATGTGTCGCTTCGCTATTTCAATGCCGCAGGCGCTCATGCCAGCGGGCTGATCGGCGAAGACCATCAACCGGAGACGCATTTGATTCCGCTTGTACTGCAAACCGCGCTGAAGCAGCGCGAATTGATTTCGATTTTCGGCGACGACTACGCTACGCATGACGGTACCTGCATTCGCGATTATATTCATGTCAGCGATTTGGCTGATGCGCATATTTTGTCGGTGCATCATTTGCGCCAAGGCCGGGAGAGCGCCATATTCAACTTGGGCAACGGCCAAGGTTTCACGGTCAAGGAAGTGATCGAAACGGCGAAGAAGGTAACCGGGATCGATATTCCGGTCGTCGTACAACAACGCCGGGCGGGGGATCCGGCGATACTCGTCGCTTCTTCGGACAAAGCGCGCTCCACGCTTGGCTGGAATCCGTCCAGAACTCGGTTGGAAGATATGATTCAAAGCGCATGGAACTGGCATGTACAACATCCGAACGGATATGGGGACTGATCTTATGACGAACGGACGACAACGAGCCGGATTGGCGATCGAACAGTTGCTGCGATTTGCGCTTCGCAAACGTTTGATTCAATCGGCGGATCTGGCCTATTGCCGCAATCAACTGCTGGATTTGTTTCAAATGCCCGAACCTTACGACGGCCCTGTCGGGGAAGAAACGTACGATGAGCCGCATGCAATGCTTGCGACGCTTATCGAGTACGGCTTCGCGCTCGGGCTTATGCCTGAGCAAAACGGAACATATGCCGACTTGCTGGACGCAAAAATTATGGGATTGCTGACCCCGAGACCTTCGGAGGTGGAGGAAACGTTCCGCCGCAATCGCGAGGAAAGCGGCGTCGAAGCGGCGACAGGAGCGTTCTACCGGCTATCCATCGATTCCAATTATATTCGGATGGACCGTATCCGGAAAAACGTATATTGGCTTCACCCTTCGGAGTTCGGCGAGATCGAAATGACGATCAATTTGTCCAAACCGGAGAAAAGTCCGCAAGAAATCGCGTTGGCCAAACAACAGACCGCGTCCTCCTATCCCAAATGCTTGCTATGTGCGGAAAATGTAGGATACGCGGGACGGCTCAATCATCCGGCCCGGCAGAATTTGCGCATTATTCCGGTTCGCCTGAACGGGGAGTCCTGGTATTTTCAATATTCGCCTTATGTGTATTACAACGAGCATTGCATCGTTTTCCATCATGATCACGTGCCGATGAAGCTGACGAGCGATACCTTTGCGCGGCTGGTTGACTTCGTGGAACAATTCCCGCATTATTTTATTGGAACGAATGCGGATTTGCCGATTGTCGGAGGATCGATTCTGACTCACGACCATTTCCAAGGGGGACATCATACGTTTCCGATCGAGAAAGCGCCGACAGAGGAGGGTTTCTCGCATCGAACGCATTCGGGATTGCGGCTGCGGATCGTGAAGTGGCCGATGTCCGTGCTGCGGTTAAGCGGGAAGAATCGCGATGCATTGCTGCGGGCGGCAAACGAGATTTATGAATCGTGGAAAGCGTATAGCGACGAGGAAGCGCAAATCTATGCATTCTCCGGCTCGGGAGCAGAACGAGTTCCGCATAACACCGTTACGCCGATCGTCCGTTTGAACGGGCAAGGCGAATTCGAGATGGATTTGGTGCTGCGGAACAACCGTACCGATGAACGGCATCCGGAGGGGATATTCCATCCGCATCGCCACCTGCATCATATTAAAAAAGAAAATATCGGACTGATCGAAGTGATGGGCGTGGCGATTTTACCGGGACGGTTAAAGCGGGAACTGGAGCAGATCGGCGCGATTTTGCGCGGCAAAACGGCCTGGAATGCGGAGGCGGCGAACGGACCGCTCGCCGGGCATGCCGCCTGGATTCAGGATCTGATTGAGCGGTACGGCATTGCCGATCGTTCCGAGGAAGAAACGATGCGAAGTTTGCAGCATGAAGTGGGAAGCAAATTTGTAGAAATTTTGTCCAACGCCGGCGTTTACAAACGGACGGAAGCGGGAAAGCAAGCGTTCCGCCGTTTTGTGCAAAGTATGGGTTGGGAATAGGAGGAAATTTCATGTCTACGACAGTGGAAACAGTGCAAACGGCCGAATGGGGCCAATGCCTCGAGCTTCGGCATGGGGATTACCGCCTGCTGGTTACGCTCGATTGCGGGCCGCGGATCATTCATTGCAGTTACCGGGACGGAAACAACATATTTTTCGAAGATCCGAAAGGCGAAATGACGAAAGACAACGGTTGGAAAATGATCGGCGGACACCGCTTATGGATCAGTCCGGAAATGTATCCCCGTACGTACGATCCGGGCAAAGAGGCGATCCAATGGGAACGCACCGGGACGGGAGCCGTCATCCGTTTTGCGGAACGGGGCTTGACGGACGCGGATAAAGAGATCGAAATCGGCTTCGAAGGGGATCGGATTCGACTCGATCATCGGATCCGCAATGCGGGCGCTTGGCCGATCGAATTCGCGCCTTGGGCGCTATCCGTCTTGGCCGCGGGAGGAACGGCAATCGTGCCTCAGCCGAACCGGGACACGGGGCTGCTGCCGAACCGTAAATTGATTCTATGGCCGTATACGGATATGTCCGACGAACGCGTCGAATGGGGCAAGGATCATATCGTCGTGCGGCAAATGCCGGACCGTCCTCCGTTCAAGTTCGGTTTGAATAACGAGCATGGCTGGGCGGCTTATTATAATAACGGCGTTATTTTCAAAAAAACATACACACATATCATGGAAGCGGAATACCCGGATTTCGGCAGTTCTTTCGAACTTTATACGAACGGCCATTTTATCGAGATCGAGACGCTGGGCGCTTTGCAAAACGTTCAGCCCGGAGAACAAGTTGCGCATCGCGAATATTGGCAATTGGAAGCTTGTCCGAGTGAAGAGCGGTTTCTCGCTCTGGCGAAAGAGTGGCAATAATCGAACGATTTTTCAGCCTGCAGTGCTTTGCATTGCGGGTTTTTTGTTATATAATAGTGAATAAGTATAAAACAAAGTATTCTTAGTTATTTACTATGAATAGTCTTTTATTTTTGCTGAAGATATGAGACAATGGAAATGTTAAAATTTGAAAAGCCCATTATTGTTACATGATATTAAGGGAGGAACTGTGTATGTCACAAGAACGCAATTATTTATTTGATACGCTTGCTGTCCATGCGGGACAGGAAATCGATCCGACGACGCTGTCGCGCGCGGTGCCGTTGTACCAAACGACTTCCTACGGCTTCCGCGATACCGACCATGCAGCCGATTTATTCGCCTTGAAAGAGTTCGGCAACATTTATACGCGCATTATGAACCCGACGACGGATGTATTCGAGAAAAGGGTTGCCGCGCTCGAAGGCGGTCAGGCGGCGCTTGCTACTTCCTCCGGTCAGGCGGCGATCACGTTCGCGATTCTGAATATTGCCGGCTCCGGCGATGAAATCGTATCCGCGTCGAGCTTGTACGGCGGTACATATAATTTATTCTCGACGACGCTCGCTAAGCTGGGCATCAAGGTTCATTTCGTCGATCCGAGCGATCCGGAAAATTTCCGCGCGGCGATCAACGGCAAGACGAAAGCGCTGTTCGCGGAAACGATCGGGAATCCGCGCGGCGACGTGCTCGATATCGAAGCGGTGGCGAACATCGCTCATGAACACGGAATTCCGCTCATCGTCGACAATACGTTCCCGAGCCCCTATTTGCTTCGTCCGCTTGAGCATGGGGCGGATATCATCGTTCATTCCGCAACGAAATTTATCGGCGGCCACGGCACTTCGATCGGCGGCGTCATTGTGGACGGCGGCAAATTCGACTGGAAAGCGAGCGGCAAATTTCCGGGCTTGACGGAGCCCGATCCGAGTTATCACGGAGTTGTGTACACCGACGCGGTAGGACCGATCGCGTATATTATTAAAGCGCGCGTCCAACTGCTGCGCGACATGGGTTCCTCCATCTCGCCGTTTAACTCGTTCTTGCTGCTGCAAGGATTGGAGACGCTGCATCTGCGTATGGAGCGCCATAGCTCGAACGCGCTCAAAGTGGCGCAGTTCCTTGAGGCGCACGAGGCGGTCGAGTGGGTGAACTATCCGGGCTTGCCGAGCCATCCGTCCTATAAGCTTGCGCAAAAATATTTGCCGAAAGGCCAAGGCGCCATTATGACGTTCGGCATTAAAGGCGGCGTCGAAGCGGGGCGCAAATTGATCAACCATGTCAAGTTGTTCTCTCATCTCGCCAACGTAGGCGATTCGAAGTCGCTCATCATTCATCCGGCCAGCACGACGCATCAGCAGTTGAACGAGCAGGAGCAGCTTTCCGCGGGGGTTACGCCAGGCATGGTGCGCCTGTCTATCGGTACGGAAGCGATCGAAGACATCATCTACGATCTCGAGCAGGCGATTGCCGCAAGCCAGCAATAATTGCATATTATCATATAAGAAGGCTGTCCCTCCGGGGAACAGCCTTCTTATATGGTTTAGGAACCGAGCACGACGCGGTCGTCCACAAATTTCTCGCCGCGAATTTTTTCGAATTCATGCAACAGTTTCTCCACCGTTAAATCTTGTTTGTCCGCCGTCTTGATATCGAGAATGATCCTTCCTTTATCCATCATAATCAATCGGTTGCCAAGACGAATCGCCTGCTCCATGTTATGGGTGACCATTAATGTCGTCAGATGGAAATCTTCCACGATTTGTTTCGTCAGCCGCGTAATCAATTCCGCCCGGGAAGGATCGAGCGCGGCGGTATGTTCGTCCAGCAGCAAAATTTGCGGTTCGGTAAACGTAGCCATCAATAAACTTAACGCTTGCCGTTCTCCGCCGGATAATAGGCCGACTTTGGCATTGAGCCTGTTCTCCAATCCGATGCCCAGCTTCAGCAAATGCTCGCGGAAGATGGCGCGCCGTTTATTCGTGACGCCAAGACGCAAGCCGCGCTTTTTGCTGCGCGCGTACGCCAATGCCAAATTTTCCTCGATCGTCATGGACGGCGACGTACCCGCCATCGGGTCTTGGAATACGCGTCCGATCCATTGGCTGCGCCGATATTCGGGCAAGTTTGACATATCTTTGCCGCCGATTTTCACTTGTCCGATGTCGGGCTGCATGACGCCGGATATAATGTTCATCAGCGTCGATTTTCCCGCTCCGTTGCTGCCGATGACGGTTACGAAATCGCCTTTCTCCAACTGCAAGTCGATGTTCGTCAAAGCGATTTTCTCATCCGGCGTGTCCGCATTAAATATTTTCGTTACGTTATGAATGTTAAGCATTAACGCGCACCTCCGTTTTTCGCCGTCATTTGCTCGCTTCGTTTTTTGCCCACCAGCTTGGAACGGAATCGTTTCTGAATCATCGGCAGCGTCAAGGCGAGAATAACGATCAATGCCGTAATAAGCTTCATATCTTGCGCATTCAGGCCGATTCGTAGCGCAATGACGATGATCATGCGGTAAATAATCGCGCCCAGCATGACGGCGAGCGTGACGCGGAACACCGTTTTCGTGCCGAAGATCGCTTCCCCGATAATAACGGAGGCCAAACCGATGACGATCATGCCGACACCCATTTGGACTTCGGCATAACCGGAGTTTTGCGCGACGAACGAGCCGGCCAGAGCGACAAGCGCGTTGGACAAGCTGACGCCGATAATGATCGTACGGTCGGTATGCACGCCGAAACTGCGAATCATCCGGGCGTTGTCGCCGGTCGCGCGCAGCGCCATGCCGAGTTCCGTATGCAGAAACCAATCGAGCGCAAGTTTAATGGCGATGACGACGACGGCCATGACGGCAATCATGATCCAAGGATTGTCCAGCCAGGAATAGATCGTCGTCTTGCCGAGCAACGGAATGTTCGGCTTTCCCAAAATGCGCAAATTGATGGAGTACAAGGCGATCATCATTAAAATACCGGACAATAACGGATTAATTTTTCCTTTCGTATGCAATATGCCGGTTAACATACCTGCGATGGCTCCCCCAACGAAAGCGAAGAGAGAAGCAAGGACCGGATGAATTCCAGCCGTAATCGAGACGGCGGCGATCGCCGCGCCCGTTACGAAGCTCCCGTCCACGGTTAAATCCGGAAAATCCAATACCCGGAACGTTAAATAAACGCCCAAGGCCATAATTGCATAAAGGACGCCAGATTCCAGCGAACTTTGAAGCAATGGTATGATAGTCATAAACTTGCCGCCTCCTCCATAGATCCTTAAGTCAATGTAATTGAATGCGAAAACGAGTCGATTTCCGTAAAAGTGCGTGTTCGAAAAGTCGACTTTTTGAACAACCTCTTAAAGCAAAGGGAGAGCAGCCTAGCCAGTAGACTACCCTCTTGTCCTCTTCTTATTGTCTTTCGATTTTCTCGAACAGGTTCTCCGGTTTCGTTACCATCGCTTTGATCGCATCGGTCACTTCGATGCCTTGGTTAGCTCCGGCTTCCAAGTTGATCGCCAGATCGAGCGTTTCCGGATAGCTTGCAGGAACGTCAGCCGGCTTCTTGCCGTTTTTCAGGATTTCCACGGCCATTTTGCCTGTCGTATACCCGAGATCGTAATATTCGAATCCGTACGATGCGAAGCCGCCGCGTTTCACCGAATCTTTCTCCGGCACGAACAACGGAATTTTATTTTTCTCGGCTACTTGAATGACCGATTCCAAAGAGCTGACGATCGTGTTGTCCGAAGGGACGTACATCGCTTGCACCTTGCCGACTAACGATTCTGCCGCCAGTTTGACGTCGGAGCTGTTCACGACCGGTGCCTTTACTACTTTCAGGCCGAGCTTTTCCAAGGAGTCGGCTGCGATTTGCACGTTCACCGCGGAGTTCGCTTCGCCTTCGTTCGTAATGATGCCTACCGTTTCGACGTTCGGAAATTGATTTTTAATAAATTCCATCAGTTTCGGCACGGCATCCGGATGGAGGTCGGCTGTGCCGGTCACGTTGCCGCCGGGAGATTCCATGCTTTGCACCAATCCGGCATCCACCGGGTCGGTTACGGCCGTAAACAAAATCGGCGTATCTTTCATGGCCTGCGCTGCAGCTTGCGCCGACGGAGTCGCGATCGCTAACACCAGATCTTTTTTGTCGGATGCGAATTTCTGGGCGATCGAAGTGTTGATGCCCGCGTCGTTTTGCGCGTTTTGGAAATCGATTTTCGCCGTTTGGCCATCGATATAACCGGCATCCTTCAACGCTGCTTCGAAGCCTTCGCGCGCCGCGTTCAAGGAAGGATGTTCAACATATTGAATGATTCCGATATTGACGGTTTTGGCCGGTTCCCCCGATTGTCCCGTTTCTCCGGAACCTGTCTGCGATTCCGATTGCGTGTTCGTTTCGCCTGTCGAACCGTTCGGTTCGCTGCCTCCGGAACCGCTGCCGGAGCAGCCGGCGACGATGACGAGGATGGCTGATAATAGTGCGATTAATGTCAGTTTGAATTTCATGTTGCATTTCCCCCTTCATTTCATTTTTTCGTCGGTTTAACTGTTCACTGCATAAAAGCATAAACAATTTAAAGCGGTCTGCTATCATTATATCTATATATCGCTGCACGTCAATGCAATCCCTTCGATTTATAGCGAAAATTTGCGGTTTTCGCCCAATCGAATTGGATGCAATAGGGGAAGCGGAAAGTTATCGGTCCGATTGTGGCAAAAAGCGTTGACTCCTTGAAGCGATTAGGCAATGCTATATAAGGAAGGGATATGACAGTTTACGATGTTAATAAGGAGGGTTCTGCTTATGAATTCGTTCACGTTTCACAATCCGACGAAATTGATTTTCGGCGCGGGACAGTTGCAGCAATTGAAGGAAGAAGTTCCGAAATACGGCAAGCGCGTATTGTTGCTGTACGGGGGAGGCAGCATCAAGCGCAACGGCATATACGACAACGTAATCCGGTTGTTGGACGAAATCGGCGCGGCGGTCGTCGAGTTGGGCGGCGTCGAGCCCAATCCGCGCCTTTCGACGGTTCAGCGCGGCGTCGATCTATGCCGCGGCGAGGGGATCGAGTTGATTCTTGCCGTCGGAGGCGGCAGCGTCATCGATTGCGCGAAGGCGATTGCGGCCGGCTCCCGATATGAAGGCGACGTCTGGGATTTCTATACGCGCAAGGCGACGGCCAAGGATGCGCTGCCGATCGGAACGGTGCTTACGATCGCGGCGACGGGATCGGAAATGAACGGCTCCACCGTCGTTACGAATTGGGAAACGAAAGAAAAGCTCGGTTGGGGCAGTCCGTACGTCTACCCGAAATTTTCGATTCTCGACCCGCATCATACGATGTCGCTTCCGCGGGATCAGACCGTATACGGCATGGCCGATATTATGTCGCATGTGTTCGAGCATTATTTCCATCGGGAGACGAATACGCCGTTGCAGGACGGATTTTGCGAAGCGCTGCTGCGCACGGTGATCGAAGCGGCGCCGAAGCTGGTGAACGATTTGCAAAGCTACGAACAGCGGGAGACGATATTGTATTGCGGCACGATGGCGTTGAACGGAATATTGAATATGGGATACCGCGGCGATTGGGCGACGCACGATATCGAGCATGCCGTCTCCGCCGTATACGATATTCCGCACGGGGGAGGGCTCGCCATTCTGTTCCCGAATTGGATGACATATGTATTGGAAGAGAATGTGGGCCGGTTTAAACAATTTGCCGTGAACGTGTTCGGCGTTCGCGCGGAAGGCCGAAGCGACCGCGAAGTCGCGGAAGAAGGCATCGCGGCATTGCGGCGGTTCTGGACGTCGATCGGAGCTCCCGGCCGTTTGGCCGATTACGGCATAGACGATTCGCAGCTTGAAGCGATGGCCGACAAAGCGACGAAATTCGGGCCGATCGGAAACTTTAAGAAGCTGAACCGGCAAGACGTGTTGAACATTTACCGCTCGGCGCTGTAGAGGGGGGCGCAAGCTTCGTTTTACGCGCTATTTCCGATCAGGGAGGCGAAAATGAAACTTTCTTTCTCCGATTGACAAATAGATAGAAATATCGTTTACTAAAAATGGGGTATTTTACCACATCCGATGCGCAGTTTCCCTGCGGGGGCGATATGCCGTTTTATGCCGGGAACTGCGCTTCACCAAACTTGTCAGGAGGGATTTGGTTTGAAATTGAAAGCGTTTTCCCTATGTCGTTCTCTCATTGTTCCCGCATTAAGTTTGATTTTGGCCTTCCCTGCCATATCGTCGGCAGCGGACGCCAAAAACCCCGAGCTCAAGCTCCGCATCATGGAGACGACAGACATTCACGTCAATCTTGTGAACTACGATTATTACAAAGACAGTGCAACCGACGAATTCGGCCTGGCAAAAACGGCAACGCTGATCAAAAAGTACAGGGAAGAAGCAAAGAACAGTCTGCTGTTCGATAACGGCGATCTGATTCAAGGAAATCCGCTCGGCGATGTGATGGCCAAGATCGATCCGTTGAAGGAAGGCGAAGTCCATCCTGTCTATAAAGCGATGAATCTGTTGGATTACGATGCGGGCAATATCGGCAATCATGAATTCAATTACGGCCTTGAATTTCTGGACAGATCTTTACAAGGCGCCAATTTCCCATACGTCAATTCCAATGTTTATATCGACGATAAAGACGGCAATCCCGACAACGACAAAAATTATTTCACGCCGTACCTGATTTTGGATCGTACATTCAAGGACGAGAGCGGCCAGGATCAGAAATTGAAAGTCGGCGTCATCGGCTTTGTACCTCCGCAAGTGATGAATTGGGATAAAGCGCATTTGGAAGGCAAAGTAACCGTGAATGGAATCGTCGAGTCGGCCGAGAAATTCGTTCCGAAGATGAAAGCGGAGGGCGCGGATATCGTCGTCGCGATTCCGCATTCGGGTTTCGGTTCGATCGAAAGCACGAACAACGACGAAAACGCCGCCTATTTGTTAAGTAAAGTGCCGGGGATCGACGTCATCCTGTTCGGGCATGCCCATGTCACGTTCCCGAGCGACAATTTCGCAGGTCCCGCGGGCGTGGATTTAGCCAAGGCCGGCGTAGATATGAGGAAAGGAACGATTAACGGCGTCGCGGCCGTCGAGCCCGGTTTCTGGGGAGACCATCTGGGCGTCGTCGATCTGCAATTGCAGAAGACGGACGGAACGTGGAAAGTGATCGATTCCCAGTCGAGCGTCGTGCCGATTTACGATAAGACGAATAAAAAAGCGCTGGCCGAGGCCGATCAAACGGTTGTCGATGCGGTGAAATCCGAGCACGAAGCCACGTTGAAATACGTGCGCGGTTCGGTGGGAACGTCGACGGCTCCGATCAACAGTTATTTCGCGCTCATTCAAGACGATCCGTCCATCCAAATCGTAACCAACGCGCAGAAGTGGTATGTGGAGAAACATATAAAAGGCACGGAGCTGGACGGCATCCCGGTGCTGTCGGCGGGCGCTCCGTTTAAAGCAGGCGGACGCAATGGCGCAAGCTACTATACGGACATTCCGGCAGGAAGCCTTGCCGTCAAAAATATGGCCGATCTCTACGTCTATCCGAACACGCTGCAGGCCGTTGTTGTGACAGGGGAGCAAGTGAAAGATTGGCTCGAGATGTCCGCGGGACAGTTCAACCAAATCGACGCGAGCAAGAAGGAAGAACAACCTTTGATCAATGCCGGCTTCCCGACATACAATTTTGACGTGATTGACGGCGTTCGCTATCAAATCGATGTGACGCAGCCGGCCAAATACGATATCGGCGGCAAATTGCTCAATCCGGACGCGAATCGCATCAAGGATTTGACGTTTGAAGGGAAACCGATCGCCAAAGACAAGAAGTTTCTGATCGTCACCAATAATTACCGCGCGAGCGGCGGGGGCAATTTCCCGGGCATTGACGGGACGAATATTGCAATCGAATCCCCGGACGAAAACCGGCAAATCATCATCGATTATATTCGCGAGAACGGCACGATCAATCCGGCGGCTGACGGAAACTGGTCGCTGGCTCCGATCGAAGGGGACGCGTTGGTTACATTTGAAACATCGCCCAAAGCGAAGGATATTGCCGAGCAATACCATCTGAAGTATGTGAGCGAGGACAAAGAAACGGGATTCGCCAAATTTGCCTTGGATTTTGCCGGCATGGCGGCATCGGGCGGCTTGAACGAAACCGAGGAGAAGCCCGCCGATCCGGCCCAGCCTGCGGAGGAACCGGCGCAGGAGCATGGCGGCGAAGCGGCGGAACCGGAAGTAACGGTCGAACCGGCTAAGCCTGCGGAAGGAAACGGACAGGCGAAAACCGAGCAGATTTATATCGTGAAGAAGGGCGACGTATTATCGAGAATCGCCTTGAAATACGGGTTGGACTGGCGGGAATTGGCGAAATACAACGGATTGAAAAACCCGCATCTCATATTGATCGGACAGCAGATCAAAATTCCGGTTAACTAATTGCAAGTTGAAGTATTACCGTCCGCTTTCCTCTAAGAAGGCGGGCGGTTTCATTTCCACAAACGATTCGATAAGGATGAGCAAAGTTTAACGGACTTTGGAGGCCTTACTTTGTCCAATAACGCTGTTTTGGCGGAGTTAGCGGATTTTGAGGTCTCTATTTTTATCGAAACTCCAAAAACCAAAGATTCTCAGGCCGATTGCGACATGGTAACGGTTCGAAAATCCGTTAATTCCGAAAATTCGGATGAAACGAGAAAAATAAGACCTTGGAAATCCGTTATATTGTCATGGAACCGTATCCCGGCTAGAAGATGTCATGCAGCGCTAGTGGGGTCTAACTGCAAAAATCCGTCTAATGCGCGGCACAACCGCCTTGTGATGCAAAGCAACTGCAAATATCCAACTAAACAAGCTACAGTTTCCTATTTATGTAAATTTGGGCGAGATTAGCTGGAAAAATGCACTTACTAGGGCCGTTTCCGCCCAAATCGGGTAATGTAAATGAAAATTGCAGTTACATAGAGTGAGCTTGACGAAGACCGTCTATGCGGGAAGCGGCGATTTAGCGTATTTCCGTATTGTAAAGTCCATATCTATGCTTCATAATTGGTTATAGTCCCAATATATTGAAACGATCGGGATTTAACAGCGTATTACTTCATATAAGGAAGTAACGGGTGAACAGGAGGGGGAGCGCATGATTACGCTATTTTGGGCTTGTTTGGCGGGAGGCGCTTTGTTCGCCGTCGTATCGGTAGTGCTCGGCGATTTAATGAGCAATGCGCTGGACGGTCTGCTCGACTTTTTGTCTGTCGACTTTTTGCAGCCGATGGTGATCGCGAGCGCCGTTACCGCGTTTGGCGGCGCCGGCATCTTGCTTGACAAGTATACGGATCTCGGATGGATTGCCGTTCTGGCGTTGGCCGTTATCATTGCCGTATTGCTTGGCGCCGCGGTCTATTTCGGATACGTCAAACCGATGGCGAACAGCGAAGTTTCAACCGGGTTTTCGCTTCAGGATTTAGCCGGTAAAGTCGGCCGCGTCACAGTGGCCATCCCCGCTCACGGATACGGGGAAGTGATGGTGCGGGTCGGCGCCGGCAATACGAATCAGATCGCATCGAGCTTCGATGCTGCCGATATCCCGGCCGGAGCCGAAATTGTCGTGATCGATGTGAAGGAAAGCGTCCTCCGCGTATCCCAATTCGAAATAGGAAAAGGAGATGAGCAGCATGCCTGATTTTATGTTGGTTCCCGCCATCGTCGTAGGGGTCATCGTCGTGTTGGGGCTCGCGTTTTGGGCGAGATACAAGACGGTCGGACCGGATGCGGCGATGATCGTAACCGGATCTTTTCTCGGAAGCAAAAATATTGCCACCGACGATTCGGGGCGGAAAATCAAAATCGTCCGCGGAGGCGGCGCCTTTATTTGGCCGATTTTTCAACGGTCGCAATTTCTATCGCTATTATCCCATAAGCTTGATGTTTCGACACCGGAAGTTTATACGGAACAAGGCGTTCCGGTTATCGCCGACGGCGTTGCGATTATTAAAGTGGGCGGTTCCGTAGAAGACGTGGCGACGGCCGCGGAACAGTTCATGGGCAAGCCGATCGAATCTTTGAAGAGCGAAGCCCAAGAAGTGCTCGAAGGCCATCTGCGGGCGATTCTAGGTTCGATGACGGTCGAGGAAGTGTACCGCAACCGCGACAAATTCGCGCAAGAAGTGCAGGGCGTGGCGGCCAGAGATTTGAAAAAAATGGGGCTGCAAATCGTTTCCTTCACCATTAAGGACGTACGCGACAAGCAAGGATATTTGGACGCGCTTGGGAAACCGCGGATTGCCGCCGTTAAGCGCGATGCCGAAATTGCGGAAGCGGAGGCTATGCGCGACGCCCGCATCCAGAAAGCGAAGGCCGAGGAAGAAGGTCAGAAGGCCGAATTATTGCGCGATACGAATATCGCGGAGGCGTCGAAAGAAAAAGAATTGAAAGTCGCCTCGTTTAAGAAGGAACAAGATACGGCCAAGGCCGAAGCGGACCAAGCCTACCACATTCAGGAGGCAAGAGCGAAGCAGACGATGGTCGAGGAGCAGATGAAGGTCGAATTGGTTCGCAAAGAGCGGGAAATCGATCTGCAGGAAAAAGAAATTCTCGTGCGCCAAAAACAATACGACGCGGAAGTGAAGAAAAAAGCGGATGCGGACAAATATGCCGTCGAGCAGGCGGCGGAAGCGGAGAAATCGCGGAAAATGCGCGAAGCGGAGGCGCTGCAATATTCCATCGAAGCGCAAGCGAAGGCGAATGCGGAGCAGAAGCGGCTCGACGGTCTGGCCATTGCCGAAGCGGAACGGGCGAAAGGTACCGCGGATGCGGAAGTGATCCGGCTGCGCGGTTTGGCGGAAGCGGAAGCGAAGGAAAAGCTGGCCGAAGCGTTCCAGAAATTCGGCGAAGCGGCGGTGCTCGATATTATCGTCAAAATGCTGCCTGAACTTGCCGAACGGATCGCCGCTCCTTTGCAATCGATCGATAAGCTGACCGTTGTCGATACGGGGAACGGGGAAGGCGCCGCCAGAGTCAGCAATTATGTGACGCAATTGATGGCAACGGCGCCGGAAATGCTCAAGAGCGTGTCCGGGATCGACCTTGAGCGGCTCATTCAAGGCTTGACGCAAAAAACAAGCGCTTCGGCCGCCAAATCCGCGCTGCCTGCAGGCAAAGCGCCGAAAGACGGCAACGTCACGGCCGACAAGCCTGCGAGCGATAAAGAATAACTTGGTTGAAAGCGGGGGAAAATCGGCATCCTATGGCGAGGAGGTGATGTTCCTTGCCGAACAACAAAGCAGAGAAAAAGAACAACCTGCAAAACAAATCGCGTTTGAAGGAAGAAGCGATAACGCTGCAGGCGGATAAAGCCGCGGACTATCCCCCGAGCTTGAACAATATCAATAAACGCGAACAATAAAAGATAAACAATGCCCCCTGCGAAGGCACGGATTCGATCTGTCGTGCCGGCAGGGGGCATTCTTGTCGCCGTCTGCCGGCGTCTATTTCCTCCGGTTTAGTTCGCGGTACCGGCTGGGGGACACGCCCAACTTGGATCGGAACGTCCGGTGGAAATACGAATAACTGCGAAAACCGCATGCTTCCGCGATATGCTCCAACGTATACGAACTGTATTCGATCCGTTCGCAAGCAATGGACAACCGCACTTCGATCGCGTAATCCATGATCGATTGTCCGAACGTTTCTTTAAATAAATGGCCCGCGCGCGACGGGCTAAGCCCGACATGCCTCGCGACTTGCTCCAGCGTAAACTGCTCCGTGGCGCGCTGCTCCACGAAATACTTCATCTGGTCGCATAAAGCGGCATAACGCGATTTGCGCGGCGAAGCGCCGTATTCATCCATCATTCGGTCGAGCATAAGGAAAAACGTCATCGTCAAATATTTGGAAATCTCTTCGATTTGATCGTGAACCCGCCGTTTCTCCTGCGCAATTTGCCGCCACACCGTCAACAGCCGGTCGTCGAGACCGAGGCTTAATTTTTTCGGCCTGTCCGCATCCTTCCACCATTGATCGATCCAGGTTCCCGTTAAGATGAGATAATAATCCATGCTGTTGAATCTTGGCAGCGTTTCGTTCGTGTACGGATTATGGTACCCGATTTTCAACTCGTAATCGTCGCCCGGCTGAAACAGCAGCAAGTCGCCCGACCGAACGGTGACGTACGATTCGTCGATCCATGTATGGGCATATCCTTCCGTCTGCAGCCTGACGAGGTAATGAGCTATTTTTTCTTTCGAGTAGTACGGTTTCAAATGTCTTGCGTTTCCTACGGATAATACGTTTACATCGACCTGTTCCGGTTCATGCTTCATGTTCGATCATCCTCTTCCAGATAGCTAAGTTAGCAAAATAGTTCATGAATAGGTGATATCATTCATTCCCATTATAACGATGATGAGGGTAGAATAGAATAGAGTATTCGGAATCTATAATGAAGGAGAGGCGGGATGCGTCTATGAAAGTCGGATTGCAATTGTATACGCTGCGCGAGGAAACGGCCGGCGATTTCGTCGGAACGTTACAGCGGGTCGCCGAGATCGGATATGCCGGAGTCGAGTTTGCAGGTTACGGGGGGCTGCAGCCCGAGCGGTTGAAACAGGTTTTGGACGAACTCGGTCTTGCCGCCGTAGGAAGCCATGTCGGCTTGGAACGGCTTCGCGAGCATTTGGACGAAGAAATCGCCATGAACGTGGCAATCGGAAGCCGTTATGTGGTATGTCCGTATTTATCGGAAGAGGACCGTTCGGAAGCAGGGCTGCCGGGAACGATCGCCGTTTTTGCGGAAGCGAGCCGCAGATTGGGCGAACACGGTATCCGTTTCGGATACCATAACCATGATTTTGAGTTTACGGAGAAGATCGGGGACAAGCTGTTGTTCGATCAAATCTTTGCCTCGATGACGCCCGAACAATTGCAAATTGAGCTTGACGTATGCTGGGTGCGGCACGGAGGCTATGATCCCGTCGATTATATCGGCAAATATGCCGGAAGAGTTCCGCTTATTCATTTGAAAGATTTACGGACATTGCAAGACGGCCGCGGGCAAACCGTCATTTTGGGACAAGGGGAACTGGACTTGAAAGCGGTTATCGAAGCGGGCGGCAAGGCGGGCGTCGAATGGTTCGTCGTGGAGCAGGACGAATGCCAGGAACCGCCTCTGGCAAGCGTAACAAGCAGTATGGAATGGTTAAAGCAACATTCGGATCTCATATCGTAGGAGGATGACATCATGTCTAACATATATCGCGTCGGAATGATCGGCTGCGGCGGCATCGCAGTCGGCAAACATATGACCAGTCTGAAGAAATTGCCGAACGTGGAGATGGCGGCTTTTTGCGACGTTAGCTTTGAACGCGCTCAGGAAGCGGCCGAGCGATTCGGAAGCGCCGACGCTAAAGTATATCGCGATTATAAAGAATTGATTGACGATCAATCGATCGATATCGTACATGTTTGTACGCCGAACGATACGCATGCGGAAATCTCGATCGCCGCTATGGAAGCGGGAAAGCATGTCATGTGCGAAAAGCCGATGGCGAAGACGGCCGCGGAAGCGAGAATGATGGTGGAAGCGGCCAAGCGGACAGGCAAAAAATTAACGATCGGTTATAACAACCGGTTCCGGGCGGACAGCCGATATTTGCACCGGCTCTGCTCGGACGGCGAACTGGGCGAAATTTATTTTGCGAAAGCCCATGCGATTCGCCGGCGCGCCGTGCCGACATGGGGCGTTTTTCTGGATGAAGAGAAGCAGGGCGGAGGACCGTTGATCGATATTGGTACGCATGCGCTCGATCTGACGTTGTGGATGATGAACAACTACAAGCCGAAAGTAGTGCTCGGCACTTCCTACCATAAGCTATCGGCGAAGGAAAATGCCGCGAACGCTTGGGGACCTTGGGATCCGCAAAAATTTACGGTTGAGGATTCCGCATTCGGCATGATTACGATGGAAAACGGAGCGACAGTGCTGCTTGAGTCGAGCTGGGCGCTGAACACGCTGCAGGTGGGCGAAGCGAAATGCACGCTGTGCGGCACCGAAGGCGGAGCCGATATGTGGGACGGTTTGACGATTAACGGGGAAAAGCATGCAAGATTATACGAACAGAAAATTCAGCTGGATGCGGGCGGGGTCGATTTCTACGACGGCAGCGGGGACAACCCGGCGGATGTAGAGATGCGGCTATGGATCGAAGCGATCGAGAACGATACGGATCCGGTTGTCACGCCGGAGCAAGCTTGCGTCGTCTCGGAAATATTGGAGGCGATCTACGAATCGGCTCGGACGGGAAAAGCGGTTTATTTCAACAACTAATGACGGAAATGAAGGAGAATAACCAATGTCAGCTACGTTAAACGTTACCGTTTGGAATGAATTTCGCCATGAGAAACAGCATGATCGCGTTAAGGAAGTGTATCCCGACGGGATTCATACGGCCATCGCCGCAGGCTTGTCCGGAACGTACGCGGTACGCACCGCTACGCTGGACGAGAACGATCACGGCCTAACCGACGAGGTGCTGCAATCGACGGACGTGTTGATTTGGTGGGGACATATGGCTCATGACGAGGTAAAGGACGAAATCGTGCAAAAAGTGTATGAGCGCGTGCTGCAAGGGATGGGACTGATCGTGCTGCATTCCGGCCACTTCTCGAAAATATTTAAAAAATTAATGGGCACGAGCTGCGACCTGAAATGGCGGGAAGCGGGAGAAAAGGAAAGACTCTGGGTCGTGTCGCCCGGTCACCCGATCGCGGAAGGGATCGGCGAATATATCGAGCTGCCGCAAGAAGAAATGTACGGCGAGCATTTCGATATTCCGCAGCCGGATGAGCTCGTATTCGTCAGCTGGTTCGCAGGCGGAGAAGTATTCCGCAGCGGCTGCTGTTATTCGCGCGGCCAAGGGAAAATCTTCTATTTTCGTCCCGGCCACGAAACGTATCCGACCTATTATAATGAAGAAATTCGGCGCGTGATCGCGAACGCTGCCGCTTGGGCGGCGCCTTCCGGCCGGATTGCGCCGAAATACGGCAACGCGAAGCCGCTTGAAGCGATCGGCGGGGAATGATACACGATAAAATGGATGGAATTATTTCATATTTTTGCTAAACTATAGATGCAATTGAATATAGGATCTCGGAATAAACCGGGCGATTGAGGCTCAATTTGGGGTGCTTGAGTTAAAATTATCGATGTAAACGTGTTTTTGAAAGCAATTTTCAAAAATGCGTATGCTAAAGAACCCGA